>CAITNO010000066.1 GCA_903893795.1 Candidatus Hydrogenedentota bacterium | reverse complement strand
TCAAGCTCAGCTACATGATCGGCACGATGATCGAGATCCCCCGCGCCGCGCTCACAGCCGACAAGATCGCCGAAGTCGCCGACTTCTTCAGCTTCGGCACCAACGACCTCACGCAGATGGGCTTCGGCTACAGCCGTGACGATATCGGCGGATTCCTGCCGGCCTACCTCGACAAGAAGATCCTGCCCGAGGATCCCTTCGAGGTGCTCGACCAGGAAGGCATCGGCCAGCTCGTGCAGATGGCCGTCGAAAAGGGCCGCTCCACGCGCGGCGACCTCAAGTGCGGCATTTGCGGCGAGCACGGCGGCGAGCCCTCGTCTGTCAAGTTCTGCCACCGCGTCGGCCTGAACTACGTGTCCTGCTCACCGTTCCGCGTCCCGATCGCCCGCTTCGCGGCGGCCCAGGCGGCCCTCGAAACCCCGCGCTGCACCGGCAAAAAGGGCGCCTGCAAGGGCACCTGCAAGACCGCCAAACCGGCAAAGGCCGCGAAGGCTGCCAAGAAGGCCGGCAAAAAGTAGTTAGCCCCCCATACTGACCCTTATCCGGGCGCGCACACCGAAAGGCATGCGCGCCCGGTTTCTGTTCTCCCCCGTATTCTGCCAAGAAAGTGCGTGTGCCGCTGGGGGACGGCCACCATTTCCAATCAATGGCTCGACTTATTCGAAAAGGTTACTGTGTTGGAAATGGTGGCTGTACCAGTGCTCGCGAAACCCCAGCAACACCCCCTTGACAAGACGCGACGTTGTGGCGGGAAGTAACCGGCATCACCATGCCGACGATACAAGCACAAAGAGGGGTCGCCTCCCTCGACCGCTGACGAATAGGCTAAGCATCGCCTGTTGGCTGGTGAATGCTCATATTCGAACCACGCGCCGAAGGCGCACAAGAAGACAGCCCAGGGCAACGCCCCGGGAAAAGGAAATTCCGCGAAGGACAAGCGCTGAAAGCGCGCAACAAATGCGTTTTCGTTACGACAGCGTCCTTCATAAGCGTTGCCATTTCCGCCTGAATTCCGTCAGCGTCGGGCGCGGTCTTCTGTCGGCGGGGCGTATGGACGGGGCCTGACGGTTCCCATATACATTATTCATACTTAATTGGGAAGCGTCCCCGGTTTCTAATTGGGAAGCGTCCCCGGTTTCACGTCCCCGGTTTCACGTCCGGCGCATCGGAAAGAACGACCGTATCGTGCAGTGGCACAAGAGCAAAGTGCGTCCCGCATGGATGGAGCACGACCAGTGGCGCGACATGCCGGACAGAATGACCGTCCGCGAAATCACGGTGCACGTGGGCGTGCCCGGTTTCCGCACCAGCACCATCGTGATTGTCACCTCCCTGCGCGACGAGAAGGAATTCACCGCCGAAGACTTCGCCCGGCTATACCGCATGCGCTGGATGTGCGAACTGTGCCTGCGCGACATCAAAACCACGATGGGAATGGACATCCTGCGCTGCAAAACACCGGAATGGTGCACAGGGAGCTACTCATGCACATCATCGCCTACAACCTGCTGCGCGCGGCCATGGCAGACGCCGCCGTCGACCGCGACGTGCAATGCCTCCGGTTGAGCTTCAAGACGGCACTGTCCACAGTGCGGCAATGGGAATCCGCGTTCGTCCGGCGCTCCGCGCACAGCACAACACTCGAAGCGCTCGTGCAGCACATGCTCCAGTACATCGCCCGTGCTGTCATTCCAGACAGGCCGGACCGAATAGAACCCCGCGCCATCAAACGAAGGCCCAAGGAATACGACCGGCTCAACAAGCCAAGGAGCGTCATGAAACAAAGGCTAATCGAGCAAAACCCTTAAGTCAGTGCCATTCGGCACTGAATCCCCATTTACGGCCCTTAACCCCCACTACAATGGCTCATGTGTCTCCACAGTTGGCGGGGCGTATGGTTTTGGATCGACTGTGCCATATTTCTCATGTAGAACGCGCCCATTCTCCGCAATGGCAGTATTGACCCTCTTCCTAACCAGATCCAAAGAAGCGCTCTCTGGTATCGAGGAAAGGGAGAGCAGTGGTTGCGCTTTAATTTCATAGGCCCGCCTATAATTCTGAAATATGTCGATTTCCTTGTAGCGCCGGAACACATAATACGCAGTTTCCGGAGTAATTGCCTCAGCTTCTCGGTCGAGAATCTTGAAACACGACGAAGCCGCGTACACTGAATTCTCAATGGGCTCCGCAAACAAGAGCTTTTGGACAGCATAAGGCCATGCGGAAAATCCACTATGTCGCGACATGTTCTCCAATGTGAGGCATGAATAGGTTCCCGTCATGGAAACAGCGGCGTTCGTAGCCCAAGCTCTCAATGCGACATCATAAAACTGGCAACCATACCTGCTTCGTGCGATTCGCCCGGTCTTGGTCAAGCAACAACCCACGTCCAAGGCAACGGCTCTCTTGAATTCGGAATCCGGATGATTTTGAAACAGGTCGATGAGCAAATCTGCATGACGGTTGCAGGGCCCATCCCACAATAGCCCCATTAAGAGGACTGTGAGCAGCTTGCTATCTTCCTGCGCAAAGGACTCTCGGATACCCCGGATCATTTCAGTGTCTGACAAGGAACAGCAGGCGGTGACTACAAAACCACGATCTCGGACATATTCCCAGTCCTTTACGTCGAGGAACGTCGGCGGATCCGCCTGAGCCAGCAAGCCAACCAGAAGCAATAGATGGAACATGATTGTGTTTCCTTAGGGTGTGCAGCCGAGGCTACTCAGCGGGCAGTCGCTTAGAGTTCCCGTCCTGGGGGAAAGGGGCGGTAAGAGTTGTCCATTTGCGTCTCTTGGTGACGGACAAACTACACCTGACGGGGGGCAGGTTATGCTTGACTGAAAGACCGACCGCGTAAGCGTTCCTTGGAGGGCGTAAGCCGTCTTCTCGCTCTGACATTTGTCGAAGTCCCTATTATAATTTGCAAGCCACTCATTTTGAATCTGAGATCTTGCGTTGGCGAACACACCTTCGGCGTCGGCCGGCCTCATAGTGCGAAAGACCTTTGGCGGACCGGTCGGATTCGCGGGGTCCTCAGTGCTGTGGGAAATTCAGGGACAGACCACTCAATTCCCTTCCTTCTCTCCATCTACCGAAAGTTTGCTCCGGATTCGAGGGGGCTGTCGCTGAATTCCAACGTGCCAATCTCATTCCCTTCTCCATGACCTTGTCCTGTCCCTCTGCGCCAAGCGTTTGAGGCGATCCCTTTCGGAGAGTTTCACCTTCACAGAGGATTCACCTTTACCCTCTTATTGCCATGAACAGCGTTTCCATGGCAGGCAGTATGCCATTATTCGCATGCGCTCACCGCCAGACGGAAACCACTTATAGGATAGGGGTTTTGCATATAGAAAACAACTCTTGACAGCCCCCCATGCGGCCAACGCATCCTGTAGTGTTAAGATTCCGTACGCGCGAGTGTTCAGAAGCTGGGCGGGTGGGAGATGGCGAGAAACGGAGGACGCTTCCGAATGGCACTGACACCAGGCTTAGCACGTTGTGCCACCCTCTCGGGGCTCAATTCGAGGGAATGGGATGGATTGTGCGCATGTCTTGCAAGGAGGCGGGAGGTGGCATGCGCATCTTTCTTCCGTAAGCGGTCGGTGCATTTGCGGTCGGTGCAATTGAACGGACCTGCTTTCACTGCTATCATTTGGACAAGGAGCTACCCGCATGGCGCAAGTCATTATAGAACAGCCCGGACTGTCCCCCATGACGGTCCCTCTTTCCGCAGGGGAAATCACCTTTGGCCGGGCCGATGAGAATGATGTCGTTCTTGTTGCCGAGGAGGTGTCACGGCAGCATGCGCGCCTTTCTCGGCGCGACAACGTGACGATTGTGCACGACCTGAAGAGCCTCAACGGCACCTACGTCAACCGTCAGCGGGTGTCGGAGCGGGTGCTGAAGCACATGGACGAGATCTGGTTTGGGAGCAAGTGCCGCCTGATTTTCCGCGACGACACGATGCACGCGCCCGGCTTTGGCACCCGGATGCCGGCCACTGAAGACAGCCAGTTGCTCAAGAGCATCAACACTATCCGCGCCGAGATGGACCAGGTGGACTCCACCATGACGCTCATCGGGAAGCGCAGTTCGGGCATCCTCTCCCCCCGTCCGGCCACACCGCCTCCCACGGGGGAGGAAGTGGAGCGTTTCGGCCGCGCCTACCGCAGGCTGGCGGCACTGCACCGCGCCAACCAGGTGATGACGTCGAATTTTGACCTGAACAAGCGCCTGTCGGACATGCTGGACACGATCATCGAGGTGATTGAGGCGGATCGGGGCTTTGTACTGCTGAGCGATGAGCGCAGCAACACGCTACGGGTGAAGGTGGCGCGTGAGATGGGCCGGGAACTGGAGGCGGCTTCGCCGAGCATGGGCATCGCCGGCCAGGCCGCCATCGACGGCGAGGCCGTGCTGATGGCCGACCGTTCGGACCGGGACTTTGGAAACCGGGAGAGCGTCATCCGCAGCCGCATTGTGAGCGCGATGTGCGTCCCGCTGAAGGTGGAAAACCGCATTTTGGGCTCGGTCTATGTGGACACGCGCAAGCCCGGCGTGCGCTTCACCGAGGAGGACCTGGAACTCTTTTCCTCCCTGGCCTCCCAGTCGGCCATGGCCATAGAAAACGCGCGGCTGGCGGTGCAGATTGTGGAGTCTGAAAAGCGCAGGCAGAATCTTGCCCGCTTCCTGCCCAATGCGCTTGTGGACAAGGTGATTAACGAATCGCAGACGCTGGTGCTCGGCGGCCAGAAGGCCCGCGTGACCAGCATGTTCTGCGACATCCGCGGTTCGTCCCAGCTTGCCGAACAGCTCGCCCCCCAAAACCTGGTCGGCCTGCTCAACGAGCATTTCAGCGCCATGACGGAGATCGTGTTCAAGTACGAGGGAACGCTCGACAAGTATATCGGCGACGAGATCATGGCCATTTTCGGCGCGCCCATCGCCGTGGGCGACGAGCCGTTCCGCGCGGTGTGCACCGCGCTGGAGATGCAGCAGGTCAACACGGAACTGAATGTTCTCCGCGCGGCGGAGAACCGGCCGCAATTCCACATCGGCACCGGGATTGACTGCGGCGAGGTTATCGCCGGATACATCGGATCGCCCAAGCGGATGGATTTCACCGTGGTGGGCGACAGGGTCAACACGGCCAAGCGCCTTTGCGACATCGCCGCCCCAGGGAAGACGATTATAGGGCGGGACGTCTGGGAGGCGGTCAAAGACCGCGTGGACGCGATTCCCATGGGCGCCCTCATGGTCAAAGGCAAGGAGCAGGCTGTCGACGCCTATGAGGTGGTCGGGCTGAAGCGCCAGGCCTAGAACTTCAGCGGCGGCCCGGAGAAAGCGGCAAGATTGACCTTCACGCCGATGTCATAGCCGCTTTGACGTTCGCGCAGACGCAGTCCCACTTCTATGCAGTGGAAAATACGGCTAATCTCGTAGGTTTGGCGCAGCATAATTCCGTCGTGAACATCCACGATGTGTTCCGCACTAACCGACCAGGCATCCCCAAGACGCACTCCCACGCCGTAGAGAATGGCCTCGTTGGTAATCTGTGAGGCCGTGTCGGAGTAGGCAAAGCCCACGCGCGTGTTAAAGATACCGCCGCGCATGGTGTCATCGTAATAGAACTGGGTCAGTATGCGGTTATAGTCCGCCGAACCTGTCTGGTCCCGATAACTTGCAGCATAGGAACGTTCACCAAAGAAGTCATCGCCCAAATTCCCAATGGGGTCACTGGAATGGGAGAGTTTCAGCGTGGGATGTTCCACGTTGTGGCTCTCCCCCACCATCTGGAATCCCCACCAGGGCCGGGGCCGCAGGTCGAGTTCCACTTCATAGTCACTGGTCTTGCGCACCTCGTTCCAAAAGTCATTGCCCTGGTAAAGGTTAAGCGCGCAGACCTGCCATACCTGTTTGGTCTCCGCGTCGCGGCCGTAAACGATGTTTGAGATTTTGGACTCCAGCCTTGTTCTCCCTTCGGCACCGTCGAGCGCGTCAAAGTGGGGAGTAAGCTGCGGGTCCAGCGTGGACGAGGGACGATAGGACAGCGTCACTGAGGGGACAACGACATGCTTAAACCCGGAGAAGTTAAACATCCCCGGATATTCCTTGTGAAGACGGGTTTGCAGCGTCACACCGGCCACATTCGAGAAGGCGCCGGTCGTGTTTCCCGTGCCCAGTTCATTCTGGTAAAACGCGCCCTGGACCTCGTAGTAGGGCGTGACCCCCAGGTAGGGCAGGGGGTCCCAGTCATAGGTCAGGCGGGCGGTGTTCACGCTGCGCGTTCCGTAAAGGTCTCGGATGTCTTTTCCATAGTGACGGTCGTAATAGCCGTTCACAGTGTCAAAGGAGGCATATAAATGGTCAACGAGCGGGCGTTCAAGAAGATGGAAAGACGCTTCAGGCAGTTTCTCCGTGCCCAAACCGCGCTTTTGGGTCAGCGCCTCCCGCTGCTCTTCCGTGTCACTCTTGGGGAAATCTGAATCAGGGGGTGTTTTCCAATAATAGTCGTCCACATTAACCGTCCCGGACACAATATAGCCGTCCTGCCGATAATTCAGATTGACAAAATTGTGCGGCGAAGTTCTGTTCTTGTACTGGTCCCAGAAGAAATCCTTGAAGAAATACTGATCAGACCACTCCTCGACCTGGGCCCTGACCACGAGTTCAGGTGTGCATTCGTAGCGGTGATACCATTCAAGATAGCCGCGTTCATTGGTCGTCATAAGCGTGTGCAACTCGCCCTTGGTCATAAAGAGCGGGGAAGAGGGCGTTTTTGTATAGTCGTAGCTCATGTCTCCGCCGATGCCCACCCCCTGCTTCTCCGTTGGCATAAGGCGCGGTCCCAGGGACAATTCCGGCGAGAGTTTGTACATTTGGGCGACATTTATGAAGGTACCGGTCCTGGCGAATCCCCCTGTTGTGAAGTCCAGCGTCGAGGTACTCTCCCCCTCCTCGCCCGCAGCGAAGGGTATGGTGAACGGCAGTTTCGTGTGACCCAGTTGAAGACGGGCACCCTTGGCCGAAACAATCTCGCCGTCGGATGTAACAACCTCGTCCATCAGAATGCGGTAGTGTGGATCCTCATTGGGGCAGGTGGTGATCCACGCATCCTGGGCTATGGTGTCTTTGGGACCGAGGATTTGGAGTTTGCCTGCCTTGTAAAAGAAAAGGGCTGCGTTGCCCCTGGCATTTGTGAGGTCACCCTTTTCTGTGGCGAAATTGTAATCCAAATGATCCGCTCGCAACTCACGGGTCGGCTCAATCACGTGCACGTAGTCGCCAATCATGCGACCCATGCTAAGGCGCCGTTTCGCAAGCGACTGGGGATCATGGGGCTCCAGGATAAAACTCTCCTCGGCAACTTTGACCTCTGGAGCGTTGTAGCTGAGCGTGCCTGCTGTCAGTTTGGAATCCGCCTGTTCAACGAGCACATTTCCGGAGGCTTCATAGCTTGCAGACTCATTCGAGTAGGCAAAACTCTCGGAACTGAAAGACATCTTTCCCAAGTGCAGCCGCACGTTGTTGTTGAGCACGGTGCGTCCTGTTGTCAGGTCCGTCTTCATGCTGTCCGCCTCAATATCGCGCAACGGTTCCGTCCAGTCCGGCGGGGAGAATCCCAGACTGGGTTCGCCAAATTCGACCGGGCGCGTAAGCGAGTCGCGGAGGCCCAGTTTGCCCGGCCTTTCCAGCGGATTGGCGGAAGCGCGCATGCTCGGAGCGGCACGCAGGGAACCCCGGACGGGATATTGGTGGTAGGTGGACAGTTTCGACGAATCGGCATTTGCCCTCTTGGACGGCGCGGGAGCCTCGGAGGATGCTGCGCTGTTCGGCGCGGGGGCGACTGCGGGTGCAGATGCAGGTGCAGTTTCCGCGGGTGCAGACGGCGCCTGCACCACAGCTTCGGGCACGGCCGCCCCAGGAACCGGCATCATCGCCTCCGGCGCAGGGGGCGCGGCTGCAACAGTCGGTGCAGGCGTGACTGAAGCTTC
This sequence comes from Candidatus Hydrogenedentota bacterium, assembly GCA_903893795.1. Lineage (GTDB taxonomy): Bacteria > Hydrogenedentota > Hydrogenedentia > Hydrogenedentales > CAITNO01 > CAITNO01. Next base: position 91,909 of record CAITNO010000066.1, on the reverse strand, counting down.
CGGTGCGTGACTCCCTTCGACCGGCCTGACCTCGGCCACACTCACCTTGGGAGCGGTCTCCGGAGCCGGAGCAGGCGCCGCGGCAACCGTCTCCACCGCGTGAATGCTCCAAGACCCTGACTGGCGGGTCTGTGGCGCGAGCAGGACAATCATACCGTCATTGCAGCGGACGCGTTTGGCCGGAAGTGGCAGTGGGCTGCGCCCAGTTTCCTTCAGGAATTCATCCAACACGACACATTCCGTTTCGGTAATTGCGACAATCTTGGAACCATCCGCAACAAAATCCACAACTGCGATGTTATTCCCGGCCCCAATTGATTTTGACCGGGCATCGAGCAGGTACAGACCGGCGGCGGTGGCCACCACAAAGCGATCTTTGCCAAAACTTTGCAACAGGGTCGGCTGCGCAGGAAAGGGTACCCGGGCCGCCACGGCATCGGGCGCATGACCCAGGTCCATAAGCAGCACGTTTGCCTCTGTGCGGGGGATCCATGCGACGGTGCTGCCGTTCACTGCCAACGCGGTGGGCACCCCGGCCTTTATTGCAAAGGGCTCCACTTTCCCCTGGCCGGCAGGGTCGAGTATGGCTATCCTGTCATCAAATGCGTCTGCGATGACGAAACGGTTGTCTTCGGTGGCGACCACCATGGAAGGTCCGCCCCCCATGGCGAGCGTCGCTTTCGGCGCAAGGCCGGGAACTGTCAATAAGGTTATGGTTCCGTCAACACTGTTGACGCAGGCAAGGTTGTCACCACAGGATGACACAGCCAGACTCGCCGGCCCCTGACCGGCGGGAATTTCGGCTATCCGTTCCCCGGTCTTTGCATTGACGGTCCAAATGGCATTGGCGTCATAGACGGCCTCCACCACCCGCTGGTTTGTCGCGTCCACGACGGCGTCACGCACAACAGAACCGGGGGAGAATACGGCAAAGGGAGTCTCGCCATAGGCGGGAATCAACGAAGCCGCGGCAAGTATCAAAGCAAGTGCTGGCACGATGCTGTGTCCCCTGTTATTTGTTCGCCGGTGGGCGGTTTGGAAGTATAAACCAAAAGGCGGCGACAGGGCCGGTGCTGGCGGAGCTGCTGGCCTGTTTTGTGGTCGGCGCCTGTTTTTCATCACTGGTCGGCTGGGCAACTTCGGTCCCGGTCGGGGCAGTCGCAACGGTTGCGCCGTTGGACGCCTCGGCCTTATCCCCCGCTTCCTGTTTTGTCTCGGGAGATGATTTCGACGCCTTCCCCTTCGTGGCGTTTTGGGTCGCCTTGGGCGAAGAGGAAGGCCTCTGCTGTGTCGAAGAAGTGGCGCCGTTGGACAAGCCGGGCGGCGGGGCCAAGTCGTTCGTGGTGATGGAGGCATGCCCGGGCTGTGACAGGGCAAAGGCTGAAATCATCACCGTGAGAACGACATCAATCATGGAGAGTCTCCATAAAGACAACGGTCTGTTCCAGGCTTTCAACCGCTTCCGAACCGCCCATGCGCTGCACAGTCAGCCCTCCAACGGCGTTGGCCAAGCGTCCGCAGCGTTCCAAATCCCATCCGTGGGTATATCCATAGAGGAATCCGCCGCAGGCCGCATCGCCCGCCCCTGTGGTGTCCACCACCCGGTCCACCCGGTGCGCGGGCAACCTCAGGCTGTGACCCTGCCCCTTAATGTAGATGCCCTCGGCCCCCAGTTTGATCACGGCAATCTCAATTCCATAAGAGAGATAGAAATCCGCAATCGCCTCGACCTCTTCACAGCCGGTGTAATTGCGCGCCTCTTCATAACTGGAGAATATGACATCCAAATGAGGCAGGGAGGGCTCAATGAGCGGCAACCAGACACCCTTGCCGTCGTAGCAGGTATCCATGCTTGTCTTTACGCCCAGTGACCGGGCCTTCTCGAAAGCGCGGCCCATGGGGGCACCATCCAGTTTGGGTGTTATGGCCGGGCCGCCCCAGTGCAACACCTTGGAGTCGCGGACGACATCAAAATCGATGTCCTCCTCGGACGTTTCGGCATTCGTGCCCATGTGGTGCAGGAAGGTTCGTTCGCCATCGTCGCTGATGAGCACCACCGTGGCCGAGGAATTGCAGGTATCCACCCGGTGAACCCGGGCAGTATTGACGCCGTTCTCATTAAGTTTGGCCAGCAGGAAATCGCCGAAACTGTCCCGGCCCAAACGCCCGACAAACGCGGATTTGCCACCCAAACGGCTGCATACAATGGCGGTAACGCCTGCGAGTCCACCCAGGTGCATACCCAGCATGGGCACCAGCCCAAGTGTTCCGCGCGGCGGAATCGTGTCCACGGGACGCACCATCACATCCGCGCAAACAACGCCAACGGTCACCAAGTCAAACCCCATCCCACAGTCTCCTTCAACGCTCAAAAATGCGCGTTCAGACTTAGCCCAAAGACAAGACGCCGACGCAATAAACACAGGCCAGTCTTTCGAACGCGATAGCCAATTCAGCCCATTCCCGCAAGATATGAATCCGACGGCCAATCGCCAGCGCCGTATTCGGTGCAAAGCCCATTGCACCATCTCTCGGAACAGCAAGAGTATATCAAGTTAATGGGTGTATCTTAAAGGGAAAGAATCGATGCAACGGTTAAGTTCAAACCGACCACAAGACAGGGAGAATCCAAGCGGTTCTCCGAAGCATCAACAGAAACAACTCAAGCGGGAAGTGGTTCATCGTTGAGGAATCAATCTTATAGCTGCGAATACTGCGATGTGGCAAGTCACAGACCAATCGGTCCAATAATGCTTTCTGACCTGATTCATAAGAGATTAAGCTTGAAACAGGTTCCAAGTGCACGGTCAGTGGCTATTGACCATTATTGTCACCAGTCTTCGCCAAAGTTGGTGAGATCATCTGCCATTGCGACACACACCAGGAAAGTCCTGCTGTACTTTCGCAGGCACCCATATCAACACATCTCTGAACTTTCCTGTTGCCTTGGTAACGCCCCACGCATCGCCGGAAGGCAGCTGTCGGGAGAAAGTTCATGACTTGAGAAAACACGGTGGGGGTGATGGGCATGGGCCGTTCCTCGCGTATGCACACGATTTGAAAGGCACGATTCTACCCTGATTTCCATATCGATCACGCCCAGACACACCCATAAATAACAGGCGCACACGAACTTATACTCGACCTCGGATTAGACAACCGGACGGCAGTGTGCTAATATCTTTAATGCCCCACTGGCTCAAGCATGCACGGCATCTTGCGCCCACTATCAATATGGAGCCTGCCTAATGATGCTGTTCTTTGCTCGGACCGGTTGTAGATTGTCCCTGTTCATTTCAATTGTGATCCCTGTTTTTTCCCTTTCCGGCTGTATTCCCACGGCACCGGACAAAACTGCCACTTCTGCCTCGATGGCCGCCCAGGCAACCCCGGCCACAGGCGAGATGCGCGCCAAGTCTTCTGAGCAATCCCCGCCTATGGCCCCCACCCATACTGCGGAACCGGGAGCCACTCTCAAAATAGACCCTTTGGGCAAGTCCAACGCCAGTGTGACCGTAGAATCCTTGAAGGATGGTGCCGGATTCAGCGTCCACGGGACCTTCAATCTTTCCGGAACAATTGTGCCCGACGGCCCGGGCAAGTGGAAATTCAGCGGCCAATTCAGTGTGGCCGAGGTCGATTTTGCCGTTGGCACACTTTTGGCGTCCTCCATGGGCACCTTCGGGGTGACACAGGACAGTGCCACGGGCATGAGCACCAACGCCGCCTTTGTATTGATTGATATTCCCGTCCGACCACCTGCGTTAAAAGCACCTGAAGGCACCGTCCCGCGCACGGTTCCGCTTACACTGGAAATTGACGCGCCTCCCAACGCCCAGTTTACCGTTACCCTGACGCAAATGTAAGGGCATTTAATGACCACCGAACCTGAAATTGCCTTTGGACCCGAGCTATCCCCCGTACCGAAAGCCATGCCTCTCCGTGAGCTTTGCCACAAGTATGGCATACGTTTCAAAAAGGGATTGGGCCAGAATCTGCTGCTTGATGACAATATTAACGCCATAATGGTTGAAGCTGGGGGACTTGGCCCTCAGGACAATGTCATCGAGGTGGGGTCCGGATTGGGAGCGCTGACACGTCGCCTTTGCCGCAAAGCTGGTCGCCTGCTTTGCGTGGAGATTGATGCGTCGTTTATGCCCTGTTTGCAGGAACAATTTGGTGCGATGCCCCACGTCCGACTGTATCGCGGGGACATTCTGAACCACAGTCTGGCCGAACTGGTGAACGAGTATCTTCCCGGCGCCACCGAACTGAAGATGGTTTCCAATCTGCCCTACTACATCACCACGCCGGTGCTGTTCCATTTCCTGGAAGCCCCCGTCTTCTTCTCGCGCCTCGTGGTCATGGTTCAATTGGAAGTCGGACAGCGCCTTGTGGCGGGCGTCAACACCTCCGACTACGGTGTGCTCACCATTGCCGCGGCACTGCGTGCCGAAGTCGACCTGGTACACCGGGTGCCTGCGACCTGCTTTGTGCCGCAACCCAAGGTGGACAGCGCCATTGTGCGCTTCCGGGTCCGCCAGCCGGCCCTCCTGCCTGAAACGGAGTTGCGCTTCGTCATGCGTGTGGTTCGTGCCGCGTTCAGTCAGCGCCGCAAGACGCTGCGCAATGGACTGACCCATTCCGGTGCCTTTGGCGCCCCCAAAGAGGCCGTTATTGAAGCTCTGGAATCGGTGGGCATCGACCCGGGCCGCCGTCCCCAGACGGTTCCCGTGCACGATTGGATTCGCCTTGCCGCAGAAATACGCAAGAGGCTGCCGGTTCCAGAAAAGGCGGACGAACCCCTCCCGTCAGACCACTGGACCGAATAGCAACCGACAGGTCCATTCGTGGTTCGCACCCCAGGGTGCCTGCAAACACTCCCAGGCGGAATATACTGAAATCAGCGACGCCACGCCCAGCAACATCCAGCCACTGTACCACCGCAGCCGGTCAAAAAGCAGGACACCCAAGAGCAGTAGCACGGGCACGGAGCCAATATACCAGCGGAAACCGTAGGACGCTCCCCCGTAATTATTGGTGCTCTTCACGTAATAAACGGTGAGAACGACAAAGGCAAATGTGGTCAGCACCACCGGTAGCCGCATTTCTGGCGGCCCATGCCTCAAGAGCTCCGAAACACCACATACCGACACAATAAGACATGGAAACAACATAAACACACCCATTCTGCCGAATGTTATGTTGAATAAATACGTCAACTTTGATTCATTGAGGGCATCGATTCCAAGTGGATTGCGCCAGTAAGAAGATTCAAACAGGTAGACTGCTTCCCTCATCTGGACAGGACGAAGGTCACCGGTGGCAAGCCACAAACCGCCAAAGTGGGCTAACAACGGCAAGCTCGACCCCAAAGTGGCCCATATCAAGGTCTGTTTCGGGAATTTCCAAACCAACGCAAGTGCCGCAATAGCCACAAAAATCGTAGTGGGCAGGTCGAATGCGAAAACTAGGGCGGCAGACAGGCCAAAAGCGGCAAAACGCCATGCTTTAGGCGGCTTCTTGCCGCTGCTAAGTGCAAGCGCGAAATACAGTGCAACCATCAACGCCGCAGCGGCGGGAGTGTGATTGTTTAACTGTTGGGCATAACCGGGAATAGGCGAGGCAAAGCCTAGCAGGGCCAAGGGAATAGCGGCACGAAAGGGGTTGCGAATAAACAGGGAAATGGTCGCAGCAAAAAAGACCATACCAACAGCAAAGCTGAGCTGGCACAGTGTGAGCACCATGAAGCTCAGCACGGGCCGCAGGTCCTCCCTCTTCGCGAGGTCGAATCCGCCAATAAGGTGCAGCAGGTAATACTCCCCGGTCATAAGCAGGGTTAACACGGGCGGTTTGCTCGACAGGAGACGACCGTTTACCACGACCTTGTCGACACATTGCGTTTCGAAGGGAACGGGAGGAAGGTCGGCAGGATGGTCTATACGCCAAGTTCCCTCGTGAACCAGTGCATAGACGGTCGCAAGGCGACTGGTGACGGTATCGCCGATAAACAGGCCGGGACGCAGTTTACCCGCAGAAATTACCGCAACGGCGATTATTGCTGCCGGCAATAGCCAGCGAAGCCAGCCTGAATACACGTTGCAAGGCGTGGTTTCCATGGAAGGATTGGGCATAACGCCCCCTGACAGGCCTATTCTGTATCCCTGCCGGTGACCTTTGACCAAGTGCGCTTGAACCAGCCCGGTTTGGTTTCAGCCGCAGTCACACGCACCGTCTCATCACGGCGGGGCACCCATTCACCGGATATGTTCTCTTCCGTCTTGGCCGCAACATACAGACTGCCAACGCGGTGCCAACGCCCATTGCGGAGTTCATAGTTGAGGGTTTCTGTGCCGGTGTCCCGCAGGAAGTTGCCATCTTCCTCGGCCCTGTCCCGTTCGCGATACATCCGTGTGCTAAAACGCACTTTATTTACCTTCACCTCTGCGATGAAGGGCCGTGTTCGTGAATCGTTTTCGCGCAATTGAACGTCGCATTTGTCCGCCCCATCGGGATACTCGACATATTCTTTGAAAAAATACGGGCGCTTGTGCACCAAATCGGGCTTGGCCTTTTCGCCGCGGCGCAATTCCGACAAGATGTATGCCTTTAGGGTGCCCTGAAGGCGCGACTCTGCCTCTTCTTTAGAGGCTATTGCTACCGGTCCATCGGCGGCACCGGCCACAACTTCCTGTTTCTTGCTGTCGGCCCCGCCAAACCAGCCCCGAAAGGTGCTGCACGAAGATAAACTTGTCAAAACAGCCGCTGAAAGCAGCAAGGCCATAATACGTGAGCTCATTGTCAGAAACCCTTTGCATGGACGACTGCACGTCCTTTGTTGTTCTTGTTCCGCGCGAGACTATAGCATATTTAGCAGCCGCGCCAAAGCTAATTGGCCTCCAAAGGCACCATTACTCTCGCCATGATGGATCTGGGCGCACCGGAAGCTGATACAACCTTGGGGTCATCGAGTCGCACAAAATTGGGCCCGATGCGTTTGATAAGGAATCGATTCTGCAAGTAATCCCCCTCCGAAACGGTTTGTTCCCGTTCAGGAATATTGGGGTTGTTCAGCCGGAAGGTGGCCGTCTTCTTGTCGTGGTCCACGCTCGCCAGAACGAACTTGTAGAAACTCAGTTCCTGATTAACCTTCTCCATGAGCTTGATTACCCGCTCATCCGTATCCTTCATGCCGATCCGGGATACGTCGGTCGATGCCGAATCCAACGCGCCGCGGTCATAGGGAATGGCATTCAGTCGTCTATCAACATCTTCCAGGAATTTCACGCGCATGTTTTCGGCGATTGAGCGGTATTCGGGCGTGTCGTTTTGTTTGACTGCCGTCAAAGCCTCCTCCAACACCTCAACAATAGATTTTCCCGCAGCCAACATCTCCGCGGCCCTGTTCGGATAAACTGCAACTTGAGGCTTGTTACGTTCTTTGTAGTCGGCATACTTGCGGTGGGCCAGGTTGCCGCCAAACCAAAGGACGGCCAGTCCAACGATTATTGCCCCTCCATACATCGCTTTGCGCATCCATTCCTGCGTTGCGGAAGGTCGTATGGGCGTGTGGCTGGTTGAAAGTTCGTCGAGCCCCAAAGACGATGCCAAGTCATGCCGCGCCGTGTCCAACTGGGGCAACGACACTCCCGCAGAGACCGACGACGTGCCCGTATTCTTCTTCTTTCCAAACCAGCCGCGACTTTGCTCCCGTTCCCGGGCCTTGGCGTCCGAGGTGGCCTTCTCCTCAGTCATGAAAGACTGAAGCGCCTCCTTCACATTGCCGGAAACGGTGTAGTTCGAGTGGTTTTCACCGCCCAAGTCCTCTACGGTGAGCGTTTCCACTTCCTTGCGCGGCTTGCCCACCGTTGACCCGCAATAGCGGCAACGGTTTGCCAGAATGCTTATAGGCATCCGGCATTCCGGACACAACCGCATTGGATCTTCGCCACGAATATTCTTTTCAGCGCCACCTGCCATGCTTTTCCCTCACTAGCGTACCGGTCCGGGAACTCCCGAACTCACTCATCCCGCCCTCAACTGCCAACTCACCATGAATCCGGCTTCCCAAAGCCGGTTTTTCCTTCTCTTTGCAGAATATCCGTTTTTCTTTCATAATGCAAGCAAAACACACTCCAAACCAAAAAACTTTCCCGCAGGAGTACAAACAAGAATGAATGCTTCCTCCTGCAATATTTGACTCCCACGGTCCGGTTCCCGTGTCAAAGGGCAAAATCCACAGGTTCGCCCCTATTCAGATGGGTTTAAGTGAAAAAAGGCGGGTCTCACCCGTATGCAAAGGCAGAAGAAATCCATCTTTTTGCACCCACCCGATGGAGGAATCGAAGAGATCCTCAATATCGAAAAAGGCGCCCAATCCAACGGTCCGTTTACCCTCCTGGCTTCCGTGGATGGCAAGCAAGTGTCCACCGGCATAAACAGCATCGTAGCAATTGACCTCTCCAGGCTGAACAAAGAGCGGCTGTTCAAGTATGCGGAGCAGTTCGCATACAAGTCCAGGAACAATGCAGGGCTCAGCCACGTAAACCGATGTCCATCCTGCCGGCTGAGACTTCACCGCAATGCTTGCCTTCCCTGAGGCTTTGTACTGTGCCAACACATCGGCCCCCTGGTCCTCGATATAGAACAGGGGATTCCACGTTTCTGGCAGTCCTATCACTGTGTTTTCCGCCAGGAACTGCCCGGGAATTCGGAAAACCGAAGAGCTTAAGGCTGGTTTCTCAAAAGCCTTGACCGTCATGCCTGTGGTGGCACAAATGTTGTCCACCGAACCCACGGAGTCGATATAACCCGGAGCGTATAACCAGATCGCGCAGGCATTCTCACGGGCCAGTCGCTCCTGAAGGGATTTTCGGTCAGCGGCCGAAAGCCGGAACGCATTAGTGAAAAGATAAACTGGAGCCGGTGGAGCCAAACCCTCAATCACATCACGAAGGAGCACGAAACGTGACGGCACACCGGCGCGCAGCACGGCATCACGCCCACCGTTGAGCAGCAGTGCATTCACCTTTGCATCGCACTGCTGATAAAAACGCGAATCTTCGTCCACAACCACGTTCACCCCGACGGAAGCCGAACTGGCCGGTTCGCCCGGAAAGGGTGCGGGATGGGCCGCGTAGATTTCTCGCATGCGCCCAAGCTCTGAAAGCTGGTCTTTGTCATGCAGCCAGCCTTCCCCGCCTGGGTCAGACCAGACAATGCCAAGGCCGTTCACCAGGGCTGCGGAAAAGTTCCGGCGCTGAACATCGAAGATGTCCTCAGCGCGAACGCCCCGCATCCGGGAGAATTGGCCGGTGCCCTCATCCCGCTGCACACCGGTACGCGTGTCATCGAGCACCAGCCAGGTCCGGCCGCGCGAAGTAAGGCTGTGAACGGGCCCCATAAATCCGCCGACCCCGCCCAGACCCCGGTCAACGGAAGAGACGGGGCTGATGAATCCATCCAAATCGCTTTGAAGGAGATTGATCAGCGCGAAATGGCCGGCGGCATTCGAGAGAAGCTCGAAACTGTAGCCGTAGGAGGCAAGGAGCACCGGCTTAATCGCTGATGTTGCCGCAAGATGGGAGGCCATGGCGGCAATTGCCTCGGCGGTGATTTCCGAAGTATAACGCAGAAAATCGACGGTTGGCTGTGCGGCGGGCAGCGCAAAAAAGACCTGGCCAAGATTATCCGTTTCCGGCCGATCCGGAATGACCACGTCCCCCGCCTTCATTTCGGGCATGCGCCAAGCCTTGCGCAACTCATCCTGACTCCCGTAATGGCGGAGCAGCCAATCCCTGAATCCCTGCCGGTTGGCTTCAGAGCGGTCATATTCCGTGGGTTGTATCCACAGGTCATCCACGAGGCCCCGAAGGACGTACCCCGATATTCTTCTGCTTACCTCGCCCCCCTCCACCGCTTCCATAAGCCGGGTGAGCGCCCCGCGCGCATCCTCGATCCATTGCTGTGAAGCGGCACTCGGAAGCGCCTGCGGTGTGCCGTTGACCACCATCAGTTCACCGGGATGAGCCTCACGCCACACTTCGTCAGGGTTTAGACTGACCTGCACAAAAAACGTCGCCTTGGGGTCGGCAGAAATGTAGCGCTTAAGCCCCGACAAGGCCTCCCCGGCCGCCTTTCCATCTGTCCAACTCATGGTAACGGGCACTATATACTGGTGAATATTTGCCTCCGAGGCCATGGCAACCTCTTCGAGAACCGTCTTCCAGGACTCCTCATTCTGCGGATGCGCAAAGAAATACACAGGCGGTGACGAAGGGTCGGGCGCAGGGGTTGCTGAATTTGGCACGGCTTTGCTTGGACTCGACTGGGCCAATTCTTCAGTGGACCTGGGCACAACGGGCATTTCTTCTGGAACAGACCTCTTGCCCATCCACAAACCAGCGGCACCTGCAATCGCCATCAGGGCCAGCAGGACGAGGATGCGCAGATAGAGGACTGAATTGTCAGACTTGCCGGGATTGGACATATTTTGCCAGATGCCTCAGCCCCTCCGCCCCGTCCCCCAAGGGTAGAATGGCGGAAATGGCCTCATCGATTAGGGCGTCAACACGCTGCCTCGCGCCCTCTTCCCCCAAAAGTGTCACGAAGGTCGATTTTCCCGCGTCCTCGCTTGGGTCGGCCGTGTCGATCAGGTCGTCGGTAATCTGAAAAGCCAGCCCAACGGGAGCGGCGAAATCGGCAAGCCGCTGCGCACGGTCGCTGTCCACCCCGGCCAGCACGGCGGGAAGGCGCACTGCCGCGACAAAGAGCGCACCGGCCTTTTTCGCATGCACGTGCATCACCGTGTCGAGAGATATATCAATGCCGGTCATCCGAAGGTCCAGTTCTTGGCCGCCGACCAGTCCGCGCGGCCCCAACGCCTCGTCCAGGAGCGTCACGGCCGCAGAGGCGTTCTCCGGGTTGCCCAGAGTACAGGCATTGCGGGCAACAAGACGAAACGCCTGGCTCAGCAGGGCAATCGCCGCGAGCAATGCGGTGGCGTCACCGTATTTCTTGTGTGTGCAGGGTCGGCCACGGCGCAGTTCCGCATCGTCCATGCAGGGAAGATCGTCCAGGATCAGCGAAGTGGTATGGGCAAGCTCCACCGCGCAGGCAGCTTCGAAAAAGGCTTCCGGACGCCGTCCCAATGCCTCGGCCGCCGCAAGCATCGCCACAGGGCGCAACCGCTTGCCCCCGCCAAACACGGCGTAGCGCATTGCCTCGTGGACCTTTTCCGGGGCGCTCGCGGCCGCAGGAAGACGGGCTTCCAACGCTTCATCTACTCGACGAACTCGCTCCCGAAAAAGCTCTAATAAGTCAGCAACCATAATAGTTCGGTGTCCAATGGGATGAATCATCCCGGTTCGACAGAAATCCAACCGCCATACTCCGTCAAAGCACCCGTTTCTTCGGCATGAAAGATGCGTTCCGCAACAAACATCAGTCTTCCTGTCGGGACCTCCACTTGGACAGTTTCCATATGGCTGGCCGACAATAAGGCCAGGGTCTTTCCCTTAACCTCCATGCGCACCTGTGTTGCACCCAAGTGAGGATAACAATTCGCGTGGAAAACGCGCAACTGTCCGCCCTCTGTGTCAATCCACGCGGTGGCACTCATGGGCCGCACTTCCCGCCCCTCCACGCTCCTCGATTTATACCACCCGTCTTGTGGCAGTTCCACCCCGGGACAAAACAGTTCGCCCCGGTGCATCATGAGCCAGAAACGCCCCATGGAAAGACCGAGTCTCTTGCGCGCTTGCCGATAGGCAAGCAATGACGGCAACCTAATAATTGTATAAATCCACGCTCGGAAATGCGCGCCAATGCGCCACCACAGTCCATCGAGGACCGCCCGGCCCAGAGAACGCGCCTCAGCCAACGCAATCCAGGGCGCACTTTGGAGGATCCGCAAGCAACTGAAATTGCGAAACACAACCAAGAACCGGTTGCGCGTGGCAAGAAAATACTTGTACTTGGCGCGCTCCCCCTCCCCCATCGAGGCACTGAACTTGTGCTCGACCACGGCGTCGGGACAGGGACGGACCTCATAACCGGCATCCCAAATGCGCAGACAGAGATCAAGGTCATCCAAATAAATGACGAATTCTTCGGGCAGCAACCCCGTTTTCTTAAGAGCCTCCGTGCGGATAAGACAGGCACCGCCGCACGCGCCGACGACCGCCTCTCCCCCATTCCACCGTGGACCGTCCAGGCGACCGGCGCCGATGTCCCAACTTGTGCCGGCGGGTGTGCAAAACAGGCCAACTGAATTGAGTACACAGCGCTGCCCGAAAAGCACCATCTTGGGCGCAACCACCCCGACCTGAGGAAAACTTTCGGCCAGGGCAATAGTGTTCTCGAAAACGTTTGCGTCAACGCGTGTGTCGTTGTTCAGAAGGAAAACATACGCCGCACCCGCCTCCATGGCCCGCAGCATGCCCGCATTATTGCCACCGCTCCATCCCAAGTTTTCTGGAAGCTCCAGAAACTCCACACGGGCGTCATGGCCGTAACGTTCCCGAACATACGCCACAGAACCGTCCGAACTGCCGTTGTCAACCAGCACAAAACGGATATTTCCATATTGGGCGGACAAAAGTGACTCGAAACAGCCGTCGAGATGCTCGCGCCCGTTCCAGTTAATGACCAACACATGTAAGAGAGGTTCGCTCATGCGAGCAGAAGTATAGCAGAGCAATCGCCCCCGGTGTTCGGCAACTTCCTCCACCTTTTCCCTGACTCCGTTGGATAATTGACTTGACCCGCCAACCATAGAGAATACCGACGCCCTTGTTTCCACAAATCATAAAGAGAGCTGAATCCCATTTCGAGAGGTCCTTCAAGTATACTTGCCATTGGCGCGCTGGTTTTCTAGGGCTGCCATTTGCAGCAGACAGAAAATAACCGAAACCATAGAGGTACCAGTCTTGAGGAAAGTGCATTGATGTCTGTCGTTCGTCTCTTGTGGGCAGGTGGTATGAACGCCTGGATAGCCGCGATGTTTTTCATCACGTGGTTTTATCCCAACACTTTTGGCCCCCTCACGGTTCATCATTTAACCTTTGTCATGCTGATGGAGTTCATCGTCGTTCACGCTTCCGGATTTTTTGGAGCGTTGGCGGCAAGAGACGAGTCGCGCGCATCCCGGGCGGGAATGTTTGCCGCATTGACGGCACTGTATACCCTTTTTGCCGCCGCCTTTGCAGCCATGTACGGTGGGTGGTGGCCCTTGTGGGCTTTCTGGGGCCTCATCATGAGCCGTTTCCCAACCGTGGTGCTGCGTCCTCCGGACAGGGACGGCCAAGCGGCGCTGATGATGAATTGGGCAGCCATGACGGTGCTCTACCTCTTCGGCGCCTTCGGAACCTCGGCACTGCCCGTTCCCCCCTTTGGTGTGACAGCGGCGGTCATTGCCGCGCAGCATTTCAAGGACAAGGGACTCTGGCCGGAAGAACCTTACCGGGTGATGGCCTTTGGGTCAATCTATTTCACAGGACTGACCCTCGTCGCGGTCCTTAATGAATGGTTCGTCCTCAAAGCTGCCCGAAATCGCCCCCCCATGGAAATGAACAAAAACCACAGACGCTATCCGAACAACATTTAGCCAGACAGCAACACCACCGGCGAATCAGGACTGCCGCGCCTCCAGCTCCTGCCAGCGCTGATACAGGTCCTCCACCCTTTTTCGAGCGGTCTTCAATGCATCCAGCTTCGTGAGCACTAGGTCGTGCGGCTGCTCATAGAAACCGGGCAACTGCATTTCCACTTCCAAAGCGGTGACCTGTTCCTCCACTTCCAGAATAACCGCCTCCATCCCCTCCAACTCCTGCTTTTCCTTCCAGGACAGCTTCTGTCCCCGCGCCGTTTCATCCCTGCGCACGGGCGCGGGTGCTGTGGCGGACGCAGCCCGAGCCTCCCTGACCCGATCTTCCTTCCGCCGCTCTTCAAAGAGCAGGTAATCGTCGTAGTTGCCTGTAATCTCGTGGATTTCCCCATTCTCCCCAAAGACCAATAGATGCGTGCAAATCCGGTTTAGAAAGTATCGGTCGTGACTGACCACCAATGCGCAACCTTCAAAAGCCGTGATGGTTTCCTCCAGCAAGCGCAGAGTGAACAGATCAAGATCATTGGTGGGTTCATCGAGAATCAGGAAATTACCGCCGCGCAGCAAACGCCGGACGAGGTCCAGCCGGTTTCGTTCGCCGCCGGACAGGTTGCCCATGGGCATGTGGACACTTTCCTTATCGAACAGAAACTTCTCCACATAGGCCGGGACAAAGACACGATGCTTGCCGACCTCCCAAAAACGCGCGCCGTCTGAAACGAAATCAAGGATAGACTGCGCCGGGTCCACGTCGGCATGATGCTGGTCGAGATAGAGAAAATGCGTCGTGTCACCGATGGCGACCTCGCCCTTGCCCGGGCGCTCCGTACCCATGAGCACGCGGACCAGCGTTGTCTTCCCGCAGCCATTTGGCCCGATGATGCCGACACGCATGCCGCTGCGCATGTAAAGAGAGAATCGATGGAACAGGGTGCGGTCCCCGTACCCGTGGGTAATTTGGCGCGCCTCTAAAATGTTTTTACCAAGCCGTTCCGGCTCGGGAATCTCAAAGAGGAAGTCCCGGTGCTGCATCGGAGGCCCTTCCTCATTCACCTCCACAAAGCGGTTGATCCGCGCCTTCTGCTTGGTGGTGCGGGCCTGGGCGCCCCGCCGGTACCAGGCCAGTTCACGGCGGATCAGCGCAAGACGGTTGTCCTCCGAGCGAGCCCGGACCTCCTCCACGGCCGACTTCTGCTCCAGGAACCGGGCGTAACTTCCGGGAAAAGAATAGACATGGCTGAATTCCAGTTCGACAATCCTGTTCACCACCCGGTCAAGGAAATAGCGGTCGTGCGTGACCAGCACGCAGGCCCCCTCGTAACGTTCCAGATAGCCCTCAATCCAGGCGATGCTCTCGGTGTCGATATGATTGGTCGGCTCATCAAGCAGCAGGATATCGGGATGCAGGATTATTTTCGTGGCCATATCCAAACGCCGCAATTCTCCACCCGAGAGTGACGACAACAATTGGTCTTCAGAGGGCAAACGCAGGGCGCTGGCCACCCGCCGTGATTCCTGCTCCGGATGCCATCCATCGGCAATGTCCAGCGCATGGTGAAGGTGGTCGCACTGTTCCTGCAGTTGGTGGTATTCCCTGGAGTCCTCCGAAGCACCGGCCAGTCGCCGCATCGTTTCCTGGTACGATTCCAGCAGTTCGTGCAGTTCAGAAGCGGCGGCCCGCAGCGCTTCCCCAACGGTTTGGTTTCGGTCGAGGTCGCTCTGCTGGCCCAGCATGGCAACGCGCATGCCCTGCGTTACCGTGATCTCGCCCGCGTCGAGGCGGTCCAGTCCGGCCATCATGCGCATCAGGGTGGACTTTCCGCAGCCGTTTCGGCCGATAAGCCCTACGCGGTCCCCCTCGTTAATGGTTAGGGACACCCCGTCAAGAACCGGTTGGGACCCGTAGTTCTTGACTGCGCCGATAACGCTCAGCAGTGGTTTAGGTGCGGCTTGGGCGGACATGGATGTGCCAACTTTCCGGAAAGACGAGGTTCTTCGAGGTTGCGGTGTAAAAGAAAAGAGGTTGAAACCGCCAATTACAGCCAGCGCTCAAACCACTCGTCCGCAACTTCTAACGTCTCGGGGGTGACCTCATCACCGTCGTGGTGGGTGTAATGGTTAAGCGCGCTTTGGGCACCGAGCAACTTGTAAACCTTGCTGGCCTGGGTGACGGCCTTCTGGCAGCTCTTGGGATTTGCATGCACTGATTCAGAAAGGGACGTGATCACCTGAAGCGCCGTGGGCGCGGCAAGCGCCAGGATATGCTCCCAGTCGAAAGGAAGCGCGTCGGCCTTTCCATCGGCGACCTTGGGAATCAGCATAAGGCTGTCATCACCGGCCCACGTGCCGGGCTTCTTGTCGGTGGCAAAGCGGGTAAAGCCGCAACTCGCCACGCAGGCCTGCACCCGGTCGTCAAAGGCCGCGAGCAACAGTGCGTTAAGGCCGCCAAGCCCATGACCGACCACGCCGATGCGCGTGGCATCGACGCGTTTCACCTCGGCAAAGACGTCAATCGCGTGCATGTGATCAGCGAGCATCTTTCCGGCGAGACTCAGGTGGGGATGGTCCTTGTAGAAGATTTCTGTATCGAAGGGTTGGCGCTTGAAAGAAATGCGCTCCCCGGTGGTGATGGTGTCAATGGCGAAGGTGATGTAACCCCGTTCCGCATAGTGCTGCGCAAAGGCAAGCCGGTGGTTGCCGTCCAATCCCGCCGCCTCATCCTTGCCGTGGGGCGTCTTGCCGTGGCAGCAGAGTATCGCCGGTGACTCGTCCTTGCCGTCGGGCACAAACAGCCAGCCTGAGACGAGTTCATCTTCTCGGACGAAAAGGTTCACCCGCTTGCGCGTCAGCCCACGGGTTTCATACTCCTCAGTGACCTTCATTTGGGGCTCGACGCGCTTCTCGGGAACGGCACCGATGATGGCCTCGATGGACGTTTCGATTTCTTTGCGTTTTTCGGGCCAACCCAGCAGGCTGCTTATTTTGTTCAGGTCTATCATGACCGGCATATCTCCGTATCGTTTACTTCATTCTTCCTACATGGTAAGACTCGGGGCACCCCACGTCAAACTTCCCCAACAACTTCCCTCTCCTGCTTGCCCTATCCACATGCAAGGCTCCAGCACCTTGCCGGGAATTTCATTCCTCGGCCCGAGCAACACCGCTATTTGGTCCGTGCGAGACGGAAGCCGTAATAGAAGTCCGGGTCATCGGGAGCAACGCTGTGGCGCGACGCCGAACGGCTGTTATAGCCGTAGTTCCGCCAAGAACCGCCGCGAACCACGCGCAAGGCGCCTGAATCAGGCCCAAGAGGATTCTTCATGGAACCGCCTTCGTAGTAGCTGTCCAAATACCAATCACCGCACCACTCCCAAACGTTTCCGCTCATATCATAGGCGCCAACAGGGCTCACACTGTTCACCGTGTGTACGTTCCCGTTAAGGCTGACATTCACTCCGTTGAACCAGCCGACGGGGGAAGTAAAGGGGTTCCCATTGAGTCCGAGCGGATTGACGAAATCCGGCTTCAAATCGTAATAGTTCTCGCGATCTTTCCCTGTCAGTGTGTCGCTGCTGAAACCATATATCCAGTGCTTGGGGCCACCGGCAGCTGCAACATCCCACCCTGCGGCACGCTCCCACTCCGCTTCGGTGGGCAACCGGTAACCACCGGAGGTGCCTGGGGCAATTGTCATCGGCCACCCGGGCGAGTTCATATCGTAACATGGCGCAAGGTCCTGCATGCGACTGAGCCAATTACAGTAAGCCAGCGCCCCGTACCAAGAGACGTCCACCATGGGATGCGCGTTCATTGAATGCCGGGTGGCCCTGGGCAGCGCGGCCCTCTCCTTGGCCGAAAACAACTTGTCCGTATACTGCACATTGCAATCGCTGTCGGCATAGGCAACAATGATCTGCAAATCACCGCCCGCATAAATATTGCCTGTCCCGGTCCATGTTGATCCCGTCGAAGTCTTCAAGAATCCCCTTATCTTCGCCCAATTCAACACATACGCAAACTGCTGGTTCGTGACAAGGTTCTTTCCGATCTCATAGGAATCGAGGGTGACGGCATGTGCGGGAAATTCGTCCGGTTCGCCGTACGCCGCATCGTCTCCGGTCCCCGTGGAACCCATGGTAAACTCACCCGCCGGGACAGGAATCATCTCCCCGACGAGTTGTATGGGGCTCAGCGGGCAACCCGAAATAAACATACACCCCATCATCATCCCGACTGCCAACATCCATGACATCTTTCGCATGGTCTACGCTCCAATTTCGCCCAACCTGGCACCCTGCACCTTCGGTCAAGCGCTTGTTATCTGTGCTCCAGCGGCTTCCGCGATAACCGAGCGTCCGCGCGGGGGCCGGGTCAAGTGTAGATCGCAGGCGGGTCGGGGTCAAATACGCCGCGACCACCTTGACGGTGACGGTGAACAGGAGTGGGGATTAGTCTATAATGACGCCATGACACCTCTCCCGTGGTCGACAACGCGGGAAGCGGAGGACAATAATGCGGAATGGGACGGATGCGGGGGCACTGCCTGAGGCTGTAAGGAGCCACTTGCAGGCCCTAAAGTCCGAAATAGAGCGGCATAATCGCCTTTATTACCAAGAGGCGGTGCCGGAGGTGTCCGACCTCGAATATGACGCGCTCATGCGTGAGATCCAGGACATCGAGCGGGAGTATCCGCAACTCGCGGCCCCTGATTCACCGACCCAACGGGTCGGCGGCGCCCCGACGGACGGTTTTCAGACCGTAGTTCATTCCATGCCCATGCTCTCAATAGACAACACTTACAACGAGAAGGAACTGGCGCAATTCGACGCGCGCGTACGCAAGGGACTGGAGGACGCAGCGCCGCAGTACCTGGTTGAACTTAAACTCGACGGACTTTCGATGAGTCTGCGCTACGAAGAGGGCGTACTTGTCCGCGCCGCCACCCGCGGCGATGGTGTGCGCGGAGACGATGTCACCGAGAACGTGCGCACCATCCGATCCCTCCCTGCGCGGCTCAGTGACGCACCGGCCGTCCTTGAAGTTCGGGGCGAGGTCTACATGACCTATGCCGAGCTGGATCGCATCAACCGCGAACGCGAAGCGGAGGACCTCGAACCGTTTCGGAATCCGCGCAACACCGCCGCGGGCACTCTTAAACTGCTCGACTCCCGCGAGGTGGCCCGCCGTCGACTAGATATTTTCGTGTATGAAATGGTGCTCAGTTCGGACGCACTTCCCCCGACCCACGAGCACACGCTCAAGTTGCTGACCCATTTTGGGCTTCCGGTCAACCCATACTGGACCCTCTGCGACGATATTGATTCCGTAACGAAGGTCTGCGACGAATGGCATGAACGCCGCTTCTCTCTGGAATACGCCACTGACGGCATGGTGATCAAAGTCAACCGCCGCGACCAACGCGACCGGCTCGGCGCCACCTCGAAGGCGCCACGGTGGATTATTGCCTACAAGTTCCCCGCCGAAATAGCCCGCACCCGCCTCTGTGAAATCGTCGTGCAGGTGGGAAAATCCGGCGCATTGACCCCCGTTGCCGAGCTGGAACCGGTCCCCCTGGCGGGCACCGTGGTGAAGCGGGCCACCCTTCACAATTTTGAGGATCTCGCGCAAAAGGACCTGCGCCCCGGTGACCTCGTTGAAGTCCAAAAGGCGGGCGAAATCATCCCCCAAGTGCTTCGCTTCGTTCCTGAGGAACGACCTTCTGGCGCCGATGCATTCCCCGTCCCCACAAACTGCCCTGCCTGCCAAAGTGCAGTCCACAAAGACCCCGATGCAGCCATACTGCGCTGTCTTAACATTGCCTGTCCTGCCCAGATTAGAGGCCGCCTTGAACATTTTGCCAGCCGCAAAGCCATGGACATAGAAGGCCTTGGTCCAGCACTCGTCGAGCAACTGGTGGACAAAGGACTTGTATCAGACCCTTCCGACCTCTATCAGTTGAACCGGGAAAAGCTTATCGGCATGGAACGGATGGGCGACAAGTCCGCTGAAAACCTTCTTGCCGCCGTGGAAACATCCAAATCCCGTCCCCTCGCCCGGCTACTCTTTGGATTGGGCATTCGACACGTGGGCAGCCGCACCGCAGAGGTTCTGGCAGATCATTTCCATACTATGGATGCCCTGATGGTTGCCGGAACCGATTTGCTCACCACATTGTCCGACATCGGCGAGGTGGTGGCGGAAAGCATTCGGGAATTCTTTGCGGTGAAGGAGAATAAAAGTCTCATTCTGCGCCTCCGGGAGGCCGGCGTCAGCCTGGCCGATGCCGTTGAGGAGGGGAACGTCCGTCCCCAACCGCTGCTCGGGCTGGTCTTTGTGGCCACCGGGTCCCTGCAGAACTACTCGCGCGACAGTATAGAGGCGCACATTAAATCGCTGGGCGGAAAGACCTCCGGCAGCGTAAGCAAGAAGACCGATTATGTCATAGCCGGGGCGGAGGCAGGTTCAAAACTCGAAAAGGCGCGGACGCTGGGCGTCCCCGTCCTTACGGAAGAGGAATTTGAAGCATTGCTTCGCACACGCACGGAAGGGCAGGCATGACCCCAACCCGTGTGAGATGCCCCGAAACACTTGACCAGGACACGGGCCGCACATTGTTTGAAGTGGTATGCGGCAAGAAAGTTGTCCCTGCCGACGTCGAGATTGACCTCTCCGCCACGCTGTCCATGGACTCCTTTGGCGGTGCCTGGATTCTCCGCATAGCAGAACAGTTGCGCAACGGTGGCAAGACTGCCGTGTGTGTCGGTGCCGCCGGTGATGTCGCCGCATTCATGGACATGCTCGAACCAGGCATGCAACGCCCGGCCACGGACACCCGTGTTGACACCGTGCTCTTCGAAGAGTTCGGCGGCGAGGTCATCAACTTTACCAAAGAGTTCCGGGAATTTCTCGAACTTTGCATCGATGCCATTTACTGGACCCTCGTTGCGCCGCTGGAGGGCAGGGGTTTTCGCTTTGGCGCCTTCCTCGACGAACTTCACGAAATGGGCGTGCGCGCCGTGCGCATCGTCTGTCTGATGAATTTTCTGCTGGGCCTGATTATCGCCATGCTTTCGGCCAAGCAGGTTGAGGCCTTCGGTCTCCAGATATTCGTGGCCAATCTGGTTGTCATTGCCTTTGCCCGCGAGTTGGCCGCGGTCATGACCGCCACGGTCGTGTCGGCCCGCACGGGCGCGGCCATTGCTGCGGAAATCGCGACCATGGAGGTGCAGGAAGAGATAGACGCCCTGCGCGGAATGGGTATCAGCGTGACCCAATACCTCGTTGCGCCCAAGTTGCTGGCCATGATTGTGGCCCTCCCCTGCCTGACCGTGCTGGGCATGTTTTCGGGCATTCTCGGCGGCACCCTTTGGGGTATTGGCGTTCTCGGATTTCAACCGTCCATCTGGTATGAGCAGACCCTGGGCGCCACGTCCATGGGTGATATCGGTCAGGGTCTGCTAAAATCGCTGTTCTTCGCCGTCGCCATCGCCCTGATCGGCTGCCACAACGGGTTTCGTGTGACCGGCGGTTCCCGGGGCGTGGGGCGCATGACCACCCGGGCCGTGGTCATGGACATATTCACCCTGATTGTCATTGACATCATTTTTGCGTCATTCTTCTACTACATTATGAAATAGACTGGAGCTTCCCCCGGAAGAAACATGGAATCAAAGGGCGACATAATCATCGAGGTGGAAAACCTCGTCACGCACTATGGAGACACCAAAGTGCTGGACGGGGTGTCCTTTACGGTTCGCCGCGGCGAGATCTTCATGATTATCGGCGGGAGCGGATGCGGCAAGAGCACACTGCTCAAGCACCTCTGCGGCCTGCTCAGACCGACTTCCGGCCGGATAGTCTTTCAGGGCAGTGACATTGCAAGCATGGATGAGGACCAGCTCGCCGTCATGCAGCAGTCCATCGGCATCGCCTTTCAGTCCAGCGGCCTCTTTAATTCCATGACCGTCGGCGACAATATAGCCATGCCGATGGTGGAGTTTGGGTCTGTCGATCCGAGTCTGGTGAAACCCCTGGTCCGCATGAAACTCAGCCTGGTGGGTCTTGCCCAGGCGGAACATCTCATGCCCAGTGATTTGTCCGGCGGCATGCGAAAACGCGCGGGGCTGGCCCGTGCCATCGCCGTTGACCCGCCCCTGGTCTACTTTGACGAACCCTCCGCCGGTTTGGACCCCATCATGGCCGCCGGTCTGGATGAACTGGTCATGAAACTCAACAAGCTTTTGGGCACCACCTTCATTATCGTCACCCATGAACTGGACTCCATCAAGCTTGCGGCCGACCGCATTCTCATGCTGGACCGCGGCAAGGTAATCTTTCTGGGAACCTTGGACGACGTTGAAAAGAGCACGAACGAGCGCGTCAGGCAGTTCTTTGAGCGCCGCGCCGATGAACATATTGAACAACGGCAGTTGGCATGATGCTGCCGCGCCAACACGAGGGTTAAATCAGTGGCCACACGAAAACAGAAGGTTAAGGTGGGTGCCTTCCTGGGCGTCTGCGTCGGCCTTTCCGTCGCCGCGACGATGGTGATCACCGGACTCTACAAGGAACCGGGCACCCCCTATTGGCTGGAGTTTGACGAATCCATACTCGGCCTCTACGAGGGTGGTCTGGTCGTGTATCTCGGTGTGCCCGTGGGAAAGGTCAAGGAGATCTTTGTGACCGAAAACCGCCGTGCCCATGTCGAAGCCATCATCGATCCCCGCAAAGTCAGCCTGCACAACGGCGTGCAGGGGCAGTTGGTCCTCTACAGTATCGCCGCGGGGACCATGGCCGTAGGCCTGGACGGTGGGAATCCGAAAGAGGGGCCCCTGCCCCCGAACAGCCAGATTCCCACCAGAATGTCCACCTTCGGCGCGATCAGTTCACAGATTACCGACGTCATGGACCAGGTGTCCGGCATCGTGGGCAAGATTAACGACGAACTGGCCAAGCTGGGTGATGAGGATGCCAAGGATATTGTGGACCACCTCAAGAATATCCTGGGCAAAGGCGAAGGGCTCGCGGACAAAGGCTCTGATTTCCTCACGGAAACCACCGCCACGATCAAAAAGGTCCACGAGAACGTGGACTCCGTCATGAGTGCCCTTGACGGCCGCAGCAAAGACTTGGAAACACTCGCCGCCGACATGCAGCGGCTTGTCAAGATAGCCGGGGACAAGCTGCAGCAGTTTGATGTGCCCAAGACGCAGGAAAGTCTCAACGAAGCCTTGAAGAACATATCCAGCCTCGCTGAGGAGATGGACAAGACGGTGGGCAAGCTCGGCACGGTGGCCGCAGATGTATCCCATGAAACGAGCAATGTCGAATACACCCTGCGGGCGGCCATGACCGACCTGCGGCGGGCCTTTGACAGCGTCCGGGTGCTGCTAGAACAGTTGCAGCAGGATCCCTCGCAGCTTGTCCGCGGCAAAGCCAAGATAAAGACCCAACCCTGATGGGATTCAACGATGGAGCCAATGAAGCCATGAAACAACGCACAAATGGCCCGGGAGACCTCCGAAGACTGGGCATGCTCTCGCTAAGCGCCATGCTGCTGCTCTGCTCAGGTTGCCTGGGTCCGCGCGAGGTCGTTGGGCCCAAAACCTTCATGCTCCGGCCGACGATAGCGGTACCAAAGGCAGAAAAGGCCCTCGCTGCCACGCTGGGCGTTCGCGAGTTTGAGGCCCCGGTCCAGTATGACAGGCGCATGGTTGTTCTCGAACCCGACTTCCGGCTTGACGCCCTTTCAAACCAGTCCTGGGCGGAAACTCCCGCCACCACGCTCACCCGCTGCGTCACAGACGCGATCCTTGCATCAGCCCATTTCTCGGATGTTGGAAATGCCTTCAACATGGCGCGCCCCAACACAGAGCTAACTGGCGAGTTGCGCGCTTTCCATGTGAACCGCACGGTGAAGCCGGCCGTTGCCGAAGTGGAACTGCGCCTCGAACTGCGTGATGCGCTCTCCCCCAAGGTGCTCTGGTCCGGCACGCTGTGCGAAGTTGAACCCCTCGCGGATGACCAGGGCAGCGCTCTCGCTGTGGCCATGAACGCCGCAGTGGGTCGTCTCTCAGCAAAGGCGGCGACGGCGTTGTCTGCCGTTGAATATGTCGCCGAAGATCCCAATGCCTTCTTGGAAAAAGGAAAGAAGCCGTGAATTCATCACTCTTGGAAACACTCTAATGGGCGAACTTATCTATAGTTTCGCAGCGATTGCTTCCCGTTACAAAAACGAAAAGACCTCGCTGCTCGGCATGCAGCGGCTTGCCGAGACGCTTCATCCCCATGGTGTTCCCATCACTTGGCTGGTCAGCGTCGATTCCGCACGGGCGGCCGCCAAAGAACTCAACGCATGGCACGACCGCTACGGAGACGATGTTGCCGTGGCTCCATCCGAACTGTCGCTTGCGCCGGTCAGCACCGAGGGCACCTATGAGCAACGCCGTGACCGCCTGGCGGGCATACGTGAATCCATCCAGAAAGTGCTTCCCTGGGCTGAATGCCGGATTGCCTCCGGGCACACCGACCCAGAAATTGTAAAAATTTGCCAAGACCTCGGTTTTGAAGGTTTGTGGGGCTTCTGCTGGGAGCAGATTGAAGTCGACCAGATAACCGACCGGGGCTGTCCCTGGGGCTTCTATTACATGAATCCGGAAGACCGGTTGCGGCCTGCTGATGGACGCGGCGTGGTCGCCGTTGAGTGGACAGCCCGGGATTTGCTGAAGAGCTACCATAGCGGCAATCCCTGCCTCTATTCCACAGACCCCAACGATGTTGCGCGCGGTTCCATCTGCGCATGGGACAACATAGATTACTGGAAGGCGCTGGCCGACAATTATATCCGGAACACGCGGTATAACGAGCAGGTCTTCCTCCTTCAGCACCAGGAGGCGCACGAAACGGAAATTGCCGACGGCTGGCGCTGCTATACCGAAGAGGACATTCGCGAGTCACTCATCATGCTGGACCGCTTTGTCGCCCACATCAAGCCCCATGCCCGCATGATGACCGTGGCAGATGCCGTGCGCACCTACCGCGACCAGAATGAAAAGACCGCATCCTCCTACATGCTGTGGGAAAACTCCCCGACCCCGACCCCCAACCCGGATTTTGCCTGGAACACCTGCCCCGGCCCCTGGCCGCGCACTTTCCTGCACTACGACAGGGGCGCCCAAATGATGTTTGTTGACGGCCAGGTGCAGCCCGTCTGCATACGCAACTACAGCAAACCCTGGGACACGCAGGACTTTTACGCTGAAACCCATATTCCCCGCCCCCGGCTCATTCAAAATGTTCAATACACCTGGAGCCGGGAGATCCACATCGAAGTAGACAGCCCCAAGGCAATGCCCTATGGCTTTGCCCTGTGGGGCGACTACTGCCTGTATCAGATCGCCGAAGCCCCCGGACTCGTCGAGGGCAAGATCTTGCCGCGTGAACTGCTCTTTCTCCGGTATAATCTCCAGCCCGGCACCAACCGCTTTGTAGTCAAACTCCAGGGCAAATAACAAGGACACCATGAGCCTTATGAAACATTATCCCCTCCTGTTCGCCGCAGCCTGTTGCATCACCACCGCCACATGGGCCGATTGCCCGGACAAACCGGGTGTTGCCTGCAGGACGTTGCCTGTTTCCACCTACCTTGACAAGATGAAGGGCGGTTGGATCGGCCAGATGGCCGGGGTGGGCTGGGGTGATGTGACGGAATTCAAGTATCAGGGGCGCATTGTTCCTGAGGCGGAAATGCCCAAGTGGAAACCGAAGCTCGTCAACCAGTACCACCAGGATGATCTTTATGTCGAAATGACTTTCGTGCGGTCCATGGAGCAATACGGCTGGGACGTGCCGCTGCGGCAGGCGGGAATCGACTTTGCCAACAGCGGCTATCCCCTTTGGCATGCGAACAAGTTTGGCCGGAAGAATTTGCGCGCCGGCATCGCCCCGCCCGATTGCAGCCATCCCCAGTTCACCGGCCATGCCGATGACATTGACTACCAAATCGAGGCTGATTTCAGCGGTCTTGTCTCCCCCGGCCTGCCCACGCTGGCCATGGAACTGGGCGAAAAGTTCGGCCGGCTCATGAACTACGGTGACGGCCTCTATGGCGGCCAGTTCATCGGGGGCATGTACACCGAGGCCTTCTTCGAGACCGATATCGAGAAAATCGTTCAGGCGGGGCTGCGCTGCATCCCGGCGGACAGCCAGTACCATGAGTGCATCAGTGATGTGCTGCGCTGGCACCGCGAAAACCCTGCGGATTGGGAAAAGTCCTGGAAGCTGGTAAACGAAAAGTATTACACCAATCTCGACTACCGCAAAGCCTCCTGCGACAAGGGTCAGTCTGACATTGACGCAAAGCTTAACGGTGCCTATGTGGTGCTGGGCCTTCTTTACGGCGACCGAGACCCCGACAAGACCATCATCATCGCCACACGCTGCGGAATGGATTCAGACTGCAACCCGGCCAACGCCGGCGGCGTCCTGTTTACAACCATCGGTTTTGCAAAACTGCCGGACCAGTTCAAGAGCGCCCTGAAGAGCGACGTCGAGTACGACCACACCGCCTACACCTTTGACAAGCTTATCGCGGTCTGCGAGAAACTGGCTAGGCAGGGAGTTGAACGGGGCGGCGGTTGTGCCCGAAAAGATGATACCTCCGGCGAAGTCTTCCTGATTCCCGTTTTTGAACCCAAGCCCGGTCCGGCACAGTTTTCCTGGGCACCCGGTCCTATAACGGGGAGTAAATTCACGCCCGAAGAAATGGCCCAGATTACCGCCAAGGAAAAGGATGAGAAGTAGTCGGGTTAGCCGTTTTGCTCCCGGTCATGCTCGGGTCTGAGGACGTCGAATACGCGCTCCTCTTCGCCCCGGTATACCAAACCGTCGTCAATGCGCAGGGTTTCCGCCTCGCTGAGAGGCAGAAAACGTCCTTCTGCGTGGGCATGGCGTTCCCCGTCCGGGCCGGTGATCCATCCGCGCGTGTGCACCAGCCTCCGGCTCGAACGCAGCACTTCCGCATACACCGTGTATCCCGGACCAGGCGGAACGGGTTTTAGGTAGCGAACGGTCAGTTCGCCGGTGACACACATCCGGTGAATGGAACGCGCGGCTGCCCAGCCCATGCACTCGTCCAATGCCGCCGCCAGAATCCCGCCGTGAACCACGTTCGGATAGCCGCAATGCCTTTCCCGAGCGGTCAGGGACATCCTTACCAGGTCATCCTCGACGAGGAAGCGGGCATTCAATCCGGCGGGGTTGCGTTCGCCGCAGACAAAACAATGCGGCGAGGTGGGCAGGTCCTGAACAGCTAGAAGCTCCATTGCGTACTCCGATACTGAGGTCTTTACAAAATACCATAGTGAGGGGAACGGTTTGGCGGATGCGCATATTCCTTGAACACAAAGCACCAGGGCGAACCGGCCACCTATTTTCTTCGATGCGCCAGCACCTTCTTCAGGGCCAGAACAACCTCCTGCACGTTTTTGTCCGTAAGCTGGGGGTGCAGGGGCAGCGACAGAATATCCTCCGAAGCGCGCGTCGCCTCGGGAAAGTCCTCAGGGGTCAGGCCAAGTTGTTCCCGATAGTACGGATGAAGGTGCAATCCGTAGAAATGAACGCCTGTGCCAATGTTTTCCCTGCGAAGGTCCTGGGCGATCTCGTCGCGGGTCCGGCTTAGCCGGTCCAGCTTGAGCCTAATGATAAAGAGGTGCCAAGCGTGATCGATATAGTCTCTTTCCGCAGGCAGCGAGATTTCTTCAATATCCGACAGCAGGGCACGGTACAGGGCCGCAAGACGAATACGGGATGCCTTGAACCCGGCAAACTTCTTTAATTGGACCACGCCCATAGACGCGGACACATTGCCAAGGGCGTACTTGTATCCGGGAGTAACCACCTGCGCGGGCGTGGGCACCGCACTTCGGCCGTAGCGATCCCAGGCGGTGGCGGTCATGCCATTGGCGGCAAGAAGGCGCAGGCGGGCGGCATCTTCCCCGTTGTTCAGGGTAATCATTCCGCCTTCAATGGTGGTTATGTTCTTGATTGCGTAGAAACTGAAACAGGTGTGCACACCACCCGCACCCACCGGAACGCCTTTATAGGAGGCCCCCAGCGCATGGGCGGCATCCTCTATCACGGGAATGCCGTGGCGGCGCGCGATAGCGTTAATCCGGTCCATATCGCAGGGGTGGCCAGCCATGTGAACGGGCATAATGGCCTTTGTCCGCCCGTTGATGGCAGCCTCAAGCAGGTCCGGGTTCATGTTAAGCGTGTCCGGTTCCACATCCACGAAGCGGGGCCTGGCGCCCATGTTCAGAATAGTGTTTCCCGTGGATGCCCAGGTAATCGGCGGAACAATCACCTCATCGCCTGGTCCGATCCCCAATTGCACAAGAGACAAGTGCAACCCCGCCGTGCAGGAAACCACGGCGATGGCGTGCTGCGCCTCGACAGTGTCAGCAAAAAGGCGCTCAAAGGTCTGCACCTGCGGACCCGAGGTCAACCAACCGCTCCGCAAAGCCTCAAGAACCGCCTGTTCTTCCTCCGCGCCGATGGCGGGACGCGCCAGGGGGATGAAGCGGGTGGCAACAGGCTCCCCGCCCTCCTCCACCGGTGCCGATAAAAGGCTCTTCATTTTCTCGACATTGACGTACAACTCGCCAAAAGGTGAAATTCCCGGGTTCCATAGGAGACCACGACGCACCTCCTCAATCCCTTCATCAATGGTCCACTGGCACACCAGACTCAGCTTCTTGCGCGCCTTGCCAAACTGCACCCGGTAACTGCGCTGGTCATCTCCCTCCTGCACCGTTTCGACGGATGCCTCATGGATGCTCTTCGATACTCTCTCCGCCAGATCGCGGATGCGCGAATTGTTGAGGTCGGAACCTATGTTAAAGATCTCCCCCGCAACCAAATCGGCAGGAGCATCCAGCAGGAGAAGCACTGCGGCCGCGGCATCCCGCACATGGACAAAGGGCCTCCATTGACTGCCCCCTCCTCGAATGAATATGCGGTGCTGCTGCACCGCTGTGGCGACCATTTGGTTTATTGCCAAGTCGAAACGCATGCGCCGGGACCATCCAAAAAGGGTTGCCATTCGCGCGACGACCGGTTCAAATTCGGCGGAAGCCATCTGCAGCACCGCACGCTCGGCAGCCAGCTTGCTCTTGCCGAAACTGGACAGCGGATTGGCCATAACTTCCTCATCCAGCAGATCCGACGCACCCCTGCCATACACCGCACAGGTTGACGAAAAGACAAATCGCCGAACCCCCCGCTCCACCGCCAGACGAGCCAGCTCCCGCGTGCTCTCTGTGTTCACGTCATAGGCCATATCCTCGTCAAGACCGCAAGAGGCATCGTTCGAAAGGCTGGCCAAATGCACCACGGCCTCTATGCCGTCAAAGAGATTCGGACTCTCTTGAAGACGCCGAATGTCCCCGGTGACTATCTCTATAGAACCGGAGGCACCGGCCGGCACGGATGCAAACAGGTTTTCCGCCACCGCCCCTTCGGGCAGGTAACAGAAACGGTCGAACACACGCACTGCGTGGCCCCTCTCAAACAGGGTCTCAGCAACGATGCTTCCGAGGTATCCCCCACCTCCGGTCACAAGAATGCGCATCTAAAACGTCCCTTTCCCCGCGCCCGCCCGGAATTCCACCTGACACAAGCTTCCAACAGAGCTAACGGATTGGATGAGAATAGTATACCATCGCGGGCCATGAGCGGCCTATTTCCCCAATCCATAAGGTTGTCATCCCTCCACGAGAAACGATGAGATAGACACGAAAGGCTGGTGGGTTTATAATGGCAAACGATAATGAACGTGATACACAAAGGAGGCAATAGCCGTGTTTTGGGGTAACAAAAAGAATCCAGACCCTCCCAGGTCCGCCCAGGCGGCAAGACCGCCCCTCGCCAAACCAAACACACCTTCCGCTCCGGCCAGTCGTCCCTCCTGGACGCCCCAACCGGAAACCAACCGATCCATGACGGCCCAAGAGCTGCCGGAAATGCTCTTGGCCCACGCCAATGTGACCCCTGACCAGTTGCGCCACGCACAGGACATTCAACGCCAATCGGGCGAGTTCATAGGCGAGGTTCTGGTCAACGAGGGGGTGCTGGACGAAAACTCCCTGGTCGCTTTTTTGGCCAAGTACTGCAAGATCCCCCACCTCAGCCTGCTTGATTACCTCATTGACGAGAAACTGCTTGAACTCATCCCGCCCGACTTCTGCATGCGCCATCGTCTCGTGCCCATTGACAGAATGGGACGCAATTTGACCGTGGCCATGGTCAACCCCCTTGATTCATTGGCGCTGCACAGCCTCCACGATGGCTGTCCAGAACTGCGCATAAAGCCCATCCTGTGCACAGCGAAGCATTTCGAGGCGGTCGCACAACGCCTGTTTAAGAAACAGTGTCCCGAACGCGCCGCCCAGGAAACATCCGCACGCCCCCCCGAAAGGCAGCCGCAGAAAGAACCCTGCGCGCAGACCGCTCGCAAACCCTCTGCCGACGTTATCGCCTCGGCATCGGTGGATGCAGCGCTTCCCCAGTCCCCTCCGCCTGTTTCAGAACCTCCTATCATAGCGGGGTCCGACCTCCCGATCACCAATGGTTTTCAGGGTCTTGGCCTTCACAACACCACACCAACACCGGAAGTAGACCACCAGTCCGCTCTCCTGGACAGCGTCTTCTCCAATGCCTCCGATGACAATCAGGATGACGTGCCCCATCCTGTTCTTGCCGAGGGCGGTGACGAAATGACACGCCAGATGACGAGTGCCATGGTGCAAAGCATGCGCAACACCTATGACGTGCTCGAACGCCGCGTCCGGCTGTTTCACGGAATCGCTCCTGAAGCAATTGCAAAGCTCTTTGCCCGCGGCAAAACCGTGGAATATGAGGCGGGAATCACCATTTTCCGAAAGGGTGAACTGGGACGTTACATGTTTGTCATCCTGACCGGTGCCGTGGACATCGTAGATGAAGACCGCCATATTGCACACCTCAGCCAGGGGGAGATTTTTGGGGAAATGGCGCTGGTGAGCAACGCAGAACGCAGTGCTTCGGCAAAAACGGTGAACACCACCTCATTGCTGATGCTGAGTTTCGATGACATCACCCAGGATCTTGAGAACAGCACTTCCATGCAGCTTCTGGTGAATATTACGATTACGCTCAGCGGTCGGCTGCTCAAAGCCCAATCGCGATAGATTGACTTGTTTTCGAGACCGTTCTGATCGCCCGGCAGCCTTTCACTGCACTTTGCCATTGCTGCTAGAACCGGTCGACCGTCCAGACATAGGGCAAGCGCCTTGGAAACATCGCGCGGAGAACGGCCAAGCCTTCTGTGCTGACAATCCGTCTCTTGGAGGCCAGCACCTCGTCCAGTTCAAGCGAACCCACCACCAACTGAACCAGTTCCTGGGCTGAAAAGGCGACCTTGTTTGCGCCGGTTCCCGCACTGACATCCATTGCTCCGTGGTGAGCCCGCACCCGCCATCCCGCCCGTCCCACCAGCAGCGTCAGTTCCGCGTGGGCCGGGGCGTGCCCCCCTTCGACCAACCGGCTCTCCCATTCCGGAATCATGGACTCAAGGGCCTCTCCGACATTTGCCAGGGCCATCATACCACTGCTGCACTGGGCGACCTTCAGGCCCCTACGGGCGTGTTTTTCCTGCACATGCAGGGCCAGGGGATGGTTGGGCGGAACGTTAAAGCAGAGCCGCGTCAGGCCCGCCTGGCGGGCAAACTGCGTGGCGACATCCACGACTCTCGCGCATCCTTCAGAATCTGCCGCGCCAACCTCGTCTATGATGAAACCCGAATCTCCTTTGGAACCGCGAAAATAGGCAGTAACTTTTCCCTGCGCATCTGTGAGCACCCGAACGGATTCCCATAGGCGCCATTTGTTCGCCAGATGTGCCTGGGTCCGCAGGACGGAACAGGACAGTTCCGCCTCGTGCAGCGAGTGCATCTTTTGCATGGCCTGAATATCACCCGGCTTTACGCTTCGGACTCTGTACGGCACTTCCAGAGCAACTCTGACCAAACGGGGAGTATTCATCGACACCGTGTTCTCAACGAGGGTGGGCGCAAAACCCCAGCGACGATAGAACTCGCGCACACCGAACAGCATGCAGACATGGTATTTTTGTTCCTGCATGTAGTGCATCGTGTCCGTCACCACACGCCCGACAATCCCCCTGCGACGCCAGGCCTTGTCTGTCGACACCCAGCCGAGCCCCCCCATTTTGAGGCGCGCCTCTCCAATGCGAATGGTGTCCGTTGTGAGCCGCAGCGCCGCAACCACATGTCCACAGTAGAGGGCAATTCTGGTGTGTTCCCGCCGAAAACCGGGATATTCTTCTCCAAAAGAGGTCAGCCATGCCTGCGCACCGGTGCAGCTCTCCCCCTGCGTCTTGGCCATGAGTTCATTGGCCTGACGCAACTCCTCGTCATTTACAACCGATCTGACTACTAAGTCCTTCACTTGACCAGCCTCTTTCACAACTAACAGCCAATACGTTAACAGAAGTCCCGGTCAAGACGAAATGGGAACTAAGCCGCCGCATGCCTCAAGAAGGAAATTGCAGGGTTTCCCTTGTGCGGCCTGTGCGCGCTATTCGTGGCGCAGCGCTTCCACCGGGTCCATGTTGGCCGCCCGAAGCGCGGGATAAATGCCAAAGACCAGGCCGACGGTTGCCGAAATGGAGAATGCGATAATGGGCGACCAGAAGGTCACAATGGTCGCCATCTCGGAAAAACGGGTAATGAAGTAGGGAATGAGCACCCCCAGGCCAACGCCGATGATTCCACCACAGCCTGACAGGATGACCGTCTCGATAAGAAACTGAATGACAATATCCCGACGTTTTGCCCCGAGCGCCCGACGTATGCCTATTTCCCGGGTGCGTTCGGTTACACTGGCCAGCATGATGTTCATAATCCCGATGCCGCCCACAATGAGTGAAATGGCGGCAATGGCACCCAGAACGGTGTTGAATATTTGCTTCGTGCGCTCTGCCTGCCGGAGCAGTTCAAGAGGAACTATCAACTCGTAGTCTTTCTTCTTGTGGTTGCGGGAAAAAAGCTCTTCCACAATCTTAGACGTCTCCTCCACGGCATTCTGATTGTGCACCTGCACGATAAGTTCATGCAGTTCCACGGTCTCGGCTTCCATGCTGCCGCTGCTGCGGCGCACCAGGATTTCGCCGAAGCGGGACTTTGCCGCCGTAAGGGGAATGTAGAGGCGCGGCGTTGCGGCCGAGTTGGACCGGCCGTTCTCCTGTTTGGCGATGTTTCCCATAGCCGCCGTGGCAACCGCCTCCTGCGAGATAACACCAATCACCTTGTAATAGTCGCTGCCCACGCGCACATTATTGCCGATGGGGGGGGTCAGCGGAAAAAGTCGCCGCGCCATCGGTTCGCTCAGCACGCAGACATTCTTCCGACTGTTCATCTCCACTTCCGTGAAATAGCGACCCTCCAGAAGGACAAGATTGCGCAGTTCGGGATACCAAGGCACGGTGCCCGCTATTTCCGCGTCAATGTGCTGGGTCGCATTCCACACACGCTCGCGGATAATGCGCCCGGGAACAACCACGGTCACGTCGGGAATGGTCTGGCGGATACGCTCCACGTCGAGATAGGTGATGCCATACTCGATCACGTAACTTTGCTGGGAACCGACCTTCTGCTCGTCCGTCGGTTTGACGCTGTGGACAATGATGTTGTTGCTGCCGAGTTTGCGAATCTGCTCCTGCGCCTCATGGCTGGCGCCCTCTCCCACGGCGAGCATGGCAATAACGGAACATACACCGAACACAATGCCCAGAACGGTGAGCAGCGAGCGGAGACGATGAAGCCACAGGCTTTTGAAGCCCACCTTGATGGTCCGCCACAACCCGGCGAAACCGATCCGGGCACGGCGGGCCGTGCGGTGCCGCGCGAGGTCATCCATTTCGGATATCCTCCTCGACACGGCCATCTCGCAGACGGATGACGCGCTGGGCGCGCCGCCCGATATCGTCGTCATGGGTGACCATAATCATCGTTTTCCCGGCCCGATGCAGTTCGTCAAATAGCGCAAGAATCTCCGTGCCGGAATGGGAGTCCAAATTGCCGGTCGGCTCGTCGGCGAGAATCACCAACGGGTCATTAACAAGTGCCCTCGCAATACCGACGCGCTGCTGCTGGCCGCCCGAAAGCTCGAAAGGCTTGTGATAGAGACGGTCACCCAATCCGACCCGTTCGGCAAAGACGGTGGCAATGATTCGGCTTTCCTCCGCGGGCAGACCTTGATAGTAGAGCGGAACCTCGATATTCTCGACCACATTCAGTTGCTGAATAAGGTTGTAGGATTGGAAGATGAAG
Organism: Candidatus Hydrogenedentota bacterium; assembly: GCA_903893795.1. GTDB lineage: Bacteria > Hydrogenedentota > Hydrogenedentia > Hydrogenedentales > CAITNO01 > CAITNO01. Next base: position 57,916 of record CAITNO010000066.1, on the reverse strand, counting down.
CCAAGGCGCGTGCCGCGAATCTCGGACAGTTCATCGTCATCCATCATGGACACATCGTCACCGCCCAAAAGATACCTGCCCGAACTTGGCCTGTCCAAACAACCCAGCAGATTCAGCAGTGTGGATTTTCCACAACCAGAGGGCCCCATGATGGCAATGTATTCGCCGGGCTCCACGTTCACGGTGATCCCCTGAAGCGCGTTCAGCGTCACCGTGCCCATATGGTAGGTCTTGGTGACCTCCTCAAGCGCGGCTATATAGGGCACATCGGTCACGGGCCGGCACCCTTGGCTACGGGAATGGTATCGCCCTTTCCGGGTTTGGCGTCCTTCCCTGCTTTGTCCGATTTGTCATTCTTGCCGTCCTTTTCATCCTGTGCTGCCTTGTCAGAGGCCTCCTTTTCAGGCGTGTTCGGGGAGCGCAACAGCACTTTTTCGCCGGGAGTGACCCCTTTCGTCACGACAATCATGGCTGTGCTGTAAGCGCCGGTCTCCACCACCCTGCGCTCCGAGCCGAGCGGCGTGCTCACGTAGCACACCTGCTGGTTGTTCTCGAGCGTCACGGCCTGTAGCGGCACCTGAACCACATCTTCCAGTTTGTCCACGATTATTTCGGCCTCGGCGCTCATGCCCGGTTTAAGCCAATCCTGGGAACCGTCAATGTAAATGATTGTGGCATAGACTTTGAGGTCCGGGTTCATCCAACGGTTCTGCGAGTCCGGAAGCACCGAAATCCGATGCACCTCACCCGTGAGAAGCACATTCGGATTCGAATCGAGCCGAATCCGCGCTTTCTGGTCAGGACGAATCTTCTGCACGAAGGACTCATGAATCTGCACCTTCACCGCCATCGCCGTTGCATCGGGAATGGTCAGCAGCACCTGCTGTTCCCGCACCGCCGCGCCCAGTTCTATTGGCTCGGAACGCCAACTGTGCTCGCCGGTGCCGTAGACAACCATCCCTGTATACTTCGCCTTAATCATGCATTTGGCAATCTGCTCCGCCAGTTCCTTGCGCTTGCGGGACTGCACATTGAAACGCACCTCGGCCGAATTCCTTGCCGCCTCCACCGTCGCAAGTTGTGAAACAGCGACCTTGCGCGCCCGTTCCATCTTTCGAAGGGCATCCTCATATTGCGAGGCGAACTTCTGCGCGGTCTTTGGAAATTCGTATTTGAGAAAGAGTCCCTTGCTCGTCGTGGCTGTCTGATTCGCAATAACCTTGCGGTTGTAGGCAAGCTGGTCGTTGTCGAGCTTGTTTTTCGTCACGAAATCCTTGGCGAAAAGCCGCTTGGTCCCTTCAAGCACCGTCGCGGCGAGGGCAACATCCTGCTCCGAAAGAACCAGGTCGTTTTCCAACGCACGCATGCGCTGGCGCGCGTCTCCGTCGCCCAGATCATCCGGTTTCGCCTGGTCAAGAAGGTTGATGCTTGGCGCCATATCGGCTATCCCGGTCACTGCTTCTATATTATCACCGGAGGCTGCGGCCGCCTTTTCGTCCAGGGGGGCCTCCTCCAACGGCGTGCCGGCGGCGGCCGCCGCCGCTTTGGCAGCATCCTTCTCCGCCTGCTCTTCTTCTCTTTCCTTTTTCTGTTTCACCAACTGGGTCTTGCGGGAGCTTTCGATCTCCCCGATGATGCGTCCGGCAAGCTCCTCACCGAGATAGCGCTCAAAATCCATGCGATTGAGCTGAATGGTGAGGTCGGCCGTTTTCAGGTCAGTCTCGTTCTGATTAAGCTGGATTTCGTAGGCTTCCCGCGCACTCGTCAGCGCCGCCATGGAATTCTGATAGTCCAGTTCCTGAAGAACCTGCTGATCATTCAGAAGCTTGGCATCCAGCTCAATAAGGACCAAGCCCTTGTCCACATCCTCCTGGCTTATCTGATAGCCCTCGTCAACGATCTTTAGAATCTTTGACGCGCCCTGAACCTCGCACTTAATCTGACGCGATTCGCGGGCCTCCACGCTGCCCCCTTCCAGCACGGTAATCTCCATGGGGCCCCTGGTTACGGTAAAGGTGGCGGCAGACTCGGCGCCCGAAGAGGCGCTGCGCCAGCGGTACCACGCCGTGGCCGATGCTATCGCCCCAAGAACCAAAAGCAGCAGCACGGCCCGCCGAAAGGTAAGCCGTTTCCTGCGTCTGCTATTGCCCGGAGACGCTTGGCTTGTTGCCATTGTCAGGTTCCTTCCAACGTCCGTCGTCGGTGATGTAAAGCAGGCCCATGTCGCGCCAGAATCCCAGACGTGCAATGGTGTGCCCCACCAGTGCGGCCGTCAGGTTGTTTTGCGAGGTGATCAAATCGTTTTGCGCATCCACCTGGTCCTGCGCCGTGGCCTGGCCCAGTTCGGCCAAAAGGTTCTGCTCTTCCACGCGCCGCTGGCTGAGCCGTACGCTTTCCACCGCCACATCATAGGACAGGCGGGCCTGGTCCAGATTTCGCCAGGAGTCGCGCAGTTGCAGTTTTAACTGATCTTCCGCCAAGCTGCGCTGCCGGAGCGCCGCCTCATAGGCAATCAGCGTGGAACGGTAGGCATTGCGCGCCGATTTGCGGTCGAGAATCGGGTCGATATCCAGACCGGCGTTCATCGTCATGCGCCGGGAATCCAACTGTTGAAACTGGTTCTTGTCCAGACTCTGCATGCGTGCACCGGCGACCAGGTCAATTTTCGGCTTGAGTCCGTTCTCCGCCACCTTGACCTTGCGCGCGACATCCTCCGACTCTGCAAGCTGGTTCTGATAGTCAAGACGGCTCGCCACCGCCACCTGAATGGCGTCCTCCGCGGACACCTGCGGATGGATGATGCCCTTCTCCCGCAACGAGACCAGATCTTTGTCGTTCAACAGCATGCGCGCGTCGGTGGAGAGGCCCAGACTGATCTTGAACTGGTCAAGGGAGTTCTTATAACTGTGCACCGCCGTGTTGTACCGGTTTTCGTTGTCCAGCACAAACTGCTTCAAACGGCCCAGGGCCGCCTGTGTGCTCAGCCCCTCCTGCGCAAAGGCCTGTTCACGCTCCACACTCTTGCGCGAGTTCTTAAGGCCAAACCAGGCGTTGCGCATCGCATCGCGCTGCTGAAGCACACTGTAGTAGGCGCTGCAAATGTCCACTGCAAACTGCTTGCGGTAGTGCGTGAAATCGCGCAGCGCGTACAGCACATCCCTTTCGGACTGGGTGAGCTGCTCGGTGGTCACATCGGAACCGGCACCGCGCAGCAAGGGCTGGGTGAAGGAGGCACTCAGCACGGAGGCCGCGTCGGCCCGCGGAGAACCGGTAAGGTAGCGAAGGAAATTGGAGGTGATGGACGCCGCAATACGACCGCCGCCCTTGAGCAGCAGGTTGACCCCGGCCGATGTCTGCCCGGTTACGTTGCGTTCATCAATCACATCCAGCCTGGGTTTGTCGACTCCGGCCACATGTCCCGCCGACTGCACCACATCCAAATACTGCCCAATCAGTGCTGCCGGAGTCCCGGTGATACCCTCCAACTCGTCCACCGACTTGCGCGCCGCGGAGACTGCATCAGTGAAGTCCGATGGAATGGTCACATCCCGGCTTGTCTTATTGTAGTTTCCGGATGCTTTGGTGCTGAAGATGGGTTCAAAAAGGTGCCTGTCAAGAGTGAGTGAAAGGGCCTTGAGGTAGACCGCCTCTTTCTTCGCCTGATAGGTGCGGTTACGCTTTACGGAAAGGCTTACCGCATCTTCCAGGCTCACAATTGCGGAGCCGATTTCATCCCCCACTCCGTCTCCCAGTGCTGCATCGTTTTCGGCAATCTTGGAGAAAATGGCAAGCGGATCGGCAGAAAGGTCCTGGTCTATGGAGAAGCGCTCTTCCATGCCCTGAACGGCGGCCGATTTCTCCTGAATAATCGAATACACCTCCGCGTCGGCCTTCTGCTTGTAGTGGGCCGTCGAGCAACTGGTACAGCCCATCACGACACCAAGGAAAGCGGCACAAACGAGGGTCAATCGGCAAATCAAGAGATATATGGAGACTTCTATTCGCATATCCACCACGAAATAGTAATACCTGTTCCCGTTAGACCGCAGTTCCCGCAATCCGGTTTCCCAAAACCAGTCAAAGCATACCATTACCGCACTTTCACGGACAATCGAAACAATCCTGACTCGTCGCCCAAGGCCCCCCCAGATTGCCCCTGGGGAATGGAATTTGACGGAGCGTGTTCGTTAGGGTATGATTATACCCGGGGGGGGTATATGGAGGCGATATGAAAGAGAATGATGCAAAGTGCAGGGCGGCCCTTTCCGCGCGGCTGAGCCGCGTGGAGGGACAGATACGCGGCGTTCGCAAAATGATGGATGAAGAGCGCGATTGCGTCGCTGTCCTGCGACAACTTGCCGCCATTGACGGCGCCATCCGCGCCACGGCCCGCATGATAGTGTCAAAACACTTGGAATCCTGCCTGGGCGAACCGATTCAATCAGAGGAGGACCGGGCGCGCAATCTGCGGGAGTTAAGCGACATCTTTGCGAAATTTGCGTAAGGCTTGAATGAAGATTCAAACAGCATCTCTGCTGGAGGTTGGAATTATGACAAAGAGAATTGTTGTGGTCGGTGGCGTCGCGGGTGGCATGAGTTGCGCCGCACGCCTGAAACGACTGGACGCGTCGCTCGAAGTCACCGTTTTTGAGAAAGGACCTGACGTGTCTTTTGCCAACTGCGGCATGCCCTACTACATCGGCGGCGTTATCACCGACCGCGCCGGCATGGCAGTCCAAACACCGGACACCCTACGGGCGCGCTATGGTTTGGACATCTTCACCCGTCATGAAGTAACCTCCATTGACCCGGCCAACCGAACGGTATCGGTAAAGAACCTTGATACGGGGGCTTCGAGTATCACCGAATACGATTCGCTCGTACTCGCCCCTGGGGCAGAGCCCATTCGCCTGCCGATCCCGGGTTTGGACGCCCCCCACGTGTTTGTGCTGAGCGACCTCAACGATATGGATAGCATTTCTGCTGCGGCAGCCAAAGCCAGTTCCGTCTGTATCATAGGCGGCGGATTCATCGGCCTTGAACTGGCGGAGAACCTGCGGGAGCGCGGCCTAGGCGTGCATCTCATCGAACTCCTCGACCAGGTGCTCGCCCCCATGGACCGTGAAATGACGACCCCGCTTGCGCAGGAACTGCGCCTCAACGGTGTGAACCTTGAATTGTCCAATGCTGTTGAACGCATTGAGAAGGACCACGTTGTGCTGCGCGACGGCAAAACGCTGGCGGCCGACTTTGTCTGCATGTGTATCGGCGTGCGGCCCAGGTCAGGCCTGGCCAAGCAGGCAGGCCTCACCCTTGGCGAACGCGGACACATTGTGGTGGACGAGACCATGCGTACCAGCGTTCCCAACATCTTCGCCGTCGGCGATGCGGTGCAGGTGCTTGACGTGCTGACCAAAACCCCGCTGGCCATACCGCTGGCCGGACCGGCGAACCGCCAGGGACGCATTGCCGCCGATGTTATCTGCGGAAGGAACAGCAGCTATCCCGGCATTCAGGGGAGTTCCATCGTCAAGGTGTTCAACCTGGCGGCAGCCCAGACAGGCTGGACCGAAAAGCGGCTCAAAGCGGCAGGCACCGCCTACCGGCGTGCCTATGTCCATCCGAACCAGCACGCCAAATATTACCCCAACGCTCAGTTGGTGGGCATCAAGCTCCTCTTCGGCGAAGACGGCAGCATATTCGGGGCGCAGATGATCGGCACGGACGGCGTGGAAGTCGCCATAGACGTTATCGCCACGGCCATGCGGGGCGGTCTGTCGGTGTACGATTTGGAGCAGCTTGAACTGGCTTATTCGCCGCAATGGGGCGCGGCAAAGCACGGCATCAACATGCTCGGTTTTGTGGCCTGCAACATGCTGCGCGGTGACACGCACATGATTGAGGCCGACGAGGCCAGCGCGAACACATATTGGCTGGACGTGCGCATGCCTGCAGAGGCGGAGGCCGGAATTCTACCCGGCGCCGTCATCATTCCTCTGGACGAACTCCACGGCCGCCTGGGCGAATTGCCGCGCGACAGGGAAATCGCCCTGTACTGTGCCGTTGGCCTGCGCGGCTACATCGCAGAGAGAATGTTGACGCAGAACGGTTTCCGTGTTCGCAATTTGAATGGCGGTTACCGCACCTGGGGATGGTTCCATCCCAAGGAGACTCCCGCACCAACGCTCGGGGTCTCCCGTTGCAAGGCAAATGACTCCAAGGATGCGGCAAAACAGGAGACGGCAACCATGCCTGACAAAGCGATTCAACTCGACGTCTGCGGACTTCAATGCCCCGGTCCCATGGTTCAGGTGAAGAAGAACATGGAATCCATCCAACCCGGTGCGGTTCTCGAAGTAACCGCCTCCGACCCCGGCTTTGCCGCGGACATTCCGGCCTGGTGCAACAGCACCGGAAACACGCTGCTGGAAGTAAAATCGGCAGGAGGACGCTACGTGGCACGCATCCGTCGCAGCACGCCTGACACGGCCCTCTCCCCTGCTTTGGCGTGCTCATCAACTCCTGCGGCAACGGGCAAGACCATCGTTTGTTTCTCCGGTGACCTAGACAAGGTTCTGGCCGCCTTTGTCATTGCCAATGGTGCCGCCGCCATGGGCAACAAGACAACCATCTTCTTCACTTTCTGGGGGCTGAACGCACTGCGCCGGGACAACCCGCCCAGCGTAAGCAAAGGCATGATGGACCGCATGTTCGGCTGGATGATGCCGCGCGGTGCAAACCGTCTCAAGCTATCCAAGATGAACATGGGCGGCATGGGCACGGCGATGATGAAAATGGTGATGAAAGACAAAAAGGTCATGTCCCTGCCCGAACTCATTGCCGCTGCACAGGAAGCCGGTGTCCGCCTGGTTGCGTGCTCCATGTCCATGGACGTCATGGGCCTCAAACCGGAAGAACTCATGGACGGCATAGAAATCGGCGGGGTGGGGGCGTTCCTGGGCGCGGCCAACGAGTCTAATGCTTCGTTGTTCATTTAGGAACTGCTTGTGCCAGTCCGCTCGACCGACTGATGAATTGCACCCAGGTGGGATTGCTATTTCGCAATGGAAGCGAAATAGTTCCGTACCACGAGAACATCGTCGGCAATGGCGGCGATGAGCGCATCCAGGTTGGGAAACTTTCTTTCTGGACGCATGCGCTTGTGGAAGATGATTTCTATGACTTTCCCAACCAGGTCCTCATCAAAATCAAGCAGATGGGCCTCTATGGTGACATGCTCCTGCCGAATCGTGGGCGCAATACCGAGATTGACGGCGGCCATCCAGCGTTTGCCGTCCACCACCGCTTCGGCCGCATACACGCCGTGGGCCGGGATGGCGGAATTGTGGGGGGCCACATTGGCGGTGGGGAATCCGAGCTGGTTGCCGATCCCCCTTCCGCGCACCACCTCACCCTCCACGGCGTAGCGCCGTCCCAGCAAGCCCTCCACAGACTCCATTTCGCCCTGCAGAATACGTTCGCGAATGATCGTGCTGCTCACGCACTGTCCGCCTGCAAAGAGCGGGTCTATCTGGCAAACTTCCATGCCCAACGCCGGAGCAGCCTCGGCCAAATACTCATAATTCCCCTGCGCGCCCTTTCCGAAACGAAAATCATGGCCAACCACGAGCTTCTTTGTCCCGCATCGCCCCACCACAATATCTTTCACAAAGGCAGCCCGGTCCAGTCCCGCAACAGCGGCATCGAAGGGGAGGAAGAAGAGCTTGTCAACGCCACTTTCTGCCAATAAGCGGGCCTTTTGCCGGTCACTGGTGAGGATGTTGGGGGCATTCCCGGGATTGAAGAACTCGCGGGGATGGGGGCGCAAGGTCATGACTGCTGCGGACAGCCCGGATTGCCGGGCCTCGTTCACAAGACGGTCTAGCAGGGCACGGTGTCCGAGGTGAACGCCGTCGAAGCTGCCAATGGTCAGTACGACCCGGCCCGCGTCCGGCCCATACTCCAGCACATTTTCTATGATTTGCACGGAGAGATTTCCTTGGCGACCAGCCCCGGCCTTTGTCTCGGAATCGCTCAGTCCTGTTCCACGAAAACGCGTTTGGGCTGTACGCGCACACCCATTGCCGACGGCATCGCCGTGCCCAGGGCGATGAGTTTTCCCGCTGCGTTCTTAATCTGCACCAAACCTTCGGTGACGGGTTCTGTTCCATCTTCCCGGTTGTCCACCGCAACGGCGCCGCCGGTGGTAACGATCACTTCCCGGGCGCGGTCCACCCGCACTTCGGGCAGGTCGAGGGCGTCATCCATGGGAATGATCCTTGAAGACACAATTTCCAGATTGTTAAGCTCATCCACCGGCAGCGCATCGCCCACCGTATAACGCCCCACGGCGGTCCGCCGCAGGGCGGCCAGCGCGGCACCGCAACCAAGCAACTGTCCACTTTCGTGGCAGAGGCTTCGCACATAGGTCCCACTTCCGCATCGAACCCGTATGCCTGCGTCCGGGGTGCTCCAGGAAAGAACATCGAAGGAGAATACTTTCACCGGACGTGGCGGCCGCTCCACCACCTCGCCCTGGCGGGCAATCTTGTACAGGCGCTTTCCGCCTATCTTCACGGCGCTCATCATGGGCGGCACCTGTTGAATGTCACCGATGAAGCCGTTGCACACCGCCTGAATATCGGATATCTCAAGCGGAGGAACGGGGCGTTCTGCCACGACTTCCCCATCAAGGTCATAAGAGGAGGTCTCAAGGCCAAGGCGCATGATCCCTTCATAAACCTTGTCGAGATCCGTGAGGTATTCGGAAAGACGCGTTGCCTGGCCCAAACACATCACCAGCAGGCCCGTTGCACCGGGGTCAAGGGTTCCCGTATGACCGATGCGGCGCTGGCCAATGGCCCGGCGAATGCGGTCCACCACATCGTGGGAGGTAATGCCCGCCGGCTTGTCCACCAATAGCAACCCGTTTTTCATGAACCCACTCCGCTGTCATTGTCCGCCGGGGGCGTCGAAAGCTGTTTGTCGAGCGCGGCAAGAATCGTTTCCCGCGCCGTATCCAAAGGCAGTTCAAAGGTCGCGCCGGCAGCCGGAACGTGTCCCCCGCCCCCATAGGGCCGCAGAAAAGCCGCGCAGTCGAAGCTGCCCTCAGAACGCAGGCTTACTTTGCATTTGTCTGGTTCACAGGCAGTAAAGAGCGCGGCAACCTTCACGCCCTCAACATGTTTGAGCAAGTTGACGAGGCCTTCCGTGCTCTCCCCCACGGCCTGAGACTCCTCAAAGTCTTCCGGTGACAGGTAAGAATCGGCCCACGCACCCTTGTCATGAAAGTTCGCGTGGGCAATCACCCGCCCCATGAGTGCGAGTTTGGTGCGGGGCTGCATGTTGAACACCCGGTTACACACTTCGCCGACGTCAATCCCTGTTGCCACCAACCGCGCGGCCTTTTCATGGGACTTGGCCGTGGTGTTTGAAAAGCGGTAACCGCCCGTGTCGGTAATCTGTGCCACGTAGAGGCACTGCGCGGCATCGGCCGTAATCTCCACGCCTGCCGCATCATACAGGTCCATGAGCAGTTCGCCCGTGGCCGCCTGCGTGCGATCAATATGGCCCATCGTTCCGGGTGCGCCGGGGTCACTGTGATGATCGATTACGATAACTTTCGTGGCCGGTTCGATCCAGTCGCCAATTGCACCAATACGGTCAAAACTCGAACAGTCAAGAATCACCAGCGTATCGAAGGATGGCGCGTCGGCGTCCTCGTTCAGGATGCGCTTCGCCCCCGGCAACGATGAGTACACTTTCGGAACCGTGCCCTCCACCGCCATGGCGCTGTTGGTCTTTCCCAACGCCCGAACCAGGTGCCACATCCCCAGCAGGCTGCCGATGGCATCTCCATCGGGGTTCACATGGGTAGTCAGAAACAACGATTCGGAAGAGGCTATCTCCTCCAGCACCTGCGCCAGAGTCAAAGCAAGCATGGGCGACTGGCGCTGTTCGGTGTGGATTTCCTCGAGCACCTCTTCAAGATGGTACACCTTGTCAAGCGTCTCGTCCGGGAAGAACCGGATTTCGGGGGTGTATCGCATGCGCAGAAACTTTCCCACTTCCCTGCGTATCCACCCGGCCGAATTTTGCAGGCCCACCAGCGATCCCTTGCGCTCCGACTCGCTGCCGAAAAGACTCACATACACGTTCGCGTAGTGCAGGTCGGTCGACATGCGCACTTCCATGACGGACACAAAACCGATGCGCGGGTCCTTGAGACCTTTGCTGATCAGCTTGGCAATTTCTTCGCGAAGCAGCTCGCCGACGCGATTGGAACGGCCTTTCGGGCTCATAGCATTTCTATCCGATAGTCTGCCAGTTCGGCACCAAACTGCCGTTCGGCGAAACTGGCGATTTCGTTAAGTTGGGTGTTGGCATGCTGACTGTCGCCGCTCAAGACGCAGGCGGCAAGGCGGCACCGGGTCCACACATCCTGGTATTCTATCTCGGCCACGGAACAGTTAAACCTGGCGCGCATCCTGTCCTTGAGGCCCTTGATGACACGGCGCTTATCTTTAAGGGAACGCGCGTCCGGCACCAGAAAATCCAGATAAAGCACACCAATGGTCAAGGCTGAATCCTCGCCTAGACAAGCACCTTGGCAACCTGCTCAATCTTGAAGACTTCCACGATGTCGCCAACCTGAATGTCATCGTACCGTTCCAGTTTGAGACCGCACTCAAAGCCGGTCAACACCGACCGTGCATCGTCTTTTTCCCGCCTGAGTGAGTCAATCCGGCCCTGGTAAATTATGACTCCGTCGCGAATCAGCCTGGCGCTCACGCCTCGGGTCACCTCGCCATCCTGCACGTAGCAGCCTGCGATGTTGCCCAACGCGGACGAGTGGAATATTCGGCGCACCTCGACGTGGCCCGTGACCACCTCTTTCTTGTCCGGGGTCAGCAGACCCTCGAGGGCACTGCGGATCTCTTCCAGCATTTCGTAAATGATCCGGTAGGACCGAATGTCCACACCCTCCTGCTCGGCCAGCTTCTTCACTTTAGCGTTGGCTATCACATGGAAGCCGATCACCACCGCGTCGCTGGCGCTCGCAAGGAGCACGTCGGACTCGTTTACCGCACCCACGCCGGAGTGCACAACCATGACTTTGACTTCTTCGTTGCCAAGCTTCGCAAGACTCGTGAGCAGCACGTCCACGGACCCCTGCACGTCGCCCTTGACGATAACCTGAAGGGTCTTCTGTTCCGACCCGGCCACACGCGCATGGAAATCCTCCAGCGTCATGTGTTTCACCGCAGGGCCCTTCTTCAGGCGCTGGGCCGCACCGCGCTTCTCGGCGATACTGCGCGCAAGACGCTCTTCCTGCGTGACAATAAACACGTCACCCGCATCGGGCGGCGAATTGAATCCGGTAACAACGACAGGCGTGGAGGGGCCAGCAGACTGGATCTCGTCACCCTTCGAATTGGTCATGCTGCGCACACGCCCATAGGTCGTTCCTGCAAGGAACGCATCGCCGACGCGCAGGGTGCCGTTCTGGACGAGAACCCAAGCCACGGGACCCTGGCCTATGGTGATTTCTGATTCGATAATGGCGCCTTTGGCGCGCTTGGTCGGATTGGCCTTGAGGTCAAGCATTTCGGACTGTATAGCGAGCAGTTCCATCAGGTCATCCACGCCAATACCCATCTTGGCGGAAATGTCCTTCATGACCGTCTTGCCACCCCACTGCTCATCGAGCAGGCCGTACTGGGTCAGTTCCTGACGGACCCGGTCCGGCTGGGCATTGCCAAGGTCGCACTTGTTAATCGCGACCACAATGGGCACTTCAGCCGCTTTCGCGTGGTCGATGGCTTCAATGGTCTGCGGCTTGACGCCGTCGTTCGCCGCAACCACCAACACCACGACGTCGGTGATGTGGGCGCCGCGGGCGCGCATCTGGGTGAACGCCTCGTGGCCCGGCGTATCCAAGAAGGTAACACCGCCTGAGGGCAGTTCCACCTGGTAGGCTGCGATATGCTGCGTGATCCCGCCCGCCTCGCCGGCGGCCACGTTCGCTGTCCGGACTTTGTCCAGCAGCGTGGTCTTGCCGTGGTCCACATGGCCCATGACAGTCACCACGGGATTGCGCCGCATGAGGTCTTCTGGCCTGTCCGGTTCCTCGGTAAAGATCTGCTCTTCTTCGGGGATGGATATCTCCACGTCGAACCCGCGGCTGTCCGCCAGTTGCCGCACCAAATCCAGATCAAGGGTCTGGTTCTTGGTCGCAAGGATGTTCAATTCCATCAGTTCAAGGATAATCTCGCTCACCGAGATGTCCATCATGGTGGCCAAACGCTCGACCGTGATGTTTTCCTCCACCTGAATCGTGCCGGCGGACATGCTTTCATGCTCGCCGCCGCCGTCCTCGTCACGGCGTTTGCGGCGGCGTTTCTTCACGCCACCAGCAGAAGCACCGGACTGGTATTCCTTCACTGCGGCTGCTGCCTCGCGGCGGATGTTATCCTCAACAAGACGAAGACGCTCTGCCTTTTTCTGCTTCTGCTTGGCTGTCTTGCCTGCGCCGCGCTTCTCGCCCCGCGGCCCGCTGCGCTCGCCGCGCTCGTCGCCGGCCGTGAAGCTGATAGTCGTGGTAGTCTTGTATTTGGAACCACCGGGGGCGCTGGGTGCTCCGCCGGGTGCCGAGGAGGTGCTACGCTGTGGCTGCGGCGCCTGCTGGGCTGCACGCTGCGCCTTGCGCTTTTGGTCCATGGCGATGACCCGGGCCACGACATCAGGGTCGGGCACGGCCACCGGCGGTCGTTCGTCTTTCTTCTCCTCCCGGTGTCCCTCTTTCTTCCGTGCGGCCTTGCGGCGTTCTATTTCTTCATGCTGCCGTTCAGCGGCGGCAAGGGCACCTTCATTCTCATGCGGACCGTCGTCAAATTCGGCCTCCGGAGTCTCGCCCCCAACCGCTGCGCCATGCGGCCCGATGCCGTCCGCAGTCTCGCCGTCGCCCAATCCGTGCGAACCAGGCTCCGAATGCGCTTCGGAAACCACCACCGGCTCATCTTTCATGATCTCGGCGCGCGGTTTCGGTTTCGGAGGACCTTCGACGACAGGAACCTCATGGGTTTCCACCGGCGTGACCTCTTCAACAACAACCGCTTCGACGACCACAGCAACCACGGGGGGGTCCGGAACGATCTCAGGCACGATGACCCCGACCTCGGGCTCTTCCTGCTCGACAACGACTTCCGGTTCGACTATTTCAGGAACCGGCTCGGGTACAATTTCGACGACCGGTTCCGGTTCGACGATTATTTCGACCGGAACGATCTCCTCGACAGGCAGAACAACCTTCTTCTTGGCTTCAGCCGCGTTTTTCTTGGCGGCGGCCTTGGCTTTCTTCGCCTTGTTAGCTTCTTCCTTCTCCACGGCGGCAAGAAGGCGGTCGAAGGCCCCGCGGTCTTCGTCAATTTCAATCAGGGTATCAACCTGATGGTCGTCGATTTCTGTATCGACGCCCGCGATTTCATAATGCAGTTTGCGCAGGATCTCAACCGCTTCGTCAGCGGACAAATCCAGCTTCTGCGACAGTTTGTCAATTGTCGGCATCTAGTCGCCACCTCCAGACATAACATGGACGGCCTATTCATCAGGAGCCGCGCGGCGCAATAGCGCGGCGCAACCGTGTAGCACAGATGGATCAGGACTCTTCTTGAATTTCGGTCACACTGCCGTCGGATTCCTCCTCGGAGACGGGCTCTTCACCCGTTTCTTCCGGTGTTTCACTGTCCTTGTCACCACGTATGTCTATGTTCCAGCCCAGCAACCGCGAGGCAAGGCGCGCATTTTGGCCGCGCTTGCCGATCGCGAGGGACAACTGGTCCTGGGGCACAATAACCTGGATGGACTTCGTGTCGGGATTCAGATGTATTCGGAGTATGTCCGCCGGATTCAACGCGTTGATGGCGAGCTGAACCGGATCCTCACTCCAACGGACAATATCGATCTTTTCGCCGGAGAGTTCCTCTACCACGGCACGGACACGGGAGCCTTTCAGACCGACGCAGGCGCCAACCGGGTCAACATTTGCGTCCTTGGACATGACCGCTACCTTGGTCCGGTTCCCCGCCTCACGGGCAATGGCCTTGATGACCACGATGCCCTCGTAAATCTCGGGAACTTCCATCTCGAAGAGGCTGCGCACCAAATCCACCGAGGTGCGGGACAACTTCACCGAGGTGCCCTTGGGAAGTTTCTCAACCTTGATGACCTGTGCGCGTATGCGGTCGCCCACCTTGTACTTTTCGCGCGGCGACTGCTCGCTGGGCATTACGATGGCATCCACCTGGCCGATGCTCACAATAATGCTGTTGCTCATAATCCGCTTGACCGTGCCGGTCACCAAGTCGCCTTCGCGCTCCTTGAATTCACCGTAAATCCGGTCACGTTCCGCATCTTTCAGCTTTTGAATAATGACCTGGCGCGCGGTCTGCGCGGCAATACGTCCAAAATCCCTCGGTTCCGCAGGCAGTTTTAGCCGGTTGCCCACGACCACATCGGCGTTCAGCAAGAGCGCATCCTCAAGGGATATCTCGGCCGTTGGGTCTTTGACGTGCTCCGTAACCATCCTGATTTCATAGACGTTGAACGCCAGCGAATGCGGGTCCACCTCCACGGCAATATTGGATGATCGCGTGATACTTTTGCGCGCCGCCGTTTCAATGGCGCCGCGGATGGCCTCGAGAAGCGTCTCGCGGTCAACACTCTTGAGCTTCTCTATCTGCTCCAGGGCTAATTTAAGATCATCGGCCAAGGCTGTATCCTCCGCTTTAACTTGCTAGCGGTTCAGTCTCGCTTTTTTCAAGTTTTCTATGTGTATTGAAACTGGTTCGCCGTCAACTTCCAGAAGGACCAAGTCCTCCTCATATCCTTTAAGAACACCGGAAAAGCGGCTTCGGCCACCCACAGTGGCGTGTGTCGTCACTTTTACCGGATCACCGGCAAAACGAACAAAATGCTCGGGCTTCCTGAGCGGACGATCAAAGCCCGGAGAAGAAACCTCAAGCATGTACTCACTGTCTATAAAATCCCGTGCGTCAAGCACCGGACCGAGCAACTGCGACACAGCCGTGCAATCATCTAGCGTGATGCCGCCGGACGCCTTGTCCACAAACATGCGCAAAATCATAACGCCGTTCTGCCGGCCGTATTCCACTTCGACCAGTTCGTAACCCTGCTCATTCAGTTCAGGGTCGCACACCTTCCAAGCAGTGCGTATAATCTCGTCTACCGTCAAATAAAACGCTCCACTTTCCGGATCCGAAGACCGGACTAACAATAAAAAAAGTGGGCGAAAACCCACTTTTTCGCTCGGGCACTTTCTTACATGCGGCATCCTAACACAACCCCATGCCAACAAGCAACTTCCCCCGAAAACTGTGCTACAATTTAAGCAGAAAACTCAGGTTGTTTACCCTTTTTCCAGCACATCTGGGAGAGATCTTTTGCCAGAAATTGACGCACTATTGAAGGTTTCACTCCGCCGAATATTAGCCCCTTGCTTGTATTTCTCATTAATATCAGAACCCATTAAGACGCCCCATAATCTCCTACAACATCCCCACGGCCAAGTTGCGCGAGGCCGTACCAGACTTTCGAAAGCTGTGAAATTCATTTCCACACAGGGTGCAGGCGGCGGTCACAAAGATGCTTTCCGATTTGACTCCAGATGAAATTAACTGGCGTCGATTGGCCTCCCACATGTCAAACTTCTGGCCCATAATGGGAAAGCCCCTAGTATCCAAGTCTTGGGCCATCGCTGTGGAAAGCTCATAGCAACAGGGTCCGGCTGAGGGCCCAATAACGCTTAGGAGGTCCCCCGCATTGCTGCCAAACCCGGCCACCATGGCGGCAACTCCTGCTGTGGCAATCCCGGCCAGGGTCCCTTCCCGGCCCGCATGAAACAATCCGAGTACCCTGCGCACGGGATCATAAATCCATAGGGGGACACAATCGGCCACATTCACTCCCAAGGCGATGCCCGCAATATTGGTAATCAAGCCGTCCCCATCGGGCCAAACTTGCGGTTCCCTTCCAGCAAAGCGCTCAAGGTACACCTCATCTACGATGTGAATAATCGTTCCATGCACCTGCCTTGCCCGCGCCAGCCGCCATGGAGAGACAGAGCATTTTTCCAGAAAGGCATCCCGTGAAACCTTGGCTTCGGGCCGGGACGAGCAATCCCCGTCGCTTACCCCGGAAATCGCTGCAAGGGAAAGACCAGACTTCTCCAACACCTCCATACGCAAGAAATGCGGCCCTCCCTACAGGATGTACCGGGTCAAGTCCTGCTTCTCAACGGTCCCGGCAAGACGCTCCTGAACCATCGCCGCCGTCACTATAACCTTCTCCCCTGTCAGGTCTTGAGCCTCAAAGGAAACTTCCTCGAGCAGATATTCCATAATGGTGTGCAACCGCCGGGCACCGATGTTTTCAGACTCCTCATTCACTTTCTCACAGAAATGGGCCAGTGCCTCGATGGCATCGTCTTCAAACTGAAGTTCCACCCCCTCGGTGGCCAGCATGGCCTCATACTGCCGGATAAGGGAGCATTCGGTCTCACGGAGAATGCGCGAGAATTCAGCGGCCTTGAGGCTGGTTAGTTCGACGCGAATGGGAAAGCGCCCCTGCAACTCAGGAATCAGGTCGGAAACCTTGCTCACATGAAAAGCCCCGGCCGCAATGAAGAGTATGTGGTCGGTGCGCACAGGACCGTATTTGGTGATAACGGTGCTGCCCTCGACAATCGGCAATATGTCGCGCTGGACGCCCTCTCTGGACACATCGGGGCCGTTGCCGGGGCTGCCGCGCCCGGCAATCTTGTCAATTTCATCCAAGAACACAATGCCCGAATCCTCGACGCGTTCAATGGCCTTGCGGGCTGCGAGGTCCATGTCGATGAGTTCCTGAAGCTCCTCCTGAATGAGAAGTTCCCGCGCCTCCCTGATGGGCATCTTGCGCGATTTGCTGCGCTGAGGCATGACCCGGCCCAGCATTTCGCTCATGTTCATGCCCATTTCTTCCATGCCGCTGGCAGCAAAGACCTGCATCATCGAGTCGGATCCAGATTCTTTAACCGTCAATTCCACTTCCCGATCTTCCAACTCCCCGGCGCTGAGCCTGGCGGCGAGCATGCCGCGAACCTTGTCATCGGCCGCGTCCCCTTCGACTTCCTGAACACCCGGCTCATCCCCGGAATGGGGGTCAAGAGGCTTGAACGCCTGCGAAGCCCGTGGACGCCTCCCTGGATAGAGCAGGTCAATAAGGCGCTTTTCCGCCCGCTCCCTTGCCTTCGTCTCGCACTGCTCGCGCATTTCCGCGCGCACCATTTTTATGGAGGTCTCGGTCAGTTCGCGAATCATGGACTCGCAGTCTCTGCCGACATAGCCCACCTCGGTAAATTTCGAGGCTTCCACCTTGATGAAGGGCGCATCGGCCATTTTGGAAAGACGCCGGGCAATCTCGGTCTTGCCGACGCCCGTGGGGCCGATCATAAGAATATTCTTGGGGGCGACCTCGTCGCGCAGTTCATCGGGCAACTGTTGGCGACGCCAGCGGTTACGCAACGCGATGGCAACTTTGCGCTTGGCCTCGGTCTGGCCGACGATGTGGCGGTCCAGTTCGTGAACAATCTGTTTCGGGGTCATGTCTTTCATGAGGATGCGCCTTATTCAGACGGGCAATGCGTGTTTAACCCAGCTTTGCAACACGGCGGCAGTGCCGTTCGCCCCCGCTGAAGGGCGTATTAAGCCAAATATCAAGGAATTGGGCGCACAGTTCAAGGCTAAGTATGCGCCGTCCAAGGCAGAGAACATTCGCATCGTTGTGCTCCCTGGACAAAGACACCATTTCCTCGGTGGCGCAAACGGCCGCCCGGATTCCCAGGTGCCGGTTTGCCGCTATGCTCACACCGATACCGGTACCGCACATCAGCACCCCCCGCTCGGCCCTTCCTTCCAGAACAGCGGCGCACACCTTGTCGGCGAAATCGGGATAATCCACCGACTCCGGGCCATAGGTTCCCACATGGACAACCTCATGCCCCAACCCCTCCAGGTGCGCAATAATCGCAGGCATATAAGGATGCGGGAGCTCATATCCGGCATGGTCACAACCCACGGCAAGTATCATGGCACGACCTTTCCTGCCACCCCAATTAATGGGCGCAGATGTTCCTTATCATCTCAACGCCGATGGGACCCGCCCGAAGCAGCAGGTCTTCATCCGGATCATACACCGTAGAAGGTGCAGACGGGGACAAGACGCCCCCGTCAATCACCACGGAGACTCCCACCGTTGCCGCAGACTGCGCGGTGAGCGCCGGCGCAGCGCCGGACAGATTCGCCGAAGTGGATGTCAAAGGGCCATTCCAGGCCCTGCACAACTGCTGTGCAACCAGACTGGAGGTGGAGCGCACACAAATCTTGTCCTGGCCGCCCGTCAGCATGTCTGAAAGCCCAGACCGCGCGGGTAAAAGCAAGGACAGCGGGCCAGGCCAGAAAGCATCAATGCACCGCTGCGCCCGCTCGGAAATCTCTGCCACCACCCCCGCCAACTGTTCTTCATCGGCCACCATCAGCAACACAGGCTTGCCCCGATCGCGGACTTTGACAACAAACAGGGCTTCCAAGGCGGCTGTGGAAAGAGGATTCACAGACAGTCCGTACACGGTTTCCGTGGGACAGGCAACCACTTCCTCTGCACGTAGGGCATCGACCGCCCGGGCCAAGCCCAACGCATCGGGCGGAACCACAATCATGCCAAAGACTCCAAATACACCCTTATTTTCCTCATCGCTTCCCCACGATGGCTTAATCCCTGTTTCTCGAGAGCATCCATCTCACCGAAGGTGCGTTCATTGCCCAATGGAACAAAGAGCGGGTCATAACCGAAACCGCCGGGCCCGAAGGGTTCCATGCTGATGTGACCTTCCACCGTTCCGTATTCCAGATGCACGGCGCCACCGGGACGACAAAAGGCCGCATGGCAAATGAACCGTGCGGTGCGCTCGTGCCAAAGAAAATCCTCAAGGGCGGCCAGGAGTTTTTCATTGTTCTCGGAGTCGCTGGCCTCGGGACCGGCATAACGCGCCGAATAGACTCCAGGCGCGCCGTCCAAGGCGTCCACCGCCAAACCAGAATCGTCGGCAAGACAGGCCACGTTGAAGGCATCACTATAGTACCGGGCCTTCAATAGAGCATTTTCCTCAAAGGTGGCCCCCGTCTCCTCCGGCTCGGCAAGGGCTGGATAGTCATGAAGGTTCCGGACCTCCCAAGGCAACCCCTGCAGCAATGCGGACAGTTCAGCCGCCTTTTTGCGGTTTCCGGAACCGACGAGTAGCACCTCACCCATGCGCCAAGGCCTCCTTTTGTAAAGCAATCAGGGTCTCAACACCCCCGGAAGCCAAATCCAGCAGTTCACCAAGGGTCGAGCGGCCAAAGGGCGCGCCTTCCGCGCACCCCTGCACTTCTATAAAGCGCCCGTGCTCATCCATGACAATGTTCAAATCCACCTCGGCGCGAACGTCCTCGGAGTAATCCAGGTCAAGGAGCGGAACTCCATCGACCACTCCCACACTGACGGCGGCGCAACCGCTCTTGAGCGGCATGGTGGAAATATGACCGGCCTGCATTGAACTGCGAAGCGCGTCATAAAGCGCCAGCCAGGCACCCGTAATCGCTGCGGTGCGGGTGCCGCCGTCGGCTTGGATCACGTCACAGTCTATGCTGATTTGGCACTCGCCCAATCCGGAAAGGTCGGTTGCGGCACGAAGCGAGCGCCCGATCAGACGGCTGATTTCCTGGGCGCGACCTTTTGCGTTCTTCTCCCTGTTGGACCGCGTGACGGTGGAACTGGGCAGCATGGCGTATTCCGCCGTGACCCAGCCTTTGCCGCTACCCTTGATCCATCCTGGCACCTTGTCCTCGAACATGGCGGTGCAGATCACCCGGGTGTCGCCAAAACTTACCAGCACCGACCCAGCCGCATGCCGTGTGAACCCGCGCTGGAAGGAGATTGGACGCAGTTCATCCTTTGCGCGACTGTCTCGCCTAAGCACCATCAGCTT
Source organism: Candidatus Hydrogenedentota bacterium (assembly GCA_903893795.1). GTDB lineage: Bacteria > Hydrogenedentota > Hydrogenedentia > Hydrogenedentales > CAITNO01 > CAITNO01. The sequence goes on along the minus strand of CAITNO010000066.1, from coordinate 37,833 downwards.
ATACCCCCTCTTACCAAACAGGTTCTTTGAAATCGCCGTCTTTCTTCTCCGTGTCCCCGTCCTTTGGGGCATCGGTCGGCGCCTTTTCGGCTGGGGCTGCCTGCTGCGGCTTTTCCGGAGCCGGTTCCGAACTGGCCGCAGCCGCCTGCTGCGCCTTGGCAGTCTCGGCATTCATCTGGGTTTCATGCACATCCCGATGATACTTCTTGACCAGATTGGCCCACACTTCGTCCTCACTGAGCAACTCCACCGCCCTCTTCAACTGCAAGTCCTCCACGGTCTTATCGGTGACAGGAAAGTCTGTCATGCTGCCGTGGTTCTGGCGGTACTGGGTTTCCGGGTTTTCCTTGAACGACTCGAACATCTGTTTTGCAAGCGACTCTTCCTGTTCCTGAGTCATGGGAAGCTCAATGTCTGGAAGGATGCCCTGATGGTCAATGGTCACGTCTGCTGGGGTGTAATACAATGCCGTGGTGAGGCGCAGAGCTGTGTTTACGGGTGTTTTCATGGGAATAATGGTCTGCACGCTTCCCTTGCCGAAAGTCTTCTCCCCCAAAACAATCGCCCGTTCGTGGAACTGAAGGCACCCGGTCACAATCTCCGCGCTGCTGGCGGTGTTCCGGTTCACCAAAATGACGATGGGAAATCCTTCGGGCAGCACGGGACCCTTTTCGGTCAAGAGGCGCAGGTCTTCGTGATTGGCACTGCCTTCGGCCGTTTTCCGGCCCTTGGTGTAAGTGACAAGTGAACTCTTGGGAAGAAAGAGCTCGCACGTGTCCTTGGAGGCTGTCAGAAGGCCGCCCGGATTCCATCGCAAATCGAGCACAAAGGCCTTCATGCCCTCGCCAAGCAGTTCCTGGAGCTTTTTGCCCAAATCCCGGCCTGTGGTGTCCTTGAAATCGCTGACGCGGACATAGCCAATGCCGCTCTTGAGCAGCACTCCTTCTTTGATGCTCTCGAGGGGCACCTTGGCCCGGGCCACCTTGAGGGTAAGCACTTCTGGTTTGACGTCTGGAGGAGCGCTGCGGTCTTTGCGGTTGATGGTAAGCTCAACCGTCGTGCCGCGCGGTCCCTTGATAAGATTGGCCGCATCAGCGGTGGTCATGCCCTTCGTTGACTTGCCGTCAATCGCCATGATCCGGTCAAAGGGCTTGATTCCGGCGTCGGCGGCAGGGGAGCCGGGAAGGGGGTGAAAGACCATGATATTTCCGTCAGAATCGGGCTGAATTGAAACGCCTATACCCTCAAACTCACCCTTTGTGTCCTCGCGCATGGCCTCCAGGTCATCCTTTGTCAGGAACGAACTGTTGCGGTCCAAGGAACCCATCATGCCAATGAGCGCCCCCTGCACCACCTTGGGCATATCCACCTCGCGAACATATTCCCGCAATATGGTGTCAAGAACCACCCCGATGGGTTCTATTTCGCGGTACACATCGACGGTCTTTTCCTCGGCCGAAATCCGGGCCGCAAAACCATTTGTCAGGACAAGCAGGGCAATCAGCAGAAAACCCAGCAAACTGACAAACTCAGACTTTGAATTACGTTTTGGCATTTGCCTAAGTCTCCAAGAATCAAGTGAATACAGCCGTCATCACGGACAATAAACTCTCTACGACACCGGATGGAACGAATTGAACCAGCGGCGCCCAAGCGGGGAACATAACTTTCAAAGTCTACCAAATATGCCCATGGGATGGGTAATGGCGCCTGGACGCAGAAGCAACACCACCTCCAATTGAAAAGCAGGCCAATAGCCGCACAACAACCAGGAACGGACCAAAAAGCGGCCGACTTCATCTCGAATTCCGCAACCATGAGAATCACCCCAATTATACGAGTCATCCTCAGCCACGCTGGTCATCATTCTCCGAAAACTGAGCATCATCTTCCATATTGCGAGAAGGAGCTTGTCATTTTCTGACAATCGGTGTAATGTAATTAATGTTATGATCATGGGAGAGGTGCGAACCGGCTACTTATCCTTTTATCGCCAAGGTCACACCGGAGTCTGTCCAGGGACAAGTTCAGGCGTTAATGAGGGCTACCATAGCCTTGTCGGATAGGGCATCGGGGATGCTTTGCCTCGTTCTCAATTGGCGTGTCGGCGCCGGAGGTCTTGATTATGTTCCGCAAGAACCAAGGGAAATCAATGCGCCCCCTTAATCTCTCCCCCATTTCCATTTATTTGATCGGTCTCGCCTTGTTCCTGTGCTGCACCCGTGTTTCCGCCGACGTTTTCTTCGTTGACCCGAGCGCATTCTACGGAAACCAGGACGGTTCGAACTGGCCCAATGCCTTTCTCACCCTGCAACCGGCCATCGATGCCGCGGCCGGTGCCGCTTCAGGCAGTGAAGTGTGGGTGGCAGGAGGCGCGACGGGCACCCCAGTTATTTATGGTGAGAATCGCTCCCTTCTATGGGGCGGCGTTGCCGGATCGCTCGTAATGCGAAACGGTGTCGCGCTCTACGGCGGTTTTGAAGGATACCGTTCCGGCGCTGGACGTGAAGAAAACGCCCGAAATCAGCGCGAACGCAGCAAGAATGTGACCGTCATCGATGGCAGCAAGGCGCGCGGTGGAAATCCAGCCTATCACGTAATTGTATTTGGCACCAGCGACGGCGCCACCACAGATGCCGTGCTCGACGGCTTTACCATCACCGGCGGAAACGCGTCGGGAATTCAGGACGACTACCACACATGGCGGGGCGGGGCCATCTTCAACTGGCAGTCAACGCCCATCATCAGCAACTGTATATTTCATGGCAACACCGCCGCCGTAAGCGGCGGTGCCGTGGCCAACGTTTCCAACGGCGCCAACAATGCCGGCGCGCTCTTTTTGGACTGTCTTTTCTACGAAAACAGCGCCACGCGCGGGGAGGACAGTGTGGAAAGTGCGGTGCGCGGCGGCGGTGCCGTCTTCAACAACAACGCCGATGCCACTTTCATGGGATGCACGATGTCCGCCAACACCACGGGCAACGCACACTATAAACTTTTCGGTTCTTATGGCGGCGCCGTTTACAACTGGAACTCCTCCCCGGTGATTGACTCCTGCATTTTGATGGGAAACGATGGGGGTATCCTGGATGACAGGCCTTATGACGGCACTGCGGCAAGCGCAGTCTCCTATACCGACGCTCCGTACGCCCATCAGACCTGGGCGGTCAATGGGGCTTGGAGCTATCGCACGAACGAAATCCCTCCGGGCATGGGCAACATCGTCGCCGATCCCTTGTTTGTTGCTGGGGCGTCGGGCAATTACGCGCTTCAACCCAGTTCCCCCTGTATCGACATGGGTTCCGGCGCGAACGCGCCTCCCGAGGACATAGCCGGGGTGCCGCGTCCCCAGGGTGCAAATTACGACATGGGTGCGTATGAAGTGACAGTTCCTGTGATTGTGCCGGAATTGTCCAGCCTTGCCCGGGTGGCCGCCCAAGAGTTGGTTTTCGCCGCACATTTGTATCTTGGCAGGGAAACCGAGGAATACCATCCCACTGTTCCAAATGGCCAGGTGATCCGTCAGACGCCGGTTGCCGGAACACAGGTGATGCAAAGGACGCCGGTTGACCTGGTGATTTCAAAAGGACCCGAACCGGTATCGGTGCCCGATGTGGTGGGGCAGACACAGGGCGCGGCGGCTGTTTTGATTGCCGGAGCGAACCTCGTCGTGGGCACCGTGACCCAACAGTACAGCCTGACTGTTCCCATCGGCAATGTGGTCTCCCAGTCGCCCGCCCCGGGAGCGCAGGTGCTTCCCGGTGCAATGGTCGATTTCGCGGTCAGTCGTGGCGGGATTGTTGTGCCGGACGTGGTGGGGCAGGCACAGGGCAATGCTTCGGCCGCGATGTCCAGTGCCGGTCTTGTTGTTGTCACTGTAACAGAACAGTACAGCGCAACCGTGTCGGCCGGAAAGGTGATCTCGCAGATACCTTGGGCGGGAAGCTCCGTGCTGCCGTCGGCGGCGGCCTATCTGGTGGTGAGCCGCGGGGTTCAGCCTGCTGTCATGCCCAATGTGGCGGGCCAGACGCGGGCGCAGGCGGAATTGGCCCTCTCCGACGCCGGACTGGTGCTGGGATCGGTGACGTTGTCCCATAGTTCCGAGGTGCCTTCGGGCGCCGTGGTTTCCCAGAGTCCTGCGGCGGGAACGGAATTGCTGCCGGGCACGGCGGTCAGCATTGTGGTGAGCCTTGGCGCGGTGCCACTGCCCGAGGGGGAAGGCGAAGCGGTGGACATCGACACGGCGCGGCAGCAGTTGGCTGCCGCCTACGCTTCTGCGGACACCAACGGCGACGGCGGTCTGTCCTTTGCCGAGGCTGCGGCCGCAGTGACGGGATTGACACAGGCGGAATTCGACGCGCTCGACGTCAACCACGACGGGCAATTGACCCCGGGCGAACTGGGCATGGGCGACGGGGCCGGCTGTGCCGGTTGCCGGAGCGGCAAGAGCATTTTTTTTCCCGCCGACTACGGAAAGCGTGCGGGCGACCTTTTCCTGAAGTGTCTGTCGTTCTTGTGCCTGTCCCTCATGGCGATGTTGCGACGGCCCTAAGGCTGCCTCATCAGGGGCGTCGCCGTCGAAACGCGACGTAAGGGACAAACGCGGCATGATGCCGCTTCTACGTTCGGCACGAAATCGGGAACGATAGAGACCGGTGTGGCTTGTCTTTCTTGACTACGGCGGCGCTAATCCGCCACAAGACTCAGCTGAACTGGGAAAAGTCCGGCGCACGGCGCTGCATGAATGCCTGGAAGGCCTCGGCCGCCTCCGGCGACGAAAGTCTTCCCACAAAGGCTGCCGCCTCCCTCCGAAGTGTATCCTGTACAGGAAGACGCAGCGGCTCCCGAAGGAGCTGGCGCGCGGCGCGGATGGCCGCCGGTGCCTGCTGGGCAATCCTCGCTGCGGCCTCCATGGCGGCCTCTTCGGCTTTTCCGGGGGCTGTGAGGCGGTTCACAATCCCCCAGGCCAGCGCCGTCGCCGCGTCAAAGGGCTGCCCGAGCAGAATGGCCTCGGCGGCCCGGTGGCTGCCCGCGCGCATGGGCAGCAGAAGACTCGAAGCGGCCTCGGGACAAAGCCCCAGATTGACAAAAGGAAGGTGAAAACGGGCGTCCTCCGACGCATACGCCAAGTCACAGTGCAGCAACAGGGTGGTGCCAATTCCCACGGCCATGCCGTTTACCGCCGCTATCAGCGGCTTTTCAAAGTTCGTCAGGGCAAAGAGAAACTGCATGACGGGATGGTTTTCATCGGACGGAGGATTCCCTATGAAATCCATGATGTCATTGCCGGCCGAGAAAACGTCCGGCTCTCCGGCAATAACGGCCACCCGGACCTGCGGGTCCCCATTGGCCTGTTGAAGCGCCTGGGCCATCGCACCGTACATTTCCACATTGAGCGCATTGCGCTTTTCGGGACGGTGCATCCTGATAACAAGGATGTTCCCCTCCAACGACACCGGAACAAGGGCTGAAGCTGTATAAGACATCGCGTATGACCTCATGGTTGCAGTCTGCTTGTGAATGCGTCCTCTTTGACCCCATCATAGCGAAAGTGGAACCGTTTGTAAAAGCCTCTCTTCCCTGCCTCATAAGTGACCCCGCACCTCCAAATGGGATACAATCCCACCATTGCAGTGTGTTTTGATTTGTGCAGGTAGGGAAGCGGTAGCAGTTCATGACCAACACCCAGGCTGTCGAAATGCTGGACGAGAACGCCCTGTTGCTGGAGCTGGCAGCCGACAAGGGGGCTAAATTCGTGCTCGGACCGCACGCCCACCGCATTCGCGGACTCAACGGTATTCCCCACGCCGTTGGGGTCGCAACGAAAGGCTGGCTATGGCGCGAATATGTGCTTCATTGCCTGACCGCGGAAGGATTCTTGCAGTGCCTCCGAAAAGGATAAGCGCCATTGAACGCGAACGGGCGGTACTCGTCTACGAACGGCTTGCCGCCGCCTATCCCGATGTGTGCTGCACCCTGGACTACAAGAGCCCTTTCCAACTGTTGGTCATGACCATTCTGGCGGCACAATGCACCGACGCACGGGTTAATATTGTCTGCAAGAGCCTCTTTCGCAAGTACAAGACGCCCAAGGACTTTGCTGATGCAGACCAGGAGGATTTGGAGGCCGCGGTCAGAACCTGCGGCTTCTTCCGTCAAAAAGCCAAATCCATACGGGAATCGAGCCGCATACTTGTGGAACAATATGACGGTGCAGTTCCCGGCAGCATGCCGGAGCTTCTGGCCCTGCCCGGCGTAGGCAGAAAGATTGCCAATGCGGTGCTGGGTGAATGTTTTGGCGTGCAGGGAGTCATCGTGGATACCCACTGCCGCAGGGTAACCGGCCGCCTCGGGTTCACCAAGAACACGGACCCAGCCCGTATCGAGAAGGACCTTCTCCGCCTGTGGCCGCCGGACCGTCTGACCCTGTTTTCCCATTTTATGGTCTTCCACGGACGCGCCGTGTGCATGGCGCGGAGCCCCAGGTGCCCCTCCTGCCCCGTGGCTGACCTCTGCCCATATCCCCGCAAGAATGATGCGGTTGCGAAAGTAAAGCATGGCTAAGAAGAAAACCGGCGAATCCACTGGACGGAAGGACGGCACCCAGGATCCCCTTCCGGAACAAACCTATCTGTTTGATAATAACACGGTCTCCTCTCCCGCCAAGAAGACCAAGGCGGCGGGCACCCCAAGGAAAAGAACGCCAAAAACGCCCACCCCGAACGACCCGGCAGCCTCTGCCTCCGTTGCCTCTCCGAAGAAGCCGGCGACAAGAAAAATGAAGGTTAAGAAACAGCACACTTTGAGGCTTCCCTATCCGAGCGTGTTCGCCATCGGGTATGTCGCCCTCGTCCTGGCGTGGGACGCCCTGGTAAGCATGAACGATACCCGGACCGTGAACTGGGCCATTTTTCAATGGCATCCCGCCCGCCTTCAAACCCTGCTCGAATCTTTGAGCGTTCCCCATGCACTGGTGGGCTGGATGTCCTGGTCGGTCCTCAGCGGGGTGGACCTCTTCAAGGTGCTCTTCTGGCTCGTCATACCTGTGGCCTTTTGTCTGTGGCACATGGACTGGGACGCTTTCACCAGGCGGCGCATCCAGCCCAAAGACTGGGCCTATTTCCTGGGCTTTTGCATCCTTACGGTGTTCGCCATTGTTTCGGTCAAATTTATCCCCGTGCTGGCCAGGCAGTATCCCGGACTTGGCAATGCCTCTCTGAGCTACCGCCTCAACTTCTTCTTAATCCAGCTCTTCTGGGTGGCTTCATGGCTTCCGGGTTGGGAGTTCATGCACCGTTATTTCCTGTTGCGGCGGGTCACGGCGGACTTTCCCCGCTTCGGCTGGGTGCTGCTTCCCATAGCCGAAGGAACCTACCATTTAATCAAGCCCTGGCCCGAAACCCTCGCCATGGTGGGCTTGTCCATCGTCATAACGCAGTACGCGATGCGCCGGAAGAATCTCTTTATTCCCTTCCTGGCCCACCTCGTTGTCGAACTGTTCCTGATTGTGGGTATGATGGTCTGGTAGGGACCCGTATCAGAAATGTTCCCAGCTTTCGCCATCCGACGCGGTTTGGGGTGTTTCGATAGGCAGGGCCGAAATCCAAATGTGGCCATCCTCCACACTGCAATCATAATGCCGCAACCGCGACCCGCTCCCGCGCAGGCACTCCCCCGTGGTCATGTTATATTGCCAGCCGTGCCAGGTGCAGGTGACCACGTCATCCTTCATGATGCCCAGGGTCAAATCGGCATTCTGGTGCCTGCATCCCATTTCCATTGCTCGGAAAGAGCCGTCTTCCCGCCGAAATACCCCGACGTGGCGACCAAGAATGCGGAAAGAACGCACATTTTTCGGGCCGAAATCTTCGACGCGAGCGAGTTTAATGGGCTTCATAAAAGGCTCCAAGGACCTGTCACTTTGCGGTGCGACCCTCTTGACGCTACAATTGCAACGTTAACTGACAGTGAGACGCGGAATAGTTTACAGGTCCGGCACGTTCTTTCACAAAGATTGAGACGCGCAGACCCCAACCCAAAACAAGGATACCAGTCATGTCCGATACCACTGATAAACACTTCTTCCCCGAAATGCCCGTTGCAGATGCCATGGCCGTACATCCCCGTGTGCCCGAGGTGTTTGCCGCATTCCACCTGGGTGGCTGCGCACACTGCGGCATCAGCCAGTTTGAAACCATTGAACAAGTCTGCATGGCCTACGGCGTGGACGTTCAGGTCCTGCTCGAAGTGCTCGAAGGGGTCGTGGAAAAGAATCCGGTCGAGGACGAGACCACGACAACCGCCTGAGCCACCAGTTCAAAACTAACAGTACTGCCTGCGTTACCGCGCTTTCTGGCATCAACCGTGCTGGAAGGCGCGGTTTTTATTGTTTCCAAAATCAGGTTTTTCTGGAAAATGTCAGGCAAAAGTATTACACTCCCCTTCGGTCTACCAACGAAAGGAAACCGTCATGTCTAGTCGTTCCCGTCTGCACCGTCTTGGATTGATCGCCTATGCCGTTGCTTTCTCGACCCTCATTGTTTCCGCCGCCTGGGCGGAAAACAGCGCTGTTGTGCCCGTGCCCCGCGATGACAAGGGCTGGATGGCCCGTCACCAGAGCTTTAACGAGCGGGTGAAACAGGGCAATGCGGACGTGCTGTTCATCGGCGACTCCATAACGCACGGATGGGAAGGCGGGGGCAAGGCGGTCTGGGAACAGTATTACGGCAAGCGCAACGCCGTTAACCTGGGGATCAGCGGTGACCAGACCCAGCATGTGCTTTGGCGCCTGGACAACGGCAACATTGACAACATCAAGCCCAAACTGGCCGTCATCATGATCGGCACCAACAACTGCCGCGCCAATACAGCCCCGGAGATTGCCGAGGGTGTCGAGGCCATTGTGAAGAAACTGCGCACGCGCCTGCCCGAGATGCACATCCTGCTTCTGGCCATTTTCCCGCGCACCGATGTCGATGCCGAAACCCAGCAGAAGATCAAGGACGCCTCCGCCAAATATGCCGCGGACCTCGCCTCCGATCCGATGGTTGAATACAAAGACATCAGCAAAGCATTCCTGAATGACAATGGTGAATTGACCAAGGATGTCATGCCCGACCTGCTTCATCCCAATGAGAAGGGTTACGCCCTTGAAGCGGAGGCGATTGAGCCCGCCATCACCCGTCTCCTTGCCGTTGCCGACGGCTGGACGGCCCTGTTCAACGGCAAAGACCTCAGCGGCTGGGAACCGGTCGGCGGCAAGTCCGGCTGGGGCGCGGCCGACGGCATCCTTTACACCCAGGGTGGCGGCGGCGCATGGCTTTCCACGGTTAAAGAGTATGGTGACTTTGACCTTGTCGTAGAATTCAAGGTTCCCAAAGGCGGCAACAGCGGCGTGTTCATCCGCGCACCGCGCACCGGTAATCCAGCCTTTGAAGGCTCCGAGATTCAGGTGCTTGACGATTACGACGACCAGTACAAGGACCTCAAGCCGTACCAGTACTGCGCGAGCGTTTATTCAACCATCGCCGCCAGCCCACGCGTGACCAAGCACTTCGGCGAATGGCAGAAAATGGAAATCCATATCCAGGGCCAGAAGATCACCACCACGCTGAACGGCACGAAAGTCGTGGATGGTGACCTGAGTGAGCACCTGGACAAGGTCAAGGACAAGGACCAACCCCATCCCGGCCTGACAAGGACTTCCGGTTTTATCGGCCTGCAGGACCACAGCAGCCGGCTCGATTACCGCAACGTTCTCATTCGCGAAATCAAGTAGTCGGGAACGCAGTCCCCATGGCCGGTAACGGTCCCGTTTTAATACTTTTTGCAGGCGTTGGCGCCATGGGCAATGTGCCCATCGCGCCAACGCCGTATTTTTCCGTGCGCCCTGCAAAGCAGCGACCCTTTCAACAGGCAGGTTATCACCCACGACCCAACGCGCCAACGCAGGGGTCCGGGCGCATAATTTTGCCGTTGTTGAATTGACCACCAACCGACATCTCGACAGTGTCGCGCACGGCAGTGACGCGCTTTTCGTTTGATTCAATAAAGGCTAAACCGCCCATACTGCGGAGACAACCCAACCGACGGAGGAGATAGTCATGCCGAAGATTGCAATGATTGGCGCAGGCAGCATCGTGTTTTGCAAAACGCTGATGATGGACATTCTGGCCACGCCCTCGCTGCGCGGCAGTGAGTTCCGCTTCATGAGCCGGACCACACCGAAACTGGACCGCATCAAGCGCTTTGCGGACCGGGTCATCCAGGAAAACAACCTTCCCGCCACGGCCCTGATCACAACCGACCGCCGCGAGGCGCTCAAAGATGCAGATTACGTAATAGTCATGCTGCAAATCGGCGGCGTAGAGGCTTTCGGCAAGGACTACGAAATCCCGCTCAAGCACGGGGTGGACCAGTGCATTGGCGACACACTCGGACCTGGCGGCGTCTTCCGCGCCCTGCGCACCATTCCTGAAATGCTGGACATCGCCAAGGATGTGCACGAACTGTGCCCCAACGCGGTGCTCCTGAACTACGTCAATCCAATGGCCTCGGTCTGCTGGAGTTTGGGCACCGTGCCGGGATTGCAGTATGTCGGCCTGTGCCACGGCGTGCAGACCACGCTCGACCTGATTGCAGGCTATCTCGGCCTGCCCAAACAGGAGATCAACTACTACGCCGCGGGCATCAACCACATGGGTTGGTTCCTGAAAATGGAGCACGAGGGCAAAGACCTCTATCCGCGCTTCAAGGAACTGTGCGACAAACCCGAATACTATATCAATGAGAAAGTGCGCATTGAAGTCATGCGCCACTTCGGCTACTTCATGACCGAGAGCACGGGCCATCTCTCCGAATATGTGCCCTGGTTCCGCAGCAGCAAGCGCGCGCTTGAACGCTATTGCGACGAGCCCGCCTTTGGCGGCGAGACCGGTGCCTACTATTGCTGGTGCAGACTCATCGCCGACCAGTTGGAAAATGAGGATATGCTGGCCACCGAATCGGCGCTCCTCGGCAAGCGCAGCGTAGAGTACTGTTCCTATATCCTTGAGGCGCTCGAAACGGGCGTTCCCTTCAAGTTCCAGGGCAACGTGCGCAACGACGGCTACATCACCAACCTGCCGCAGGGCTGCTGCGCGGAAGTGCCTGTCTTCGCCGACAAGATGGGGCTGCACCCCGTCCGCGTGGGCAATCTTCCCCCGCAGTGCGCCGCGCTCAACATGACCAATGTGAACGCCCAGGGACTGACCGTCGAAGCCGCGATGACAGGCGACCCCGAACTCGTCGTGGCGGCCTGCGCGCTTGACCCGCTCACCTCCGCCTGCCTCACGCTCGGCGAGGTGCGCGAGATGGTTGCCGAAATGCTGGAAGCAGAGGCGCAATGGTTGCCGCAGTTCGCCGGAAAGACACTGCGCCCCACACCGCACATCGAAACGCCTCCGGGCACCCAGCATGCCGCCGCACCGCTTGACCCAGCCCTTGCGGTCGTTCATCGTTTCGGCGAACTGGCCCAGAAAGCCACGAAGTAGCACAACACGGGCCGGAATCGGCCATGGAGAATCACTGATGTTGAACAATGGAACCATGGGGCGGCGCGGCTTCATCAAGTCCGCCGCAACGGGTATCGCCGCGGGCTGCCTGGTGGCCCAGCGCCCCGCGCAGGCCCGCCAGGCCGCGCGGCGCGTGCCCCCCAATGAAAAGATTCGGATTGCCGTGATCGGCAATGGCGGCATGGGCTCGCGGCACATTGAGGCGCTTGCGGTCAACCCGCACTGCGAACTCGTGGCGCTCTGCGATGTGGCCAAGGGACGCTACATTCCCCAGCAGGACAAGGTGGAAAGCCTGAACAACCATCGGCCCGACGGTTATCAGGACTTCCGCGAAGTGCTGGCCCGTCCCGATATCGATGCGGTATGGGTGGTCACCCCCGACAACTGGCATCCGCTCATCACCATCCTCGCCTGCGAGGCGGGCAAGGACGTGTATGTCGAGAAGCCCGTGTGCATGACCGTTGTCGAAGGTCGTGCCATGGTGGAGGCGGCCCGACGCTACGGCCGCATCGTGCAGGTGGGCACCCAGCAACGCTCCATGCCTGTTTTCCAGAAGGCAATCAACCTGGTGCACAGCGGACGCATTGGCACCATCACCCACGCCACGGCATGGGTCGCCACCAATGAATTTGGGCTCGGCGACAAGACTGAGGAACCGCCACGCGGCCTCGACTGGGACATGTGGCTGGGACCCGCGCCCGAGGTTCCCTTCTCCATGGACCGCTTCGGCGGCTGGATGGGATGGCATGACTATGCACGCGGCGGTCAACTGACCAACTGGGGTGTGCACCTCATGGATATCCTCCAGTGGGGCATCAAGCAGGACCGGCCCTTAAGCGTGCAGGCGCTCGGCGGAAGTTACCGGACTGATGCCGGCCAGGACAATTACGAGACGATTGAGGCGCTTTTCGAGTATCCCGGCTGCTCGGTCACCTGGGAACAGCGGCGCCAGAACCTTCATGAAGGCAAAGGCTACGGCATCGCCTTCTACGGCACTGACGGCGCCCTTTTTGTGGATCGCGGCAGCTACATTGTTACTCCGGATTCCTTGGGCGTCAAAGAATGGGTGGGCGAACCGGAGAAGAGCTGGGCCTATCCCCCGCATCATGAGAACTTCTTCGAATCCATTCGCAGCCGTCAAAAGCCCGCTGCCGACATTGAGCAGGCCTTCCGTTCGACCACGCCCCCCCTGCTCGCCGGCATTGCGCTCAAAGAGGGCCGCAAACTTTACTGGGATGGCGACAGCGAGAGCTTCGTCAACGACGAACAAGCCAACCGCCATCTGGCCCGGGCCTACCGGGCACCGTGGCATCTGTAAGACACAGCGCCATGAGGAAATCACACATGAAATTGAAGACACTTATGATGAGCCTGCTGCTTGTCGCGGCACTCGTTCCCACCGTCCGTGCCGACATCGCCCCGCCGCTGACCGTCGGTGCCCTGCTCAACGACTTGGTCAAGGAAAACGGCCCGGTCCAGGCGCGAGCGCGGCAGTTGCTGCCCCGCTTTGGCGCCGAGGCCGTCCCAGGACTGGTCAAGCTGCTTGGCGACGCAGATGAGCACATCTGGCGCGCCGCCATGGTGGTATTGCGCGACATAGCACACCAGCCCGCACCCGTTCGCATGGACAACAACGCAGGCACGCCCGCGCGCGTGGCCGTCGAACAGGCCCTTATCCCCCTGGTGAATGCAAGCCAGGACCCCGTCCTCGTGAAGCGAGCCCTGTCTCTGCTGCCCTTTGTGGTGTCCGAGGAAACGGACATTTCCCCCATCGCCGCCCTGCTGACAAATGCGAACCTGCGCGAACGCGCACGGGCCTGCCTTGAAGATTGCGGCACCCCCAATGCACTCCAGGCAATCGTTGCCGCCGCTGAAACCCATCCGGACATGGGATTCCAGTATGCCCTGCTAAATGCGCTTTTCGGCAAGACCTCGAAAATCGGCGACATGGCCTTTGCCCTGCGCCTCTGCGAGAACCCGTCAGGTCTTGTGCGCGCCAGCGCGGCCCGTTTGCTGGCCGAGACGGCCAACCCGGACTATGAGCAGGCCATCACAGATGTCATCAGGAAAGCCGATGACGAAAGCAGTTTCGAAGCCTGGGACGCCGGTCTGCGCTATGCGGACGCCGTGGCCCGCCAGGGCGGCAAGTGGGAGATCGCCGTGACGGCCTATAAGAAGATTCTCCAAAATGCCCCCGACAGCATTATTCTAAGCGGCGCCATAGAGGGATTGGGCCGCTTTGGCGATGACTCCGCCATTCCCCTCTTTCTCGATGCGCTCAACGGTCCCAAGGGCGTCGAACTTGCCTCTCCCACTTTGAATGCACTCTCCAGCATTCAGGGACATGCCGCCAATCTGGCCATTCTGGACATCTGGTCTACCCTCCCCTCCGACATGCAGGCAGGCCTGATACAGAACATAGGCGCTCGGCGCGACACCATGTTCCTGCCGCTCCTGACCGAGCAGGCGGCCGCGCCGGACGACGCTCTCCGAATGGGTGCGCTCAAGGGGCTCAGTCAGAGTGGACTGCCCGAGGCGGCCGCCGTGCTCGCAAAGGCACTCGAAACCGCCAATGAGCAGGACAAGCCGCTTGTTGAGGCCTGGGTAAAGAGTTATGCCGACGACCTCAGCAGCCAGAACAAATCCGAAGCGGCCGGACGGGCCTATGTCTCCCTCTACCGCAATGCCTCCGACCCGGAACTCAAGGCCGTTGGTCTCGAAGGTATACGCAAGTTTCCCGTGCCAGAAGCCTTTGACCTGGTCATAGGAATGCTCGACAAGGGAGAACTGGAGTCCATCCCTGCCGGAAGCATGATTGCCATCGCCAAAGCCGCCATCGATGCAGGACAAAGGGAAAAGGGTGGAACACTCCTTGGCGCTGCCATGACAAGACTGACCACACCCAACGCCGTGCAACAGGCAATCGCCACGCTCGCAACCATGAAAGAAGGCCCCGAACTGGCCGCCAAACTCGGTTTCGTCAAGCAATGGGCGATTGTGGGCCCCGTGCCTTGGCGCATTGCCGACGGTTTTACCAAGAACCTCATCGGAGAACCCAAGCTAGACCTAAAGGGAAGCTATGCCGGCATGGGCGGCAACGTCTCCTGGAAGCCGATTGTCACGGATGACCTTTCAGGAATGGTAAATCTCGCAGGCACCCTCGGCATGGTGGATGCCGCCGCGGCTTTTGCCTACACGCAGATTGAAGTCTCTCAGGACATGGAAATCGTGGTCCACGGCGGTTCGGACGACGGTCTGAAGATATGGGTGAACGGCGAGGTGGTATCCGAGCAGGATGTGGACCGGCCCTTCAAGGTGGACTCAGACAATGCCCCGGCCAAACTAAAGGCGGGCAAGAACGACCTGCTTGTCATGATTTCACAGCGCGCGGGCGGGTGGAGCTTTGGCATTCGCCTCAGTCTTGCCGACGGGTCCGTTCCCGAATTCAAAGTTATCCAGCCTCAACCCTGAAAACGTTTCCCCAACTGGGAACGGAGGAAATATTCCATGCTTAGTTTTGCGATTCTGGCCGCCGTGACGGTTTCGGCTGTGACCCCGGACGTGCCGGGGCTGGTCTTTGACAGGGTGCCCATTGGCCACAACAGCATCTATGAGGCCGCATCAGTCTTTGACGTCAACAACGACGGCCACAAGGACATCTTTTGTGGTGAATACTGGTATGAGGGTCCCGATTTCAAGAAATCCCACAAGGTCTACGACATCATGTACCTCGACACGTACTATGATGACTTTTCAAACTATCCCATGGACGTCAACGGCGACGGGTATATAGATGTCGTGACCGGCGGCTACTTCGGCTGCACTTTCCAGTGGCGTGAAAACCCGAAAGGCGGCCCTGGTCCATGGACCACACACGATGTGGCTAAAACAGGCAATATCGAGCGGAACATCTTCTTTGACATGGACGGTGATGGGATTGTTGAGGTAATGCCGGTCACCAAGCCAGTCCACATTTTCAAACTCAAATGCGATGCCCAGGGCAAGGGCACCGGCGAGTTCGAACAGTTCACCGTTGAAACCGACGGTGGCAGCGGTCACGGCGCCGGGGCCGGTGATGTCAATGGCGACGGTCATCCGGACCTTATATTCTCCGGCGGCTGGCTCGAAGCGCCCGCCAACACCTGGGACATGAAGGCCTGGAAATGGCACCCTGAATTCAACCTTGGCACGGCAAGCGTCCCCATCCTTGTCTATGATGTCAACCAGGACGGTAAGAACGACCTCATCGTGGGAGAGGCACACAACTACGGTCTTTACTGGATGGAACAGGGTACTGATGCAAAGGGCACACGCACCTGGACCAAGCACGACATTGAGACCAACCGCTCCCAGTTTCACGACCTCCAACTGCATGACATCGACAACGACGGTCAGCCTGAACTGGTCACCGGCAAGCGCTTCTGGGCGCACAACGGCCACGACCCGGGTGACCGAGACCCCCTGGGCGTCTATTATTACAAGATAAACAAAGGGGCCTTTGAGCGAACGACCATCGATTATGGCCCTGCGGCGACAAACAGCGGTGTGGGCATCTATTTCTGGGTCGAGGACGTCAATGGAGACGGATTGAAGGACATCGTTGCCCCTGGCAAACAGGGGCTGTACCTCTTCCTCAACCGCGGCAAAGGACCAAAGTAGTCCCCTGACGAGTTGCTGGACGATTCGAGGGCGCAATTTGCTGTTGCAAATTGCGCCTCTTTTTGCTGTTATGACTTCTGCCAAGTATGCTGAAACGCTTGACAGCATCTAGTTGCGTATGCAATGATTAGGAATGCGAATCATTAGTTCACCAAACCATGAGCGAATACTCCTTTGACACGAGAGGATAAATTGGAGCTTGCCAAGGCAATCAATGCCAGCGGAATGCTCCTCCGGCGCTATTTCTATCTCAGCATGTTCCCTGCCGAGGAGGATGATTTCCTGCCCGCGCTTACGCCTCCCCAGGTGGAGATGATCATCGCGATACACTCCCAGGGAAGCACCACGGTCAAGCAGCTCGCCCAGTTGCTTTGCGTAAAGGCCCCCTCCGTTTCAACCCGGGTGGAGCGTTTGGTTGAAATGGGCATTCTCACACGGGAAGAGAACCCCGCAGACCGGCGCGAGGTACTCGTTCGAATTTCTCCAAAAGAATCGGTGTTGATAGAGGAACTTCAAAAACGCAAACTTCAGGCTGGTTTGGAACTCGTAGAACGTATCGGCCCTGAACATGCACAAAAATGGCATGACGTCTGTGTGCGAATCGGACAGGTCTTGGACGGGGCGGGATGCAGACAGAAGAAACAATGTTCGCCCGACGCGGATGTACCGCGCGCACCGGGCAAATCGAGCATACGGCAAGCAGGATAAAAGCGATATGAGAGAAGTCACACATGCCTTTACGGCGCTGATACTGGCGGCAACAATGGCCTGTACGGTTATGGCGCAGGAAGCCCCGCCCAAGCAGAGCCCAACCGCACCCGCCAACGAGGGCGCGGCCGCGCCGCCCAAAGCCGGTCCGCCCGCCGCGGGAAAAGGCGGCCCCATGGGGCCTCCCCCACCTCCTGAGGTAACCCTGGCCACAGTGGAACAGAAGACCGTCCCGATGGAGTACGAGTACGTCGGCGTGTCGGCCCCATCCAAGACGGTCGAAGTGCGTTCACGCGTGCAGGGCTTCCTAGAGACCCGCGATTTCCAGGAAGGCGCCTACATTACCCAGGGCACGCGTCTGTTCACCATTGACCCGCGCTCTTTCAAGGCGGACCAGCAAATCACGCAGGCGCAGGTAGAGCAGGCCCAGTCGGCGCTCAAGCTTGCACAACAGGAAGTGAAACGGCTCCAGGCCGTCCGCGACCCCGGTTCCATAGCCCAGGCAGACCTTGACCAGAAGCTCGCGGCGGAGGCCAACGCAGCCGCCTCTTTGCGCCTCGCCAAGGCCCAACTGGCCAAATCAGAACTCGATGTCAGCTACACCAGTATCGAAGCGCCCCTGACGGGATTCATTGGGAAAGCGTTGAAGGAAATCGGCAGTTTCGTGGACAGCGGGCAGAACAGCCTGCTGGCGGTCATGCAGCAGGTTGACCCCATCTATGTGAGCTTCCAGGTCAGCGAGAAGGAATACCTCGCCGAGCGCGAGGCAAGGGACAAGGGAACCGTCATCCTGAGCGCAGGAAACACGGAACCCTTCATAGAGATTACGCTGCTGGACGGCAGCACCTATTCAAGCCGGGGCAAGCTCAATTTTGAAAACGCCAATGTCAATATGGAAACCGGAACCGTGGAACTGCGCGGCACGTTTGAGAACGGCGACAAGAGGCTCAAGCCCGGCCAGTTCGTCAAGGTGCACGTGCGCGGTTGGGAACGACCCGGCACCGTATTGGTTCCGCAACGCTCCGTCAGCCAGTCGCCCAAGGGTGCTTTCGTTTATGTCGTCGGCGACGACAAGAAGGCCGAGCGGCGCGTGGTGACCATGGGTTCCTGGGTCGGCCAGGACTGGATAGTACTCGATGGGCTCAAGCCGGGCGAGCGGGTCATTGTGGACGGCCTGGCAAAGATCATGATGCCGGGGATGCCGGTCAATCCCACTCCGGCCGCGCCCGCCGCCGAACCGGCCAAGGCCCAGTAAGGTACCCCCCATGATATCGCGCTTCTTCATAGATCGCCCTGTCTTCGCCACGGTGCTTTCGATTGTAATTGTCCTGTGCGGCCTCGCCTCGATGTTCTTCATGCCCATCGAGCAGTCGCCCCAGATCACCCCCCCGACGGTCATTGTCAATGCCGTTTATCCCGGCGCAAACGCCGAGACCGTGGCGGAGTCGCTCGCCACGCCCATTGAGCAGGAACTGAGCGGCATTGAGCACCTGCTCTATTACCAGTCACAAAGTTCCAACGACGGCAGCCTTTCGGTCACCTGCACTTTTGACATTGCGGCCAATCTGGACATTGCGGCCGTTGAGGTGCAGAACCGACTCAAGCGCGCCGAGCCGCGGCTCCCCCAGGAAGTTATCCGCCAGGGAACCAGCGTCACCAAGCGCCAGAGCAACTTCCTGGGCGTTATTTCGCTCATTTCGGACAATCCGGAATACGACGACCTCTATCTGAGCAACTACGCCATGATCTACATGATCGACACGCTCAAGCGCGTGCCCGGTGTTGGTGATGTCACCGTCTTTGGCGGCAAAGACTATTCGATGCGCATCTGGCTCAATCCGGACAGGCTCACCCTCAAGGGGCTCACGGTGACCGATGTGGCCAACGCCGTCCGCGAGCAAAACGGGCTTTATGCGGCCGGCCGCGTGGGTGCCAAACCCGGCATCAGCGATGTCGAGTTCACCATCCCGGTGACGACCAGCGGCCGGCTTAAAGAGCCCAGCCAGTTCGAGGACATCATCCTCCGCGCTGAGCCGGACGGGTCGACCGTGCGCATCAAGGATGTGGGGCGCGTGGAACTGGGCGCGCTGGGTTACAACACCTTTGGCCATGTGGACGGCAAACCGACCGCAATCATGCTGGTCACGCTACAGCCGGGTGCCAATGCCCTCAAGGCGATGGTGGGCACGAAAGCGGCGCTGGACACATTGAAGGCCAGCTTCCCGGCAGGGGTCAGCTACAATCTCCCGCTGGACACAACGCAGTTTATCAATGTTTCCATTATCGAAGTCGTCAAGACCTTCGCCGAAGCCATCATGCTGGTGCTGCTGGTCGTGTTTATCTTCCTCGGCAGTTGGCGGGCGACGATTATCCCGCTCGTGGCCGTACCGGTGGCGATTGTGGGCACTTTCACGGGCATGCTTGCCCTGGGATTCTCCATCAACACCCTGACCCTCTTTGGTCTCGTGCTCGCCATCGGCATCGTGGTGGACGACGCCATCGTGGTGGTGGAAAACGTTGAACGCCTGATGCACGATGAGCACCTGGCTCCCCGCGAGGCCACCATCAAGGCCATGAACCAGGTGACGGGACCCATCATCGCCATTGTGCTCGTGTTGTCTTCCGTCTACCTGCCCGTGGCCTTTCTGGGGGGCAGCACAGGCGTAATGTTCCGGCAGTTCGGTGTGACCATTGCCATATCGGTGGCAATTTCGGGCCTGGTCGCGTTGACGCTCAGCCCCGCGCTCTGCCGCCTTCTCCTCAAGCCCAACCACAACAAACTCTTCGTCTTCCGCTGGTTTGACGGTCTATTCAAGGGTTTTACCTGGCTGTACACAGGAACCGTGCGCTGGGTCATCCGCCTGGGATTCATCTCCATTGTCGTTTTTGGTGCCTTGATCTGGGTTACGGCGGACCTCTTCAAGATGGTGCCAAGCGCCTTTGTGCCTGCCGAGGACCAGGGCTATTTCCTGGTGGCCACCATGCTTCCCCCGGGCGCCTCACTCGACCGCACCGCCGCGGTGATGAAGCAGGTCGAAGATTTCCTTAAAGAACAACCCGAGGTCCGCACCGCCGTCACCCTTGGCGGCATGGACTTCCTTGCAGGCATGTCCACCTCCACCAGTGCGGGCGCGATGTTTGTCAATCTCAAGCCCTGGGACCAGCGTGTGGGTCCGGAACATTCGGCGGCCGCCGTGGTGGGCCGTGTGTTCGGCCGCTTCATGGCCACCAAAGAGGCCATGGTGCTGGCTTTTGTCCCGCCGCCCATCCAGGGACTTGGAGTGCGCGCTGGCTTTGAAATGCAGTTGGAGAGCCGCGGCAACAGTGACATCCGCAAACTGGCCGAGGTGACGAACCAGTATCTGGCGGAAGTGCGCAAAGACCCGATGTTCACGCAGGTGAACGGCGTCCTCAATGTGGGACTGCCGCAGTTGTATGTCGAGGTGGACAACACGCGCGCAAAGGCGCTGGGCATTCCCATTGGCGACGCGTACAACACGCTTCAGGCCTATCTCGATTCGTATTACGTCAACGACTTCCTTAAATTCGGCCGCATTTACCGGGTGCAGTTGCAGGCTGAACCGGCTTTCCGTCGGACCCCGGAAGACATGAAAAAGATCTACGTGCGCAATGCCGCAGGGGATATGGTGGAACTTTCGGGTATTCTCACCACCCGCATGCAGTCCGGACCCAACGTGGTAAGCCATTTCAACAGTTTCCCGTCCGTCCAGGTAACCGGCGCTCCCGCGCCCGGCTTCAGCACGGGCCAATTGATTGCACGCCTAAAGGAGATCGGCGCGAAGACGCTCCCGCCCGGTTACGAGATCGAGTGGAGCAGTTCGTCCTATCTCGAGGAAAAGGCGGGTAACGAGGCCATATTTGTCGTCCTCTTCGGTTTGGTGATGGTGTTCCTCGTGCTTGCTGCGCAGTACGAAAAATGGTCACTGCCTTTCGCTGTCCTGCTGGCGGTCCCCTTCGGCGCCTTCGGCGCTGTGCTGGCCGTGTTTCTTCGGGGCATTGAGCGCGATGTCTATTTCCAGATTGGCCTGCTGACCCTGGTGGGGCTCGCCGCGAAGAACGCCATTCTGATTGTCGAGTTCTGCTCGGTGCAGCGCGCTGAGGGCAAGGGCATTGTCGAATCGGCCATCGAGGCGGCCCGACTGCGCCTCCGGCCCATCATCATGACCTCATTGGCCTTCATTCTCGGCGTTCTCCCCCTTGTGCTCAGCGAGGGTGCGGGCGCGGGGGGCCGCCATTCGATTGGCACGGGCGTGATGGGCGGCATGATGGCCGCCACCTTCCTGGCCATCTTCTTTGTTCCCCTTTTCTTCGTCATCATCCAATGGATCAGTGAGCTTGGGCGTCGGAAAAAGAAAACGCCGCCGCCCGTCCCCACCGACCTGGAGGAATCGCAATCATGACCATGCTGCGTAAGCGCGTCCTTCCCCTGCTCGTCCTGACCGCACTTTGCTGCGGCGGATGCAAGACCGGACCGGACTACAAAACGCCCGAGAAGGCCGTCCCGGACAAGTGGTCGTCCCTCTCCCCCGGTGCCGAAGCGGCTACACCCGCCCTCGAAGCGGCAGCGTGGTGGACCACGCTCAACGACCCCGTTCTAACTTCCCTGATAGTGCGCGGTGTGGAAAAGAATCTCGACCTGAAACTCGCCGGGGCCCGAATTCGCGAAGCACGAGCCGCGCGCGGCATTGCCGCCGCCGGCCTGTTGCCCTCCATCGGCGCGACCGCCTCCTACAGGCGTACCGAATCTGTCGAACAGAAGACGCAGTCCTCCGGCTCTCCGGTCACTGTGGGCGGAACAGCTTCTGCCGCCGGGGTCACCCCCAGCGTCAGTCTGCGCGGCCGCAATTTCTCCGTCATGCAGAATGGTGTCGGCTCCACGGGTAGCACGACCCTCAGTTATACACCGGGCTCCCAGAGCACGCCCTCCCGCCAGTCCGACCTGTTTCAGACCGGCCTGGATGCGGCATGGGAACTGGACATCTTCGGCGGCAAACAGCGTGCATTGGAGGCCGCCGACGCCGACTTGGCGGCCACCGGGGAATATCGCCGTGGCGTGTTTGCCTCACTGGCCTCCGAGATTGGGCTGAGTTATGTTGAACTGCGCACCTCCCAGAATCGGCTCGATATTACCCGAAAGAATATTGAGGCCCAGGAGAATACGGCGCGGCTTACAGCGGACCGTTTTCAGGCCGGATTAAGCAGTGAACTGGACAGTGTGCGCGCGCAGGCACAGGTTTTCAGCACCAAATCCCAGATCCCCCTGCTGGAGACGCAGGTGCAGGTGTCCATGCACCGATTGGCCGTATTGCTGGCGGCCGAACCGGACGCACTCAAGGAAGAACTGGGCGCTCTTGCCCCACTGCCCGCGCCGCCTGCGGCCGTTCCTGTGGGCGTACCGTCGGACCTGCTGCGGCGCAGACCAGACATTCGCCAGGCCGAGCGTCAGCTTGCCGCCTCCACAGCCCGCATAGGGCAGGCCATGGCCGAGCAGTTCCCGAAATTCACGCTGACCGGCAACCTCACCGGCCAGAGCGTCACATTGGGCAGCCTGCTCAACAGCGCCAGCCGCATGTGGTCCATCGGTCCGGGCGTGTCGGTGCCGATTTTCCAGGGAGGACGCATCCGCGCCAACATCGAAGCGCAAAATGCGCGTCAGGAACAGGCCGCCATCCAGTACGAACAGAGCATTCTCATTGCGCTGGCCGATGTCGAAAACGGTCTCGTTTCTTTTGCCAACGAGCAGGTACGGAGGGAGTCGCTCCGCGAAAGCGCCACTTCCAGTGAGAAAGCGCTCAAGCTGGCAAATGAACGTTACACCAGCGGGCTGGAGGGATTCCTCAACGTGCTCGTGGCCCAGTCCTCGGTCTATGAAATGCAGGATCTGCTCGTGCAAAGCCAAAGCATGGTGCTGACCGACCTTGTCTCCCTGTACAAAGCCCTGGGTGGCGGTTGGGAGACAAACGCGCCCGTCACTACTGATGCGGCGAATCCGCAAACATCCGTTAAGGCGCAATAAACGAGTTAAAGCCTTGCAACAGGTTGGAAGACCCGCCGTTTCATTGTACAATGACGGCGGGTTTCACTTTTGGCAAGGAGTTGTAACATGAGCCACCGTTGCATTTCTTGGGCCGCAATTTCCGGCGTGTTCTTCTTCAGCGCGGGATGCAGCATCATTACGGGACTGACCGCAGGACCACTGCCCGAGCATGATGGCACCCTGTCGGCCTCCGGTTTGCAGTCCCCCGTGGAAGTGTTGCGGGACAAGTGGGGAGTGCCCCACATCTATGCCCAGAACCGCCATGACCTCTTCTTTGCGCAGGGTTACACACACGCACAGGACCGATGGTGGGAAATGGAACTTTTTCGCCACGTGGGCCGGGGCGCCCTCAGCGAAATGCTCGGCAACTCAACACTGTCGGACGATATCTATCTGAGAACCCTGCATTTGTATGAAACCGCGCAACAGGAAGAGGCGCTCCTCGAACCCGAGACGAGAGCCGCGGCACAGTCCTTTACCGACGGAGTGAACGCTTATATCATGTCGCGTCCGCCCGAACGGCTCGCCATGGAATACGCGGCGCTGTCCTTAACCGGAACAACCGTGCAGGTCACGCCCTGGAGCGTGGCTGACTCCCTCGTTTTCGGAAAGATTATAGAATTCCAACAGGGTTCCCCCATGAATGACGAGGCGGTTATGGAGGACGTGCTGGCGAAGGTGGGCGCGGCACGCATGAAATACTGGTCTCCCCCGCTCCCCTATGGCGTCAAGCCCACCATTCTCCAGGAATCCGACCTTGCCTACCAGAACGTGCTCTCCGCCAAGGCATCCGGTCCACTCCGAGGGCTGCTGCCCTCACCGTCCGGCGGTATGGACTGGACGCTGAATGCCGGCCTCCCAAGAACAGACGGCCCCCTCCTCCATGATAATGCTGCCGCGCGAAACAATCTCTATGCCAGTGTACCCGGATTGCCCAAGGGATTCATGTCGGCGCCGCTCGGAAGCAACAGTTGGATAGTGAATGCCTCCCTATCCAAGACGGGTCGCCCCATATTGGAAAACGACCCGCACCTGGGCATGAACACCCCTTCGCTATACTATGAAATCGCGCTGCACAGCGCGGGCAACGACACAGAGGCCCCGATGGAAATGGCCGGAGTGGCCTTCCCTGCCTTCCTGGGCGTGGCGATCGGACACAACGCGAAGGTGGCCTGGGGTATCACGATTGGCAAGGGTGTGGATGCCTGGGACACCTACGAAATCAAAGTCAATCCGCAAAAGCCCTTGGAGGAATACCTCTGGAACGGCCAGTATGTGCCCTTTGCCCTGCGCTCAGAAAGCTTCAACATTGCCGGCGCTGACCCGGTCACGGTTCATATTCGGTCCACCATCCACGGCCCCATTATCAACGACACCTTCGTGCAAGACGGGAGCGGGGTGCGAATGATCCAGAGCAACCGCCCGCTGGCGTTGCGCTGGGTGGGTCTTGACCCCGGCCGCCTCGGCGACGCCCTGTACCAATTGCAGAAGGCTGCAGACTGGAAGGATTTCCACAGCGCGCTGCGCTACTGGTACCAACCCTCCTGCAACCTCAGTTACGCCGACTCTGAGGGCAACATCGGCTATCAGCTCACCGGCACGGCCCCTGTGCGGGCAAAGAACCACAGCGGCCTGACCCCGGCACCCGGCTGGACCTCCGCCTATTTGTGGAAGGGCTTCGTCGATTACGACGATTTCCCATTCATCTACAATCCTTCACGGGGTTTCATCATCCACACCAACCAGGCGGTTGCCCCGCCCGACTTCTTCGGCATGCTCGCAGCCAAGTACGGTGCCGACGTCAATGTGTACTTTCAGCCGACTTCCTATTATGGCTACCGCGCAGAGCGCCTGACCTCCCTCCTGGACGGCACGGCCCCCTTCTCCCTCCAGGATTTTGCCCGCATACAGGCCGACGTTGCCCAGACAAGCGTCGATGACATTCTGCCCTATGTCTCATCCTTGACCATTGCTGAGCCCCCTGTCGCCGCGCAGCGCGACAGCCTCATGCAATGGGACCACACATTCACGACGGACAGCACACAGGCCACCTATTACTGGCTGTTCTACACCCACCTCCTCAAAGACATCTATGAGGACGAAGCGCCAGTGCCTGAACCGCCCGACGGTGCCATGTATGCCGTGAAGCTGCTGCTCGCAGAACCCAACAACGACTGGTGGGACGACAAGACGACCGTCGGTGTTGTGGAGGACCGCGACACCATACTCCAACGGGCGCTCACCGAGGCGAACACGGACCTCCATGCCCGCTACGGCGACAATCAGGCAGACTGGGTTTGGGGCAAGGCGCACACACTCACTTTTGTGAACAACCCGCTGGGCGTCAGCGGCATCGGACTCCTCGAGGGACTGGTGAACCGGGGACCCTACGGCCTGCCCGGCACACAGGAGACAGTTAACCTTGCCGAGGCGGTCGATGAGAACGGCACCTTCAACGTGGGATACGCGCCCTTCATGCGGATGATTCTCGACGTGGGGGACTGGGACAACAGTCTCATAGACCTTGCCCCCGGCCAGAGCGGCCACCCCGCCTCGGGGAACTACAGTGACCAAATCCAGCAGTGGATAGACGTGCAGCACCGCAACATGGCCTGGACAAGACCCGCAGTTGAGGCCACCACAGAAAAGCGGCTCACACTGCAACCGTAGCAGGGGCAACAAACAGAACGCCCTCTCCGCGACCAACGTCACGGAGAGGGCGATTTGTCTCTGAAACTGGTGGAGCAGTGGGGGATCGAACCCCAGACCTCCGCATTGCGAACGCGGCGCTCTCCCAACTGAGCTACTGCCCCAGAGCAAAGTTATCTTATCAGAGCAATGCCGCCAAATTCAATTGTTATGAAAGTCGGCGAACCCCTTTTCAACGCATTGGGATGAAAACGGCACGGCTTTTCATCACAGCGGCAATGGGTGGGCGGGCCACTCTAGAAACTGGACACGCTCTCATGGTCGAACATGTTTCCACTTCCTGATTTGGCATGTTATGATTCACGCGCGGTCTGGGGTCCTGCACCGGCCAATGAATGGGACAGGCGTTGCGCACAATGAAAGGCGGATTGGAATGAAGAAGCTCCTTAAAGCAAACGAGAAGATCGTGGGTGTGGACATCGGCGGAACAAAAATGCTGGCCACAGTGTACAACCGGGATTTTGAGGTGCTGGGCACCTGCCGCAAGAAGAGCAAGGGCAAGGCCGCGAAACAGGGCAGTACGGAGGGTCGCATTGTCACGGTTTTGCGGGCGGCGCTGGAAGAGGCGGGCAATCCGAAAATCCACGGCATCGGCGTCGGTTCCCCCGGCCCGCTGGACCCCAACACGGGCGTCATCATCGACACGCCCAACCTGGGCTGGAAAGACTTCCCCCTGGCCGATATGCTGGCCAATGAATTCGGGGTGCCCGTGGTGGTGGACAACGACGTCAATGTGGGCACCTACGGTGAATGGTGTTTCGGTGACATCAGCGACTGCCGCAATGTTGTGGGCATTTTCCCCGGCACCGGCATCGGCGGCGGCATCATTGTGGACGGCAAGATGGTGCATGGTTTCTCCGGTGCCGCCGGGGAAGTCGGGCACATGACCGTTGCGCTTGACGGTCCCTACTGCGGCTGCGGCAAACGCGGCTGCCTTGAGGCCGTCGCCTCGCGCATCGCCATCGCCAAGGAAATTGCCGCGCTCGCAGCCCGTGAGGACGCCCCCTACATCCTCGAAAACTGCGGCACCGACCTGGCAAACATCCGCAGCGGCATTATCGCCAAGGCCATCAAAGCAGGGGAAAGCATGGTCGAAGGCGTGGTGCGCCAGGCCGCCTACTACATCGGCATGGCCACCGGCAACCTCATCAACATTCTCAGCCCCGAGGCCGTGGTCTTTGGCGGAGGGCTGGTGGAAGCCATGCCCGAACTGTTCATGGAAGAAATCAACCGCGGCGTGGCCGACCACGCCATGCCCTTCCTGCGCAAGAACGTCCGCATCCTCCCCGCCAAACTGGGCGACAACGCGGGCGTGCTCGGTGCGGCCCAATTGATCGCCGAGCGACTGCACCCGGAAAAGTAGCCCACTGCATCATGATCAAAGCGAATGGTGAGCATTGAGTAGAAGAGGTTTCCAGCCTCTTTCCTCTATAATCTGCAACTTGCCCTGACCAGAACGCGGCAGGATGCCGCGTCTACATTTGCCGACTTGGGCACGTGCTTTTTTCCATACATTTGGCCGCATCCCCTCCGCTATGTTAGGATCCGGCTCCTGTCGGGGCGTAGCGCAGCCCGGTTAGCGCGCCTGGTTTGGGACCAGGAGGTCGCGGGTTCGAATCCCGCCGCCCCGACCATTTCTTTTCCCTCTGAAAGGGCGGCAACTGGCTCCCCAGACCCAAGAAGGTGCGGGGACAACGCCCATTTTCAAGTATCCACAAAAGTCGACCGGGTAAACCTCCCTCAGGGAGAGATTAATTTCAAGCCCGGGAAATAATCCCGAAACCGCTTCGGGTCGCGTGTGACCAGGCTCAAGTTTGCCACAGCGGCATGGGCGCCAATGAAGAAGTCCGGCAAGGGCGATGACATCTGACCGCCGCGCCGCTTGTACTCCAGAAAACATTTCCCGGCAAGAAAGGCCGCTTCGCGGGGAATGGGGCGATACTCGAAGACCTCTGCGGGAAGCAGTGCTTCGATTTCCTCGATGCGCTCAAATCGAATAGAAATCTCCGCATAGATGACTGGGTTAAGGACAATGACACCTTCGTTGGCGGCGTCGGACAAAACCCGCGAAGACCATTCACACCAGTTAGGGTCCCGCGTGAATATGTCTAGATACACGCAGGAATCCACCATCACCGACATTAGCGCTCACCCCGCGTGAGCTTCATGATCTCGTCGGTGGACATGCCCACACTGCCCCTGCCGGCCATCTGTCCCACAAGTGCCTCTCCCCTCCCGACAGCCTGCACCTTTCTCAAATATAGTCTGCGACCCTCCTCGAAAAACTCCACCTCACTACCGGCAACAATGCCCGCCTTCTCCCGCAATGCAAGGGGTATGGTTACCTGACCCTTTGTTGTGACGCGCATGGCATTTCCTTTCGCTGTGGTAATACTCATACCGGTAAGAATTATACCACAGGACTCAAGCGCCGGTTCAATAGACCTTCCCGCCATACAATTCACACTCACAATCTTAGGGATCGACAAAAGCCGATTCATACACAGCCTCGCGGAAACTGGCCGCAGGAGCCTGCCTGGAACAGAAAGGAACTTCTGGCACGACCGTTGGCCGCAACCAAGACCCGGGAGAAAACTGAACCACGGAATTCGCCGAACCGCACGAAAAAGGCATAAGAGGGATTCACGCGTGAATACAGAATATAGCGGAAAGTTCAGCCATCTATGTAGTGCATTTCCATCGGCAGACAGAAATGTCTGCCCCACACTGGAGGAAAGCACCGCCACTATTGCTGTTTGTAATTCACTATATTTCTCGGCTTTCCGGAACCGTGCAGGAGCACATTGAACCCTGCGCCGCGCCATGCGTTGCAGTCTATGAGGTGGTGTGTGTCGTAGACGTTTCTGTCGCACATCAGCGTTGCGGCCCAGGCGGGATCGAGTTGCGCATAGGCGTCGTGGGCGGTGAGAATGACGGCACAGTCGGCATTTCTCAGACAGGCCTCGAGGGGCAACACCTCAAAAGGGGCATGCTTCACGAGCGGGTCGTGCACGCGCACCTCACAGTTTTTTTCGCGCAGGAGGCGCACCACTTCGAGGGCGGGACTCTCGCGCAGGTCGTCCACGTTGCCTTTGTAGGCCAGGCCCAGTGCGGCTATCACGGGGTTCGGCCTGTCACCAACGATTTCCAATATCTTGTCCACCACATGGGCGGGCATGGCATCGTTTCGCTGGCGGGCCAATCCGATAATCGGGGTGTCTTCGGGAAACCGCTCCACCAGAAACCATGGATCGACCGAAATGCAGTGCCCGCCCACACCCGGGCCGGCATGGTGCAATTGCACCCGGGGATGGCGGTTGGCATAACGCGCCACATCCCAAAAATCGATGCCAAGCTTTTCGCAAATCAGCGCCGTTTCATTTGCCAGCGCAATGTTCACGTCGCGGTAGGTGTTCTCGATGATCTTGACCATCTCGGCGGTCGTCGTGTCGGTCAGGAAGATTTCGCCGTCAACAAACCGGGCATACACGGCCCGGGCGCGTTCTGCACTCGCGCGGTCAAAACCGCCGATGACACGGTCATTGGCAATCAGCTCCGCCAGGATACGCCCCGGCAGCACCCGTTCGGGACAATGAGCCAAATAGAGGCTCTCCCCCACTTTCAGTCCGCTCTTTTCCAATATGGGCCGAACCAGATCAGCACAAGTTCCGGGCGGTGAGGTGGACTCAAGGATGACCAGATTGCCCGCGCGCAGATGGGGCACAATCGCCTCTGCGGCGCCCACCACGCAGGCCATGTCGGCGTGCTTGTCGGGCGTGATCGGCGTGGGCACGGCAATGATAAACACGTCGGCCGGACCGGCCGCGACGGCCGTGCGCAGGCGCCCCGAACCGATGGCGGCGTGGACAATCATTTTCAGCCCCGGCTCCTCAATGTGTATATCGCCCCTACCCACCGTGTCCACGACGGACGCATTGGTGTCCACCCCCAACACCATCGCTCCACTGGTGGAGAGCATGGCGGCCGTCGGCAGGCCGATGTAGCCCAGTCCCATCACGCATATGTCGTATTGAGCGTTCTCGGCCATGCTTCCTCCGGTTTACTTCTTCCTGGCAAGGGTTTCGAGGTGGTCGGCGATGGCGACCGCCGCGCGGCCGTCGCCATAGGGGCTTGGACGCCCGGTCATGGCGTCATGCGCGGCGTCATCACGCAACAGTTCACAGACGGCGGTCACGATGCGCTCCGGGTCGGTGCCCACGAGCCCGGCCATGCCGGCCTCAACCGCCTCGGGCCGTTCGGTCACATCGCGCATCACCAGCAAGGGCACCCCAAGCGAGGGAGCCTCTTCCTGAATACCCCCCGAATCGGTCAGGGCCAGCCGGGCGCGCTTGAGCAGGTGGATGAACTGCATGTAGTCCATAGGCTCAATCAGATGCAGTCCCGGCTTGCCGCGCAACGGTTCCACTGCGGCGCGCACGTTCGGGTTTGGGTGCACAGGAAACACAATATCGACATCCGGATTGAGGCGCGCAATCTCCATAAGCGCCGAGCTGATGCCGCTCATGGCGCCTCCGAAACTCTCGCGTCGATGGGCGGTGACGAGCATCATCGGACGTTCCCTGCCCATGGCCTCCAACAGCGGGTTCTCAAAGCGCTGCGGCAGCGAGGCGATGTATCGCAGCGCATCCACGACGGTGTTGCCGGTCACGAGAATGCGCCTGGGCGCGATGCGCTCGAAGAGAAGGTTCTCGCGGGCCTCCTCCGTCGGCGCATAGCGCCAGTCGCACATGTCGTCTATCATGCGCCGGTTCATTTCCTCCGGAAAGGGACGCCACTTGTCCCGGGTGCGCAGTCCGGCCTCAATATGCCCGGAAGGCGTCTTTGAATAGAAAGCGGCCAAGGCTGCGGCAAACGCGGTGGTTGTGTCGCCGTGATAGAGGACCATGTCGGGCTTTTCTTCGGCGATGACATTGCGCACGCCGGACAGCACGTCGATGGTGACATCGTAGATGGTCTGCTTGGGCCGCATCAGATTTAGGTTGTAGTGGACAGGTAGCTCGAAGAGCGACATGACAGGCTCAATCAACTCGCGGTGCTGTCCTGTGAGGCACACGGCGACCCGGGAAAACACCCCCTCCCGCGCACACAATTCACGGATGAGCGGCGCCATCTTAATTGCTTCGGGACGGGTGCCCATGACTATAAGGATTTTCATCGGGGATGCTTTCTGACGGGGCTCGGAATCGGAACAGTGTCCGCGTCGCCGCCATTATACCCCCGTGCCGGGAAGACTTGCCATCGAAACGGTTGGATCAGGATTTGTACCGAGTCGGATCAATGCCATGCCGGTCCACGCGGAGGCCCATCAGCCGCTCCGAAATACCCAATTGCCGCGCTGCCCGCGCCTTGTTGCCCTTGCAGTCTTTCAACGCCTCCACAATCATTTCACGCTCTACCCGGTCGAGCGTCTCCTGAAGGGTGCCCTTCATGATGGTGTTGGTCGCCTCGGCCGTTTGCAGCGTGGGCGGCAAATGGTGCCCGTGCACCACATCGTCGTTGGTAAGCAGCACGGCACGTTCGATGCAGTTCTCCAGTTCGCGTACATTTCCGGGCCAGTGGTAGCTCATAAGCATGTCAATGGCGGGCGTGGAAATGCGGCGCACATACTTGTGGTTCTCAGTGCTGTACTTCTCGACAAAGAAATTCGCCAGTTCCAGAATGTCCGTCCGCCGTTCGCGAAGTGGCGGAACAAAAACCGGAAAAACATTGAGCCGGTAATAGAGATCGTTGCGGAAGCCCCCCGTTTCCATGGCCGTTTCGAGGTTCAGGTTCGTGGCGGCAATGACGCGCACGTTGACCTTGATGGTTTCGCTGCCGCCAACCCGCTCGAACTCCTTTTCTTGGAGCACACGCAACAGCTTTATCTGCATCTGCGGGGATAGGTCGCCGATCTCGTCCAGGAAAATGGTACCCCGGTGCGACATTTCAAAACGGCCCTCACGCCGACGGATCGCGCCGGTGAAAGCGCCCTTTTCGTGGCCGAAGAGCTCGCTTTCAATGATGTTCTCGGGCAGCGCCGCACAATTCACCCGAACGAAAGGCTTGGAGGCACGGTCGCTGTTGTAATGGATCGACTGCGCCACCAGTTCCTTGCCCACGCCGCTCTCGCCGCGGATAAGCACTGTTGCATCGCTGCGGGCCACCTGTGAAATCAGATCGAAAACGGCCTGCATGGATTTGGACCGGCCAATCATGTTCGCCGGCTGGAACTTTTTGCGCAGTTCCTGCTGTAGACGCGTGTTCTCGGTCAGCAGCCGTTCATGCTCTTCCTGGGTCTTCTGGCGCAGGCGCACGGCCCGGGCAATCATGGACCCGATGATTTGCATCAGCCGCAAATCCTCTTCCAGTGCCACACCCTCCTCGAAAATACGGTCAACGCTCAGGGTGCCGAGCACGGCCGTCTCCATCTTGATGGGCACACAGATGTAGGAAAGATCCTCGCGGGAGAGGTTGGCGCGCGACGCGGTACGGTTGAGGAAAAGCGGGTCCTCGGACAGGCGCGGGATTAGCATGGGCTTGCCTGTCTGCACGACCTTGCCGATCACACCCTCGCCCAGCTTATAGCGGCCCCGTTCCAACTGCTCCGGCGTAAGTCCATGGGCCGCACAGATTACCAGCTCATCCATTTCTCGGTTCAGCAGGGTAATCGTGCCGCGCAGCATGCCTGTGTGCTTGGCAATCGCCTTGAGCACGGGCCCAAGTTCCTCCCGCAAATCGAGGCTGCGGTCAAGGATCTCGCTAATCTCATAGAGCAGCGAAAGCTCGGCCAGTTCACGTCGCACCTTCGGATTGGTCAGGGGCATGGGTTTATCCACCGTGTTTAAGGGGGGCCAAGGCCTTCAGGCGACCTCTAAGATACCAGCATGTAGGAATAATACCCAAAAGGCATCGCCCAAGTCAAAATATTGGAACAGCAGTGCGAAGCGATTTCCTACGTATCGGAAGGAATAGGCTGTCCGACAGTGCAAATTTGAATTCGGGAGTAATCTAGGACCGTGCACAACGCGCCATCAGGCGCCCAGCGTGTTCGCGAATGTCCACAGGCCACTGCTGAATGAGTGCGATTACTTTCTCATGGTTGCCGGCATAAAGCGCACGGGTGGCTTCTTCAAAATTCGGCAGATCACCCCCCATTACGGACATAAACCTGCCAGTGGCATCACGAAGTGCGATGATGTCTTCCTTCTGCGGTTCCTGCTTCCGTGCCTCGTCCACCAGCCTGCGCAACGCCCCGGAGCTTCCGCCTGGCTGGCGTTCCAACCACTCCCAATGCCTGGGCAGGAGCGACACCTCACGGGAGACCACGCCCAGTTTTGGTCTGCCGGGTCCCTGTTGGGGTTTGCTTTTCTCAGGAGCCGAGGCAAAATGGGGATGCGTGCCCAGGCGGGCCAAGACCTCTTGGGGGGTGCCGCGAAGATCAAAATCAATCTGCTTGCCCGACTGATCCTCAAAAACAAGCAACTGAGCCCCCACATCCCCGTCAACATAAGCCTTTGCGCTCAATAGCATGGCCTCCAAGGGGCCGCTAAAGAGCAGGCGCACACCTGCAAAGGCCGTGTAGCTCTTTTCCGTAGACATAACACCTCGCTTTCAGAGTGAATTCTACCCGGAAGAAACCCTACCTGTCAATATTACCCGGGTATAATACAGGCAATCCCCGTGCGCCACGTCCCAGATTCAGTCACATCCTAATTGACGCATGTCCTGCTCGTTTTACTCGGGAGGGTGCTTACAGTCAAAACCAAAGCCAATCCCGCCCAGTCCATAAGATCATAGACAGCGGCCAACGAATTCTTTACTCCGCTTGGCGTCAGCGAAACTAACGCGACCACAGAATGTCCAACATGGCCGCACAAGGAGACAGAAATGCGTTTGTGGAAAAAGGTCCTGCTTGGTCTTATTGCCACCCTGGCGCTGCTGGTGGTGCTGTTCGTCGTGTGCATTGGTCCTTGGCCGACCTACGGATCCGGCTTCGAGGAAAGCAGCTACTTCAAGACGGACCTCGCCGCCATTGACCGGAATGTGCAACTTAACAAGTTCACAGCAAATCCGGGACACTTGCAGGCAGGTTGGGCAATTTGTCTTATGAATCCCGAACCGGGCTTGCCGATGGCGGGCTACGGCGCGCGCCACAACATCAAAGAATATCTTTACGGCGACAAACCCACCATGCTGGCCACGGGCGTACATGACGACCTCCATGTGAAGGCGCTGGCGCTGGGCGACGGCAATGACACCACCGTGATTGTCGGTGCCGACATACTGCTCGTGCCGCCCAATGTCGCCGAGGCCGTGCGCGCGGAGGTGGCCAAACAGACCCCGCTTACGGCGAACAACATCCTCTTCAGCGCCAGCCACACCCACGACAGCGTGGGTGCCTGGGGACCGGGCCTGGCCGCGTTTGTCACCGGTGGCAAGTACGACCCCAAGGTGGTCAGCTTCCTGACCGCCGCCTTCACCGAGGCCATCGTGAAGGCCTACAAGAACATGGGACCGGCAAAACTGGCGCACGGTGCCTTTAATGCCGAGCAGTTTATTCACAATCGGGCACGCAAGGCGCCGGTGGACAGCCGACTGAATTATCTGGTTGTCGAAAAGGAAGACGGGAAGCGCTGCATGCTGCTGCGCTATTCGGCGCACCCGACGACGGTGGGCCACCACTTTCTGCAATATACGGCCGAGTACCCTGGCTTTTTGCAGTCGGCGCTGGAAAAGGCCCTGCCCAACACGATGGTCGAATACATGGGCGGATCTCTGGGCAGTTCCGGACCAAACGCGCCAAACGGTCCCAGCGACATTGACCGCGCCCAAGCCATGGGAGAGGAACTCGCCAAACTTGTCATGACGAACGTCAATCCGGCCAATCTCAAATGGCAGTCCAACGTGGAGATCGCGGCGATTGGCGTGCCGCTCGAATTGCCTCCCTTCCAGTTGCGCGTCACCCAGAAACTGCGCCTTTCGCCACTGCTTCCCAAATTGCTGGGGGTCCCCCATGAGGCCTGGATGCAGTCTGTTCGGGTGGGCGATTTGATGTTTGTTGGGCTTCCCGGGGACTTCAGCGGCGAAATCAGCGCCGACTGGGCCGCTTGGGCCGCCTCCAAGGGGTATGACCTCTGGTCCTCCAGTTTCTGCACGGCTTATGTCGGCTACATTTCTCCGGACAAATACTACTATCAAGCCGATGCAACAAAGGAGTATGAGACGGGGCTGATGTCTTGGACCGGGCCCCATCAGGAGGCCTTCTTCACCGCCCTGATGAGACGTATGTTTGAGGACCTGACCAAGCCCGCCGCCGGATGAACATTTGCGGTTTCTTCTGCCCCCCAAATAACGGCCTCCTCCTCCGTAGAATCACACGCCGTTGCGCAGTGGACATTCAAGCGGCAAAGAAGGTACTCTAAAGGCCAGTGAGTGTGCACGGTGGTTCCGGTAAACGGTATGCACCTCATAGCAGCATAGACCGCCTAGTGTCCAGGCACGGCAGAGCGCTGTGCGTGGTGGTACAATTGGGCAGTCTGCCAAAGGGTGAGCATGGTGAGGTTTTCCGTCGGCCGGTTGCATTGCCAAGACACCCGCTGCGTCTGAACTGGTGAGCTTTGCGACTGTCATCTGTGAGCGGCACGAGGAAACTTCAGCAAGATGAGACTTACAGTCTACGGCCATACGGAGAAGGGGCCCCGGCACGAGGCCAATGAAGATGTGCTGCTTGTGGGGCACAGCCTGTGCGATGCCGGTGCGACGGAGTGGCACATTAACGGTGAGGAGGGGAAGCGGGGCGTTCTGGTTGCGCTTGCCGACGGCATGGGAAGCACGCCATCGGCGCCACGGCGGGGCATATCATGCTGGAGCAGCTTGACGAACTCTTCGGCCAACAGCCGCAGGACGGGGACATACGGGTGCTTGTGAACGGGCTGTACACCGCTGCCAGGGACGCCAACAGGGCGGTGCTGGAGTATGGTGCGACCTCGCCTCAGTACGCCGACATGGGGTGCACGCTTGCCGGTGTGCTGGTCTTTGACCACGAATATGTGGCATTTAACGCCGGGGACAGCAGGGTATACAGCTACTGTCATGGGGTGCTGCGCCAGTTGACGGAGGATGACACCCTGGTGGCCATGGCCGTTCGGAAGGGCCGCATGACGCTAAGTGAGGCGTCCGCCAGCCCGCAGCGACATTTTGTGACCAACGCCACCGGCTCCCGGTCCTTTCGGCTGCATGTCACCGAATCCCAACCGCTGGAGCCCGGTGACGCATTGATGTTGTGCTCAGACGGTTTGCACGGCATTGTCCGTCTTGGCAGAATGGAGCGCCTGCTGGGTCGTGCGGAGGGAGCCGAGGAACGCTGTAGGGCGCTAGTGACTGCTGCCACTGACCGCGGCGGATATGATGATCTTTCGGTAATCGTAATCAATGCGGAAGCCTCCCAATAACCCTTCCGGGCCGTTCCCTAAGCTCCATTCTCCGCGCTGAGCTCAATACACTCTTTCCCGCAATAATGAGCCACTTCTCGTGGTTGTCACCATTGCCCCTCCCCTCCTCTCCCAATTCTGCCGTCTTTATTTTCGTACAGGACTAAGGATTATCGAAGAAAAGAATCAGGGATTCCCCGATTTGAGAAGTCTTCATCTTCCGGTACACTACGTTTGTACTAAGTGATTGGCTCTGCTCCGGAGCGGGCGCCGTCAGCCACGAGACGGACCAAACAAAGTTGACCCTTACCTCAGCTTCGGCTCACCACCGAAGCGACGCACCTCACGGGGATGTCGGCCACCCTTCCCCCCTAATTCCGACATCCCCCCGAGTTTACGAAGCGCCTTTCGGCAATCTGCTGAAAGGCGCTTCTTCTTTTCTCCCAGGCCTTCCGGCTAGAATTGCTCCACCGAAACGCCCCACCCACGGAATGGAACTCCTATGACCGCGTTCAGATATGCAGTGCTATCCCTTGCCTTATTCATTTCCGCCCTCGCGCACGCAGAGGAGGTTGCCACTGACAGTGCCTTGCCGGATTCTCAGAAATCCCTGGAGGACCGTTTTGTCCTTCCCACTTCTGATTCGCGCATTCTGCCCATCAAACACGTGCTTCCACTGGACACTGACGGCCAGAACGCCTACCTGGACTGGCTGAAAGAGCGCGGGTTTGGCGGCATGACCACCAATATCAGCTTCGACCAATATCTGCGCAATGAGGACCACTGGAAGGCCCTGCGGCGCGGTGTGGAGGAGGCCAGGAAGCGGGGGATGTCCCTTTGGCTGTACGATGAACACGGCTATCCCTCGGGCAATGCCGGCGGCCTGACCATGGAGGGACACCCGGAATGGGAAGCCAAGGGCTTGTTGATTTCCCGAACTGAAAGTCACGGCGGATCAGTGAACCTCGACTGCCCACCTGGAACGCTGATGCTCGCCACCGCCTTTCCTTGGACAAATGCACTACTTACACTGGACGCCGGGGTGGACCTTGCCAAAGAAGTGAAGGACGGCAAACTCCTCTGGACTGCGCCCGAGGGGGACTGGCAGGTGCTGGTCATCACAGAGAATGCGCTGTACGAAGGCACCCACGCGGCGGTGAGTCTGGCGGACAAGCTTCCCTATATCAATCTGCTCATGCCCGAACCGACGGCCCGTTTTCTCGAACTGACTCACGATGCCTACGCCGACCATTTTGGAGAAGACCTCGGCAAATGGTTCGTTTCCACCTTTACGGATGAGCCCTCCCTAATGAGTCTCTATATGCGGCAGCAACCCTGGTCTGTCCTCCCCTGGTCCACCAATCTCCCCGTGG
Source organism: Candidatus Hydrogenedentota bacterium (assembly GCA_903893795.1). Lineage (GTDB taxonomy): Bacteria > Hydrogenedentota > Hydrogenedentia > Hydrogenedentales > CAITNO01 > CAITNO01. The sequence goes on along the minus strand of CAITNO010000066.1, from coordinate 344 downwards.
AATTTGAGAAACGGCGGGGATATCCACTTGACAGGGTTCTGCCGTTGCTTGTTTGCGGAACCGGACCGGAAACAGAAAAAGCCCGGCATGACTTCTGGCGAACGGTCGGTGACCTTGTTTCCGAGAACTACTTCGGCCAGATTCAGAACTGGTGCCACCGGCATGACGTGCTTTCTGGCGGCCATCTGCTCATGGAGGAGGCCACCCTAGCAGACCGTGGTAAAAGCCACGCTTTGAGTGCAACCGGTTAATGAGCGCCAGACAGGCGTCATGGATATTATCCGAGGGATGGGGTGGTTCCAGAACCGGAGATGAGCCGCTATGGCGTGCCCAAGGGCGTGCAG
>CAITNO010000065.1 GCA_903893795.1 Candidatus Hydrogenedentota bacterium | reverse complement strand
TTTATACGCGGGCGGCCAGAAGACAATTGGCGGGACAGGTCCCGGCCGTTCATGTCGGGCATAATCACGTCGGTGATCAGCAGGTCCACCTCCCCCGGATACTGCTCTGAAATGCGAAGGGCCGCGTCCGGCGTTCGGGCCTCAAGCACGGTGTAGCCCAGCGCATCAAGCTGCTTCGCGGTCAGCGCCAGCACAGCCGGCTCGTCCTCAGTAAGTAGAATGGTCTCCTTCCCGCGGGGGGCTTTATCAGAGGCGGGGTGTGTTTGCGATGCACCCTCTGCGTCTCCATGCCGGGGCAGATAAATCTTAAACGTCGTCCCCCTGCCCGGTTCACTGCTGACATCAATGAATCCATTGTTTTGCCTCACCGCGCCATACACTGTGGCCAGCCCCAGGCCCGTTCCTTCGCCGACCCCCTTGGTCGTGAAGAAGGGTTCAAATATTTGGCTTAGGGTTTTCTCATCCATGCCGCAACCGTCATCGCTCACGGCCAGCATTGCGTACTCCCCCGGCACACAGTCTGCTTGTCCGCCCTGGTTTTTCCCGTCGAAGGCCCGGAGTCCCGTTTCAATGGTAATCCTGCCTACATCGGCAATGGCGTCCCGTGCGTTGACGCACAGGTTTGCCAGCATCTGGTCGACCTGCGAGGGGTCGACTTTTACGATGCACGGAACAGCCGATGGATGCCATTCCAGGCGAATGCGTTCACCGATAATTCGTTGCAGCATCTTGAGCGTGCCCGAAACGGTTTCGCTCAGGTCCAGCACTTCGGGGGCGATCGCCTGTTTGCGGGCAAAGGCCAGCAGTTGCCGCGTAAGGTCGGCGGAGCGGCGTGCCGCCTTGTGTATTTCCTTCAAGTCCGCATAAAGCGGCTGACCCGGCTCTGTCTCGTCCAGGGATATTTCGGCATGACCAAGGATGACCGCCAGCATGTTGTTGAAATCGTGCGCAACGCCCCCCGCCAGCCGCCCCACCGATTCCATTTTCTGCGCCTGCTGCAACTGGCTTTCGAGTCTGGTCTTTTCCTCCTCGGACTGCTTGCGCCGGGTAATGTCCTGAACAGTGCCGTACATCCTCAACGGCCGCCCACGGTCGTCGCATTCCAGCCTGCCCAGTGCGTGCATCCAGCGCTCCGCCCTGTTGTCGTGGCGGAGGATGCGGTACTCCTTGTCAAAGCGCTGCCCGCGGCCCAAGATCTCGTTTCTGAAGTAGTCGGTCATCATCGCACGGTCGTCGGGATGAAAAAGGGCCGCCCAACCCTCCATGGAGCGTTCATAGGTGCCATCTATGCCCAGGAGCCTGTACAGCCCGTCTGAACCCATCCATGTCTGCGCGGACAAGTCCAGAACATAACTTCCCAGGCCGGCAATGTGCTGCGATTCCCTGAGCAGTTCCTCACTGGCACGCAGCGCCTCCTCGGCCTGTTTGCGCTCGGTGATGTCGCGGCAGAGCGACAGAAACGTCATCGACTCGCCTGTTCCAACGGCGGTTGCGTTGATTTCAACGGGGATAAGGCGGCCTTTCCCGTCCACATACTCGATGACAAGATTTCTTATGAATCCGTTCCGGGCGCACTGGGTCACAGCCGCCCTGTTTCTCTCTTTCTCATGCGCGGCCGTCCACTCAATGACCTTTCTGCCCCGAATTTCGCCGAGTTCACGGTGACCGCTCAGGCGCACGTATTCGGCGTTGGCGTCCACCACATGGCCTTCGTGGTCCAGAATCAGATATCCGGTGTCCGTTGCGTCCACAAGGCTGCGGTACTTGGCCTCGCTGACGCTGACGGCTTCCTCGGCCCGCTTGCGCTCCGTAATGTCCTCAATGGTCGCCATGGTGCGCGTGGGCCGGCCATCACCGTCGCGGATCACCGCCATGTTTACCCGAACCCAAATCACCGCACCATCCTTGCGGATGTAGCGTTTTTCGATTTGGTAGTTTGGCGCTTCGCCCCGGATGACTTTCTGGAAGGCCTCCCAGTCCCCACCGCGGTCCTCCGGATGGGTGACCTCCGGCACCCGAAGGGAAAGCATTTCTTTCCGGGTATAGCCGGTGATGTCGCAAAGTTTCTGGTTCACGTTCACCCACTGCCCCGTTTGCGGGTCGGTTTGGCCAATACCAATGGAGGCCGTGTCGAACATGGCCTGGAACTGCTCTTTGCTCTCCCGCAGCGCCTCCATGGCCCACTTCTGCGCCAGCGCCACACCGATGCTCGCGGTGACCTCCTCGAAAAAGCGGATCATGTCGGGCGTCAGGCGGTCCTTCCTACGGTCATTGAGCTGCAAAAGCCCAACGATTTCGCCCTTCGCCCGAATGGGAATCAAGGCCACGGAAAGGAAACCCTCATGAATGCAGCGGTTTCGCGGATGAAGCCTGGGGTCCTTATCGGCCGGAATGTCCAATGCGGGCAATGCATTGTTTACCCAATAGCTACCACCCGGCGTGACCCCTGGATTGGCCGGGTCGGTTTTTCCGGAAAGGACCAGGCCGCAGGTGCATTCCAGGCTGACCCTGCCGTTCTCATCCCTGCAGTCATCGTAACCCGCGTCGCGCGCAATCAATGAATTTTCCGCAAGCAGAAAATCACCGGAAAAACCGTTCTGCGCAAAATACGGATAGTCTTCGCCGTTTTGAAGGCGGACACCCACGGCGTCGAAACCCGTTTCCCGCTGAATGGCCGCAAGAATTCGGGTAATTGAATCCGCCACGCCGGACTGTTCGTTGAGAATGCCCAAGATTTCCGCCAGCAGGGACTTTCTGCGCTCCGCCAGCACGCGCTCCGCCAGTTCGTGTTTGAGTTGGGCGGTGCGTCTGGCCACCACTTCGGCCAGCCTATCCTTTTCGGTCAACCGCGCCGCATGGGCTGCCTTGCTCTTCACCATGGACCGAATCTGGGCGGTCAGCTCGGTCTCATCGACCGGCTTGGAAAGAAACGCCTCGGCTCCCGCCTCGAACGCTTTGGCGCGGATTCGCCCGTCTGTACTCCGGGCCGTCAGAAAGACCACCGGAATAAGTTGAAGACGCTCGCTGCGCTTCAGCCTGCGGCACACCTCAAATCCATCCATTCCAGGCATGACCACGTCGAGCAATATGACGTCCGGATACTCTTTCAAAGCCAAGTGAAGGCCTTCAGGACCGCTCATGGCTGTGACTATCTGTGCCTCCGGAAACATGCGTTCCACAACGGCTTTCAGCGTTGCAAGGCTCTCCGGGTTGCCATCTATGGCAAGTATCCTAGGCTGCTCAGTTTCCATGAATGACCCTCCCAATTATGCCCATGAGGATTGCCGCCCCAATGGGTTTGGCAGTGCAGCCGTCGAAAACGCAGGACAAGATGCCCTCCCGGCCTGCCGTCAACACCCTGGACATCATCACAGCGCCCGAAGTTCCCTTCAAGGGACGGGCTGCCACCCCGTATGCCTGGCGCGTTTCTGTTATGACCTTTATTAAGCCATTTTTCATGCAAGGCCCCTGATTAACATCCGTAACGGACAAACTGGACGTATACCTCTGTACTGCGTCAAGAATGAACTGTTATGTTGATGCGTATGCGGTCAAAAACCCCAAGCTAGTCGCTGTCCAGCACCTTGCGCACCTTCACCGCCAAATCGGTCGCGGAGAAAGGTTTTTGGATGAAGTGCACGCCCTCTTCCAGCACGCCGTGGTGGGCAATCACATCGGCCGTGTAGCCTGACATGAAGAGATTCTTTATACGCGGGCGGCCAGAAGACAATTGGCGGGACAGGTCCCGGCCGTTCATGTCGGGCATAATCACGTCGGTGATCAGCAGGTCCACCTCCCCCGGATACTGCTCTGAAATGCGAAGGGCCGCGTCCGGCGTTCGGGC
>CAITNO010000064.1 GCA_903893795.1 Candidatus Hydrogenedentota bacterium | reverse complement strand
CGATCTTTTCGAAGGCCTCCTTGGGCACGCCCTCCCAGTTGGAGTAGTCGGCCAGGACCTTGGCCTTGGCCTTGGCGAGCGGGTCGGACTGCTTGACGGCGCGCATGCGGGCGAAGACCTCTGACAGGTCCATGGTTTCCATGGTGATGCCGTGGCGCTGCAGTGCGAGTTCGTCGATGCGGACCGTCTTGAACGCGGAGGTGCGGGCGCCGATGGCGCCGACGACCATGCGGCGCATGGACTTGACCACGCGGCACATCTTGTCGAAGTAGTCGATGTTTTCTGCGAAGGACTTGCTGCCCGGGGCGACGGTGTGCGGCTTGAGCGCCGTGAACTTGAGGCCGTACTGGCAGAAAACGTCCATGATGGAGAACTTGCCGCAGAATGCGTCGCGGCGCAGTTCGGGGCGCATCTTGGTCATCTCGTCCGGGTAGGCCTGGATGAGAATGGGCACGCCCGCGTCGGCAAGCGCGGCGACGGCGCCGGTCTCGTCGCCGAAGTTGGGCAGGCACAGGACGACGCCGTCGAACTTGCCCTGGTTCTCGCGCAGGAAGTTGGCGTAGATCTGGCCTTCGGCGGGGGTTTCAATGGCGCCGTTGCGCGTGAGCGCCGGGTCGAGCGCGATGGTCTTGTGGCCGAGGGCCTTCAACCGCGCGGTCAGTTCTTTTCGCGCCCCGGCCTGGAGCGACGCGGGGAAGAATCCCCGGTTTCCAAAGAACAATGCAAAGGTGCTTTTTTCCGACATGCTTCGTGGACCTCCTGTATGTCACGCCGGGCGTGACGGCTGAATTACGTCTGCTGAACCTTCCAGCTCCAAATCCTCGCGGATGACGCGCACGGTCTCCGCGTAAACGGCGTCGAGCGCCTTTTCAGGCGATTCTTTGAGCAGCGCCTCGTAGGGCTGGCGGATGGCGGTGGCCACGTTGATCTTGGCGACCCCGTGGCGGATGGACTCGATGATGTATTCCTTGCGGATGCCCGTGCCGCCGTGCAGCACGATGGGGATGTTGATGGTCTCGCGGATGGCGTCGAGGCGCTCGATGCTCAGCCGCGCCGCGACCTTCTTTTCGGTGCGCTTTTCCGAGATGACCCCGTGCACGCTGCCGATGGCCACAGAGAGCCAGTCCACACCGGACCCGAGGACAAATTCCAGCGCCTCGGCGGGGTCGGTGAAGCCGCGGCCCGATTCGAAGAGTTCCTCATAGGGCGGCATGGGGCCCGACTCATGGCCGAACACGGCGCCCAGTTCGGCCTCGACCGCCACGCCCTGCGCGTGGGCCAGGTCAACGATGCGCTTGGTGGCGGCGATGTTTTCCGCCAGGGACAGGCGCGACCCGTCGACCATGACGGAGTCATAGCCCAGCGCCACGGCCTGGCCGATGTCACCTTCAAAGTCGACCAGGAGTTGATCCTCGTCGATCACGGGCACATGGTCGAGGTGGAGCCGGGTGAAGCGCTCGTCCTTGACCTTCTGGTATTCGTCGAAGAGGGGCTGGATGCCGCCTGCCTGGAACTTGGTCCATTCCAGGCGCGCGGCCATAATGAGCCCGAAACAGCGCGTGTCGCGCAGGGCGCGGACCACGGGCGCCATCATGGGCAGATAGGGAATATTGAATCCGGGAACGGCCGTCCGCGCGCGGAAGGCGCGCAGCATCAGTTCGGATGTCGTGGGAAGGGACGGGTTCATACGAGTTTTCCTTGACCGGTGACGAAACCTGCACATTTTGCGCTGTTGAGGCCCCGGCGCGCAAATGCGGAGTCACGGATAAAGACTTCCCACCAATTCGGAAAAATTACACGGGCCTTGCCCCCTGCCTTCCACCATGTCAGCCAACATGTAGATGCGGTGGAAGGACCCGTAAAATAATAGTGCAGACACAATTAGAATTACAGTCCATCGGATGTATGGTTTCGAGGAGATTCTTTCCAGAATGCGCACTGCGACACACGCTGCCACATATAGACAGAGCGCACACAGAAGAAAGGGAAACAGGGCAATAACCGCCCCCATGCCTCCCTCCCAACTGGTCGCCATGAACTCCAACCAGAGCAAAAGCATGAACACCGGCGGCGCGCACCCAGCAACGATGATGGCATAGCAGGGCAGGGGTGCGAAGACAACCACGAAAATCGTGAGTATTGCCTTCTGCCAAGTGAGCGCGAAGAACTGTTTCATTATCGTGCCCCTTCGAAGATTTCGTTCAGCCGCAAAGGAGGGACCGGTGCCACATGGACAGGCGGGGAATATCGAAACCGGGGACGGCGGTCCGCGCTCGGAAGGCGCGCAACAGCAGTTCGGTTGTCGAGGATAACGAGGAGTCCATGGATGTCTCCTTGACCGAAAGAGAAAGCCCGGCACATTTTGCGCCGTTCGGCCCCCGGCGCGCAAATGCGCGGCGATTGCGGTTTGGGACGGGGCGTGGTAGCATGGTGTTAAGATGGACACGATGACGGAGAACATGCAAAGGCAGGTAAACGAACTGGTGGAAAGCTACCGGGACCGGTGCCTTTGGTTTTTTCGCAGGGACTACTATCCGGCGGATGTGGACAGCGCCCTGCGCGCGCTCGGCTACATCCAGCAGCACGGGGATCTGAAAGCGTTTCAGCGCGCGGGCGAACTTATCCAATGGCTCTCACCTCATTCCAGCAAACCCTCTGCCGGCGCATAGCGGTCAACCGCATTGAGCAGGGGGAGAGTTACGTCGCCGGCGGGTCGGCCCTGAATGTTCTGGCAGGGGGGCGGCGCGTTTCCCGGGATATTGATCTCTTTCATGACACCACAGAGGCGCTCAATGTGACTTGGCAGGCCGACCACGCCCTTCTTGAGGGCGATGGTTACGCATTGCGGGTCATACATGAGCGCCACTCTTTCGTGGAGGCGCTGGTCAGCAAAGGGGGTGATTCGGTTCTGGTGCAATGGACCTGTGACAGCGCATACCGTTTTTTTCCACTTGTGGAGCATGAAGATTTTGGACTGGTGCTGCATCCGGCCGACCTCGCCACCAACAAGGTCCTCGCTTTGGTGGGGCGGCTGGAGGTGCGGGACTGGATAGACTTGGTCACCTGCCATGACCGCATTCAGCCTCTCGGCTATCTTGCCTGGGCGGCATGCGGCAAAGACCCCGCGTTCAGCCCTCTCATGATTCTGGACCAGGCGGGGCGTTCGTGCCGCTACACGGCGGAGGACCTTGGCGATTTGTCTTTTGAAGGGCCCTTGCCGGACATGGCCGACATATCGCGGCGCTGGCACCTTATGCTGGAGGATGCGCGGGCCATCATTGCCGCGTTGCCGAGGGAGCACGCGGGGAAATGCGTGCTTGACCACGTCGGCAGTCTCTATCGAAATCCCAAAGAGCGTATTCAGGCGGATCTGGAGTCAAATCGCATTGCATTTCACGCCGGCAGGATCCGTGGCGCCTTTCCGCAGATTGTGGAACGGCCTTAGTCATATCCGGCTTGTCTACTTTTTCTTTGCGGATACTTTCTTTGTCTGGGGTGGTTTCTTGTCCGCCACAATGGGCAGTTTGCTCTTGAGGAACTGGCCGGTGAAGGACTTGGCGACGCGGGTGAGGGCTTCGGGGGTGCCTTCGGCGATGATGCGGCCGCCCTGGTCGCCGCCTTCGGGGCCGATGTCGATAATCCAGTCGGCCGTCTTGATCACATCCAGGTTGTGCTCGATGACGATGACGGTGTTGCCGTAGTCGGCGAGCCGATGCAGCACGCTGAGCAGCTTGTCCACGTCGGCGGCGTGCAGGCCCGTGGTGGGCTCGTCGAGGATGTAGAGCGTGCGGCCGGTCTGGCGGCGCGAGAGCTCGGTGGCGAGTTTGACGCGCTGGGCCTCGCCGCCGGAAAGCGTGGTGGCGGCCTGGCCGAGCCGGATGTAGCCGAGGCCCACATCGTGCAGGGTGCGCAGTTTGTTTGCGATGGCGGGGATGTTGCGGAAGAACTCGCAGGCGTCCTCGACGGTCATGTCGAGCACCTCGGCGATGCTCTTGCCCTTGTAGCGGATTTCCAGTGTGTCGCGGTTGTAGCGGGCGCCGTTGCAGACGTCGCAGGGCACGTAGACATCGGGCAGGAAGTGCATTTCGATGGTGATGAGGCCGTTGCCCTCGCAGGCCTCGCAGCGGCCGCCCTTGACGTTGAAGCTGAAACGGCCGGGCATGTAGCCGCGGGCGCGGGCCTCGACGGTGCGGCAGAAGAGGTCGCGGATGGGACCGAAGAGGCCGGTGTAGGTGGCCGGGTTGGACCGGGGCGTGCGGCCGATGGGCGACTGGTCGATGTCGATGATTTTGTCGATGTGCTCCAGGCCGTCGATGCCGTCGTGGGCGCCGGGGCGCACCGTCGTTTCGTAGAGGCGCTTGGCCACGGCGGGGTAGAGCGTTTCGTTGACGAGGCTCGACTTGCCCGAGCCGGACACGCCGGTGACGCAGACGAAGAGGCCGAGGGGGAAGCCGACGGTCACGCCGCGCAGGTTGTTGTGGCGGGCGCCGCGCACGGTGATCTTTGCGCCGCTGCCCTTGCGCCGCTGCTGCGGCACGGCGATTTCCAGTTTGCCCGAGAGATACTGCCCGGTGAGCGACTTCTCGTTCTTCTCGATGTCGGCGGGGGTTCCCGCCGCGACGATTTCGCCGCCGTGCACGCCCGCGCCGGGGCCGAGGTCCACCACCCAGTCGGCCGCGCGGATCGTGTCCTCGTCGTGCTCGACGACGATGACGGTGTTGCCCAGGTCGCGCAGGCGCTCGAGCGTGGCGAGCAGCCGCGCGTTGTCGCGCTGGTGCAGGCCGATGCTGGGCTCGTCGAGGATGTAGAGCACGCCGACGAGGCCGGAACCAATCTGCGTGGCCAGGCGGATGCGCTGCGATTCGCCGCCGGACAGCGAGCCTGCATGGCGCTCCAGGGTGAGATAGCCCAGGCCGACGCTGTGGAGAAAGCCGAGCCGTTCGCGGATTTCCTTGACGATGCGCTCGGCGATGGCGGCCTTGGTCTTGGGCAGTTTCATGGTCTGGAAAAAGGAGGATGCGTCGGCGATGGCCATGGAGGTGACGTCGAGGATGGTCTTGCCGGCCACGCGCACGGCGCGGGCCTCGGGGCGCAGGCGCGCGCCCTTGCAGACGGGGCACACGCGGGAGGCCATGAATTCATCGATCATCTCGCGGGCCGCGGCCGAATCGGTTTCGCGGTAGCGCCGTTCGAGATTGGGTATGACGCCCTCGAAGGTGCGGGTGATCTCGTAGGTGCGCTGGTCGTTGGAGTAGGAGAAATCGACCTCGTCCTCGCCGGAGCCGTAGAGCACGACCTGGCGGAAGGTGTCGGGCAGCAGTTGCCACGGCTGGTGTGGGTCCTGCTTGTAGTGATGGCACAGCGACAGCAGCGCCTTGCGGTACATGCCGTCGAGCAGGCGGCGCATGCTCCAGGGGCGCACGGCGCCTTCGACGATGCTTATCGTCGTATCGGGAACGACCAGTTCGGGGTCAATCTCCATGACGTTGCCCAGCCCGGTGCATTTGGGGCAGGCGCCGTGGGGGTTGTTGAAGGAGAAGCTGCGCGGCTCCAGCTCTTCAAACACGACACCGCAGTCGAGACAGGCAAGCTGTTCGCTTTGGATGCTTTCACGGGCCGCCTTGCCGGGCTCCTCAATCCAGAGGCGGATGAGGCCCTTACCCAGGCGCAGGCAGGTTTCGACCGAATCGGTCATGCGCTGCTGCATGCCGTCCTTGATCACGAGCCGGTCCACCACTACGTCGATGTCGTGCTTGACGTAGCGCTCCAGCTCGATGTCGTCGTCCACGTTGCAGAAAGTGCCGTCCACGCGCACGCGCACGAAACCCTGCCGCTTCACGTCCTCGAACACCTTTTGGTAGGTGCCCTTGCGTTGGCGCACGAGCGGCGCGAGCAGTTGGAGCTTGGTGCCTTCGGGCAGGGCCAGGGCGGAATCGACGATGTCCTGCGGTGTCTGCGACACGATGGGCTTGCCGCACTGCCAGCAGAAGGGTTCGCCGACGCGCGCGAAGAGCAGGCGCATGTAGTCGTAGATTTCGGTGACCGTGCCCACGGTGGAGCGGGGGTTGCGGTGCGTCGTCTTCTGCTCGATGGAGATGGCCGGGCTCAGCCCGCCGATGTAGTCCACATCGGGCTTGTCCATCTGTTCGAGGAACTGGCGGGCGTAGGCGGACAGGCTTTCGACATAGCGGCGCTGTCCTTCGGCGTAGATGGTGTCGAAGGCAAGGCTCGACTTGCCCGAGCCGCTCAGGCCGGTGATGACGATCAGCCGGTCGCGGGGCAGTTCGAGGCTCACATTCTTCAGATTATGTTCGCGTGCGCCGCGGATGACGATGCGGTCGTGCATCCGCGGACCTGAGGATTCGGGGGTCATGGGGATAATTCCTCGCGCAATGTGCGTAATGACAGGGGGAACAACGCAGAATAGTATAGCCTTCCCGGCAGGGGGCGCAAGGGAAACGGACGGCGGTGAAGAGTTCTTCCCGGACTACTGGTTTCCGTTCCCCATGGCCTCCAGACCTGCGCGGACCTCCGCGATGATGTCGGCGCGGTCTTTCCAGGGCTTGCAGACGAGGCGCATGCGGAAGCCGTATTCCTTTTCGGTTTCATAGCCGGGGATGAGGTATTGGAAATCCCATGCGGGATTGTAGCCGTCCTTTGCGGCGTTTGGGCCGCCACCGGAGGGGGATTGGGAGAAACGGATGAGCGCGGAGGGCTCGAAGATGCAGATCAGCACATGGTCACCGTGGTTGCCGTAGAAGAAGGGCACGCTGTAGCGAAGCGGCGAGAGGTTGTCGAAGAGGGTGGCGTGCTCGCTCTGGAAGGCGAGTTCACGGCTGTCATCTTCGCTGATTAACGTGCTGTCGCGGTTGTGTTGCTGGGTGGCGTACTGCTCCCAGATCGGCTTGTCGAGCGAGGCGCCTGCTTTCAGGAAATAGAGGCTCTTGTCGAGCGGTCCGTTGATGTAGGAGGCCCAGAAAACACCGAGCACACCGCCCTCCAGCCCCGCTTTGTGGGGCACACAGCGGAAGTGCATGTCGAGGCGGCCCGGCGTGGTCACCTCGAAACGGGTCCAGCTTTCGACGCCGTAATGCGGGGAGGTCGGCTGGTGCAGTTCGGCCGTGTGTTCGTTCAACAGGGCAAAGGTCATGGGGGCGCGGCGGGGTTCGAAGAAGATATTGTCGTCGCTGTTTCGGGGAGCCAGGTCGAAGTAATGCTCCAGATTCAGCCCGGCGTAGGCGGGGACAAAGGGCGTGGCGCACATGTCGGGCATTTCCATCAAGAACACGCCATTGTAACCCGCGCGGTGGTCCTCCCCCCAGGCTTCGTTGTCGCCGACCACGCAGTGGAAGCCGTCCACACCGATTTTCCCGGAGTGCAATGCCGGGGTTTCTCCGTCCGCGCCAAGGGTTCCGCACAAAATCGCCAGGGCCACCGTGATCATGACTGTTTGCCTCCTGCCGTTACCTGTTTTGGATAGGATACGCGGCGGGCGGAGCGTGCGCAACGGTGGCGGGAGGGCCGAATGAGGAAGGGGAGGTCGGGGCCTGGGGAGATCAGTCGGCGCGGCGGAGGAGGTAGAAAACGTAGCCGTAGGCACCCGAATGGCGGCGGTAGAGGTCAATTTCGGCGCGTGCGCCGGCAATCAGGGTGGCGAGCACGGAGTCTTTCGGGCTGCGCCGCTCCAATTTGGCCAGTTTGGCGAGTTGGGGAGTGTAATACTCGTTCCACCAGGCGCTTTCCGGCAGGGTAAAGGTGTCAAGCGGTGTGTAGCCTGCGCGGCGGGCTCGTTCCAGATTGTCTTCGATCTGTCCCATGGTGGGGTGGGCGGCGCCCCAAAAGGCGCGGGCCTCCTCGGGCGGATAGGGGGTCAGCCAGGTCAATTCGCTGACGGCGGCGCAGCCGTTGGGCCGCAGGAGGCGGCGCCATGCGGCCAGGCCCTTTTCAAGGCCCACGACGTACGCGGCGCCTTCGGACCATATAAGATCAAAGGTGCCGTCGGGGAAATCGAGCTGTTCCATGGACATGGTGCGGGTCTGGATGCGGTCTTCGAGCCAGGCTTCGCGGGCCGATTCTTCCAGGGCGCGCAGGAAAGGTTCATGGATGTCGACGGCGGTGACCCGCCCCCCGGAACACAGGGCCAATTCGATGGTTTGCGCGCCAGAACCGCAGCCAATGTCCAGGATATCGGGCCGTCCGGAGGCGGTGGGGAGCATTTTGAAGGCGCGGCGCGTGGCGTCGGCACAGCCGGGGCCCTGGCGCGGCAGGCCTTCATAAAGCTCAAAGATACGCTCCTCGGCGCTGGACATGGGGGGGTCTCCTGGGTGAAAACGGGATCATAGCAGGATTTGGCGGCTAAAGACAGGACTATTTCCGAAGCCTTTTCCGATTGGTTTGGTTCCAAGCTGCCGGTTGGATACAATGGGATCATGGTGCGGTTCGCAACGGTGCGGCCCCCAGGAAGGAGCCATTGGGTATGCAGAAGTTGTCAGACGCGGTGAGTCGTGACTTTTTGAAGAGTGTCGGGGCGATTGTGCTCGGGGGCGGCCGCGGCACGCGGCTCTATCCGCTCACCAAGGTGAGGGCCAAGCCCGCCGTGCCACTTTGCGGCCACTACCGGCTGATCGACATCCCGCTGAGCAACTGCATCCATTCCGACATCAACCGCATTCTGGTGTTGACGCAGTTCAACAGCCATTCGCTGAACCGGCACATCAAGAACACCTACAAGTTCGACGAGTTCAGCGGCGGGTCCGTGGAAATCCTCGCCGCCGAGCAGACGAACGAAACGGGCGACTGGTTCCAGGGCACGGCCGATGCGGTGCGCAAGCACCTGGCCCATATCCGGCAGCGGGGCCTGAAACATTTCCTCATTCTCTCGGGCGACCAGTTGTACCGGATGGATTACCGGACCATGCTGGACACGCACCTTTCCAAGGATGCAGACATCACGGTGGCGGCGCTGCCGGTGGACCGAAATTCGGCCCGCTCCTTCGGCATTATGAAGGTCAACCGGGACGCGGCGATTCGCGAGTTTGTCGAGAAGCCGCGGGACGAGAAAGTGCTGGACGGGCTGGTGACGCCGAAGAAGGTGTTTGAGGATTTCGGACTGCACCAGGAGGCCGGCAAGGACTATCTGGCAAGCATGGGTGTCTATGCATTCAAGGCCGAGGTGCTTGAGGAGGCACTGCTGCACAACTTGGACTGGGTGGACTTCGGCAAGGAGATCCTGCCCAACGCCTTGAAGAAGTATCGCGTCTTTGCCCACATGTTCCATGGATTCTGGGAGGACATCGGCACGGTGCGCTCCTACTTTGACGTGTCGATGGCCATGACCACGCCGGACCCGCCCTTCGAGTTTCACGACCCTGATCACATCATTTACACGCACGCGCGCATGCTGCCGGGCGTGAAGATTCTCAATTCAAAGGTGGACGACGCCATCGTGTGCAGCGGCACACGCATTGACAATGCCACGGTGCGCGACAGCATCATCGGCATCCGCAGCACGATCCGGCCGGGGGCCGTGGTGGAGCGGAGCATTGTGCTGGGCGCGGACTATTTCGAGGGTCCCAATCCGCCCAAGGACAAGCCCCCCATCGGCATCGGGCGCAACTCAAAAATAAAGCAGGCCATCATCGACCACAATGCGCGCATCGGTGAAAACGTCGTGATTCGCGGCTCCGACAAGCTGAAAGATTATGACGGCGACGGATTCGCCATACGCGACGGGATTGTTGTTGTGTTCAAGAGCGGGATTATTCCGTCCGGCACGCGCATCGAATAGGCTCGGGAGCCACAGGAACCAGCATTACCGCGTCGGTCTGTCTCCTTCTGCCAAGAAAATATAGGACAGGCGCCCTCGCCTGTCAATCCGTGGGCGGCTGTCCCAATGCGAGAGGACAGCCAAAGCGGCGTTGTTGCCGCCGCAGTCCAAATGGGGCAACCGCGCGGCAAGCGTGATGAAGTCGTGTGCGCTGCGGGCGTGCGGCCGGGATGGAGGAGGCAGTCTTGGAACAGGCTAAGGCTCCGGAGTTCACGTGGATTGAAGGGCTCGCCATCTGCCTGTCTATGATCGGCGTGCAATTGTGCAGCGAGGTCATCAACCAGTGGGGACTCTATTTCTACTCCCCCTCGGGCGGTGTGGGCCGCACCATTTACGTTTCTGTCGGCATGGTGGGCATCATCTTCATCATCGGCACCTGCTGGGACGCGTTCAGCAGCCCCGTCATTGGCATGCTCTCCGACGGCACCAGCACGCGGCCCGGCCGCTGGCGCTTTATCCCCATCCCCGGTCGTCGTCTGCCCTACATCTTCTGGGGCGGCATTCTCATGGTGTTCACCATGATCGGGTTCTGGTATCCGCCGGTGAACGGCACCTCCTGGCTTAATCTTGCTTACGGCACCGTCCTGCTGTGCGCGCACTGGACGCTGTTCTCTTTGGCTGTTGTGCCGCTGACTGCCCTGGGTCCCGAAATTGCCCGTTCCGAATCGGCCCGTGTGGCCATCGGCACTTGGACCGCCATGGGCATGATTCTCGGGCTGGCGCTGGCCAACGCCCTGCCGGGCGTGTTGATCGCCGCGATGGACCCGGGCCGTGTGGAAAGCAGTCTGGCGCTGAGGCTGGACGCTCCCTCCTCTGAGCAGCAGGTTGAAGCGGCGGCCCAAAGACTTTTCTCCGCCGCGCCGGGGCTTGTGGGAAAGATCACAAGCCATGGCGGGGTCATGGTGCTCGAAGGTTTCGAGGAGGAGGACGCCCAGCTGACGCCGACGGTGGAGGCCGGCGCAACGGTGATCACGATTAAGGGCCTGCTCTACGACCGGCTGCGCGAAAAGGCCGTGGCCGTGGCCATTGGCAACCTGATCCCCGAGGCGCTGCGCGAGAAGTACAAACCCATTGTCCGCCGTGCGTGGTACGGCGCGGAATTCTACAACGGCGCGCTGGACGAGAAACTACTGGAACACGTCCGAGCGCAGGTATTGGCGCCGCTGTGCGCATCGATGCGCGCGGAGTCCGAGATATCCATAGCGGGGCACCACCTGGCCCTCACCTTCCCCACTGGCATGGCGGAGCGGATGGACGGGGCGCAACTGGAATCCATGGCGGCGAAAATCCCCGGCGTGACCGAGGCGGCGAAAGCCACGCTCGGACCGGGGTTTATCCGTTATGATTTGCCTGAAAGCACCCGGGAGTTGCTCCCCGGCGCGCACGCCTATCTGGCCGAAGCCACGGCCCGCGAGGCGCTGCGCAGCAACCTCATCCAACTGGGCGTAAAGGGACCGACGCGCACACTCGTGTTTCCCAAGGCGCTCCGCGCCGACCTGACCATCGCCTATCTGCGCGGCGTGATGGCCGAGCTTCCGGGCCTTAAAGCATTGGAACGCCACGAGGAGTCCTTCTCCCCCACGGGCTACCGCCGCGTCTCCACCATCTTTGCCTTTCTGTCCTTGATCCTCTTCATGCTGCCGGTGATCTTCGTCCGTGAGCGTTACGATTCCGAGACGGTGCAGAGCGATCCGCTCCCCTATGGCCGTGCCGTGCTCGATGCGTTGCACAACAAGCCCTTTATGATCTACGCCTTCTCCTTCTTCTTCTTCACCATCGGCTTCCTGGCCGTGCAGCGCGCATTGCCCTACTGGGCCGAACTCGGGCTCGACGGGGACGAGGGCACGATCACGAAACTGCTCGTGCCGTTTATCCTGGTTGCCGTGCTGTCCTACGGGTTCATCCCCCTCCTCGCGCGGCGCCTGCACATGAAGTGGCTCATCTTCACGGCCCTTTTCATTATCGCCAGCGGCATGCCCTGCATGTACCTGATCGGCCAGTCCACCGCCAGTTTCGCCACGCGCCAAATGTGGGGCATGATCCTCTTTGGCTATTGCGGTGTGGGCCAGGCGCTGATTTATGTGATGATGGTGCCCATGATTGGCGACATCATCGACTACGACGAGCGGCTTTCCGGCGAACGCCGTGAGGCGCTCTACAACGGGTTGAGCGCGTTCATCTGGAAAGCGTCGATGGCGGGCTCGGTCCTGCTCGCGTCGCAGTCGATGAACCTCTGGGGCAACCGCATTGAACAGTACACGGGCGTGCTGCTGGTGGGTCCCTTTGCGGGGTTCTTTGGTTTTGTTGGGATGGTTCTGATCTGTTTCTATCCCGTGCACAAGGCGGAGAAGAAAGAGGTTTAAGCAGCGTGAAGAATGGCCATAACAACGGTCATCACCGCGGGGCGGAAGAGCGTCGGAATTGGCGCCGCCGGGCGCTCGCCGTTGCGGGAGGGATTGCAGCGGTTCTCTTTCTGGTCTTCTACACCGTGGGCTGGGGGCTTCTTCTGGTTCGCCTCATTCACTATGGGCATGGGTTTGAGTATGGGAACGTTCCTCCCCTGCAGAAGTTCACCCCCCTTCAAATGCTTGCGATGTTAATCACCGTGGTGTTTTGCGCCCCGATCATTGTGGCGGCAGGGGTGATCAATAGAGTGCGCAAGAGTCGGCGCTTTCGGTCATGGGTGGAGCGTGCAGGGGGAGGTCGTTCGTCACGGGAAGAAGTGTCGGGTGTGGCGAAGCACGGGATACATCACGAGCCGGGCTCGGAGGGGTGAAGAGGAATGGTGCGTCTCGCTTTGCTGAGCAAAGCTTCGCGCACCCTACGCCACATTTCCCCTCGTTGCGAAGGGCAACTTCGCAACGAGGGGAATCGACGGCAGTACCAGGGAGCGGGTGGAACTCAGGCGATTTCTTTGGGCAGGCGGAATTCTAGGTCTTCCTGGGTGAGGGCGCGCTCTTCCACTTCGCAGGGGCCGTGCTGCTGGAACCATGCGACGACGTCCTCCACGAGCCTTTCGGGGACGGACGCGCCGGAGGTGATGAGCACGGTGTTTCCCGTGGCGACCCATTCGGGACGGATGGCGGCGGCGTCGGGGATGAGGTGTGCTTCTTTGCCCAGGGCGCGGGCGATGTCGCGGAGCCGGGTGGAGTTGGCGCTTTCGGGATCGCCCACCACGAGCACTAGGTCGGCCTCTGGGGCGAGCTGCACCACAGCGGCCTGGCGGTTCGAGGTGGCGTAGCAGATGTCGGCGCGGGGCGGACCCTGTATTTCCGGGAAACGGGCGCGGAGCGCCTCAATGACGGCCTGGCAGTCGGTGACGCTGAGCGTGGTCTGGGTGATATACGCGACCTTTTCGGGGTTGTCTATCTGGAGCAGGGCGACGTCTTCGGGCTTCTGGATGATGCGGATGTTGTCGGGCGCCCAGCCGACGGTGCCGACGGTTTCATCATGTCCCGGTTCGCCGATCATAATGACGGTGAAACCCTTTTCCGCAAAACGCCGCGCCTCGTTGTGTACCTTTTCCACAAGGGGGCAGGTGGCATCAATGACGCGAAGTTGCAGCCGGTTGGCATGGGCCCAGCGGTCAGGTCCCACACCGTGGGCGCTGAAGAGCAGATGGGAGCCTTCAGGCACGTCATCGAAACTGCGCACAAAGACGGCGCCCTTCTTACGGAGTTCATCCACCACGTGGGCGTTGTGCACGATGTTGTTCAGCACATAGACCGGGGCGCCGTAGCGTTCGAGCGCGCGCTCGACGCTGCGTATGGCGCGATCCACACCGGCACAGAAGCCGCGGGGTTTGGCGATGATCAGGCGCATGGGGATATTCCGTGGGGGTAGTGGAAGCGCGTTTCGGTATAGGTGGAGGTGCCGGACTGCCTTAGGTCCCCCCTTGAGGGGGGTGGTCGGCGAAAGCCGACCGGGGGGTGTTCCTCCCGGAGTCTTTTCAATAGCAGCGACATCCCCCAAAATCCCCCTTCGAAGGGGGACTTAATACGGCGCGTATTCGAAGTCTGTGGTATCACGGCGTGATGTCCGGTGCTATTCGTGCCGGTGGGCGACGGCCAGCAGCGTGAGGAGCGCAAGCCCGGAGGCAAAGAGGTCGCCCAGTGCCGTGCCAACACCCTTGGTGCCCTGGCTGCATCCGGTGCAGCCGGTGCTGGTGGCCGTTTCACCCTCCGTGGGTGTTTCACCCTCCGGGGTCATCGTCGCGACCAGGGGCGTGGCCACGCTGGCCGACTGTTCCTCCGCGCCGGCGAACCGGAATTTCGCGAGGCCGGAAACAGTGATCGCCCCTGCGTCGTCCGCACCGGTTGTCATGCGGTAGGTGAAGCTAATGGGGAAGTCGGGGATGTCTATGTAATAAAACGAGAGGGTCTTGGTGCCGGTGGCGTTGGTGACGTCCTGGCCCTTGATGGGGGTCATGCGGGGATTGGTCGAAGACACGCTCTGATAGGTCCAGGCGCTGGGGACGGTCTCCTGGAGGACAAGGGCCTGCACCGTGCGGGCGTCGTCTTTTTGCAGGGTCACGGTGACGCTGATGATTTGGCCGGGGGTGTAGACGGCGGGCACCACGACGCGCTGGACCGTGACGGCGGACGAGGTGGCCTGTGCCCCCGCGTCTGCCGGGAAGCCTGCCAGAGCCAACAGGAGGACGGTGGCGATCAAGTGCCGCATGCGCATGTTCTATGCCTCCGTCGGGCCGGTGATTCGGCGGGGCACACCCGACTGGTGCCGCGCCGCATTGCGACATTATACCGCGCAGGTCAGGATTTGTCGCCGTTTCCTTTTTCCTGGCGCAGCCGTGTGCGCAGGAGTTTGTATTCTATGCTGTCAACAAGGGCCATGCAGGAGGCGGTGATGATGTTTTCCGACACGCCGACGGTGCTCCATGATTCCTCGGAGTCGCTGGATTCGATGAGCACGCGGGTCTTGGCGCCCGTGGCGAGCTTGCCGTCGAGAATGCGGACCTTGTAGTCCTCGAGCCGGACGCCGTCGATTTCGGGGTACATCTCACGCAGCGCCTTGCGCAGGGCGACGTTGAGCGCGTCCACGGGACCGTGGCCCTCGGCGACGGTGTGCTCGATGTGGCCGTTGGGCAACTGCACCTTGACGGTGGCCTCGGAGACGGGTTCGGCGTTGGACCCAGTCTGGGTGACCCGGGCATGGTAGGCCAGCAGTTTGAAGTAGGACTGGAAACGTCCGGTGGCTTTCCGCATGAGCAAGTCGAGCGAGGCGTCGGCGCCTTCGAATTCATAGCCCTCGTTTTCGAGGTTCTTGACGCGGGCCAGGATGTCTTTGGTGGAGGCGTCGTTGCGGTCAAGGGTGATGCCCAGTTCGGAGGCCTTCTGCATCAGGCTGGAACGGCCCGAGACCTCGCTGACGGCGATGTGGGTCTGGTTGCCGACGAGTCCGGGGGCGATATGCTCGTAGCTGACCTTGCACTTGCGCACGGCATCGGCGTGCATGCCGCCCTTGTGGGTGAAGGCGTCGCGGCCGACATAGGGGGCGTGGTCCCGCGGGCTCATGTTGGCCAGTTCGGCAACGAGGTGCGAGGTGCGCGTGAGCCGGGCAAGCTGCTCGGGGGCCAATGCATCGTATCCCATCTTTAGCTGGAGGTTGGGGATAATGATGCAGAGGTCGGAGTTGCCCGTGCGCTCGCCGTAGCCGTTCATGGTGCCCTGCACCTGGGTGGCGCCTGCGCGCACCGCCGCCAGCGCGTTGGCCACGGCGCAGCCCGAATCGTTGTGGGTATGGATGCCGATGACCGCTCTGGGGAAGCGCTTGCGCACGGCGGCGGTGGCGCGCTCCACCTCAAAGGGGAGGCGTCCGCCGTTGGTCTCGCAAAGCTGGAGGGAGGCGGCCCCCGCGTTCAACGCGGTTTCCAGGACGGTCAAGGCGTAGGCACTGTCTTCGGCATAGCCGTCGAAGAAGTGTTCGGCGTCGAAGAACACGGCGCGCTTGTTGGCCGTGAGATAGGCCACGGTTTCCTCGATGAGCGTGAGGTTCTCGTCGGGCGTGACGCCGAGGATCTCGCGGACGTGCAGCGCCGAGGTCTTGGCGAAGATGGTGACCACCCGGGTCTTGGCCTTGAGGAGTGCTTTCACATTGGCATCGTCTTCGACGGCGGACTTGAAATGGCGCGTGCTGCCGAAGGCCGCCATCTCGGCGGTTTTCAGATCGAGGTCCGCTGCACGGCGGAAGAGCTCGACCGCCTTGGGGTTCGAACCGGGCTGGCCGCCTTCAATGTAGCGGATGCCCAGGGTGTCGAGGGCCGTGACAACGCGGAGCTGGTCGTCGGCCGAAAACTTCACACCGGGACCCTGCGCGCCGTCGCGAAGTGTGGTGTCGTATATCTCTATGTGTTGTGTCATTATAATACGCTCCAAGGCGCCGGGGGCGCGGGATGACCATTGGGAACTGCTGGGGAAACACGGCGGAGGGAGGGAAAGTTCCGCAGGGACTCAGAGGGCAATCGCCGCGTCGCCCAGGAAGGCGCGCACGAGGCGGTGCCCTTCGGGAATGAGAATGCCGCTTGTGGCGGCAACACCCTCCGAATAGGCGGTCTGGGTTCCGACGGGCACGCCCGGCCCAAAGAGGCCAAAGGGGCAGGGACCGCCGGCATGGGTCTTGGTGGAGATGAGCGTGAAATGGTCCGGGGCCACGAGCACGCGGGTGTCGCCGCGGCGCTCGGCCCATTCAAGGCAGGGGGCGACGACATGGCTGTCGAAATCGGCGATGGCCTGCATCTTCAGATCGGTGCGGCCCTGGTGCGCCGTTTCGTCGGGCGCCTCCACGTGGATGAACGCGACGTCGAGCTGTTCGAGGGCGCCGAGAGCGGCGTTTACCTTGCCGGCGTAGTCGGTGTCGAGCCAGCCGGTGGCGCCGGGAACATCGAGCACCTGAAGGCCCGCGCAGACGCCGATGCCCTTGACCAGGTCCACGGCGGAAACCACCGCGCCGGTCATTCCATAGAGGTCGGCATAGGTGGCCATCTTGGGGGCGCGGCCCTGACCCCACAGCCAGATCGAGGTGGCGGGGTGAAGTCCGCGGGCGATACGGTCACGGTTCACGGGATGGTCGGCCAGCACTTCGCAGGACCGGTCCATCATGGCGCGCAGCAGCGTGGTCGCATCTCCGGCGGGAAGATATCCTTCGTAGGGCTTGCCGGTGATGTCATGCGGGGGTGTGCATTTGGCGGCGGCAAGGGCGTCGTCAGAGATCGCCGGGGTGTTTCGGATTACCGCAAGATGGCGGTAGCTCACGCCTGTATTAAAGGCGACAGGAAATTCTTTCGCCAGGGTCTCGTTCAGCGTGGCGATGATCGCCCGGGCTTCCTCGGTGGTGATATGGCCCGAGGTGAAGTCGCACATCTGGCCGTCGGCCAGGGTGACGAGGTTGCAGCGGAACGCCACCTCGTCTTCGGCCAGCTTGATGCCCTGGTTTGCCGCCTCGATGGGTGCGCGTCCGCTGAAAGTGGCACAGGGGTCATAGCCGAAGAGGGAGAGATTACCAATGTCGCTGCCGGGGGGTAGGCCTTCCGGTATGGGGCAGTATTGGCCGGTCAGTCCCAGGGAGACAAGACGGTCCATGGCCGGGGTGGCCGCCGCCTCTATGGGCGTTCTGCCATCCAGTTCAGCGAGCGGGTAGTCCGCCATGCCATCGCCTATGAGTACCAGATGCTTCACAAGATCACCGCGTTGTGCAGGAGAACCGCCGGTCCTCTCTGCGGTAAGTCTCGAAACCATAACAAATTACATCCAGAAAATCAATTATACGCCCGTCAAGAGCAAGTAAAAAGACGTTGCCATATGGGGCGAAAAGAGTCAAAAGAAGGGCTAAAAATAGGAAAAAGGGTCCGTGTTGGTAGGTCAGACCAGTATTGCGTTGTTTGGGACGGCACAGGTATGCTGTACGTCATGCAACAAGAGCAACTTATAGCGATGTTGGAGCGTGAGGGCGTGTCCGTTCCCGACAATGCCCTCAGTCAGTGGAAACGGCACGCCGCGCTGGTGCGGGAGTGGAATGCAGTCTCCAGTCTCGTGTCCGTGGGGGATGCGCGCGCACTTGAAACACTGCACCTTCCCGATTCGGTGAGTCTGGCCAGCGTTATCGTGCGCCTGGGCTTGGGCGAGTCCACTTGGCTCGATATCGGCACCGGCGGAGGATACCCCGCGATTCCCGTGAAGATCCTGCTGCCGGAGCTTTCCGTCACCCTGGTGGAACGATCCGTCAAGAAGATTGGCTTCCTACGGAAGGTGGTCGCTTCGCTTGGGCTTAAAGGGGTCGAGATTATCCATGGCGATTTCCCAGCGGCCGTGCAGGGACGGAGCGCCGATGTGATTACGGCTCGCGCCGTAGAGCTTCCCGCCAAGATCCAGCAGGGTCTCGTGGGATGGATGGGAACGAGGTCGGTCTTTCTTTGCCAATCCGGTCGGCCAACCGAGTTTGGGGAGCCAATGTTCCACGTGGAACATTGCGAAGACGAATGGACCACCTCGGGTGCCCGTCGCGGCGAACTGTATGTAGTACGTCGAAAAGGCTGAGTTAGTACCCGAGCCAATGTTCCACGTGGAACATTGACCGGCAGTTCCTTCTTTCGGCGAAAAATATGCAGGGCTACAACAGGTGTGTTGCAAAAGCGAACCGCCCATATATCTCTTGCTGGGCCTCCGACTGTCATGGCAAGGCCGAGGAGCGGCTTGCAAGCATCGGAACCCGGTTGTCGCGAGAATCGGCCGGAAGACCACTCCGATGACACATTTCACGGGAACCGGATGCGCAGACAGATTAATGTCCGGTCTGGCGCGCAAGCCGTCGGGGTGCTGTCGAGAAGGCACGATGGTATCGCGCCTACAAGACCATCCATGGCAGATTGCTTCTATGGCGACATTTAAGAATGGGCCGGGATAGAAGGACCGGGGGAAATACCGAAGGGACCGCGCAAGCGTAGCGCCAGGCTAAACCAGGCGCACGAAGATCAAACTAAACGGATCAGGGGTACATTAAAGGCGCTTGCGGACCGCAGTCAATTCAGGACAACATGCCTCCACCGGTGGAAGGGATGAAAGTGCGGTGTCCAATACTCTGGACGTGAGAGGGCGACACAGATGCCCAGCGCAACTCCAGTGGGTAAGCAGGCTCCATGCCATGCAGACAGAGTTGCGGCGGTATCGCGAGTCTGGGTAGTCCCATGCTTTCAACCCTCCGATTTGCCCTGATTGCCGGGTTATGGCCGGAAACAGTGGCGCTACCCCTGCAACGCTGTCCTATATTGCGCAATCGAGCCAGTCTAGGCTCGGATGGACGGAACTCTTTGCAATATCGGCATCGCTTTGGCTGATATCTCGGGTTAGGCGACCACAGTTGCATCGCAACTGCGGGCGCAATGCGCTTCAAAACGGAGGACACCAGCAGTTACGGAACCGGACTTCGAGGCTTGACGGAAATTACCGGACCGGAATGCGTCCCCCAGAAGGAAAGGGCGGGAAGCTCCAGATGGCAACTCTGCAAGAGAGGTTGGTAACGACCATGCTGATAACTTTAGTGGAAGCGCTGCGGGAGACAGGGAAGAAGTTGCGATACGCAATGCAGACATCTCATGACTTTAGCCACCAGCCATGCCTGCAGTAAATCCCCGCAACAGGTGGCGTGGCCCTTCTGGGGCTATGCACGCAAAGGCACGGCAGCGGGTGGGCGCGCACGGTTTGTGACGGCCGAGCGCTGGCAGCCTGGTTGGCTCAGCTCCCTGAAAAGGCTGATCCCTCTGTCTTCGGGCTTGGATGTAATGGGACCGACCCTGCGGTGGCTTTCAGTGGCAGAGTGCCGCCGCAAGCAACTCGCATACCGCATTGTAATGCCTGCTTGACCGGGACGACCAGACATCGCCTCTATGAGACGATTCTATGAATATGAGGTCATGACGACGCTCGGATTGGGACAAGGCTTGACTAAAATCAGACAGACTCAGGGTTAAAGCACCTGTAGTGCTATGCATAGCCCTTATATATTGTTTTATATGTTGTTGTGACACATGAGGCGTCCAGATTCAAGGAACAAGGCCTGAGCCAGAAAGGGAAGTTTGGCAGAGCGCGACAAATAGGGCAAAGCAGGTCTACGCGCGGATGGAGTTCAACACAATACGGAGAGGGAAGCCGGTCTATATCTAAGTAGTAAGTCCTGAAATATAAGAATGCCGCTCATGATACAATTGGCTGGCCGGATTCGATTTGAAGTTCAGTTCGATTGCCGCGGCAGCCAGTGCAAGGCTATACCGCAAGAGGAAATCTGAAAGGAGCGCGCGATGAAAAGAAAGTTATGGGCAAGGGGCATGGTGCCGGTGGTGCTGTGCCTGATGTTTGCGGCGTTGCCGCAGCCCGCAGCGCGCGCCGTGACGGACACCACGCCTCCAACGGGGACAATCGTCATTAACGGTGACCGGAGCGCGACGAACTCGCGGACGGTGACGATAGCGATGACGTGGTCGGACGGTGCCGGTTCGGGCGTGGCCCGCATGCGCTTCAGCGACGACGGCTCCACCTGGTCGGCCTATGAGAGCCTGACGCCGTCGCGGTCCTACACGCTTCCCGTGGGTGCGGACGGCCACAGGACGGTGCGGGTCCAGTTTATCGACAAGGCGAACAACCGCTCTGCCACCTACAGCGACTATATTCTTTTGGACAGAACTTTGCCTACGGGCAGCATTACTATCAACGGCGGCGCGGCAACCACGCCCAGCCTGCCGGTCACGCTTGGACTGACTTGGAACGATGGAGCAGGGGCGGGCGTGACGCGGATGCGGTTCAGCGACAATGGCTCGACCTGGACAAGCTGGGAAATACCCACGACCCCCCGCGCCTACACGTTGCCGACCGGACTGGGTTATCACACCGTGCGCGTCCAGTATCTCGACGGCGCGGGCAACTACTCGCCCGTGTATAACGATTATATTAAGGTCGTGGCGCCCCCCCAGGCCACGGTGCCCAACGTGGTGAACGAGACACAGGCAGCAGCGAGTTATGACATTACCAACGCCAACCTAATCTTGGGCACGGTGACCCAGCAGTGCAGTGACTCCGTGACTGCGGGCAATGTCATCACCCAGACACCCGTGGCGGGCTCAACGGTAAACCCCGGCGGTGCGGTGGACCTCGTGGTATCCACGGGAACCTGCCGCGTGACGGTGCCCAGCGTGGTTGGCAAAACCCAGACCGCAGCCACCGCGTCCATAACAGGCGCGGGACTGGTTGTGGGCACAACAGCCCAATACTGCAGCAACACCGTGGCGGCGGGAAGCGTGCTGCGCCAGACCCCCGTGGGCAATGCCCTTGTCACCGCCGGGGGAGCGATTGATCTGGTCATATCCTCCGGCGCCTGCCCCGAAATGCCTTGCGGGGCATATACCCTGCTCGATGACGGCGATTTTGAGAGCGGCGGCAAAGGCTGGGCAGAGACCTCCTCCGCGGGGAGCACCGTCATCACGGATAAGGCGGGCAGCGGAAAGGCACCCCACACCGGAAGCTGGTGGGCCTGGTTTGGCAATTCCGCCAACGCGGACCAAGCCACCCTCACCCAGAAAAAGATCATTCCGTCGGCCTCCGCCTTCAGCGCCACGCTCAATTTCTACGTGCGCATCCTCTCGGCCGGGACCGGGTCGGGCACCATGACCGTTTCCATTGACGGTGATACCGTTGCGAAATTCAGTGGCAAGGACGCGTCCCTCTATTCCACATATACCCAGGTGTCGCTGGATGTCTCCAATTACACCGATGATGCAACCCACACCATTGTCATTGCAGCGGGAACCAGCGGAGCAAACGCCTTCAACTACACCTATTTCATGGTTGACGATTTGTGCCTATACACCAACGCCGCGTCCTACTATGACTATCCGCTTACCGTGTCAAGAACGGGCGCCGGCAACGGCACGGTAACCGGTCCCAGCATCAATTGTGGCGGTGACTGTTCCTCCTCCATAAGCACACATGGCTATGTCTTCAATCTAACCGCCACCCCGGACGCCAATTCCACCTTCACCGGATGGACCGGTGCCGACACCGCTTCGGACAACACCTGCACCGTGGCCATGACCAGGGCCCGGACCGTAACCGCCGCCTTTGCGCCAAAGGACCGGACGCTGAACCTTGTTGTGGTGGGCACCGGCGGTACGGGCGGGTCGATTCTGGGTTACAACATCAGTTGCAACAGTTCCTGCCAGTACAGCTATCTGAACGGTACCACCGTGAACCTGAGTGTGCTGCCCCTGTCCGGCAGCAAATTCACGGGATGGAACGGCGCGGATACAACGTCCGGCAGCACCTGTACCGTGACGTTGGGCGCGGACAGGACGGTGACCGCAAACTTTGCGCCCGACACCCGCACCCTCACCGTGACCAAGGGTGGCACCGGCGGCGGCACGATCACCTCCAGTGTCGGCGGCATCAATTGCGGCGACACCTGCTCCGCGGGCATTCTGGTCGGCACCACCGTGACCCTCACCGCAGCGCCCGACACTAATTCCACCTTCACCGGATGGACGGGCGCGGACTCGTCTTCTGCCAACACCTGTACGGCGGCCATGGCTCAGGACAAATCTGTTCAGGCCAACTTCACGCTCAAGACCTACACGCTCAGCATCAGCAAGACCGGCAGCGGCACAGTCACCTCCAACACCGGCGGCATCAATTGCGGCAGCACCTGCTCGGCCACCTTCAATGCAGGCACGTCCGTGCAGTTGACGGCCGCGCCGACGACCCCCGGCTACATATTCACGGGGTGGAGCGGTGACGCCGCCGGGACGGCAAATCCGGTCACGGTGGCGATGAGCGGCGCAAAGTCGGTCACGGCGAACTTTGCGGCCCAAAACTACACCTTGAACATTACGAAGAGCGGCAATGGCGCGGGCATAGTGACCTCGGGCAGCGCCGGGATCAGTTGCGGCACCGACTGCACCGAATCCTATCCGGCCGGCACGGTCGTTACGCTGACCGCCGTAGCCACGACCGGTTCATTCTCCGCCTGGACGGGAGCGGACTCGCCCAGCGGCGCCTCCTGCACGGTGACCATGAACGGCAACAAGACCGTCGACGCGGCCTTTGTGCTTCCCAACTACACACTGACGGTTTCCAAGGGCGGCAACGGCAACGGATTCGTAACCGCGAACGGCATCAACTGTCCCGGTGACTGCACCGAGAACTATGCAAGCGGCACCGTCGTTCCGCTCACCGCGACGGCGTCCTCGGACTCCACGTTCACCGGTTGGAGCGGCGACGCGTCGGGAAGCACCAGCCCCTACAGCCTGACCATGAACGCGGCCAAGAATGTGACCGCCACCTTCACGCTCAAGACCTACACGCTGAGCACCGGCAAGACCGGCAGCGGCACGGTCACGTCCAACACGGGCGGCATCAACTGCGGCAGCACCTGCTCGGCCACCTTCAATGCGGGCACCGCCGTCCAGTTGAGCGCGACGCCGGCGGCGGGCTATGCGTTCGCGAATTGGAGCGGCGACGCCACAGGTACGGCAAACCCCGTGACCGTGAACATGAACGGCGCAAAATCCGTAACGGCCAATTTCACGCAGTCTTACACGTTGACGATCTCAAAAACCGGAAACGGCACGGTGACCTCAAACACAGGCGGCATCAACTGCGGGACCACCTGTTCCGCATCCTACGCCCCGGGGACCGTGGTGACCCTAACCGCGGCGGCCGACACGGGGTACACCTTTGACCATTGGACCGGGGCCGACTCCTCCAGCGGCACTTCCTGTTCCGTCACCATGAACGCAGTCCGGGGTGTGTCGGCCACCTTTATTTCGGCAAGTGGCGTCACGATTCGAAATGACAGCGATTTCTGGATCGTCAGTGCCAAACTGAACGGCGTTGAGCTGCTCCCCACGATAAATGACAGCATCCAATGCGACACAACCGGGACGAAGACCTATGCTGTGACACCGGGTTCGGTTTCGTACCATTTTGGCCTGGGCGGGTGGTCGCAGGACGGGACCACGCGTATTGAGCAGATCACTTTTGAGGGCAACACCACGATTCCGTCCGGCAGTGTCATTCTTCCCGTTGGCTCGTCATACAAGTTTCTCACCTACCTGTCCAACGGCCAATCCTGGTGGAGCTACTGGAGCACGGAGCACTGCGGACAACTGCGTCCGTTGCGCCTCATTTTCAACAACACCGGGGCTTGGCAACTCTACGTGTGGCTGGGCAGCGCATGGTCCCTCCTCTCTTCAGGCACGGCAACCTTTACCCCCTGCCTCTTCGACCCGATCGTATTCAAGTTCAACGACACCCACGGCATTCTGAAAGACGATCCCACGAACTTCTATCCCCAGATAAATGCCGGCGGGCTCACGCTTCACGCTTTGGCCATCTGTGATCCCGGCAGCGTATGGGACTACTACGAAGACTCCACCCAAAAGCCGGCGGATTCCAATCATCCGCCCTACCAATAAGAGGGGTTGGCCACAACCCAGTATCCGCCTCCCTGAGGAATGAACCAGAAGCATGAAGAGGCCGTCCCTTGCGGACGGCCTCTTCTTTTTGCACCACCGCGTAAGGCGCGGCGGAATATCGGGCGTCCCTTTCCCACCCGATTCATCCTTTCGAAAGCGGTTTCATGGAATATCCATACTGGGGCGGGTTCTGTTCATTGACTGGTTTTGGACCGAATGTTAGAGTAATCGGGCTGTCTTGGCTTCCCCTCATACATAAGCGAAAGGATTTCTGTCATGCGATGCTCCATGCTTCGACTCGGCCTGCCCGGACTTATGGCGGCTGTGGTGTTGCTTTCCGGCTGCGTTACCCAGTCTGTGCCCGTCGGCAAGGACGACCTGCGCATGGGGCGCCTCGGCCTGCGCAAGGGCGACAAGGATTTCAGCATTCATGCCGTGACGGTGCCCGGTCTCTGCGAGGCGGGACCTAAACTGAACCTTCCCGCGCTGAGCCGCATTGGTGAATCGGGCGGCAACACGGTGTGCATCGAGCTGTGCGGCATCAGCGCAGACGGCAAGGCGCTCGACGCGAAGAGCGTCGAAACGGTAACGGCCTATGCGCAGCGCTGCAAGGACGAGAACATGACCGTGGTCATCCGCGTGCTGGCCAAGGTGGCGGAGGATCCAGCCGTGCGCGAGCGCGCCGTGGTGACCGCCGCGAAGGCACTCAGGAAAGAAGGCCGCGCGGCCTATTGGATCGACGGGCCGAACGCGGCGGTGCTGGCCAAGAAGTTCAAGAAAGTCTCTCCGAACCTGCTGGTCGCGGCCCCGGCCAACGGCGACATGGTCACGGTGGACGCGGTGCCGCCGAAGGGCTCGGGGCTGCGCAAACTGGTCATTGGCACCCTGCCCGATGACGGGCGCCGCGAGGTAAATTTCGTGATGCCCGGCGAGGATGCCGTCTATGCGCGCATGGACAAGGCCTTCACCGACCCGGTGGAACGCGCCCCCTGGACGCCTGACAATTCGATGCTGAGCGAGCAGGAGCGCAACGAGGGATTCATTGCCCTCTTCGACGGCAAGACGCTGAACGGCTGGTTTTCGCGGACTCCGGGCATCCAGTCCTTCGCGGCGAAAGACGGCTGCATCGAATGGGTGCGCGGCGGCGCCGGCGCCATCATGACCCGCGACCGCTATGACAACTTCATCCTGCGTTTCGACTGGAAGATCAAGAAGGACGGCAACAGCGGCGTGTGGTGCCGGGCACCGCGCGATTCGCGCGCCTCCAAAATGGGCTTTGAATTCCAAATGCTGGGCGACAGTTATATTAAGGCGCCGACGGACACCTCCACCGGATCCATCTACGAGGTGCTCGCGCCCAAGTGCATCGCCAACAAGCCCGAAGGCGAGTGGAACACGACCGAGCTGGTGCTGGACGGCTCGCACTACAAAGCCACGCTCAACGGCAAGGTGGTGCAGGAGCTGGATTTCAGCAAACATGACGTGATGAAGGAACGCCTCAAGAAGGGCTTCATCTGCCTGACCGACCACAACTGCTGGGTGTCCTACCGCAACCTTCGCCTGAAGAAGCTGTAAAAAGATTTTCCGGGAGCACCTCCGCATGACTCGACGTCCCTTTGTCCCGCGTGCCGCGGCCGGGTGTTTGGCGCTGGCTGCCATCTTCCTTCTCGTCGGCTGCTCCGCCTTCGCCAAAGGCGTCGTGCCGACCGAGTCCGGATTCGACGGCGCAGTCACGGTAGTCTCCGAAAAGGAGGACGACGGCTTCGGCGTGGTAACCGTGCGTGTGCCCTACCTCGGTGTGCGCGGTGACGCGAGGACAGGGCTGGCACGGGTGGTCTTTTCCCAAGACGCGGTGAAGCCCGGCGTCAAGACGCCCGCCTTCTGCCACGTTCACTATGAGAAGGATGTGGGCGGCGCCAAACATTGGGCCGGGCGGGGCTGGGTGGTCTTTACCGCCGCCTATACCGGCGCGGACGGCGAGTCGCCCATCGACGTGGCGGTCGGCAACGGCAGCAACCTCGCCCGCGCCGTCATCGAATGGGCGCGGCGCGTGCCCTTTGTGGACCGGTCGCATCTGCACATTGACGGCGGCAGCCAGGGTGGCTACATGGCGCTTGAGATGAGCGCCGACATGTTCCCCGTCACCTCGGCCACGGCCGACGCGCCCGTGGTCAACTGGGACTACAACTTCAACTACATCGTGCGTAACGGCGCGCTTGCGGGCTATCCCGACAAGAAGGCCACCGCAGACGGACCCATGCCCGTGCTGGGCATGGTGGCCACCTTGGCCGATCAGGCCTTTAACTACTTCACCAAGGACTTTTCCGACGAGACCTGGTACAACCTGAGTCCCCTGTCCTGCGTGGACCGCATCGCCAACCCCACCATGGTGCTCTGCGCCACCGGCGACATGCTCGTGCCGATGGAGCAGATGACGCGCATTCATCTCCGCCCCGTGGACCTGGCCAGGTTCCCGGCGGGATACAGGCGCGACTTCGACGAACTCACGCCGAACGAACACGCGCGCAAGGTCTTCGAGGACGCACTGCCCAAAGACCAGACCTTTATCCACATCGAGCCCAAACAGGAAGGATCCTTCGTCGTCACCACAGAAATGATGCGCGACAGCAAGAAGCAGCCCAAGGACAAGCCGAAGGACATGGACCGAGCTTTCAGCACAAACAAACAGTGGAACCTGCTCTATCTGGACGAGGGCGGCCCCGAACCCTTTGCCGGACACACCACCTGCTTTTGGGCCACCCGCCCCGACAAGTTTGTAGAGCACTACCGCAACGCGAAACCTGCCATGTCGATTCTCAACGCGGCCAAGCTCAAGCGCATCATGGAGCGCCACGCGGGTCAGTTGAGCAATCTCCCCGCCCTCAATGACGAGAAGCCCGCCAACCGGCTCAATTATGCCGCCGTCGAAAAGCGCGACGTGGAGACCGCATTGCGCGATTACGCCTCCCTCGGTCCCGAATACGCCGAGAACCTGCGGACGCTATATGCGGCGTGCCCCCTAAAGCCCTTCGGCGATGCGTTGCCGGCAAAGGTGCTGGAGTAAACCGCCTCTGCAAGCAATGTGGGGCAGACATTCCTGTCTGCCCTCTTCCGTGTCCCATCCCTGAGTTTTCTGGTTGGCTCTTCTGAACGCGGTTTTCTGAATGCTTTGTCCGCGTTATCGGCCTACTTCTTGGACGCCGTCTGCCGCTTCAGTTCCTCCACCGCCGCGTCGAGCAGGGAGTCGCGGGCGCGGGCGAACTGGGCCTCGAAAAGACCGACTGTGGCGGGGATGACGATGTCCGGCTCCACGCCGCCGTCGCCTTCGGCGTTGGTGCTGATGAGCGCGTTTCCCTTTTCGTCGACGTAGCGGCCGACGGGATAGTGCAGGACATAGCCGCCGGGCATGGTGATTTCGCCGCCGACCTGGGCCAGCGAGCCCTCGGTGCCGAGCACGCCCATGACGACGACATTGGACTGTCCCTGGAGCGCGCGGGCAATGACCTGTCCGCTGTCGCGGGTGGACCGATGGACCAGCACGATAATTCGGCCGTTGTAGTGGGGTTCGCGCGGCGCGACGGTGATGCTTTCTTTTTCGTTCAGGGCAAAGCCGTTCTTGGCCGAGTCAAAGGCCACCAGTCGGCCCAAACTGCGCTCCCCGTCCACGAAATGGCCGGCATAGGCCCGCGCCAGCGCCATGTTGCCGCCCTCGTTGCCGCGCAGGTCGAGAATGATGCCGGGTACCTTGTCGCGGACCAG
The DNA here is from genome assembly GCA_903893795.1 of Candidatus Hydrogenedentota bacterium. Lineage (GTDB taxonomy): Bacteria > Hydrogenedentota > Hydrogenedentia > Hydrogenedentales > CAITNO01 > CAITNO01. The sequence continues at coordinate 11,399 of CAITNO010000064.1, read as the reverse complement.
CTTGTCTACCACCTTCTTGAAACCGCGGTCGGGGAAGGGGGTCATCAGCGTGGTGGACTGGGACAGTATATTAATGTACCCGAAGCCGCCCGGCAGGCTGCGGCTTTCAAAGGGAGATTCCACCTCGCTGAAATCGCGGGCGTAATGGACCACATCGCCCAGTCCCGCGTAGTGGTCTTCCCGCGCGGTCAGCGTGACCGTTTGCGGCTTCTGCGCGTCCCGGTTCTTGAAGGTGACTTTGGCCGTGGCGCCCACGGGGCCGCGCGTCAGAAACATGCAACGGTCGAGGGTGCGGCCCACATAGGTGGCCGCCGGGGCATCGCTCCAGTAGTCGGGCGCGGACTTGAGCGCCTCGCCGATGGGCTTGTCGTTCCACTGGGTAATCTGGGCACCCCACTTGATGCCGGCCTTGTCGGCGTCGCCGCCCTTTTCAATGCGGTAAACGACCATCAGGTCGTTGTCCATGGGGGCCATCGAAATGCCATAGCCGCCGCCGATGGCCGCCTCCCGGAAATCCTCCTCGTCGCTGGCTTCCATGTAGCCGTCGGGGATGGAATGGGCATACTGCCGCAGCGTGACGTAATAGGCGCGCTTGTCGCCGCGGGCCTGGGCGTCGGCCACACGCACGTAAAAGGTGTCATACAGGGTGTCCCACTTAATTCCCTTCCATTCGGTGAAGGGATACTCGCGGGAAAGCCGGCCATGCAAGAGGTCGAAAGCCTGGGTCCAGCTTCGGCCCTGAAAATCACCCTCTGCGTAGCCTGCCCAGTTCGTGCTGCTTCGGGGAACGGGGATGGGAATGCCAAAGATGGGCATGGTGGCCGTGGTGCAGCCGGTAACAAAGGCCAGTGCGGCCAGCAACAATGCCAGCCCGGCCCGGCAAGACTGGAGGGCGGCGAAGCGGCGTTGCGTTGTGTTGGGCATGGCGAAGGACAATCCCGCGTGCGTTGGGCGTGCAACCCGGCGGAAACAGGCCGCCGGACGGCGACAAGATTCCGTACATATAATGCCACAGCGGCGGGAGTCTCCGCATCTTTCAAATAGGGTGTCTCAGCCCAGTTCGCGCAGGGCGGAGTCCAGTTCGAGACCGCCTATCTTGCCGTGGGAGGTGTTCCAAAGAGCGTATCCATCGCGCACGAGGATGATCTGCGGCGACTGGTGGGCCACGCCGAGATGGGAGGCGATTTCGTTGGAAAGTTCCCGGGATTCAATGACGTTTACCAGATAGATCGGCGGAGCCTCCTCCCCCAGCACGCGCTCCCAGGCCTGGACACGGCCGTAGGCGCCCGCTGAGGTGGGACAGCGGGTGCTGTGCTTTAGAATGAGCACGGGACCCTGGTCGCTCTCTTCAAGAAGGGTGTCGAGCTCCTCCAATGTCGTTATCTCTCGCATGTTACTTCTCCATTCCATCCGCGCTTTGCCGGGTTTCGGGGCCGGATGGTATACTCGTCATTCTATTTCCATTAACATTTCCAACGAAGAAATTGCCGCTGAAATGACCCCAAGAGTATACATAAAAACCTTCGGCTGCCAGATGAACGAGCATGACAGCCAGCGCATGCTCGATTTGCTGGTCGATTCGGGGTATCTTCCGGCGGCCTCGCCCGAGGAGGCGACGCTGATTGTCCTGAACACCTGTTCGGTCCGCCATAATCCGGAGAACAAGGTTTTCAGCTTCCTGGGCACGCTGCGCGGCATCAAGCAGCAGCGTCCCGAGACCATGGTGGCCGTGGCGGGCTGCGTGGCCCAGCAGGAAGGGCGGCACATCCTCCAGCGGGAGCACCTGGTCGATCTGGTGTTCGGCCCGGACCAGATGTTCCACCTGCCCGAACTTCTGGGGCGGGTTCGCGCGGGCGAGCGGGTCTGCGCGACCGACTGGCTGCCCCGCGAGGGCCGCACACAGAACTTCATCCCCGAAGAATGGGTGGAGCGCGGGCACGTGGAGGGCTTCAAAGCCTACATCGCCATCACCAAGGGCTGCAACAACCTGTGCAGTTTCTGCATCGTGCCGCGCACGCGCGGGCGCGAGGTGTCGCGCGACCCGGAAAACATCCTGCGCGACGCGCGCAGTCTCGTGGCCCGCGGCGCCAAAGAGATCTGGTTGCTCGGCCAAAACGTGAATTCCTACCGGGCCGCCGAGGATTTCGGCTTTTATGAACTGCTCGACGCGGTCTCGCAAATTGAAGGACTGGCGCGGCTGCGCTTCACCTCGCCCCATCCCAAGGATTGGAACAACGCGCTTTCGGACCTGATGGCGGCGCGTCCTGCGGTGTGTGGCCAGTTGCACCTGCCCTTTCAGGCCGGCGCCGACCCCGTGCTGAAGGCCATGCGCCGCCGCCACAGTATCGCCGAATACCTGGAAAAGGTGCGCTACCTGCGGCACGCCGTGCCGGGGGTCGAAATCAGCACTGACCTGATCGTGGGCTTTCCGGGCGAGACGGACGAGAATTTTGAGGGCACTTTGACTGTTCTACGGGAGGTGCGCTTCAGCCAGGTCTTCCCGTTCAAGTATTCCCCGCGCCCTGAAACGGCCGCGGCGGCGCTGATCGACGATGTGCCGCGCGAAACCAAGGACGCCCGGCTGGCCCGGGTGATTGCGCTGCAGGAAGAGATTAACCGCGATTGCCAGCAGGCGCTGGTGGGCACGGAGCAGAAGGTTCTCATCGACGCCGCCCATCCCCGAAAACCGGGCTGGATGAACGGCCGCACCGACGGGTACCGGGCCATCACTGTGAAGGGCGATGCAATCACCCTCGGCGACCTGGTTCGCGTGCGGGTCACCGGTCATGAGGGCCACTGGTTGGTGGGAGAACGTTTCTAACAGGTTGCACATGCCGACAGCCAAGAGGGGCTGTCTTACAGGAGCGAAAGGGAAGAGCGATGGAAATCAAAGCGGTGGTGTCCGGTAAGCTGAAAAAAGGCGGGGATGATGCGTGCCTGGTCGTGCCGGTGTACGAAAAGGAATTTCCGCTGCAAAGCGCCGTGCTCGATCCCGCCCATGCAGCGGTCTTCAAGGCGCTGGCCGCGCGGGACGCCGTGACGGGCAAGGCCCAGGCCACCTACTATCTCCCCACGCCGGGTGCGCTCTGCGGCGGCGTGCTCGCGCTGGGCCTGGGCAAGCGCGGCGCCTGCGACGCCGAAACGCTCCGCCGCGCGGCGGGCAAGGCGGTGCGCCATTTTGCGCGGCACCGCGTGACCAAGCTCATCTTCGACGCCTCCGCCTTCCCCGAAGTGCCGGTCGACGCCTTTGTTGAAGGATTGGTGCTGGCGCAATATGACTTTGACGTGTACCGGAAGCAGCCGGAAGGCAAATCGGTCCCGGCCAAGGTCGGCGCGGTGACGATCATCGTGCCCGACGCCAAGAAGGCCGGGAACCTTGAGCGGCAGTGCGGCCTTGCGGCACTGATCGCGACCGGCGTAAACGGCGCCCGCCAGCTCGCCAACACGGCGGCCAATGAAATGACCCCGGCGGCACTGGCCAGGTTTGCCCAGGGAATCGCGGAACAGTCCGACTGCACGTGCACCGTGCTCGACGAGAAGAAGATGGCCAAACTGGGCATGAACGCCCTGCTCGGCGTGGCCAGGGGTGCGGATAACGCGCCGAAGCTCATCCTGCTGGAATACCGCCATCCGAAGGCGACAAAGACCGTGGCTGTCGCGGGCAAGGGCGTCTGTTTCGACAGCGGCGGCATCAGCATCAAGCCCGCGCAGAACATGCACGAAATGAAATTCGACATGTGCGGCGCCGCCGCGGTGCTTTGCGCCATGATGACCATTGCCTGGCTGCGGCCGAAGGTGAATGTTATCGCCGTCGTCCCGGCCGTGGAAAACAAGACCGGGTCAAAGGCGCAGACGCCGGGCGACATCGTCCGCGCGTACAACGGAAAGACCATCGAGGTCCACAACACCGACGCCGAGGGCAGGCTCATCCTGGCCGACGCGATGGCCTACACGGTGGACAAATACAAACCCGACACGATTGTGGACCTGGCAACGCTCACGGGCGCCTGTGTCGTGGCGCTGGGCCACTGCTGCGCAGGCATTCTGGGCAACGACGACGCGGTGATCGACGGGCTCATCCGGGCTGGCGAGGCCACGGGCGACCGGCTCTGGAAACTGCCGCTCTGGGACGACTACAAGAAGCAGATGGAGGGCACCCACGCGGATCTGTGCAACATCGGGTCCGGCCGCGATGCGGGCACGATCACGGCGGCCGCATTCCTTCAGCACTTCGTCGGCGACACCCCCTGGGCGCACCTCGACATTGCGGGCGTGGCCTACGGGGTGAAAGGCGTGCCCCACCTCAACCCCAAACACGCCACCGGCTTCGGTGTGCGCCTGCTGGTGAAGTGGATCATGGGCCTGGCGTAATCGGCGGTGCGTTGCGGTTTATCACGCGGCCGGTGCATCGCCCACACGGAATTGGTGCGTTGCGTGGCGCTTCACGCCACTCCACGCACCTTACGCCTACGCCCTACCTACTCGCCCAGGCGCAATAATTCCTTGGGGCTGCGCATGAGGCCTATGGACTCCTCACGGGTGATGAGCCCCGAACTGCACAGGTCCTTGAGCGACTTGTCCATGGTTGTCATGCCCTCGCGGTGGCACGTTTCCATGACGCTGTAGATCTGGTGGGATTTCTGCTCACGGATCAGGTTGGAAATGCCGTTGTGCTTGAGCATGATTTCACAGGCAAGCACACGCCCGCCGCCCCCGCGGCGGGGTACGAGGCGCTGCGACACGATGGCCAGCAGTACCATGGACAACTGGAACCGGACCTGCTGCTGCTGGCCGAAGGGGAATACGTCCACCATGCGGTCAATGGTCTGCACCGCGTCGTTGGTGTGCAGCGTGGCGAAGACAAGATGGCCCGTTTCCGCGGCGGTCAGCGCCGTCTGGATGGTTTCCAGGTCGCGCAACTCGCCAATCATGATCACATCCGGATTCTGGCGCAGCACATACTTGAGCGCGCTGGGGAAACTTTCCGTGTCCTCGCCGATTTCGCGCTGGTCCACAATGCTCCGGCGGTGCTCATGCACGTACTCAATGGGATCCTCCACCGAGATGATGTGGCAGGAGCGCCGGTTGTTGATGACTTCCAGCAGCGCGGCGAGCGTGGTCGTTTTGCCGCTGCCCGTGGGGCCGGTCACCAGCACCAGTCCCTGGCGCGCCATGGCCAGGTCGGTGATGTGGCTCGGCAGGCCCAGTTCACCGAGAGAGGGGATCTTGCTGGGAATGGGCCGCAATGCGGCGGTCACCGCCCCCTTCTGGGAATACACATTGACCCGGAACCGGGTCTTGCGGTCGGTGGCGAGGGAAAAATCGAGTTCTTTGTGAAGCTCAAACTTGTCCCGCTGATCGGGGCTGAGCATTTCATAGATAAGCTCTTTCGTCTGTTTCGCCGTTAATGCCTCGGCCCGCATGCGAAACAGCTCTCCGTCGATGCGCAGAATGGGCGGCGCGCCCGCGGTGATGAGCAGATCGGACGCCCGCTCCTGGTCGACCACATCGAACAGTTCTTTCATATTCATGACTTCACCCGATCCTTGGCCGCATGCCGCGATACTGCGGCGGGGGCGGCATGCCTGTTTCCGGCATGATTATACCCCACATGCCCCCCCTTTCGCAGGGACAGCCGGGTGCGGCCGTCCCACAGTCCGGCCGTCAACGGGAACGGATGATCCGAACCTCCTCCTCAAGCGCAATGCCAAAACGCTCGCGGACCTGCTCCTTGGCGAGATGGATGAGTCCGAGCACGTCGTCAAAAGAGGCCCCGTCTTCATTCATGATGAAGTTTGCATGGACCGGGCTGATGACCGCCCCCCCCGCGCGGGCGCCCTTGAGCCCGCAGGCCTCGATGAGCCGTCCCGCATGATCGTTGGGCGGGTTCTTGAACACACTCCCGCAGCAGTGCCCCTGCGGTTGCTTCTCGCGCCGGCGCAGCATGTAATGGTCAAACAGGGCCCGCTGATCCTCTTCGGCGGGCGTAAAACGGAACACACCACCCAGAATCACATCGTCAATGCCGCAGAAATTCTGGCCGCGGTAGCTGTACAGCGACGGGTCCATCTCCAGTGACCGGAGCCCCCCGTTGTTCATCAGGTTGACCGACTCAAGAAACTGGCACGTGGATCCGTTTGCCGTGCCCGCGTTCATGTATATCGCCCCGCCCACCGAGCCGGGTATGCCGGTGAGCGCGCCCACGCCGGCGTAGTTGTTGGGCAGCATGACGTCGCGCACGAGCCTCGCCAGGGGCACGCCCGAGCCGACGCGGTAGCGGCCGTCACCCAGCTCCTCCATCCGTGTGAGATGGGTGGTGAACAGCACAATGCCGGGAAACCCGTTGTCGCTGATGAGCACATTTGACCCGCCGCCCAGAACCAACCGGGGCAGGGGCTGGGCCACCATCCACCGCCAGGCCTCGTCCACCTCCGGCGCATTTCGCGGCAGCAGCGCGATCCGCGCCGGGCCGCCGATGTTGTACAGCGTGACCGGCGCCAGCGGAAAGTCCAGCCGCGCATAGGGAAAGGGGGCATTGTCGAGAACATCGTCCATGATACGGGCATTATACAGGAGTCAGAATTCAGGTGTCAGAATTTCCGCGCGAACCACATTCCTGCTCACGACGTGTTTTCCTTGCCCGCCCTCTTCCCGTAGAATGGAATCACAACGGCGGCCGGACTGTGCGGCGGCTGCAACGGAGGACCGGTGATGTCGAAATACGTGCTTGCGCTGGACCAGGGAACGACGAGTTCGCGGGCGATTCTGTTTGACCGGGGCGGTCATGCCGTGGCCACGGCACAGCGGGAGTTCGAGCAGATCTTTCCGCAGCCGGGCTGGGTGGAGCACCGTCCGGCGGACTTGTGGACGACGCAGTCGTCCGTGGCGGCCGAGGCCATGCAGTTGGCCGGTGCGGCGACGGGTGACATCGCCGCCATCGGCATCACCAACCAGCGCGAGACGACGCTGCTTTGGGATCGGGCCACGGGGGAGCCGGTATACAACGCGATTGTCTGGCAGGACCGCCGCACGGCGGCGCTGTGCGACGAACTGCGCGCGGCCGGGCTGGAAGAGTTGTTTCGCGCCAAGACGGGGCTGCTGCTGGACCCCTATTTCTCCGGCACCAAACTGCGCTGGATCTTGGACAACGTGCCCGGCGCTAGGGAACGCGCGCAGCGCGGTGAACTGGCCTTCGGCACGGTGGACACCTGGCTGGCATGGAACATCACCGGCGGCACCGCCCATGTGACCGACGCGTCGAACGCGTCGCGCACACTGCTGTTCAACATCCACAGCGGCGACTGGGACGATGAGCTGCTCGCCGCGCTGGACCTGCCCCGGGCCGTGCTGCCCGAAGTGCGCGATTCGAGCGGTGTGATTGGTACGGCCGCAGACGGCTTCGCGGCGGCGGGCGCGCTGCTGGCGGGCATGGCGGGCGACCAGCAGGCCGCGCTCTTCGGCCAGATGTGCATCCGGCCAGGCATGGTCAAGAACACCTACGGCACGGGCTGTTTCATGCTGCTGCACACGGGCGAACAGGCCGTGCCTTCGAAGAACCGGCTGCTGACCACCGTGGCGTGGCGGCGCAACGGCAAACTGGAGTACGCACTCGAAGGCAGTGTGTTTATCGCCGGCGCGGTGGTGCAGTGGCTGCGCGACGGACTTGGGATCATCGAGCGCGCGTCGGACATCGAGGCGCTGGCGAAAAGCGTGCCCGACAGCGGCGGCGTCTATCTCGTGCCCGCTTTTGCCGGACTCGGCGCGCCCCACTGGGACGCCTACGCGCGCGGCATCATTGCCGGACTCACCCGCGGCACCAACTCGGGCCATATCGCCCGCGCCGCGCTGGAGGGTATCGCCTACCAGGTGGCCGATGTGCTGGAGGCCATGGCCGCCGATGCGGGCTTCGACGTGACCGAGCTGCGCGTGGACGGCGGTGCGGCCGTCAATGACCTGCTCATGCAGTTCCAGGCCGACCTGCTCGGCGTGCCCATCGCAAGGCCCCGGGTGCTGGAAACCACCGCATTGGGCGCGGCCTATCTGGCGGGACTTGCCACCGGGTTCTGGGGGGACATCAACGAAACGGCCGAGCATTGGCAGGAAGAACGGCGCTTTGCCCCCTCCATCAACGCGGACACGCGGCAGCAGCTTCGGAACGGCTGGGACAAGGCTCTGGGCCGCGCCAAGGCTTGGCAGGAATGAGGCTAGCGCTGGGAAGCTTCTATTGAGAGCAGCCAATAATAGGCGGCTGAGATAAACGCATGAACCCGAGAGTCAAGAACGTTACACCGCTGAGCGAATACCGTCTGGAGATTGTCTTCAGCAATGGTGAGGTCGGGGTACACGATTGTCGGCACCTGCTGGATTTGGGCGTGTTTTCGGAACTGCGCGAGGAGGCGTATTTTCGCTAGGTATGCGCCGAGTTGGGCACCGTGACTAGGCCGCACGAACAGGACATCTGTCCAGACACCCTGTACTTGGATTCCACGCGAAAGAATCCCGCCGCTTGACCTCTCACTTTGGATAAAGGAGTCTCCAAAACGAGGATTCGGAACTTTCCCCTTTGATTATTGCCAGGGGCGGCCTCTTACTTTACATACTGCTGCATTCTTCCCAAGGGTCAGGAATAAAAGACTATACCCGGCCAGTTTGAAATACTGGAGCAAAATGGTAATAATTACATAGAAGGTCGGGATATGGGTGTTTTTGGAAAGGATCCAGCATGAACATTTCCGCACGTTGTGAATACGCCTGTAGGGCGATGGTGGAACTCTCTTTGTGTCACCGCAAGGGCGGCATACTGACCGCACAGGTGATCGCCAACCGCCGGCATATTCCCGAGAAGTACCTGGTGCACATTCTGCTCCAACTGAAACGGGCGGGGCTGGTGCACAGTGTGCGCGGCGCCCAGGGCGGCTACAATCTGGCCCAGGACCCGGAGCAAATCAACCTGCTGCACATTGTGGAGGCCATTGACGGCCCCATCCTGGAGCCGGCCCCGGTGGATGACGGACATGGTCTTGAACTGCGTGGCCTCTGGAAAGCAGTGGCGGCGAGCATAGGAGACGCGATGCGGGCCACCACGCTGCGCCGCATGACCGACATCGTTGCCCCCTCGGACATGTATTACATATAATTGTGAATTGGGAATTGCGAATTAGGAATTAATGCAGGCATTGGGACGGGATGAAGACGGGGGAGGTACAGCCGTTTCAGTTTCGGACCGTTGGGAAGCACGCTTCTTACCACAGTGTCAGCCCCAGTTTAGCCCCGGAAAAGATGCCCGTTGCCTGCTTTCATCCGATTCTTCACCCAGGAGAAGCATTCATGACCATTTCTTTTGACAACGAACCCAAGAGCAATGCACTGCGGCTGCTGATGGACCAGTATGTGGCGCAGAGCCAGTCCACCTGGACCCCCACGCAGGTGGTTATCACGCGGGCCAAAGGCCGCAGTTTGTGGACGGCCGACGGGCGCCGCCTCATCGATTTCACTTCGGGCGTGCTGGTGTCCAACCTTGGTTATGCCCACCGCGGATTCGAGAAGCGCATGGCCAAATACTGCAAAGGCCTGCCGCTCAACGCATACAACATGGTGACAGAGGTGCAGATTGACGCATCGCGCAGGCTCATCAGGAGCATGCAGGGCAATGCGAACGCCCAGCAGACCCTGTGGGCGGCCAGCGGTTCCGAGGGCATCCAGAAGGCGATGTGGGCGGCCATGCACCACCACCCGGAACGGAATATTCTGGTGGCCACGCGCGGCGGATTCCACGGCAAGAAAGGCCTTGCGGCCGACGTGTCGGGCGAGACCAGCCCCAACCCCAACGTGCGGTTCATTTCGTTTCCCATGGGCGGCGATGAGCCGGAGGCGTTTTACCGGGCCGAACTGGACGCCATCTGGAACGAGGCACCGGACAAAGTGGCCCTGCTGATCACCGAGCCCTATCTGGGCGCAAAAGGGTCCTATCACCCGCCCAAATGGTATCACCAGCTCCTGGAGCAGTGGTGCCGCGAACACGATATTCCCTTCATCTTTGATGAGGTGCAGGCCTGCTTTGGCCGCACGGGCAACATGTATGCCTGGCAGAGCTACGGCGTGCAGCCCGACCTTGTCGTGCTCGGCAAGGGCGTGGCGAGCGGTGTGCCCGCGTCGGTCGTGGTGGGCCGTGCCGATGTGCTCGGTTCGCTGCACTACGGCGAGGCGTCGGACACCTTCTCAGGCGTGCCCGGGGCCTGCGCCGCCGTTTGCGCCACGCTCGACGTGTTTGAGGATGAAAAGGTGGTGGCCCATGCGCGCCGCGCCGCCAAATGGCTGCGCAAGGGACTTGAGGCGCTGAAGCAGAAGTTTCCCTTCATCCTGGAAGTGCGCGGCGAGGGGCTCGTGTTCGGCATCGACATTGCCGACGCGGCCACGGCGGACGCCTGCGTGGTGGAGGCCTACCGGGCCAAAACGAAGCGCGGCGTGCATTTCCTGGGTCCGCTGGCGGGCAAAGTGCTGCGGGTCAGCCCGCCGCTCACCATCACCCGCGACGAGGTGGACGAGGCGCTGACGCTCCTTTCGGAAGCCTGGCCCCGCATCGGCTGATTCCAAGAAAAACTTGAAGTCTGTCCCCATGTGGAGTACCGTATGCGTTCAATTTCGGTATGAGTTAGAATTTCTTTTTGCCGCTGCCGGGATTCCCCCGTCCAACTCCCTGTCGGACTTGGAAAGTGGGTTGTCTGCCAGCGCAACGCACCCGATGAGGACCATTCCATGAAGCGTATGTTCGTGTTTGCAATGCTGCTGGCGGCGCTGTGCTGCCTGGGCGCAGTGGCACAGGACGGTTCCAACGCAAAGCCGGCCGACCCCGCGGCGGCGGCCCCGGCGAATCAGGAGAAGAGCACAGTGACGCTGCAGAACGAGGTTGACAATGTGAGTTACGCCATAGGCGTGCAGATTGGCAAAAGCATCAAGGGCGGCGGCATTGACATCAATCCGGACGTCGTGATCGGCGCTTTGGGCGACGTGTTCAAGAACCGCGCCCTGGCCATGACCGACCAGCAGATGATGGAAGCCCAGATGAAGCTGCGCGACCAGGTGCAGGCCAAGCGTGCCGACCAGAAGAAAGTCGAAGACGAGAAGCGCAAAGTTGACGGCGACAAGAACATCAAGATCGCCGAGGACTTCCTTGCCGAGAACGGCAAGAAAGACGGCGTCAAGACGACCGCCAGCGGCCTGCAGTATTCGGTGATGACCGAAGGCTCGGGCGCGAGCCCCAAGGCCGACGACGAAGTGACCGTGCATTACAAGGGCACGCTCCTTGACGGCACCGTGTTCGACAGCTCCTATGACCGCAAGGAGCCGGCCACCTTCACCGTGAAGCAGCTCATCCCCGGCTGGGTCGAGGCGCTGCAGCT
>CAITNO010000063.1 GCA_903893795.1 Candidatus Hydrogenedentota bacterium | reverse complement strand
CGTCGGCACGGCTGCAAAGACGGGATATTTTACCGCAAGCAGGTCCGGGTTGGCCTCCGCATAGAACCCGTACCCGGCATAGAACTCACGCGGCAGTTTCGCGTCCGGGTCGGCGCACATGGGATGGGCCGGTCCAAAGTAATGGGGGCCGTTGTAATAGGGCGGGATCTCGGGCGAGTATTCGATGGCTTCCGAAACGAGCCGCCACGCTTCGCGCAGATGCGGCCCCGCTTCCTTTCCCGCCAACCGCGCCGCAAACTGCGCAAGGAAGGTTTCGCGGTCCGGCACGGGGTCCCACCAGAAGTACTTGTATGCTTCCGCCGTGCTCGTGCCGCGGTGCGGCAGGTAGGCGGGAAACACCCATGCGCCCGTGGCACCGCTTGAAGCCAGCGCGTCCGCACGGGCGGCCCAGCGGTCCATGCAGGGGATGTGCGGAAGCCCCGAAGCCTCAAAGGCGAGTTCGGGCTCGCTCTTCAAATAGACATGCGTTCCCTGCGCCCGACAAAGGGCAACCTGCTCCTTGGCCCGTTCGCCCGGCCCGATCAGGTCGATGCTGTAATCCCAAAGGACCTTCTTCACGCCTTCCGGCTTTGACAGCACCTCATCCTTCTCAATCTCCGTGAGCAGCGCTACGCCGGGCTTTAACTGTCGAAGAAAGCCCGTCTGCGCATTGTCGGAAGACCACACGCTCATGGCGGAATAGGGCCACACCACAAGTTCAGCCTGCGGATTGACCTCGCGGGCGGCCTCGGCCAGCCAATTGCACAGGTTGGCCACCACCGTGTCCGCTCCCAGCGCCTTGCAGCGTTCGCAGGGCGTCTCCCCTTTCTCCACGCCATAGGGGCGCATGTAGCAATGGTAAAAGCCCTCGCCGCCAATGATGATCAGGACCCCGTCCAATTGGGGGTCCTCGCGGAACAGTCCCTGCACGCTCTCCTTTAGAAACTGCTTCACCAGCGGTGCTTCCGTGCACAGGGTAAACAGTCCGTCTTTCTGCCAGGTGCGGACCCCGCGAATCTCGGGATGGGCCTTGAAAATGGGCGCGTCCTCGGGAAACTTGGTCATGATGTGCACGTAGCAGTAGGTCTTCAGTCCGAACCGGTGGGCCTCCTGCCGTTCCCATACCACGCGCTCACGGTACGCCCGGTCCTGCAGGGCCGTGAGTTCGGGGATGCACTGCGATGTGGAAAGTTTGTACAGGTCGGTCATGCCCGTCGTCACGCCGTTGTACCCGCCAAACACGACATCGCGCATGGTGCCCAGGGTTGACTTGAATCCAACGCGCAGCCCGAGCTTCGGTTTGAAGCTCTGCGTGCCCCTGGCCAGAATAGGTGCCTCGCGGAAGCCCATCTGGTCGACCAACTTCACAATACCGTCCCGAAGTCCCGACGGGTCATTGCCGGACACACAAGCCTGGTCAGTGGTAACGGCAAGGGTAAAACTGCCTGTCACACCGCCCTCTCCACCGCCGGATTCGCTGAGCACAATTGCCTGGCTTTCCCCGGCGAGTTGTTCCTGTGGACGCCGCAGCACAGGGAGCTGCAATCCCATGCGTTCCCGCAGGAAATCGCCAAGATGGCCCGCCATCAAAGAGGTGAGCAGGTCGGCGCTTTCCGCTATCAGGATACGCCAAGAAACCGCAACGCGGGCCTCGTTGTCGGCGGGCTTGGCCTGAATATCCAGGGAAAAACGCTCGAAGTAGTCCCTGGAAAGGCTGGCGTAGGGACTCGACGGAAAGTCGTCCTGGAAATTCCCGGCAAAGGCCGCCGCGCCGCACAGCAACGCAAACAGGACTGCGGCCGTGCCGCACCGGAGGGAAAACACCTTTTGCATGGCGGACCTTCTACTGCGGACAGTGTGTCGCTCAGGCATGCGGTTCACTCGGTGAGAAGCTTGTCCATCATGGGACTGAAAGGCACAGGACCGTTCTCGGTGATTTCGTAACCGGTCTCGATGCGGGCGCCGTTCCATTCGGGATGACCGAAGAAGCTGACGTCAATGCAGATGGTCATGCCCGGCCGCAGCACATCCTGGCTGTTGGGCCCGAAGAAGGGCGCCTCGGCCTCGTGCAGGCCGATGGTGTGCGCAAAGGGGCACACGATGTACTTGAGCAGGCCGTGCTCCTCAAAGTAGGCCCGGCCCGGCGCGTCGATTTCACAGCCCTTGCTGCCCGGCACGCACTTCGCCTTCGTCAGGCGGAAAACCTCCTTGAGATGGTGGAGCAATTCCTTCTGTGAGTCGGTGTACTCACCGGAGACGGGTAGCGTGTGTCCCACCACCCCGGCATATCCCTGCACTTTGGGCGCGATGCCAATCATGACCACGTCGCCCGCTTCAAGCCGCTTGGTCGTCGCCGTCGGCACCACCGCGTTGGCCCGCGCGCCCGAACCGACGATGGCGCTGAATCCAAACCCCGTGGCGCCCCGGCTGCGGGCCGCATATTCGCCCGCCGCCGCCACCTCTATCTCCATCACCCCCGGTGCGACCTTGTTGGACATCGCCTCGTAGCACTGGTCGGCCAGGCCGAAGGCGGCCCGGATCTGTTCGCGCTCCCAAGCCGACTTGTCGTGGCGGAGCGACACGTAGTCCTCGGTGATGTCCACAATCTCCACGCCCTGGAAGCCCTCGGTGATCTGGCGGTGGCAGTCGGCCGGCATGCGCCCCCCACCCACCAGCCCCACCCGGTGGATGGTGCCGACCTTGGTCGTGAGCTCTTCAAAGAGCGACGGGAAATCGGTGATGGTGGCGTTCGGATACTCCTCGTCGGGAACCATGAACACCGGGAAATTGCGCGTTTCGGTGATGGCGCTGTCCAGTTTGGCGAAGGGCTCGCTCTCCGGCCCCCCCAGCAGCATGGCACTGCCGTCCCGGAAGACGAGCACGGCGCCGCTTTCAAACTGGGGGCACCATCCCGTTAGATACCAGCCGTTGCCGATGTTGAACTCGTCATAGTAGACCAGGGCAAGGTCCAGATCTTTCGCCTCCAGAATGGACTGGAACTTGGCAAGCCGAATGTCGCGCTCTTGCTGACTGAGGTACCCCATTGCAGTAGTCTCCTTGAAGGCCCTTGCCGGGCGGTTTATTGACGGTGCAGGTCTGACGGCACGCATGGGCGCTTCGGTTTCCAGAACCGCATCAGCGCTAACTCCAGTCTAATCTCTCACATCTCCATGCGGCAAGATTGAGCATTTCTGCGGACCCGTTGTACGGAACCGAGCATGCCCGCTCTCCCCTGCCTTTACGGTTTGGGCGCGCGCGGTTTGAACAGGCGAACAAAGTCCGCGCGGGGAACGGTCGCCGTCGGCGCGAAAAGCGCGCCGTTCATGTAGTCCCAGAAGCACTGCAGCAGATAGTGCGCCTCGATGCTCTCGTTCGGGCAGTAGGCATCTGGCGTGTCATAGGACGACTGGCCGGCAGAGTGCGGTTTGAGTTGCCGTAGCACACCGAGTGTGCACGCCAGCACGCGGCCCTTGCCCATCTTGAATTCGAGCAGATGCGCATTGTTGCGGTGGCTGTAGAAGTGGTCAATCCCCCGGATGATGGGCGTCACACCATAGGCCCGCAAGGGGCTGAATTCCATGGGCAGATTGCCTTTGTACATGTTGATAAAGGGCAGATCGCACATGCCCTCATTGGGAAAGGCGTCCATGGCCGGATGCTGGCTGATGACGGTTCCCGAGTTGCCGCTGTCGCCCGCCCCCCATGGAATCGTGCGGAAAAGCGGATAGAAGCTGATCTTCTCATAGTACATCTTCATGTTTTCGATTTCGCTGCCGTGGGTGAACAGGAGACAACGCCCCCCCTTCTCCACATAATCGGCCAGCGCTTCATCGGCCGTGTCGGCGATGACGAGTTGGGCTGAATCGGGGATGGGCGCGGCCTTGGCGGTGTTGGTCCGCAGGAACAGCCCGTTGTCAAAGGCTTTGCCCTCATTTTCCAGGCGTGACGCCGACCGCAACGGCTCGGCCACATCGGGAAAGGCCCAGAACGGCCAGTTGTTGCTGTTGACCAGTTCGTCCCCGTGATACAGGGCCACTTCAAGTTCGCACTTGTAGGCTTTCTTCGCCGAAACCGGGGTTAATGGAGCGCATCCCACGCGCGTGAAGGCCCCATTGGGAAGCTTGTCAATGGAAATGGTGCCGCTCTGGCCCCCTTCCGGTCCCGACAGCTTCCACTTCAACTGGCACCCTTCCAAATCCTTCGCCGCATAATGGCTTATGCCCAGGGGAATGTCTGTTTTCGCGCCCATCGCCAGGCACCGGTTGCCATCCTCTGCAAGCACAATGACCGTGTCCGAGTTGTATTTCCGGAATTCCCCGGCGCTCACGTTTTTCGGCGTCCAGAAGTCGTCAAGCAACCCCTCGGTCCAGTGGCCGCAGTCAATCAGGAGGTAGAAGATAAACCCTTCGATGAGACGGCCCCGACGGGCGTATTCAAAGCCGTCTTTGCGGCTGATTTCCTGCAAGCGCTGCGAGTTCTTGCGATACAGCGGAATCATTTCGCCCTGGCCCTGTTCCCAGGCCGTTTTCTCCAGTTTGTCGAGCCAGAAAGGCTTCAGTTGGGAGTCCGTGTACTTGTCCCGGAGATTGACATCGGCATAGCAGCCCCACCAGTTGTACTCATGGAGGACCATGGGCACCTTTCCGTCCGATTGCATGTCCATCTCTTCAAAGACATCCTTCAGCCACAGCGGATGGATGGAGGCATAAAAGTCGGTGTCGCGCACGCCCTTTTTCGTCTCGATGTCGTTCAGGTATCCGGTGCAGTCAATGACAAGCGCATCCGGTGCAAGCGCCCGCACCTGGCCCGGCAGGCCGTTCTTGCCGCTGAAGAAATCGAAGGATTCCTGGGTCTGGGCGTCGAAGGTCATTTTGCTGGACATGCTGTACACAGTGACGGAGGGATGGTTCCGGTTCACCCGCAAGAGCCCGTCCAGTTCCTGGGCGTAGAATTTGCGGAACCGCTCGTCCAGGTTGTAGCGGTTGGCCCTAAGTTCGCCCAGACCAAAGGGCATTTCCTGGATGACCATGATGCCCATCTCGTCGCAGGCCTCAACGTATTCGGGCGGCATCATTTCCACGCAACCTTTTACGGCGTTGAACCCGTAATCCCGCGCGATGCGCAGCTTGGGCAGGTACCAGTTGACGTCCGGCGGCGGACACAGCGTGTCCGGGTGGTAGTTCAGGTCGCCATAGCAGCGGAGGTAAAAGGGCTGTCCATTCAGGTAGAACTTGGTCCCCTTGGTGGCGATTTCCCGCATGCCAAAACGCACGCCCACCTTGTCGGACGCCCCATGCCCTTTCAGGCTGATCTCGAGCGTGTACAGTTTGGGATGGTCCGGCGACCACGGCTCGAACTTGCGCAGTTTCACCGTGCCGTGCCCATGTTTCTCGCCTTCGGAAATGCGCAGTTTTGCCCGGCCTAGCCGTTTCTCGCCATCCTTGACCACCAGTTCCACCTCTGCAGGCGCGCCCGGCGCCTGGGTCAGCTCCACATCGACGTCCACCGTCCCGTCCGACAGATGTCCGCGGACGTATGCGTCACTCACCGAGCAGTCGCGGGTAATCTCGCAATAGATGGGCCGGTAGGGACCGCTCCATAACGCGGTGCCCTCCTGCCATTCAAGGATGCCGTCCAGGCGGACTTCCGGAAAATCGCAGATATTGATGGCAATAAGGTTGTCTGCGCCTGCCTTCACCCAGCCCGTGATGTCCACCCGCTGCGGCGTCCGGGAACTCTTGGTGTAGCCCACTTCCCGCCCGTTGACATACACCAGCGCCGCAGGCAGAATGCCGCCCACGCGCAGCCAAATCCGTTCGTTGGCCGCCAAGGCGGGAACGGCAAAAGACCGCCGAATCCAGAAGGGTTCCTTGAACATGGTCCGTTGATAGGGGTGTGGCTCGCCGTGGCCTTGGGCCTGGGGTGCCCCCGGCACCGTCATGTGCTCTTCAAAGGAGACCTTCCCCTCCTGCCATCCCTCGCTCTGTCCCACCCGGCCCGGGTCCCGCTTGAACTCCCACGCACCGTTCAGGTCCACCTCGGGCCGGTAGGACAGGCGGTGCGAGAAAACATCCGGCAGGAATAGCGGGCTCGGCTCAAGTTTCTTGGTGTCTGCAGCGGCGGCGGGTTCGGCAAAGGCCGCGCCGACCCATGAACTCAGAAGGAAGGCCAATACAAACCAGCAGTGCAGTTTCATGCCAATACCCTTTGAATGTGGGCTTTGGGCGCCTATTCGGCCCCCGAGAAACTGGCCCCGCAGAGGGGACAGCCTTCCCGAAACCGCCTCAGCCCGTGCATGCGTCTAATCTCTCACATATCCACGGGGTATGATTGAATATTTCTGCGGGGGTGTTGTACGGAACCGAGCGGTCTCGAACATTGAGCCTTCGGCTTGGGCGGACTCGTCGCGGATTGGCCTTCAGCGCAGCAGCCGGGCGATGAGGAAGGCCATTTCCAGCGCCTGCGCGCCGTTGAGTCGGGGGTCACAGGCGGTCTGGTAGCAGTCGCCCAGTTGCTGGGCACGCACGCCGCCCGACCCGCCCACGCACTCCGTGACGGGCGAACCGGTCAGTTCGAAATGGACGCCGCCCAGGCAGGTGCCCACAGATGCGTGCATTTCAAAGGTCTGCTCCAACTCCGAAAAGATGTCGGCCACATGGCGCGTCTTGTGGCCGTCGGCGGTGGCGCGTGTGTTGCCGTGCATGGGGTCGCACAGCCAGACTACCGGATGGCCCGCATGGCCCACCGCATGCAGATACGCAGGCAGGCACTCCCCCACCCGGTTCGCGCCAAAGCGCGTAATCAGCGTCACCCGACCCGCCTCGCGGCCGGGGTCGATCCGGTCCAGAATCTCAATCAGGTCCGCCGTGGGCATGTTCGGGCCCACCTTGATGCCCACCGGATTGCGGACGCCGCGCAGATACTCCACATGCGCCCCGTCCGTTTGGCAGGTGCGGTAGCCCACCCACAGGAAATGGGCACCAAGATTATGCCATTCCCCCGCCGTGCGGCGCGTCATGGCCTGCTCATAAGGCAGCAGCAGCGCCTCGTGCGAGGTGTAAAACGACACCCGGCGCAGCGTTTCCAGCATGCCGCCCTCGCCCACGGTGGTCATAAACTTCACCGCGTCCGTGATGGCGTCGATGATTTTGTTATAGGCATCGCTGTCCGGGCTCTGCTCAATGAAGTCCAGGTCCCACTGCTGCGGATGGTGCAAATCCGCAAAACCGCCCTCGATGAGTCCCCTGATAAAATTGAGGCTTGCCGTGGCGTGGTGATAGCCCTCCACCATGCGCTTCGGGTCGGCATGGCGCGCCTCCACCGTCGGGGCCATGTCATTGATCAGATCGCCGCGGTAGACCGGCAACTCGGCCCCGTCCACCACCTCAACGCCCTTGCTGCGCGGCTTCGCGTACTGCCCCGCAATACGGCCGATGCGGATGACCGGCTTGCGCGTCGCATAGGTGAGCACCAGGCTCATCTGCAACAGCACCTGCAGCAGCCGCGTCAGATTGGACGCCGTGCATTCCTCAAAACGCTCCGCGCAGTCCCCCCCCTGCAGCACAAAACGGCGCCCTTCCGCGGCCATCGCCAAGTCGGCCCGCAACCGGTCCACCTCGCCCGGCGCAACGATGGGCGGTTTTCCGGAGAGCAGCGCCAGCGCGGCCTCCACCGCCGCCGGGTCGTCATAATCCGGCTGCTGCGCCGCAACGAGTGAACGCCAGGAACCTGGCTGCCATTCGGGAGTGTTCATGAAAGCGTTTCTGACCCTTCGAAGTGCCCATGCACCGAACAAGAACAGACTCCCCGCCAAGCGTGTGGCCAAGGAGTCGGCGACCCCACAGGGCCGCCCACAGGCAAAGAATACCACAAGCGGCGGTGCCGCTTCACAGCGAACAAAGCGCCAACAAGTTGAAACAGGTCCCCTTCATTTGGTAATGTTCTGCGTCTTTCGACATAATGTTCCGCGATAGCTCAGTCGGTAGAGCGGGTGGCTGTTAACCACTAGGTCGCAAGTTCGAGTCTTGCTCGCGGAGCCATGAATAGTCCAATGCGATAACTTGTGGTAAACAAGTTATCGCATTGTTTTTTTCTGCGGGTCCGTTGGCGACCATGACAGCCAGATTTGCCAACTTTCCCTTTATGAGAAGGTCACGTCCGTTCACCAAGATACCATCGACCAGAATACGTACTAACTTGCTGGCATCAGGGGTGTTACGATCTCTAAGGGAAGCCTTCATGGTTTCCACGATTCGTTCTAGGTTCTCCTTCTTGTACACATACGGGGGCGGACTCTGGACTTGTCGGCTCTTCAGGTCTTTGATCTCCGTACCAATCTCAGACTCACGACTGCGGAGTTCCTTCAGGCGGTCGGCCACCAGACGTTCCTTTTCGGGGCTTCCGACCTCGCCATTCTCAATGAAGGAGAATTGACGTTGGATCGCGATTCGCACTTCCTGGAGTTCCGTTGAAAGCCGGATGATATGAGCAGACCCGGTGCTGCCTTTCTCAGTCCATCGGTGAAAGGCTTCTGTCACATGACTCTTGATGGCGTCGGGGGTTGCCAATTGATTAACTATGTGGTTCAGTACCGTTTCATCAAGGACAGATTCGGGGACGCGATTGCCGGGACAGGCATTCACGGTACCTCGCATGTACTTGCCACACACGTAATAACGGTACCCCCCGCCTGTGGCCAGTATCATCTGGCGTCCACAAGTCCCGCAATATACCAGCCCACTTAGGAACAATGAACTTGAATCCGTCCTAGTCTTACCCCCATAGGGATGGTGGCGGGCGCGAACCCGTTGCGCTTGCTCAAAGAGATTGCGTTCGATAATGGGTTCAACTGGAATCTGGACCCACTCCTCGCGGGGCTTTAGGCGCATTGGGTCTCCAGTACGGCGACTCTCATGACGGTTGAAGTAATACTCACCGACGGAGACAGTATTCTCCAGGACCCCTCTAACCAAGGTGAAAGTCCACGCCTTCCCCCTGTATTTTCCTCCCCCAGCGTTGAGTTTGGCCGCGAGGGATTTGAGGCCCATGGGACGCCCTGTGTCGGCACCGGTATATAGGTCAAAGATCTGGCGCACGACCGGAGCTTCCTCAGGATTCACAACAAGTCGTGACTTGGATATGCCGTTATTGTCGGAGTGCTTGTCTGTCTTGTAACCGAAGGGAGGGCGGGAACCATTGAAGTATCCCTGCCTAGCGTTTTCACGCATGCCTCTAAGTGTGTGGAAACCATTCTGTTCACTTTGAAGCTGATCAACATTCTCAAAAATGCGCTCGACAAAGGCCCCATTGGGATCATCAGCAACCTCTTGGGTAGTTGCTACAACCCTGATCCCGGACCGCTTCAAGCTATGCTTCAGGGCTTGAGCCTTCATTGCATCGCGGTAGAAACGAGATGTGGTCAAAACCAGAATCTGCTTGATTTCGTGCTTGGGGTTCATCACAAAATCAATCATTTCGTTGAGGACAGGCCGGTTATCGTCGCGCCCCGAAGCCCCAGGCTCCTCAAAGATCTGAGCCACATCATACCCCCGTTCCTCACAATACTTTGTTAACTGACGGAGCTGGTCGGGGATCGAAAGGTCCTTCTCGGCCTGCCGAGCCGTGCTGACACGGGCATACAAAACAACTTTCATGACCGGATCCCACCTTTTCTGCTGCGGTTTGATTTTACAGCGTTCTCGGGGCCTTGCAGCGTCTCGACGATTCTATTCCAATCCATCACCTTCAGAAGGAGTTCCCGACATTCATGATCTTCCATAGGTTTGCCCAGACTTCCGATCACGCGGAACTGATCCTCTTTCAATTGCCCCTGCCCTTTGCTGTCGGTAGGCCATCCGAAATCAAACTCCCAGCCCTCCGTTGTTTCGGTAGAAACAGCAGTCTCGGGTTCGGATGAGGGGTTTTCACCGTCAGAGCGGCGACACCCCCGAATTACCATATGGTCAAAGGAGGGCAAGAGATCATGTATTTCATTATTCATCACACATCTTCCTCATATTTCTCGGTACGGCAACGCAAAGCATGTACAGTTGCCAAAAATGCCACTAGGGTCCGGCCTGGACCTCCAGGCCGGACCCATCTTCAGGTTAGACACCAACAGTTTGTGCGGCCTCGGCCTCACGTTGAGCGACCTCTATGGCCCGCTGGAGGCTGGGACAACCTGTCGCCTTCATGTGGCACAACACCTGCCGCCCAACCTCCGCAACTGCCCGCCGACTGTACGTGAAGTTCATCGCGATCCTGTTTTGGACCACTTTCCCACTCAGGCGTGAAGCACCCCGGAAGATGGTTGCAACATGGGAACTGCCAAGTGCAAAGATAAGTTGCCGCTCAAACTCGAAGATCCGGTGGTCTGCTACCACTTCTGTGCTGGGTGCAAGAAGCAGGGCGTAACGTAGATCTTCACGGTGTCCATCAACGATGAGGTAAAGGGGTTGCGTTGTGGTCTCCGTCACGGAAACTGGAACGGGTTCCATGTTGCCCTTGCGGAGAAGGGTGGCAAATTCGTCTGCGTCTTTCTTAACGGCGTCCGTGTGCAGAATCAAGACCTTGGTGCCGTGGACCCGGTCGCCCAGTGAGTTTGTCTCATTGCGCAAGGCGGCATATGCCACGTGACCGTTCCGGCCCTGAAAGACGGCGGCACCTGACACTTCATAATAAGCCACCGTAATGGACCCTCCAGCCGTGATTTGCAGACCATCGTTAATTGGCTTCTCTGTGAGTACATTGAAGCCATGTCGGACAAGAGCCCTCCGGAGTTCCTCCGGCGTGTTAAACGTGATGGTATTTCCCATCTTAATCTCACTTTCTCCCTTGAAACCCGCAGGCTTCCAGGGTTAAACTGCGTTGCTTGTTATGTAATGGTCTCGTCCGCCCGCACGGTCCTGCTGTGAACAGAACCGGCGGGCCGGACGGGACATTTTTTCTTACGATGAGGAGGACCACAAGGACCTCCCCAACGTCTCCCCCCCAAAGAAAACCCCAAAACAGACATCTCTAAGGGAGAACTACTCACGCGATACCTAACATCATTTCCGATCACCCCTGACGGTCTCCCTCTTAATACGGGAGAAAGTTTCCAAGAAGCCCGATATGCCGAACTCCTGTAGACACTTCGTCGTTGATGTTTCCTCATTTCGTCCAAACAGGCCCGAGACTTGGTTACATACAGGTGGGATGTCTGTCCTCCCCGCTACCCTCCCTGGGCGGGACCTCCAAACATTCCTTAAAAGGAACTCATCCAAGTCCACCAAGAGTGGTACGGGAAGGCGGGCGTCTCCATAATAGGCACACCAACCCCGGACTGCGTCATTTAAGTACACCACCTTCCTTTCGAAAGAGGGGTACTCGGTGTCGTCTTGAAACCTCTGTTCGATCCTGGACTTAAGGATTGGGATCCTTTTCCCAGAAACTGAGAGGTTCCAGTCCGGTAGAACACAGAAGCCCAAAAGGTCTTCATTGGTGATGTGGGTCACCTTTGATTTTCCCTGGCTTCCGTCATCATTCCGCAGGGGGTGCGCCTTCAACCCGAATTCCTTCCAAAGGTAATCAATAAACCAGTAGGCAACCCGTTTCGCCGCTGCTTTCGACTTCAGAAAAATCTTAACGTCGTCGGCATAACGAATGAAGAGATGCCCCCGATGCTCCAACTCCATGTCCAGGGGGGCCAGGACCATGTTACAGAGCAAGGGGGAAAGAGGGCCTCCTTGGGGTGTTCCCGCCGTGCTGGGTAGAAGATCCTCCCCACCCACGCACACTCCTGATTGGAGAAACATCTGAACTAGGTCCAGGATCTCTCCATCCACGAGGGGGCCGAGGCGGGCCAGAATCAACCGGTGAGGCAGGTGGTCGAAACATCCAATCACATCCAGGCCAGCCACATAAACGCAACCGGCCTGGCCATGGCGTACAGCGGCTTTGACCGCGTCTATGGGGCCTCTTCCCCGCCGGTAGGCGAAGGAGGACTCCGAGGACACTGATTCGAGCACTGGGGCCAAGACCTGTGCAATCATCTGCTGAACCACCCGGTCCCGTACTGTCGGGATCCCAAGAGGGCGGGAACCACCACCCGGCTTGGGGATGGTCACTCTCCGAACTGGTTTGGGCTCATAAGTACCGCGTTTCAATGATTCAACTGTGATCCGCAGAAATTCCTCACTGCGGAGCTGAGGGTCTGTTGTCCGTACCCGATCCACCCCAGGGGCTCCACGGTTCCTGAGAACTTGGTGGAGCGCCCGGCGGGCGTTTTGGGGGGCACAGACATCTTCCATCGTTATGGTGGGCGTTGGCATTTCATCACGAATCTCCTTTCTCGACTTTGTCAGTATTCATATATGAACACGGATAGAAACAGTTCTCCCGTGCAATATGTAGGGGTTTTTTCTACCAAACGGGCATTACGACCTACGCGTCATACCCGCGCGACAAGTATCATTATACAGGGGAGGGGCTGCTTTGTAAAGGGGTGACGTCAATTCAATTAAAGCTGGCTCTCTTTGCGGAATAATCCATTCTACAGTGTATTTTCTGATATTTTCTCGATGTTGAAACTGCGAATAGTGTGTGCTTGGGGGGTGTTCTTGGAGCAAAAATGGCCCTCAAAAACAGTCTCAAAACTTTTTTATGGCTTGAGCCCTAAATTTACACACCTGACCGCCTTCCGATCCTGTCCGCAGCCTCGAAAATGCCAAAACAGCAAAGGCCTCGAATTTGAAGGTGCGATTCTTGTCACACCGGGGTCAAAGGAGTCGGGCACACTCCCATCGCGTTCCCGTGGGATCTAGGAATGCGGGATGAATCATACACAGAAGCGGCCCATAAACTTGACAGCTTCCAGGTATTCCGGTTATACTTTCTGACATCCGATAACATTCAATTATCGGATGTTAGAATCACCCTCGGAGAGACCCCGTAGAATGAACCCCATCACCGTCACCGGCATCGATAATTCTGGGATTGAAGAACTGAGGGGGCAGGTTCATGAAAACCTTGCGAGTTCGGAAAGCATGAGCACCAAGAAGGCGCATGCCGCCGATTGGGCAGATTTCGAGAGGTGGTGCCTTGCGCATGGGACACCTTCAATTCCTGCGCTCCCGAGTGCCGTGGCGGCTTACATTAGTGACCTTGCCCAGAATCGCCGTCCCTCCACAATCCAGCGGCGTTTGGCCACGATCTCCGTAGCCCACCAGGCCAACAATCTCAGCTCCCCCACCTCTGACTTGCTGGTGCGCAAGGTATTGAAGGGGATCAAGAACCGGGTGGGGACGGCGCGTGTGAAAAAGGCCCCCATTCGAGTCGCCGACCTCCGCAGGATTAATGAGGTTTTGCCTGACAACCTGAAGGGGACGCGGGACAGGGCTCTCATGCTCATTGGTTTTTTCGGGGGCTTCCGGCGTTCCGAACTCGTAGCTCTTGATCTTTCCGATCTTCAGTTTGTTGATCAGGGTCTGCGCGTCACGCTGCGCCGCTCAAAAACTGATCAAGAAGGCCAGGGTCAGGTCAAGGATATATCCCACGGGGCTCACCGGGAGCTTTGTCCAGTCCAGGCGTTGAAATCATGGCTGGAGGCAGCGGGGATAACAGAGGGGCCTGTGTTTCGTCCTATCACACGGCATGGCAAGATGTCTGGGGAGCGACTGGGCGGGAAAGCGGTGGGTTCTGTGGTAAAAGAGGTGGCCGCAGCCCTCAACCTTGACCCAGAGCTCTTTGGCGGGCACAGCCTACGGGCTGGTTTTGTCACGGATGCCCTCCGTGCGGGCGTTCCCACCCCGGTCATCAAGAGGATCACCGGACACAAGACTGATGCCATGCTTGGCGAGTATCTACGCGAAAGTGAACTTTTTAGCTACAACTTGACGGCCGCTTTGGGCTTGTAAAGCTCAGTCCACTCCCAGGATTTGATTGGATCACCTCGTCCCCGTATACTCTAGGTTACATTTGAAGGGCATGTAGATACACGGCATAGGAACGACCTGCCGTGTAGGCAACCCAGTGCGGCTGGGTGCCAAAGTCGGCCCTGTTCACAGGAACAGGGAACCATGCGACAAATACCATGCCCCCGTCCATATCATTGGACCGGGGTATCGTTGTTTCCGACCATCTCCGTGCCTCCCAATTCACCCTGGAGATGGTCCAATGCCGGAAGACAAGAATCCCTATTCTGAAGAACACCGCCAGGGCAGGACCATGTCCGAAATCCGGACGCCGTGGCCAGATTACGATCCCCGATGTGAAAGTTGGGCGGAGGGGGGATTTCATCCCATGATCCCCCAGGGATTCTTTGGCCCTCTCGAATACAGGGTCGAGGATATTGAAGGGCGACTCAAGGTGGCCGTGGCCCAAATCACGGATGACCATCTGACCCTGCGCTTTCGGGAAGAAGTACGGCATCGGATAGAAAGATATCAGTCCTGGCTTCGACAGTTGCGCGGGGAACCGAACGCGATCCCCGAGGGCGCGGGTAAAGCCTACAAAGAATGGGTGGTCGAACTGCGAAAGGTCTGCAAATGATCTATAAACTCTTCCTTGCAAGTGGTGGGTTCAGCAGCGCGGCAGGCAGCATGCACATGTTTGCGGCCAATATAGCCACGTTCATGGCCCGCCCGAACGTCATTGCGGTCCACATTGAAGACCCCTCGACCCCTGACGATCAGGTGGGTGAATATTACGAACTGTGGTCCCGTGACAAGGGCTTCAACGAAGAGACCATCAAAGCTTTCGATCTCGAAGTTCACGTCCATTCCCTAAGGTAAACCAGCCCACTGACATCTCTATTTGTGTCTAACCATAAAAGGAGGAAATGATGCCCGCAATGCCCGTAGACGGTGCAGGTTATTGGATTTTGCCCACGGATCAGGTAATTCTTGTTACTACGCACGTCAGCCTGGTCTGTTCTCACCCCCAGCTCCTGGGCCGCACTGAGACAGAGGTTCGCACTCTCTTCCAGGCTTTCGAGGAGCCTTGGGGCAGCGAAATGAAAGCCCGTGAACATATCCTGAGAAGAATGATTTCAGGTGGCTGGGTCCGCACGCGAAATTATTACGAGCGGGGCTGGACCTGCAATGTCCCGGATTTCTCCGCCACCAGCCTGGGCCGCGCCTGTGGCTTCTTCCGATTGACCTCGGGAACGAAGAACCTGGATTTCAGTCCCGTCCGTCTCGATGGTCCGGACACCGTCCGACATGCGGAAGTCGCCGATCTTCAAACAGGGAGGGTCTTCCCTGGGGGAAGGATTCCTGAGGGAGGGATCCCAAAACTCATCTTCGTGGATGATCCTGGTCAGATCTCCTTGAACGGGCTCCCGCAAATTGATCTGAGGATCGATCCAGACCTTTCCGATGAGAAAGCACGACTTGCTGCGGAGCTCCGCGCAGAGGTCGTGAGAATCGCTGACGGGGTTGATAGGTATCTGGCTGAGCATCCCGAGCTATTGCCACCCCCCGCCAAAAGGCGAGGGAAACCCTGACCCTCAGCGTAGCCTACAGGCTCCATCTCTCAGAAGCTCTTCCGGAGCTACGGCAGGGGCATATCCCGGTCCGAAGAGCTTGATCTCTTATTAAACGCATCCAGTCCGATTCCTCCCGCCGCATAGAGGGAGGCGAATTCCTCTGCGCTGTGCTGCACGGCCTCCCGTATTCCGCTGCGGTCGGTCAACACGCGGGCTGTGTAATGGGCTTTCTTGAATGTCCCACTCTGTGCTTCCACCGAGGTGCGCACCAGGTCTACGTGTCCAATCCAGCCCCCACCGGGCAGCTTCTTGGTGGTGGTGCTGATCTCCTCCCGCAACCCGTGTCCATGGACAACGATCCTGTTTCCCAGAGCCATTTGAGTATTCCGAGCCATCCCGCCCGGTGATTCCGATTGATCGCGCCTCCCCATTCCGACTGATCGCGCCCACCTGTTCCGATTGATCACGCCCCCCATTCCGACGGAAGGCGCCCCCCGATTCCGATTGATTGCGCCCAT
>CAITNO010000062.1 GCA_903893795.1 Candidatus Hydrogenedentota bacterium | reverse complement strand
TCTTGTCGCTCAAATCCAAACCCACGATCATGCTATACTCTTTCATGCCGGTTCTCCTCATGTTGTGTGCTTCGCGCACTGTTTTGCAGACGACCCTATCGTACTGCGTTGGGGAACCGGCCTTCTCATTTTATCTGCCCAAGGACATTTTGTTTGACAGGGAGGGCAGTGTTCACACGATGCACCTCTCCAGCGCAGCGGTCATCTCGAACATGCAAAAGGACCCTGCCGCGTTTGAGGGTTGGGCGCTTGCCATAAAGGTGCTGCTCGGCGAAAATGCCTGCCAGAGCATCCAGCTTTCGTGGGATGCCCCCGATGACCTGACCGACAAGAACTACCAACGATTTCTCTATCGGCTCATTCGTTTTCGCCAGCAGGTGGACTGGCTGGTTGTCGTCTCCGCGTGCAAATCCCAACTTCTGGCGTCGCGTGTGCTCAAGCCCGACGGAAGCCTCGTTCCGGACAGCGTCTTTTTCGTCAACGGCCCCACCTCTTCCCGCGAGATGGGTGCCGGAGGCGGCGCCGACACAGGCTCGACGCAGGAAGAGCAGTACCTGGAACTCCTCTTTTCCGAACCGCCCAGCGAACTGCTGCGCGCCCTGGCCTGGAAAGGACCCATGCAGCGGCAATTGCCCGTGGCGCTTTTCGAGGGAACCGTGTCCAAATCGACCCAGGTTTTCACCGGCGGCAAGAGCGCCATTGACCTGTGGGCCTCCGACCCGGACAAAGGCGTCGCCCTCTTTGAACTGAAAGCACCGGACAATAGCAAGATTGGCGCTATTTCCGAATTGTTCTTCTACACCACACTGGTCAGGGACCTCATCGACGGTGTTTTTCAGTTCAAAGGGGACGGAAAAACGGAAAAGTCCATTCGTGACGTCAAGCAAGTCAGTGGCTTCCTGGTGTCCGGCCGCCTTCATCCGCTGCTGGACAATGAAAAGGTCTTTGAACTCTTAAACGGTGCCTTCGCCTCCCGAGGGATGCGCTTTGGCCACATCGCATACAACGACGACCTTCGTGTGCGGCGGGTTATTCCAAGGCGGTAGAGCAAAGCCAGCCCACTGGGAGCGCTGGCGTCCCGCCGGCTGCATTTCTTCCCCAAGCAAAGCCGGCGGGACGGCGGCGCTCCCAGTTCCAAGAACTTTCGAAAACTCAAGTGAATCAGGATACTGGCGCACTTGATGGATAGCCCGGAACGGTCTCAAAGTAGACGCGGCATCCTGCCGCGTTCCAGGTTTGCCCAGGGCCTCAAGAAAGAGGCTGGAAGCCTCTTCTAAGTTAGACAGCCACCCGGACGATCAAAGCGCACATTCCTCGCCGTCATTCAGTTCTTGGACCTCCACACCGAATCGCCCGTATTCTTCGGGATAGAGTGTGTGGATCGGAAAGAGCTTCTTGGGCTGCAGCGCATTTACAAGGCGCTGTAACGTGGCCACCGAGGCGTGACCGCTGGTGTGGATGATGTGTCTTTCGATGCCCATGGTCTGTAGCCGGTCCACGAAGGACTTGGTCGACCCCGCCTTCAGATAGCCCGACCAGAGGGAATAGAGAAGCATCGACCCCCCAATGCCGGGGATTTTTTTCAGGTCGTAATCCATCGGCGGCCGGACGTATAGCATAATCTTGTCGAGCCGCTCCGGCATGTCATTGCGGCTCATCTTGAAGGATGTCCTGGCAAAACGGCCGATGAGGTCCCAGCGCCTCTCCCTATCCATCCGGTCTGTCAGCCAATGGGGATACCACACGCGGATTCCGGTGAGATTGCCAGGATAGGGAAGGCGTTTGCCGCCTGCGCATTGTCCCAGTTCCGCAAGCACATGCGCGGTGTAGAAGTCGAGCACGAGTTCGCGGTTCAATGCCTGCGCCGCCTTGTAGAACGAAACGGCCCGGCTCACATTCTGGCCGGACTGGTACGCCAGCAGCGCCTTGGGGAAATCCCTGTAGCGCGCAGTCACCTCCTCGGCAAGTTCCTGTTCCGTCTGCACCGTCTCCTCCGTGCGGCCCAGCATGGTCCCTTCCATGAGCAGCGCATCCACACCGGGAACGCACTTGTCCGCGATGATTTCCAGGGTCTTGGCGCCGATGTATCCATGCTCCCGGAAATCGCCGGAATAGAAGACGCGTTTCCCGCCTGCTTCAATCTCAAACGCGAAGGCTCCGAAGGTACTGTGGTCCACGAGATGCGGTGTCACGTGAAAGGCGCCCAAGGCATCATCATCACCGCCGACCCGAACCGCTGCCACGCGCCGCAGGACCGATTTATCGTCAGCGCAAACGCGCCCGTGCTCGCGGCCCTGTGGGACCGGTTATTCCAGGACGGCCCCGTTACCCCTCCCCGCATCCGCACCTTTCTTGAAGCCTTTGCGGATGCGGCGGAACTGCATGGGGACAGGGAGATGAGCTGCGGGGACCTCTGCCGGGTGCTTGATGAGGTCGAGGCACTGGCCGGCGAACGACAAGGAGAACTCTACGCTCAAATCAGCGCCATAGACCGGGAGAAGACGCCACGACTGGCTGAAGTTTGACAAGGAGTCGTGCGAGCGGTTGGCATGAAACGCCGGTGCAGGCGTAAAAGGCCTGGGGAATTCTTCATGATGAAGGTTGCGGCACCAGGCCATGGGGCGGGATAATGCAGGCGGCGACCAGGCGTCTGAGGATGATTGAACCATGACGAGAAAATCTGAAACGGCGAACACCGATGAGATTCCCCTCTTTTCTTCCATCCGGGAGTTGATTGTTTCAGCGCGCAGGACAGTGGCGCGGGGTGTGGACCTCGTTCAGGTCTTGACGAACTTCGAGATTGGACGGCGGATCGTCGAGCATGAACAGCGGGGAAAGAAGCGAGCAGAGTATGGCAAAGCGCAACTCAGCGTACTGGCCGATTCCCTGACAACCGAGTTTGGTCGTGGCTTCTCGCGCTCGAACCTGGAATACATGCGCAAGTTTTTTCTGACCTATCGGGCTCGAATCCCTGAAAAATCCCAGTTGACAACTGGGAAATTGGGAAAGCGCTCAAAGGAGCTGGTATCGAATGGGGAAGGCATCCCAGCGCTGATAGCCGGTCCTGCAGGCGGCGGTTCACCCTTTCGCCTTGGCTGGACCCAATATGTGTTTCTTATGGGCATCAAGAACCCCGAGGAACGTTCCTTCTATGAAATGGAGGCTGCGGACAACGGTTGGACATTGCCCGAACTCAAACGCCAATACAATTCGGGGCTTTATGAACGGTTGGCACTGAGCCGGGACAAAGAGGGGGTCCGCAAGCTGGCGCGGGAAGGGCAGGTCGTCGCCCGACCCGAAGACTTGTTGAAGGAACCCTACGTGCTCGAATTTCTTGGCCTTGAAGAAAGGACCAAGTTTTCGGAATCCGATCTGGAAACGGCCATCATCGACAAGCTTGAGGCGTTCTTACTGGAACTGGGCAAAGGCTTTCTGTTCGAGGCGCGCCAGAAGCGGTTCACCTTCGATGAGGACCACTTTTTTGTGGACCTGGTCTTCTACAATCGGCTGCTCCGGTGTTATGTGCTCATTGACCTCAAGATCGGCAAGGTGACGCATCAAGACCTTGGCCAGATGCAAATGTACGTCAATTACTTTGACCGTCATGTCAGAACTCCGGGCGAAGAGCGGACCATTGGCATCATTTTGTGCAAGAAGAAGCACGACGCCATGGTGGAGATTACGCTGCCCCCGGAAGCCAACATCCATGCCAAGGAGTACCAGCTTTACCTGCCCTCGAAGGATGAACTGCGCAGGAAACTTCTGGAATGGAGCAAGGAGTCTGGAAGCGATGACTGATTCTCCACCAGACGGAGGAACCATGCGGTGCGTTTATTAACCTGTCTCACGGCATGTTGTTTGGTGGCCGCAACGGCCGTTGCGGACGGGGCTGCACCGGACGCGGCGCGCATCAAGGCGTTTTGCATCGACTTCAACTGGGGTGATGCGGGCTTTGCGCCGCCGGGGATGTATGCCGGGGCTGCGGCGGCGGAGCATCTGGCGTGGTATAAGAAACTGGGGGTCAACACCATCCAGACCTTTTGCGTGAGTTGTCCGGGATATGCCTGGTATCAGAGTTCGGTGGCACCGGTGCAGCCGGGGATGAAAGGGGAATTCCTGAAGGAGATTGCCGAGCTGGGCCACGGGGCGGGGATGAAGGTGATGGGGTATTTCTGCATCGGTGGCAACACCTACTGGTGCGAGAAACATCCCGATGAGGTTCACCCCATTCCAAACGCGATTGCCATCCCGCTGACGCGGAGCTATTTGGATTATCTGGGCAGGGTCATTCCCGAGGCGCTTCAGAAGACCGGGATTGACGGATTCATGATTGACTGGGTGTTCAGCCCGATGAACCAGTATCCGGACAAGAAGTACACTTGGCTGGACTGTGAAAAGACGATGTATCAGGAGTTGTTCGGCGCGCCCTTTCCCGGCGTGGAGGCCATGGACAGGGAAAAGACCAACGAGTTCAACCGGCGGGCCGTGGAGCGGTGCTGGCGGGTCATCCACGATTCGGCCAAAGCGGCGAAGCCGGACTGCATTATCTGGCTGAGCTGTTATGACCTGCAACATCCGCAGATGAAGGGATGCTCCATGCTGCAGGAGGTGGACTGGGTCATGAACGAGCATTTTGACCCGGCCAAGCTGGAGGCGGTGCGCGGTGCGGTCGGGCCGAAGACGAAGCTCATCCAGTGCATCTGTGGCTGGGGTGACCAGCACAACGCGGACAAGATTCTGCACGACCCGCAGTTCGCCGGGTTTGGCGTTTACGGATTCGCCAAGCCGGACGCAAAGACCACACTGCCGCCGGAGGATGGTTCGGGGAACGCGAAAAACATCGCGGCGATGCGGGCGTTTTTCAACGCGGTGAAATAGCTGAGAGAGAATCCAGAAGTCAGAATAGAAGACAAATGAAAGAAAACCCGGCACAGCATACTCTCATGCACCGTGCCGGGTTCTTTATTCTGGATTCTGAATTCTAGCTTCTGGATTCTTTTCCCGCAGTTCAACCCCCGACGTGCTTGAGCGTCTCGTAGCCGAAGGAGTTGATGGTGGGCAGGTCGGAGTAGCCCATGAGGTAGAGGTCCACGGCGCGGGCCGCTTCGCGGCCTTCGTGGATGGCCCACACCACCAGGGACTGGCCGCGGCGGGCGTCGCCGGCGGCGAAGATGCCGAGCTTGCTGGTGACGAAATTCGACCCGGCCTTTATGCCCAGGCCAAAGCGGTTCTTTTCGATTTCCAGGTCCAGGTCGGACACGAAGGTGTCGGTCTCGGGCTGGGTGAAGCCCATGGCCATGAGCACGAGGTCGCATTCAATGCGCTTTTCGCTGTCGGGGATCTCTGTCATGGTGCGGCGTCCGGAGGCGTCGCTGCTCCAGTCCACACGGACCACGCGCAGGGCGCGCACGTTGCCGCTGCCGTCATCCACGAATTCCTTGGTGTTGATGCACCAGTCGCGGCAGTCGCCGCCCTCGGCCTCCTTGTGGCTCGAAGAGGTGCGCAGGATGAAGTCCCACAGCGGCCAGGGATTCTCAAAGGCGCGGCCCGCGGGCGGCTTGGGGAACAGCTCGATGTTGAGCACGGACTTTGCGCCCTGCCGCAGGGCCGTTCCGACGCAGTCGGAACCGGTGTCGCCGCCGCCGATGACCACGACGCGCTTGTTGGCGGCCGTGATTTCGGGGCCTTCGACCGGCTTGCCGAGCAGGCGCTGGGTCTGCTGGGTCAGGAAGTCCATGGCCG
Organism: Candidatus Hydrogenedentota bacterium; assembly: GCA_903893795.1. Classification (GTDB taxonomy): domain Bacteria; phylum Hydrogenedentota; class Hydrogenedentia; order Hydrogenedentales; family CAITNO01; genus CAITNO01. The sequence continues at coordinate 80,830 of CAITNO010000062.1, read as the reverse complement.
TGTAAATGCCGTTCAGATTCGAGCCGGGAATGTTCATGCCCTCGAAAGTGCGGGGCTTGGTCGAGCCGATGGCGATAACGATCGCGTCGTACTGCTCCAGCTCGCTGGTGGGCACATTGCGGCCCACTTCACTGCCGCAGCGGAACTCGACGCCTTCGGCGCGCATCTGCTCGACACGGCGTCGCACCACGTTCTTGTCGAGCTTGAAGTTGGGAATGCCGTACATGAGCAGACCGCCCGCTTCGTCGGCGCGCTCGTAAACGACCACAGTGTGGCCGGCGCGGTTGAGCTGCTGCGCGGCGGCCAGTCCGGCGGGGCCGGAACCGATGACGGCGACGCTCTTGCCCGTGCGGCGCTCGGGCGGCTGGGGCTCAATGCGCCCCTCGGCCCATCCGCGGTCGGCAATTTCACGCTCGATCATCTCGATGGCCACGGCCGGATCGATGATGCCGAGCACGCAGGCGCTCTCGCAGGGCGCGGGGCACACGCGGCCGGTGAACTCGGGGAAGTTGTTTGTCGAGTGCAGAATCTCGAGCGCGCCCGCCCAGTCGCCGTCCTTCACCCGATCATTGAAATCGGGGATCTGGTTGCCCAGCGGACAGCCGCTGTGGCAGAAGGGCACGCCGCAGTTCATGCAGCGGTACGCCTGCTGCTGGAGTTTCTCCGGCGGCAGCGAATTGATGATCTCGTCGAAATCCCGAATCCGCTCCTCGGGGGAGCGGAGATCGGCCAACTCGCGCTTGAAGTTCATGAACCCTTTGGATTTATCTGGCAGCATTGGTCGTCTCCAACTGCGCCCGCTCCGCCATGACGCGCGCATAGTCGCGCGGCATCACACGGATGAAGCGGTTAATTTCGTCATCCCAGTTTTCGAGAATTTTCCGGGCCACGGTGCTTTCCGTGTACTGCACATGCCGTTCGAGCATGAGGCGCAGTTCGGGAAGGCTCTTCTCGTGCAGGGGTTTCAGGTCAACCATGTCCTTGTTGCAGCGGCTGGCAAAGGTGCCGTCCGCGTCGTAAACGAAAGCTATGCCACCGCTCATGCCCGCGGCAAAGTTGCGGCCCGTGGGGCCGATGACGAGGGTGCGGCCGCCGGTCATGTACTCGCAGCCGTGGTCGCCCACGCCCTCCACCACGGCCCATGCGCCGCTGTTGCGCACGCAGAAGCGCTCACCCCCGAGACCGCGGAAATAGGCCTCGCCGCCGGTGGCGCCATAGAGCGCCACATTGCCGACAACAATGTTTGTGGCCGGGTCAACCGGGCTCGCCTGCGGGGGCCGGACGATAATCTTGCCGCCCGAAAGGCCCTTGCCGCAGTAGTCGTTGGCCTCGCCGGCCACGTTCAGGGTGACGCCCTGAATCGCGAAGGCGCCAAAGCTCTGCCCGGCGATGCCGTTGCAATCTATCCAGACGGTGTCTTCGGGCAGCGACCCGGTGTACATGCCAAGCTTGTGGCGGCGGGTCAGCTCGCTCGAGAGCATGGTCCCGACCGTGCGGTGCACGTTGCGGATCTTGATGGAGAAGCGCACGGGCTCTTTGCGTTCCAGGGTGGGTGCGGCCAGCTTCATGATCTCGTGGTCGAGCGCCTTGCCGATACCGTGGTCCTGCTCCTTACTGCAGTACAGCGTCGAGCCCTCCCAGGGCTTTGCGTTGTACAGAATGCGCGAGAAGTCGAGGCTTTCGGCCTTCCAGTTCTCGGGCAGCGGGTCGAATTCCAGCATGTCGGCACGGCCAATCATCTCGTTCACCGTGCGGAAGCCAAGCTGGGCCATAATCTTTCGCGTTTCCTCGGCCACGAAGAAGAAGTAGCGCACCACATGCTCGGGCTTGCCGTGGAATTTCTTGCGCAGTTCCGGGTCCTGCGTGGCCACGCCGACGGGACAGGTGTTCAGATGGCACTTGCGCATCATGATGCAGCCGCTGACGATGAGCGGCGCGGTGGCAAAGCCGTATTCGTCGGCGCCGAGCAGCGCGGCAATCGCCACGTCGCGGCCGGTCTTCATCTGGCCGTCCACCTGCACCCGGATACGGTCGCGCAGGTCGTTTTCCACCAGCACCTGGTGCGTTTCAGGCAGGCCCAATTCCCAGGGCAAACCCGCATACTTGACCGAACTGAGCGGCGATGCTCCGGTGCCGCCGTCGTGCCCGCTGATGAGCACGAGGTCTGACTTGCCCTTTGCCACGCCCGCGGCAATGGTGCCCACGCCCACTTCGGACACGAGTTTCACCGAAACCGCCGCGTTCACGTTGGCGTTCTTGAGGTCGTGTATAAGCTGGGCCAGGTCTTCAATGGAGTAAATGTCGTGATGCGGCGGCGGCGAGATGAGTTCCACGCCCGGCGTCGCGTAGCGAACCCTGGCGATCTCCTCGAAAACCTTGTGTCCGGGAAGCTGGCCGCCCTCGCCGGGCTTGGCGCCCTGGGCCATCTTGATTTGCAGTTCATCGGCATTGACCAGATATTCGTTGGTCACGCCAAAACGGCCCGAGGCCACCTGCTTGATGGCGCTGCGGCGCAGGTCGCCGCTGGGGTCGCGCTCGAAGCGGTGCGGGTCTTCGCCGCCCTCGCCCGTGTTGCTGCGGCCGCCGATGCGGTTCATGGCGATGGCCAGATTCTCATGGGCCTCGCGGCTGATGGAACCGTAGGACATGGCTCCAGTGCAGAAACGCTTCACGATTTCGGAAGCGGGCTCCACCTCATCCAGGGGAACGGCATTGCCTTCTTTGAACTTGAGCAGGCCGCGCAGCGATGCCAGTGTGCGGCTGCGGTTGTTCACCTCGTCGGCGAATTCCTGGTAGGTCTGTGCGCTGTCGAGCTTGGTGGCATGCTGCAGCTTGGCGATGGTCACGGGGTTCCACTGGTGGAACTCGCCGCGCTGGCGCCAGCGGTAGTTGCCGCCCGGGTCAAGGCCGAGCTGCCGGGAAGGCCGCTCGGGATAGGCCGCGGTGTGGCGCATGAGCGTCTCGCGCCCGACATCACCCAGACCAAGACCGCCGATGCGCGACGGCGTGTTGGTGAAGCAGCGGTCGATAATCGTCGAACCCAGGCCGATGGCCTCGAAGATCTGCGCGCAGCGGTAGCTCTGCTGCGTCGAGATGCCAATCTTGGACATGGTCTTGAGCATGCCCTTTTCAATAGCCTTGATGAATTTCTTCTTCGCCTTGCCGGGCTCCTCCTCGACAACCACCTCGGTGCGCACCAGTTCATCGATGATCTCGTAGGCCATGTAGGGGTTGACGGCACCCGCACCGTAGCCTGTGAGCAGGCAGAAGTGCATGACCTCGCGGGCCTCGCCCGTCTCCACGACCAGCCCGCACAGCGAGCGCTGGTGCATGCGCACCAGGTACTGGTGCACGGCACCCGTGGCCAGCAGACTGGGCAGCGCCGCAAAGCGGCGGTTCACGCCGCGGTCGGACAGCACAATGATGGTGGAGCCCGAGTTCACCGCCGTCTCGGCCTCGGCGCAAATGCGCTCGAGCGCCTTCTTCAACCCGTTCGGCCCGTCGGCGGCAAGGAACAGCGTCGAAACAACGGTCGTGCGCAGCCCGGGCCGGTCCAGATCCCGGATAAATTCCATCTGCGCATTGGTCAAAATGGGCGACTTGAGATGAAGCTGACGGCAGTCCTCTTCGGCCTCGGCAAGCAGGTTGCCTTCGGGACCAATGGTGGTCTCCATGGACATCACGATTTCCTCGCGGATCGGGTCGATCGGCGGATTCGTGACCTGCGCGAAGAGCTGTTTGAAGTAGTTGAAAAGCAGTTGGGGACGGGGTGAAAGCACGGCCAGCGAGGTGTCATTGCCCATGGATCCGGTCGGCTCTTTGCCTTCACGGGCCATGGGGGCGATGAGGATCTCGATGTCCTCACTCGTGTAGCCGAACACGATTTCACGCTCCAGGAGCGGCTCTTTTTCCGGCCCCACCTCAGCTTTCAGCGTCTCGGGCAGTTCCACACGGTGGTTGTTGATCCACTGGCGGTAGGGATGGCGCGAGGAAAAGGCCTGCTTGATTTCCGCGTCGTCAATGATGCGGCCCTGCTCGGTGTCCACCAGGAACATACGGCCCGGCTCAAGACGGCCCTTGCGCACGATCTTCTCCTGCGGGATGTCGAGCACGCCCACTTCAGAGGCCATGATGACCTGCTTGTCGCTGGTCACCCAGTAGCGGGACGGACGCAGTCCGTTGCGATCCAGCACGGCACCAATGCGCACGCCGTCGGTGAAGGCCATGGACGCGGGGCCGTCCCAGGGCTCCATCTTGCAGGCCTGGTATTCGTAGAAAGCCTTCTTGTCGTCCGCCATGGACTCGTGCCCGCTCCAGGGTTCGGGAATCATCATGGCCATGGCCATAGGCAGCGGATAGCCGCCGCGCACGAGCACCTCGAAGGCGTTGTCAAAGATGGCAGAGTCACTGTAGCCAACGGTGAGCGCGGGCAGCAGCTTCTTCATGTCCGCGCCGTAATTGGGATTGGCCATGTGCGCCTCGCGCGAGCCGAACATGTTGATGTTGCCGCGCAGGGTGTTGATTTCACCATTGTGCGCCAGGAAGCGGAAGGGCTGCGCCAGCGGCCAGGAGGGCATTGTGTTGGTGCTGTAGCGCTGGTGGATGAGGGCAATGGCGCTCTCCGTCGCGGGGTTGCCCAGATCCTCGTAATACTTGTCCATCGCCTCGGGAAGCATGAGGCCCTTGTACACGATGGTGCGGGTGGACATGCTGGTCACATAGAACTGGTCGATGCCGGCCATGCCGGACTTGCGCAGGTCTATCGACGCCAACTTGCGGATGACGAAGAGCTTGCGCTCAAAGGCGTCGCGGTCCAGCCCTTCGGCCGCCTTGATGAACACCTGGTACATCACCGGCTCATTGCGGCGGGCCAGCCAGCCGATGGCGGCGCTGTTGCGCGGCACTTCGCGCCAGCCGAGCAGGACCTGGCCCTCGTCGGCAATGGCCCGGTCTATCCGCGCCATGCACGCCGCGCGGGAGTCGGCATCCTGCGGCAGGAACACCATGCCCACGCCATAGCGCCCCTCTTCCGGCAGGTCGAAGCCGAGCCTTTCGGCCTCGGTCTGGAAGAACTTGTGCGGAAGCTGGACAAGCATGCCGCAACCGTCCCCCGTCTCGGGGTCACAACCGCAGGCGCCGCGGTGTGTCAGGTTGACCAGGATGCGATAGCCATTCTTGATGATGTCGTGGCTGCGCCGTCCGTCGATATTGCACAAGAAACCAATGCCGCATGAGTCATGCTCATAATCCGGCCTGTAAAGGCCCGGATGGCCGGTTGCATCGCTCTCTGAGAGTAGCTTGTACACTTCAGGATTCCTTCTGTTTTGCCAGGATGACCACTCCGCAAGGGGCTAACACGATTTTCGGGCAGAGTACGCCGTTTCGTGAGCGCCATTGGGACCATTTCACCGCAACAATATCGTTGTAACGGGAAATTGCATTCCAAACGGTATGATACAGGAAATCCGTCCATAAATCAAAATTACCACGCCCCCCGAGGACGGTAATTTTATAAAGTGAAACATGGCAATATGATAAGAAATTTCGATAAACGCATATTTTCCCGAAATTGCAATAAATTTGCCTACCATATGGTAGGATTTTGTCCGCCAAAATCTGGCTTAATGCTGGATTATTTCTTGATTTACTCATTAATCGTTCTTTCCAGATTGCATCATATACACCTTATAGAACAGGAAACACTCCCCCAAATCAAAGGATGCCCCAATGTTTCTGAAGAAACATTGGGGCATCGTGGCATTTGTGGTCGCGCCCGCCTCAGGGCGGGGCTGCTTTGTCGTAGTTGGGGCGGCGCTCAGCTACCGAAGAGTCCGCCGAGCTGCGCCACGGGGCCGTTCACCGGGCCTTTTCCGTGTTCTTCGTATTTCACAAATTCCACGTGGCCGTCCATGTAGAGAACGTTGGAGCCGCCCGGAATATGGTTAAACATCGACACGACCGTGGCAACATCGTCCATCATGACAAAGATCGAACTCTGGGCCGTGTTCGCCCCGCCCGGATTGTTGATGTCCGTGATCAGGAAGCGCTCGGCACCCTCTTTGAGCCGGTAGACAATGTTTCCGCCGCCGGTGCCATAGCCGGGTCCGGGTGATTTTTTCGAAAGGTCCACATCCTGGTCAGCCTTGGGATAGAAACCATGAATCGTCCCGCTGTAGTAGGGCAGGAAATCACCAATCACCTGGCCTTGGTCATCGGTGACCAGGGTTTCAATGGCCCGCTCAAGCTGCACCGGAACAGGGGTGCTCTGGTCAATGTTGGGCATGTTTGGAACGACGCTGGCAAGCAGGCTGAGCAACTGGAAGTTGCTGAGCGGCAATACGGTGGGAGGATTGCAGGTTGGGCAATAGTCCAGACGGTCCAGCATCCATCCCCAATAGGCATAGGAGTTGTCAATAGAGCGGCCGCATCTGCCACCGTTCTTGTCCGCATATCCCAGGCACCACCTGCCATCGTCAAACTTAGCCTTCTTCATGCTGTCCTGAAGATTGGGGCTGGAGGGGCAGAACGAGATCATCGGGTCGGTCAGATACTCCGGATAGAGGGCAAATATATACGGCCCCAAATCCAGCACGCCCGTCCAGTTAACCCCGTCCGGCAGGGGACCTGAGCCCACCATCAGAGGCGGGAAGGAACCCCTCGCTTCATTCGAGTACATCTTGAGCACCAACCCCCACTGTTTCAGGTTGTTGGCACAACTGGAGCGGCGGGCAGACTCGCGCGCCCGCGCCAGCGCCGGCAGCAGGATGGCCGCGAGGATGCCGATGATGGCAATGACCACCAGCAGTTCAATGAGCGTAAAACCCTTTCTTCGCATTTGAATGTATCCCTTTAGGTTGAATTCCCGCGGACACGGTGATGCAGTTTACGCCCATGCAACACCCCGACCGCACCGACATCTTACTACAAAAAAAAGAAAATGACAATAGGGGTTTCTCCCCCCCCGTTCGCCGCGCTTTCTTTGGCTACCAACCTGAATTATCTGATATTATTCTCGCACTTTGGTGGTGGACATTTTCCGTGTTGAGAACCGGACTGCCACCTCCCTCCCCCAATAAGGAATCCAAAACGTGCCCAAGAAAAAACGGCTCCTCCTGGCCATAACCATTCTGCTGGCCATTCTCGCCGGCCTGTTTGTCAACCACTGGTTTGCCCTGGCGGGTCTGCCGGCCGTTGCCGGACTGGTGGGCGGAAAACGGATGTACCGGTATGTCCGCGCCCACGAGGGACGGGAGGAACTGGCCAGGAACTGCCGTCAATACCATGCCTCCGCCGCCATTGAAACGCTGAAGAAAACGGAAAGGCCCGGCGAGCCGTTTCTTTTTGTGGTGCTGGGGGACAACCGCGCCACCAAGAAAGTGCCGCCTGTCATTCACCGGCAGGCCCGCAGGGAAAACCCCACCTTTCTTTTCAACACAGGCGACCTGGTGCGCTATGGCACCGCCCAGGAATATGTGGAACGCTATATTCCGCTGCTGGAGATCATGGAACCGGTGCCCGTGATCAGCGTGCCGGGCAATCATGACCGCGGCGCGCGCAACGATTTCGCCGGTTACCGCGCGGTGCATGGCACAGAAAGATTCTCCTTCGATTACGGCCCCTGCCGTTTTGTCGGGGTAAACAACGGCAAACGCGCGCGGATGGACGGGGACGACATTGTCTATCTGCGGCGCGAACTGTCCAAATCGCCCATTCGGCACAAGTTTGTGTTCCTCCACATTCCGCCGACCTATTTTGAGGACGGCGTGGTCACCGTGACCAAGCGCCGCGGCTTCGTCAAATTCCGCGAGGAGTTCCGTGCCCTCATGACCGAGCAGCAGGTGGATGAGGTCTTCATGGGCCACATACACGGCTATGCGACGAAAATAACCGACGGGGTGCGTTACACACTAACCGCAGGGGCCGGTGCGCCGCTGAGCAAGCGCCTGCCAACGGAGGCACAGGTGCACAATTACGTCGTCTGCCACGTTGGTCCGGAAGGCTACCGCCGCGAGGTGGTGCGCTCCATCGGCGGGGAATGGGTGCGGAGAGCAGAGTAGGACAAACGCCCCTTAACCGTGGCACGGGCATCCTGTCCGTGGCCGGAAAGAACATGGGCGGGACGCCCATGCCACTTTAAGGCGGCACCGGTTTGACTGTCCCGTGGCCGCTTCGTATGCTTTAACAAAACGGCAGGCCGCCGCCACCCAGGGAGAGCATGCAATGGAACTTTATGGCAAGAACTATTCGGTGAAAGAACTGCGCCGCCGCGTGGGCGGCATGGACCAGATTGCCGGTGTGCGCACGGTGCAGTTGGACGACGGCAACGAGCGGCCCACCCGCGCCGCCATCATCCACACGGGCTCGGGGCTGGAATTGACCATCCTGCTTGACCGCGGATTGGACATTGCCTCGGCAAGCCACTGCGGACGGGCCATGGGCTGGCGCTCGACCACGGGCAACGTGGCACCCCAATACTTTGAGGCGGAAGGCATTCGCTGGCTGCGCAGCTATTTCGGCGGACTCGTGACCACCTGCGGACTGACCAATGTGGGCGCGCCCGCGCCGGACAGCCCGCTCAACGGCCGCGGACTCCATGGCCGCATTGGAAACATCCCGGCGCGCAATGTCCGCATCATCCAGGAATGGCAGGGCAATGACTATGTCCTCTGCGTGCAGGGCACGATGCGCGAGGCAAGCGTCTTCGGCGAGAATCTGGCGCTCACGCGCAGCGTGGTCACGGTGCTCGGCGAAAACCGCTTCTGGATTCGCGACGTGCTGACGAACGAGGGATTCAACAAGACGCCCTACATGCTGCTGTACCACTGCAACCTCGGCTGGCCCGTGGTGGACGCCGGTTCGCGGCTTATCGCGCCGAGCCGCTTCGTTGCGCCGCGCGATGCCCAGGCAAAGAACGGCATCGAGCAGTATGCGGAGATGGACGCGCCAACCCACGGCTACGCGGAGAAGTGCTACTACCACGGCATGGCCCCGGCGAAGGACGGCTCCGTGACGGCCGCCATCGTGAACGACGGCTTTGACAAGGGCCGCGGTTTTGGCGCCTATGTGCGGTACAACAGTGACGAGCTACCCCGTTTTGTCCAGTGGAAACAGATGGGCGAACAGGAATATGTGTGCGGTCTGGAACCGTGCACCTGCGGCATTGAGGGCCGCGCGGCGGACGACAAACACGGGCTGCTCAATTTCCTGAAACCCGGCGAATCGCGCGAATTCAACCTCGAATTCGGCGCCATCACCAACCTCGGACAGGTGCAGGAAATCGAAAAGGCGGCGGGCCGCGTGAAAACGGCCTTCACCGACAGCTATCTCGATTTCGTGAAGCCGTCCAAGGACCGCAGTTGAACCAGGCAGTCCTTTTGATTGCGTACAGCCATGCCCCGGCGTGCGAAGCACAGCTTCGCGGGCAAGTGCGTTCCCAAGTGCGACTTGAGAACGAGGCCATTCGGTGCCGTGTGTTTGACAAATGCATCACCCTGGAGCATCACCCCGCATGCCGGGAACATTGATTGAAAAGTTCCAAGCAGCCTTTGCCGATGCCGGTGCGCCAAAATGTTTTCGCGCCCCAGGCCGGGTCAACCTTATCGGAGAACACACGGACTACAACGGTCTGCCCGTGTTGCCCATGACCCTCACGCAGGAGATTCGGATCGCCGTGGCGCCGCGCGCCGACGGCCGCGTGCTGCTCAAGAATGTCGACCCTGCCTTTCCCGCGTTGGAGTTTCTGAACGACGGCGCGCTTGCCCCTTCCCCGCCCGGCTCCTGGGACAACTATGCCAGGGCGGCGGTGGCGGGCATCAACCAGGTCCTTGCCCCGGAACGGCGTCCGGGTTTCTGCCTGCTGGCCGAGGCGAATCTGCCCTCCGGCGCGGGATTGAGTTCCTCGTCGGCGCTGGTGGTTGCCTGCGCGCTGGCCTATATGGACGCACTCGGACTGGCGCTCGAACAGGACCTTTCCCGGCTGAAACTCGCAGGGATACTGGCCGAGGCCGAACAGTTTGTGGGCACACGCGGCGGCGGCATGGACCAGGCGGTCATTCTCGCCGGAGCTGTGGGCCGCGCCTGCAAGATCGATTTCTTCCCGCTGCGCGTGGAATCGGTGCTCCTGCCCGACGACTGTGCGGTGGTGGTGTGCGATTCCACGGTGAAAGCGGAAAAAAGCGGGGCGGCGCGCGCCCTGTACAACATGAATCCCCGCCTGTGCCACCTGGGCTGTGCGCTGGTACGCGCGCAGCTTTCTGAGGAGTTTGGCGAGGACGTTGATATTGAGCGTTTGGGCGACCTGTGGTATGGACCGCTGTGCCTGACCACGCGCGAAGCCGATGCGCTCTTTACACGGGCCGTGCCCGAAGGTTTCGTGCCGCTCACTGAAATAGCCAAAAGGCTCCGGCAGAAACCGGAGAGAGTGACTGCGCGCTGGCTGAAAGAAGTGCCCGTCCTCAACGGCGGCTACAACATTCTCGCACGCCTGCGGCACCAGACGGGTGAATACCGGCGGGTGGAAACGGCGCGCGATGCGATGATGGCGGAAGATTCCGCCACGCTGGGCCGGCTCATGAATGAATCGCACGCAAGCTGCCGCGACCATCTGGACATCAGCACGCCCGAACTGGACCGCTTGACCGAAATCGCTCTGGAGTCAGGCGCGCTCGGTGCCCGCCTGACCGGGGCTGGGTTTGGCGGTGCCACCGTGAACCTCGTGCCCGCGGACCGTGTTGAACGCTTTGTCGAGACGGTGGGCAGGCGCTATTACGGGGAGTATCTGGGACGCGATGGTGATGCGCCCATTTTCATCGCCCAGACAAGCCCCGGTGCTGGGCCGGTACAAGTATAACCCCATCCCGGTGGATGTATGGACTGGCCGCATGGGTTGTCCTCGAACGGAGATGCGTTATTCATCCCGTCATCCCCGCGAAGGCGGGGATCCGGAGCTCCGCGCGAGAATCCAGGCCGTCGGACAAGCTTGGATTCCCGCCTTCGCGGGAATGACGAAGACGCCGGGTTGGCATGGAAGGTTCTTCGTGGTAGAGTAATTCCTTCGGGCGGCGCATAAATTGCGTCCTTCCCGCAACATAGTTTAAGGAGATTGCGCTATGCGCAGACATACGATGCGGCCTCTGGTCCTTTTGTTCACCCTGGCGGCCGTGATGCTGACCACCGGATGTGCGACCACCCGTATCGCGGAAAAAAAGACGGCACCCAAGCCGGGACTCGTCCTGGCCGACAATGGCGAAGCGAAGGCGGCCATTGTGGTCGGCGTCAACGCATCGCCCAGCACGCGCCATGCAGCGGAGGAACTGCAACATTTTCTGAAGGAAATCACGGGCGCCCCCTTTGACCTGATCACCGATGCCGAACCGGTACGTCCGTCGGAGATCATCGTCGGTGCCAATGACCGCATGTATGACCTCAACCTCTCCGTCGATTTTCAGCGGCTCGGCGCCGAGGGCTATGTGCTGCTGACCAAGGGCAAACACCTCGTGATCGCCGGTGGCGAGCCGCGCGGCACACTCTACGGCGTGTACGGGCTGCTGGAAGATCACCTGGGCTGCCGCTGGTTCACCCCGGCCGTCAGCAACATTCCCAAAGCGGCCACCCTGACCGTGGAGCACCTGGACGAACTGCGCGTTCCACCCCTTGAATACCGCGAACCCTTCGTCATGGACTGCTTCGACGGGGACTGGTGCGCGCGCAACCGCATGAACAGCAGCACGGGCCGACTGGAAACCAAACACGGCGGCAAGGTCACCTACTTCGGATTCGTCCACACGGCGAACGGACTGGTGCCGCCGGAGACCTACTTTGACCAGCACCCCGAATACTTCGCGCTGGTCAAAGGGGTGCGCGTGAAAGACCGCACCCAGCTTTGCTGCACCAATGACGATGTGGTGCGCATCGTGACCGAAGAGGTGCGCAAGCGGATGCGCGAGCATCCCGAGGCGACCGTGTTTTCGGTGTCGCAGAACGACTGGGCCAACTACTGCACCTGCGACAAGTGCGCCGCGCTGACCGAGGCCGAGGGCAGCCAGATGGGTCCCATGCTGTATCTCGTCAACAGTGTCGCCCGTGCCGTGAAGGACGAGTTTCCCGACAAGCTGATCGACACGCTGGCCTACCAGTACACGCGCAAACCGCCCAAGGCGATGCGGCCCGAGCCCAACGTCATCATCCGCCTGTGCAGCATCGAGTGCGACTTTTCGCACCCCTTCGAAGAACGCGCCACCAAGGAAAACGCCACCTTCTGCGATGACATCGAGCAGTGGGCGAAAGTGAGCCAGCGGCTCTGGGTGTGGAACTACAACACCTCCTTCTCGCACTACCTGGTGCCCTTCCCCAATCTGCGCGTGCGCGGGCCTAACATCCGCTACATGGTCAAGAACAACGTGCGCGGCATTTTCGAGCAGGACGTGTACACGACGATGAACGGCGAATTCAACGGGCTGAGCGGCTACCTGGGCGCGAAACTGCTCTGGAATCCGCAGTACGATGAGAACCTCGCCGTCAACGAGTTTCTGGACGCGGTCTACGGCAAGGCGGCCATGCCAATCCGGCTCTATCTGGACCTGATCCACGGCGCGGTGCTGGATCCAAAGACCAATATGGGCATTTGGATTGGCCCCGACTTCCGCGCATTCACCCCCGAACTGCTCGACCGCGCCGATGACCTGTTCAACGCCGCTGAAAAAGCCGTCGCCGACGAGCCCGAAACGCTGGAGCGCGTGCGCGTGGCGCGGCTCAGCCTCGACTATACGCAAATCGAGCATCTGCGCAAGCACGCCTCCGATGCCTACGAGTTCGATCACAAGAATTACACGGTGCGCATGAAGCCCGAATTCGCCAAACTGGTGAACCGTTTCTTCGAGGTGGCCGAGCGCAACAATGTGACCCAGATCCGCGAGAATGACGGCGCCATGTCGAAGTATAAGGAAATGGTCATGGCCTCGTTCAAGGCGGACGGGGGAACCTTCCCCATCCAGGAAGCGCTGGACGGCAGGGGCATCAAGCCCGGCCTGAACTGCGCCTACTATGAGAAGACCCTGGACAAACTGCCCGACTTCGCCACGCTCACCGCGGCCAAGAAGAGCGTGGCCGAGCGCGTGACGCTGGAGCCGCTGCTCAACAAGGACGGCGGCGCACTCCATTTCGAGGGTTTTGTCCACGCGCCGACCGACGGCCTTTACGCGTTTGGGCTGCGCTCAAACGACGGCAGTCGCCTGCTGCTGGGCGCCAAACTGCTCATCGACAACGACGGCCTGCACAAAGCCGAGACAGCCACCAAGTTCGTCGCGCTGCGCAAGGGTTGGCACGCCGTCACAGTGGACTACTTCCAGGCAGGCGGCGATTTGGACCTGTCACTGACCTGGTCCGGCCCCGGCATCAAGAATCAGGTGGTGCCTGCGTCCGCTTTTGGGCACAGGTAGTAACTCTTGACAGACGAGAATTCTACGCCACTGAGGCCGCATCGCCGAGTGTCGTTTTCACTTCCAGCACTGCGCCCGTTCCGAGGACCCTGTCGGCCTTAATGGAAAGTGCGACGCGCCCGACCTGTGTCGCGACTTCCACTGGGAATGCCTTGCCGTCCAGCGTCGCCTGCACCACACCGGCGGTCTTGCCCACCGGCAGGCCGAGGGAGAATTCCTGAAGCCGCAAGGAACCGCGCAACACTTTGATCCGGTTCATCTGGCGGCCATTCTCGCGTTTCTGCTCGAACACCAACCACCCTTCGGCGGCGGTAAAGAGGGCTCGGAAATCTTCGGCGTTGATCTTGGGGTCAAAGCCTAGGCGGCCGGCCGGGCCGTCGTAGTTGAAGCCCGCCAGCGACAGATACACGCCCCAGCTTGCCATGGCGCGGGCGTAGTGGTCGCCGCATTCCACCTCGTTGTAGGGGTTGGCAAGGCTGGGCTGGTACCGGTCGTGCACGGCGCGGCAAATGGCCAGGGCCTCGTCGGTCATGCCTTCGGCGGCCATGTGCCCGGCCACCTGGTACTCGATTCCGGTCCACACCTCTTCGCGGTAGAGCACGCCCTCTTTCAGATGCTCGCTCTTGGGCCAGGTGCAGGTGAAGAGACCGGCATGGCCGGGGGTGATGAACCAGCGCTGCGGTGGGTACTTCTCGTTGAAGGGGGCCACATCAGGCGCCCAACAGTAGCGCCATATGGACCGAAGCGCCTGCTTCACATTTTCGGGGTCGTAAATGTAACCGAGCCCCAACTGGTGCGCCCAACCCTGGCCGAACAACTGGTCGGCCAGGCAGCCCATGCCGTACTGGGCTTTGGGATGCTCTTTCAGGTCCACGTCCTGGATGAAGTATTCGCCATTCCACAGGCGCGCCTCGGTGGCCGCGCGCCCCTTCTCAAAGAGGTCGCGCGCCTTCCTGGCGAACTTGGCATCGCCCACCTCCTTGGCCATTTCCTCGGCGGCGCGCAATGCCGCCAAGTAAAGGCTGCCCACAAAAGTGTTGGGGCCGTAAAAGTCGATGTCGTAGGTGTTGGGCTGCTTGTTTTCGATCAGGCCGTTGTCGTTTTCGTCCTGTTTGATCAGATACTGGAGCGCGTGCTTGATGCGGGGCCAGTTGCGCTGGAGGAATTCCGCATCGGCCGACATGAGGTGCTCGCGGTAGGCCTTGAGCACAGTGCCGCATTGGCCGTCGGCGGCATAGGCATCGTTGCTCCGGAAACCGACCAGCCCCGTCTCGGGGTCGAAACCGCCACCGTCGGCCTTGTCGCGAAAGTCCTGCATCTCGCGGACGCGCCGTGTCAGGTCGGGAAACAGGCGCGCCTCGGAATGGGAATAGTTCCACACATGGGTGCAGTTGCCCTCGCAGCAGGCGACCCCCTCGTAGGCGTAGAAGCGGCCGTTGGCCCACCATTGGCAGGTGCCCGTGGCCAGCGTGGACACGGTCGAGTGCAGCCGGTCCAGCAGCCAGTAGGGCAGCGTGGAGTCGTAGAAGCTGTCGCGCCAATGGCGCGTCCCGGCCGTCAGCGATTCATGATTGTCGAATATATGGGACGCCACCGCCTGCGCATCGGCAAAGCGGGTTGCGTAATACTGTCCGTGGGACTGGTTCGGGAAATACCACACCAGCGCAAAGGAAAAGGTCGCCTTTTCACCCGGCTTGAGCGCCACCGGTTTCGCCGCAAGTAGGCCTGTGCGTTCCAGGTCAATCTCATAGTCCGCATCGGCCGTGACGGGCGCGCCGCCGGGCAGGCCGCCCGGGTCACCCGCAGCGGTCCACGCTCCCCCGCTCTCCGCATCGCCCAACAAGGCCAGGCACATCGTGCCGAAATCGGGCACGGCGTTCAGCGCCAGCGCCTCCCCGTCATGGGGTCGGTCGGCAAATTCGATATGGTCCACATTGATGTGGCCCCAACCTTCGGTGGCATCGTCAACGATCTCGATGTGCGCCTGCTTGCCTTCGAGTTTGACCACATTCCAGTGCTGCCAGCGCAGGTGCTCCTGGTTGCCGCCCTTGGCGCTGCGCACCACTTCGCCGCCGACGATGAGGTTTATGCAGGTCCGCGCCTTGTAGGCCCCGCCGCCGATGAGGAAATTGATAAAGCGCCGGTTGATGGTGAAGGTCGGGGAAATCAGTTTACCCTTCGACTCATCGCCCCCGACAAAGCTGTTCGCCAGCCCCTCGCCGGAAAAGCCCTCCACAGGCTGCTGGCCCGGCAGTGCGCCGTGGACCGGACCCTTGCCAAAGGCCGCGCCTTCCACCTTCCAATCGCCGTAATCACTGCCCTCGAAATCGGCAAAGAGAATCCTGTCCCGGCCCCGGTCCGCCGTGTCGGCCGTTTCCTGCTCCGGCGTCTGTGCTGCGGCCAGGTTCATCCAGGCACGGCCCTTCCCGCTGCCGAAGCGGATACTGCGCTGCGCGTGAAACACATCGCCGCTGCGGTCGGCAACCAGGTTCTCCAGCAATCCCGCCACCGACACCTCCTGCTGAACCTTCGACACGTTCTCGACCGTGTAGTGAAACAGCGTTGCCGGATAGGAGGAGTTCTCCGCATCGAGCGGGATGAACGGCGAGAAGGCCTCCAGTTCCACCTTCACGGTTGCCGCCGGGTCGCTGTAGCGCAACTCCGCGATGGGATATTCGCCCTTGAACTCCACCTGCGCGAAACCGTCCTTGTCCAGCACCCGCCGCACGGGTGCCTCCTTGCCGGACCGCGTCAGCACCACAAAGCGCTGGTAGCAGGGTTTCTTGTGCGTGCGCCGTTCATAGGTGGAGCCGGTGGTGCCAATCCACATAGACTCGGCGTTGTTGAAGATTTGCCAGCAACCGAGGGTGCCGTCCCCGCAGAGGTACATCTGTCCGCTGCCAATGCCGCCGCAGGGCATGCCGATCGATTCGAGGTCCGCGCCTATATAAACTTCCTTCTCGCCGCGCGCATAGAGACCGCGCACCCATTCGGGCGTCAGTTTCTTTTCGCCCGGCACGGGAAAGCCCGGTGTTTCAGGCGCGTCAAAGGGACCGGCCATCGCGATAAGCGGTCGGCCAACCGAGGTCGCCAGCAACCCCAAACCGGCCACCTGCATAAAGCGGCGCCGGTCGAGTTTCGCCCCGCCGCATTTGCCGCCGCAGCCGCAACCGTTGTTCTGATTTGCCTGACCCTGGGAGTTGACCGCATCCGACATGTTGTGTCTCCTTGGCGGCGCACCCCGCGCCGGTCGGTCATTTTTGCACGCAGGCTGCCCCCTGCGCAAAGCCGAGATGCGCTCCCCGGCGCCAAAATGCTATCCTTTAACCTTCGGTCCCGTCAGCCATTACGTCCCAAGGGAGTCCCATCATCATCATGAGCACCGTTCGCTGCCGCATCGCCCCGTCGCCTTCGGGCTTTTTGCATATCGGCACGGCCAAAATGGCCCTGTTTAACTGGCTCTTCGCGCGCAGCCAGGGCGGCACTTTTGTGCTGCGGCTGGAAGACACCGACGCGGAGCGCACCGAGGAAGAGTACGTCGCGGCGATGTGCGAGGGCTTCAAGTGGCTCGGCATCGACTGGGACGAGGGCCCGCCCTTCGGCGATGAACCGGAGAAGGGCGCGCTCGGGCCCTACCGCCAGTCGCAGCGGCGCGACCAGCACCATGCCGAAGGCATGCGCCTGGTGGCCGAGGACAAGGCGTACCGCTGTTTCTGCTCCAAGGAGGAACTGGACGCGGACCGGGCCCAGGCCGACGCGGAGAAACGGCCGTTCCGCTACAGCGGGCGCTGCCGCAACCTCACCCCGGAAGAGATTGCCGCGAAGGGCGAAGCATCGTTTGTGGTGCGGTTCCGCGTGCCCGAGGGCGAGACGGTCGTCGAGGACCTCGTGCAGGGGCCGGTCAAGTTCAACAACAAGGAGTTTGACGACTTCATCATCCTCAAGCCGAACGGCGACCCCATTTTCCACCTGGCGGTGGTGGCGGACGACGGCCTGATGAAGATTACCCACGTTGTCCGCGGCGATGACCACCTGACCAACACGCCGCGCCACATCATGCTGTTCAACGCGCTGGGCTATGCCCTGCCGACTTTTGCGCACCTGCCCATGGTGCTCGACGAGGCCGGCAAGAAGTTCAGCAAGCGCATGCACGGCGCGAACGTGCTCGACTGGCGCGATGAGGGCTATCTGCCGGAGACACTGATCAATTACGTGGTCATGCTCGGCTGGACCTCGGAGGAAGAGGGGCGCGAGTTCTTCACCCTGGAGGAATTGAGACACCTGTTCAGCATCAACCGGCTGAACAAGTCGGCCGCGCGCTTTGACCGCAAGAAGCTGGACTGGCTCAACGGTCAGCACATCCGCATGCTCACGCCGGAGAACCTGCGCGACCGCGTGTTGCCCATCATCGCCGCGAAAGGCATCGACACGTCAGGCAAGTCGCCCGAATGGCTGACGCAGATGGCGTCCATCTGCCAGGAGAAAATTCCCACGCTGAACAATATCGTGGACTACATCGACTTCTTCTTCAGCGAAGTGGAAAGCTACGACCCGAAGGCGGAAAACAAGTATTTCCGCCAGGCAGAATCGGCCGCATGGCTGGAGGCGGACCTGCGCATGATGTCGGCCGCAGACGCGTGGACGCACGATGCGCTCAAGGCCGCGTTTGAAAAAGAGGTTGAGGCGACCGGCGTAAAACTGGGCAGCCTGGTCAACGCGGCGCGGCTTGCCCTCACAGGCAAGCCCGTGGGGCCGGGACTCTTTGAACTGGCCGAACTGCTGGGCAAAGAAACCGCCGTGGCGCGCATTGCGCGCGCGCTGGAGCATGTGAAAACGCTTTCCTGAGTTGCGGACAAAAAAGGAAATAGGAGCTGGGCGAGCATGGACAAGGTGATTATCGGCGTTGACCTTGGCGGGACCTTTGTAAAGACCGCCGTTGTCTCCACGGAGAAGAAGATCATTGCGAAGGCGTCCCGGCCCTCCGATGCGGACGGCGGACCCTCGGCCGTGATGGACGCCATGGAGGCGAGCGTGCGCGATCTGCTTGCCGAAAACGGGCTCGCCATGGACAACGTGCTGGCGGCCGGTTTCGGCGCGCCCGGCCCGATGAACTGGCAGACTGGCATTGTGTACAGCCCGCCCAACCTCCCCGGCTGGAAGGATGTGTCGCTGGCCGCTGAAATGTCCAAGCGCCTGGGCGTGGCCTGCTATGTGGACAACGACGCCAACGTCGCCTGCTATGGCGAATACTGGATGGGCGCCGGACAGGGCGCCACGTCGGTCGTCGTGTTTACACTCGGCACGGGCGTGGGCGGCGGCATTGTCGTTTTCGGACAATTGCTGCGCGGCATTGACGGCACGGCGGCCGAACTGGGCCACCTCAAGGTCATGCGCGATGGCCGCCCCTGCGGCTGCGGGTCCAAGGGTTGCCTGGAGTCCTATGCCTCCGTGACCGGCATGGTGCGCACCGCCGTGGAGGGCTGGGACAAGGCCGAGACGGCGCTCAAGGACATGACCGGCGGCGACACGGAATTGCTGGACGGCAAAATCATCTTCGACGCGGCCGTCGCGGGCGACGCCTATGCCAAATGGGTCTTCGACGAAACGGCCACCTGGATCGGACTGGGCGCGGCGAGCATGGTGAACATGCTCAATCCCGAGCGCATCATTCTGTGCGGCGGCATGATCGCCGCAGGCGACATGCTCTTCGACAAGGTGCGCGAGGTGGTGCGGGCAAACGCCTTTGAAGTGCCCGTGAAGCGCTGCCAGATTCTGCCCGCGGGGCTGGGCGGCGACTCGGGCGTCATCGGCTGCGCCGGCTGCGCGCTGGCGCGCTGGCAGGAAGACAACCGGTGAAAGATCGGGACTCAAAAGCCCCTGTCACCCCGAAACCCCGAAAACGGGGCCGCATTCGCAACCCGAAATCGCGCTGTCTTCGGTCCCCCCTTGAGGGGGGCGGCCTCGCCACAGGCGGGGCGGGGGGTGTATTCCCCCACAGACCAATTCGCGGGGCAGGGACATTCCAGGTCCGGGTGTGGGTATACACCCCCCGGCCCTTCGGGCCACCCCCCTCAAGGGGGGACCGAAAACATCCCCGCGCCCCCGTCCTTCAATAACCGCAATTCACTTATCGGATATCGCCACACCATGATTCTCACCGTAACCCCCAATCCCTGCGTGGATAAGACGGTCTTCATTGACCACCTTGAGGTTGGCGGACGGCTGCGCAGCCAGAAATGCACCTGCATCCCCGGCGGCAAGGGGTCCAATGTGTCCCGCGCCGTGAAGGCGCTGGGCGGCGACACGGCCGCGCTGGTTATCGTGGGCGGGCCCACCGGCCAGCATGTGGTGGACATGATTGCCCATGACGACGGGGTGCGCTGTATTCCCGTGCGCGTCGCCGCCATGACCCGCACCATCACGACCGTCCTGGAAGAATCCATCCACCGGCAAACGGCCTTCTTTGAGCCCGGCCCGGCCGTTACCGAGCCCGAGGTGCAGACGGCGATAGACGCCATTGCCAAGGCGCTCACCGGGGCAAGGCTGGTCACCTTCAACGGCTCCGTCCCGGACCCCTCACTCGACCGTCTGCATGCCGAAGGCGTGCGGCTGGCCCGCGAAGCAGGCGTGTTGTCCATCCTGGACTCCTACGGCGAACCTTTCCGCCGGGCGCTGGCTGAAAAGCCCCACATGGTCAAGCCCAATGAGGAAGAGGCGGAAGGCCTGGTGGGCTTCAAGCTCGACAGCGACGCCGCACGTTGGCGCGCCATCGACTGGTTCCACACGCAGGGCGTGGAACTGGTGGTGCTGTCGCTGGGCGCCGAAGGTGCGCTGGTCTCACGCAACGGCGAACGCCTCGCAGTGCATCCGCCCAAGATTGAAGAGATTAACCCCGTGGGTTCTGGCGATGCGCTCGTGGCGGGCTTTGCAGTGGGTTTGGAACGGCGACTTTCGCTGGAAGAAACGGCCTGCCTCGGCGTCGCGGCAGGCACCGCCAACGCCATGTCCTGGGACATCGGCCATTTCACCAAGGAGGAAGTGGGCGACATTGCGCGGAAGGTCACCGTGGAAAGACTTTGATTCTTTTCTTTGATTTCTTTGTGGTTGAAGAACGCTTATGACCGCAAAGAACGCAGAGAACGCAAAGGTCCAAGAAACCGGTCACTCCTCGTCTTCAGCCACATCTTCCGGCACAGGAATCCCTTGGTCCTCAAGCACTTCGATGTACTCGTCTATCGTGGCGCTGATATTGGCCATCGCCTCTTCCCGGGTATCCCCCTGGCTGATACAGCCCGGCAGACTGGGGCAGTCCACCCACCAGGAACCATCCTCACTCTGTCGAAAAATAACATTTCTCATCGGCTACTCTCCCTTGTGGGTCCATCCGGCACCTGCGCCTTCTGCCCAGGCCGGCAGGAAACTGCGACTGGGGCGCTACTGTGACGGCCAGCTAATCGCAGGCACTCTTGGCACAGCAACAACCCAGAATTTCACGCTTCTATCAAAGCCCCCCGAACCGCGTCTTGCGCGGTTCGGGGGAATGAAACAACTTTGTCGTCAATGGCTATTTGATGTAATCGTTCAGCACGTTCTCGAGGTACTCCTGCCGGCCGCTGAAGACCTGCGGTTCACCGTTTTTCAGGGTATAGGCTTCGAGGTCGGCGAAGGTGGCCTGCTTGGACTCAATCTTCTTGCCGATACCCTTGTCCCAGCCGCTGTAGCGCTGTTTGATGAACTTGTCGAAGACCTTGTCCTGAATCAACTTTGCAGCGATCTTGAGGCCGCGGGCGAAGCAGTCCATGGCGCCAATGTGGGCATAGAACAGGTCGGCGGTGTCGATGGACTGGCGGCGGATGTGGGCGTCAAAGTTGAGGCCGCCCGTCTTGAACCCGCCGTACTTGGTGATGATATACATGGCCAGCGCGGTGTCGTACAGGTTGTTCGGAAACTGATCCGTGTCCCAGCCGAGCAGTTCGTCGCCGCGGTTGGCGTCTACCGAGCCGAGCAGATCGTTGGCACCGGCGTATTCCAGCTCGTGCAGCAGGGTGTGTCCGGCGAGCGTGGCGTGGTTGGCCTCGATGTTGAGCTTGAACGCCTTGTCCAGCCCGTATTTCTGCAGGAAGGCGTGGCAGCTTGCCGAATCAAAGTCGTACTGGTGCTTGGTGGGCTCTTTCGGCTTGGGCTCGATGTAGAACTGGCCCTTGAATCCAATTTTCTTCTTGTAGTCCACGGCCATGTTGAGGAACAGGCCGAGGTGATCGAGTTCGCGGCCCATGTCGGTGTTGAGCAGCGTCTCGTAGCCCTCGCGGCCGCCCCAGAAAACATAGCCCTCGCCGCCAAGCATCTTGGTGACTTCAAGCGCCTTCTTCACCTTCGTGGCGGCGAAGGCGAACACGTCGGGCGACGGGTTGGTGGCCGCGCCGGACATGAAGCGCGGATTGGAGAAGAGGTTGCAGGTGCCCCAGAGCAGCTTCACACCGGTCTCGTTCTGCTTCTTCTTGGCCAGTTTGGCGATGTGGTCCAGGCGCTTGTTCGTCTCGGCCAGCGTGTCGGCCTCGGGCGAAATGTCCGCATCGTGGAAGCACCAATAGTTCACACCCAGCTTGGTGAAGAACTCGAAGGCCGCATCGAGCGTCTGCTCGGCGATTTGCAGCGGGCTGTCGCCGTTGTTGTAGGCGCGCTTGTAGACCGGCGCGCCGAACTGGTCCGAGCCGCCGGACTTGAAGGTGTGCCAGTAACACACGGCAAAGCGCAGATGCTCGGCCATGGTCTTGCCCATCACCTTTTCTTTGGCGTTATAGTGTTTGAAGGACAGGGGATTCTTGGAATCGGCCCCCTCATACTTTACCGGCCCCTTGAGTTCGGGGAAATACACTGTCATGGTCGCTTGCTCCTTTGCGCTTGATGCATCGGCCACGGGCACCGGGAACAGTCCGGCCCCGAAACACACTCCGCAGCATAGTCACGATAGCGCCCTAAACCGGCCCGATGCAACTTGACCCCGGAATCTGCATCCTGTTTCCGTCGCCTGCTGCTCCCCGATAAACCCTGCAGGAAGGAGGCCCATGCAGCCGGGAAAGCAAACGCCGCGCTTGCTTGCGCGGAACAAAGGTGCGAATATAGTGAGCCGTGACGGGGTTTAGAACAGAGGCACTGCGGTAAACCGCGAAACCAGAGGGATATTGCCATGAAAGAAAAAGCGTCAACGGAATCAGGCTGTGTGGTGGTGTGCAGCGGAAAATGCTGCAAGAAAGCGGGCGTGGGCAAACTGCGCAAAGCGCTTGAAAAGGCCGCCGAGGAGGCCGATGTCAAAGTGATGGTGCTGAAGGCGAAGTGCTTCCGCACCTGCAGCAAGGGCTTGGCCGCGGTTGCCTGGCCAAAGGGCGTGCTCTTCACCGAAGCGACCCCCGACGACGCCGCAGCCATTCTGGCGGCGGCGGGCGTGACCGCCAAGAAGAAAGAAAAGCCGAAGAAAGAAGTGAAGGAAAAGAAGGCCAAAGTCGTGGAAGTCGCGGTCAAGGCAAAGAAGGAGGTCAAGGTCAAGGCGGAAAAGGAGCCCAAACCGAAAGCGGTTAAGGCCAAGAAAGAGCCGAAGCCCAAAGCGGGAAAGAAGGACAAGGTAGCCCCGCCGAAGGACGAGTCGATGACGCCGGAAGCGCACGGGTACGCCGAATAGAGCCTCCCTCCCTCCCATTTCAAGCCAGCTTAGAGCCCTTTTCGCGGTTCCCGCGGTTTGGGCTTTTTCTTAGGCTTGGGTTCCGGCGGAGCCACCTTTTCCTCCACCATCTCGCGCACGGCGCGCACCTGGTTCACCAGCAGCGACTCCGGTATCTCGGCCAGAAAGCGGCTGGGCTTGCACATTTTTTCGCGACCGTGGCGCACACGGGAAAGCGCCTCAAACAGGGTGACATGCTTCCTGCCGCGCGTCAGCGCCACGTAGAACAGGCGCCGTTCCTCATCCAAGTTGCCGTCCACCAGGCTCCGGTCATGCGGCAGATTGCCGTCCTCCAGACCCACGATGAACACATAGGGAAACTCCAATCCCTTGGCACTGTGTATGGTCATGAGCGACACGGTGTCGCGCCGCTCGTCCTTTGAACCAAAGGATGCGTCGCCGTTCAGGTGGCTCACGTCGAGGAAATTGGCGAGCGTCGGGTATTCGGCGTCCTCCTCGTAGCGCTGGATGGCCTGGCAGACCGTCTCCACGCACTGGGCGCGCGATTCGTACTGCTCCGCCGTGCGGCTGGTGCGCTGGAGTTCGCCCAGATAGTCGATGTCCGTCACCAGCCCGCGCACGATGGTGAAAAGGTCGCCGTCGCGCGTCTTGAAGCGCTGGCGGTAGCGCTGCACGATGTTGAGGAACTGGCGCATGCCGAATTCGATCTTGGGGGCGACCATGC
Organism: Candidatus Hydrogenedentota bacterium; assembly: GCA_903893795.1. Lineage (GTDB taxonomy): Bacteria > Hydrogenedentota > Hydrogenedentia > Hydrogenedentales > CAITNO01 > CAITNO01. The sequence continues at coordinate 56,994 of CAITNO010000062.1, read as the reverse complement.
CGCGCTCAATCATGGCGGCCACGGCCATGCCGAGCGTCTTGCCCTCGGTCCGGCAGATGTCGTGCGCCTGGTGCAGCGTGGCATCGCCGACACCGCGCCGGGGCACGTTGACGACGCGCAGGAACGCCGCCTCATCGCGGGGATTGGCAATCACCTTCAGGTAGGAGATGATGTCCTTCACCTCGGCCCGCTCGAAGAAGTCCTGGCCGCCGAACACCGTGTAGGGCACGTCGCCCTGGCGGAAAACCACCTCGAACACGCGCGACTGCACATTGGACCTGTACAGCACGGCAAAGTCGGACCAGGCGGCCTTGGTGCGGGAGCGGATGTGCTTGAGCCAGTTCAGCGCCTCTTTCGCCTCCGCGTCCTCGTCGGAAACAACAAAGCGGTCGATGGCCCGTCCCTTGCCCAAGTCGGACCAGAGCTTTTTCTCCCGGCGACTGGCGTTGTTCTTGATGACATGGTTGGCCGCATCGAGGATGGTGGTGGTGGACCGGTAGTTCTGGTCCATGGTGATCACCGTGGCCTTGGGAAAGTCGCGCTCGAATCCGAGAATATTGCGCACGTCCGCGCCGCGCCAGCCATAAATGGCCTGGTCGTCGTCACCCACGACAAAAAGATTGCAGTGCTCGCCGACCAGCATGCGCAGCAGTTCATACTGGATGGCGTTGGTGTCCTGGTACTCGTCGACCATGACATAGCGGTATTGGTGGCGGACCTCGGCCAGCACGCGCGGATGCTCTTTCAACAGCCGGTGCGTCAGCGAGAGCAGATCGTCGAAATCGAGGCTGTTGGCCGCGCGCAGGGCCGACTCGTAGCGGGTGTACACCTCGGTCATGTACTGCTGGTATTTCTCCTCGTTTGCCGTGCGGGCAGGCCGGTCCTTCACCGTTTCCGGTGTTTCACCGGTGTTCTTGGCCAGGCTGATGGCCGACTGAAAGGTGCCCGTGTCAAAACTCTCATTCTGGACACCCAGTTCCTCTGTGACACGCCGAATCAGCGTTCGGCTGTCGCTTTCGCTGGCGATGGTGAAATTGGAACGGTAGCCAAGGTGGGTAATCTGGCGGCGAAGCATGTGCAGGCAGAACGCGTGAAAGGTGGAGATGGTAATCTCCTTCGCCGCCTCGGAGCCGACCAGGTCCGCCACGCGCTCGCGCATCTCCCCCGCCGCCTTGTTGGTGAACGTTACGGCGAGCACCTGGCTTGGTTCGGCGAGTTTTGTGGCGATGATATGGGCGATGCGCCGCGTGATGACGCGGGTTTTGCCGCTGCCCGCGCCGGCCAGCACCAGCACCGGGCCCTCTGTGTGTTCCACAGCGGCCCGCTGGGGCGGATTGAGACCTTCCAAGAATCGGGAAAAAGACGACACGGCATGGGGCTCCGCGGAATGTTGTGCACCAAGAAAATACCCCGCAGACGCGCGCCGGGGATGGCGGATTGTATCAGGGATGGGAAGCGTTGTGCCATGTGCAAGACTGCACCATGCCGGAGGAAAAAGCCAACCACGGAATTCGCGGAAACACAAGAAAAAGGAGCAAAGAGGAATGAACATGGATGAACAGGATAAGAGGTAAGCGGGATTGATCAGGCCGGTCGGACCGATCAGACAGATCGGGGAAACCACAGGGACTGCGCGGGTTGGCAGATGGTCGGTGTCGTCGCTGCGCTTTGCCACCGCGCTCCATAGACCGCTTCAACAATGGGCTGTAGGCACCTCAGCCCTCAGAAATGACCATTGGTGCCGGGCAGTTGTCAACGCGGGGTTCGCCGAACTGCGACAGGGCCGTTGCGAAACACAGCAGCAGGCCACTCCCCAGAACAGCCCACTCCAGGACAGTCACGGGCTTGACCAACGGGCCATGTACACCAAGATGGAAACCCAGCCGCGATTCCACAATGCGGCCGGTACGTGTGGCGACCAGCAGGAACAAGAAAACAAACGAACACAGCGCGGACAACAAACTCGGAATGGCAAGCCATCGGGGAAGCGCGTTCTTCCGGCTGAAGGGAAGATGCAGGCCGAAACTGGCGCTGAGCACCATTTGGCTGAGGAACGCCACACCGGCGGTAACATAGTGAGCCGTGCGGGTCGCGTCCTGTGAGGTAAAGACGCCAATCCCCGCCATGGCCAGCGTGGAGACGATGCCTATGGCGGCAATGGCATAGGCCGGTCTGCTGTTCAAGCGGAGGCTCGTGCCGAGGACAAACAGGGCCATGCACAGTCCGCTGGCCATCATGCCAGCATTGAATGCCCACGCCCACGCCGACCGGGATGGGTCGCCCAGGTCGGAAACGGCCTGCCGCAGGAAGGAATACCCCGCCCCGCCATGGCCAGCGTAGTGCAACGCGGCCAGAGTCGCGCCCAGCAAGATAGGAATCGGCCCCAAAATGCCAAGCCAGGGTGTGTAGGGTTTGATGAGTTGACCCATGCCCAGCATCTTGGACTATTCCGTACCAAGGGCGCAAGCAACCCTTTAGGTCTGCAACGAATGCCTATCCCTCCGTCATTCCCGCGCAGGAATGACGGAGGGTACGCAGTCAGCACTGAACCACACGGCGACGGTTCTAATTTTCGGAAGACTTCCCCCATGAGCGCTCCTGTTTGCCAATACAGACTGCATCCGCAAAAGCCAGCGCCGTCAGGATTGCGAAGCTACTCCAAATTGAAGCACCATCTGTGCATAATGAAACAGGGGCACAACCCAATCCGTCGAATACGCCCATTTTGGGTGACTTTTCGGCTGGCACGGCGTTTGCTTCTCCCGTACGCAGGAGGTACCACATATGTTTCGCATGGACAAACTGACGATTAAGAGCCAAGAGGTCCTGACGCAGGCGCTCGAACGCGCCTCGGAAAAGGGCCATCCCGAAATCACGACGCTCCACCTGCTCGACGCGCTGGTGGCGCAGGAACAGGGCTCGGTGGGCGCCATTTTGCAGCGCATCGGCGTCCAGCCGGGCCGCGTGGCCACCGCGCTGGCGCAGACCTACAACCGGCTGCCCAAGGTGAGCCAGGGCGGCGCTCAGCCTGGACTGGGCCGCGAGGCCCAGCAGGCGCTCGACGCGGGCTGGAAACTCGCGCAGAACCTGAAGGACGAGTACCTGAGTACGGAGCACATCCTGCTGGGCATTCTGGACAACGGGTCCGATGCGGCGCGCATCCTCAAGGACATGGGCGTGACCGAGGCGGCGGTGCTGCAGGCGCTCAAGGACGTGCGCGGCACGCAGCGCGTGACCGATCCCAACGCGGAGTCGAACTACGACGCGCTGCAGCGCTACAGCCGCGACCTGACGCAACTGGCCCGAGCTGGCAAGCTCGACCCGGTCATCGGCCGGGACGAGGAAATCCGCCGCGTCATCCAGGTGCTGTCCCGCCGCACGAAAAACAATCCGGTGCTCATCGGCGAGCCCGGCACGGGCAAGACCGCCATCGTGGAGGGCCTGGCCCAGCGCATCGTCGCGGGCGACGTGCCCGAGGGCCTGAAAGAGAAGCGCGTGGCCGCGCTGGATCTGGCCTCAATGGTGGCGGGCGCCAAGTTCCGCGGCGAGTTCGAGGAGCGGCTCAAGGCCGTGCTGTCGGCCGTGCAGGAGGCCCGGGGACAGGTCATCCTGTTCATAGATGAGATGCACACGCTCGTCGGCGCGGGAGCGGCCGAAGGTGCCATGGACGCGTCCAACATGCTCAAGCCCGCGCTGGCGCGCGGCGAACTGCACTGCATCGGCGCGACCACGCTGGACGAGTACAAGAAGCACGTGGAAAAGGACGCGGCGCTGGAGCGCCGTTTCCAGCCGGTCTTTGTGGCCGAGCCGAACGTGGAAAACACCATTGCAATCCTGCGTGGGCTCAAGGAGCGCTACGAGGTGCATCACGGCGTGCGCATCCAGGACAGCGCGCTCGTGGCCGCGGCCACGCTCAGCCACCGCTACATCGCCGACCGGTTCCTGCCGGACAAGGCCATCGACCTGATCGACGAGGCCGCGTCGCGGTTGCGCATCGAGATCGACAGCATGCCCTACGAGATCGACGTGATCGAGCGGCGGCTGCGCCAGTTGGAAATCGAGGAACTCGCCCTGAAAAAGGAGCGGGACAAGGCGAGCCAGGACCGCCTGAACGCCATTAAAGAGGACATGGCCAATCTGCGCGAGGAACTGAACGGCAAGAAGTCGCAGTGGCAGACCGAAAAGGCCGCCATCGAGGTCATCCGCGGCAGCCAGGGCAAGATCGACGAAGCCAAGCGCGCCGAGGAAATCGCCGAACGCCAGGGCGACCTGGGCAAGGTGGCCGAGATCCGCTATGGCACGCTGAACACGCTCCAGCAGGAACTCACCGCGGCGCAGGAAAGGCTGGCCGAATTGCAGAAGGGCGGCAGCTTCCTCAGCGAGGAGGTAACCGCAGAACAGATCTCGAAGGTCGTGTCCAACTGGACCGGCATCCCGGTGAACCGACTGCTCGAAAGCGAGATGCAGAAACTGCTGCGGCTCGAAGAGGAAATCGGCCGCCGCGTCATCGGCCAGGAAGACGGCGTGCGCGCCGTTAGCGACGCCGTGCGCCGGGCCCGCGCCGGACTCAAGGAACCCGAGCGGCCCATCGGCTCGTTCATCTTCCTAGGCCCGACGGGTGTGGGCAAAACCGAGCTGGCCCGCGCGCTTGCCGAGGTAATGTTCGACGACGAGAACGCCATGGTGCGCATCGACATGTCGGAATACATGGAGCGCCATTCCGTGTCGCGGCTCATCGGCGCGCCCCCGGGCTATGTTGGCTATGACGAGGGCGGCCAGTTGACCGAGGCCGTGCGCCGCCGCCCCTACTGCGTGATCCTGCTCGACGAAATCGAAAAGGCCCACGCTGACGTGTTCAACATCCTGCTGCAACTGCTCGACGACGGGCGGCTCACGGACAACCAGGGCCGCACGGTGGACTTCCGCAACACGGTGGTCATCATGACGTCGAACCTGGGCAGCGAGCTGTTTGACCAGATGGGCTACGGTGACAAGCAGGTCGAAGCGGTGCAGGCCGTGCTGCGCAGGCATTTCCGGCCCGAGTTCCTGAACCGGATCGACGACATCGTGGTGTTCCACCCGCTCACGCGGGAGCACATCCGCAAAATCGTGGACGTGCAGCTCACGCGGCTGTCGAAACGGCTGGGCGAACGCAACCTGACAATTGAATTGAGCGACGAGGCCCGTGACCTGCTGGCCGAGCTGGGCTTCGACCCGGTCTACGGCGCACGGCCGCTCAAGCGCACCATCCAGCGCCGCGTCCTCGACCCGCTCGCGCGGGAACTGCTGACGGGCAACGTGCCCGACGGATCCCATGTTACAATTAAACGGGTAGGCGAAGAGTTGGTATTCGACGTGAGACCGCCCAAGGCAGAGTAGTTTGAGAACTGCCCGTAACCGGCGCAAGCCGGATAAATCCCCTTTCCCAGGCCGACGTTGCACGGCGCCGGCCTCAATCACTTCTAGAGCCACCAAAACGGGATACTCGGAGTGATTCCCAAATAGAACAAGTAACGTCAATGACAATGGATAAGAAACAGTCTCAAATCAGGCATACGGGAACGTCACCATGACTATCCTTTCTTGATCGCTATGTCCGAGGTGAATTGTCTTCTCAACCGTTCCGAGATACTCTAGCGCTACAACTTCTCCGCCTGTTCCACGAAGGTCGTCGTCGACTTAATCGGTTTCTCCATGGAACACAATTCAGACTTGACAAGAAGGTATTTCTCATTGAGGCTGTCCCTTTCCTCGCTCTTCAATTTGAGATTCCCCCTCGCGAAGACAAGCGACTCCGGTTGATTTTCATCAGAGGCATACTTACTTATGTTGTTGTTTATTATATCACTAATTAGGTTTTCTGCACCTATTCCTATTAGAATGAACCAGAACATGGCCGCGCACACCCCTCTGCAATCTATGTCTGTGATAGAGAAATTAGACGATAGAATAACGAACAAGAAGGTGAATATCCACGGAAGACATCCAAAGCCAGCCACAACAAGTGATTTTCGGGATTTTAGATTGGCTTTTCGCCGCTCTATCTCCGCTTTCTTCGCTGCCTCTTCGCGCAAGAGATTGTGATGTGCTAACGTCTCTGCATTCACCGCTTCTTCACACACTGCCCGAGCCGTGCATTCTTCCTCACGGATTTTGCGCAATTGGTTCAAACTGGGAATGAATCCCGATACCATCGCCGCAGCTTTGCGTGCGGAAAGTACTGAATTGACATTCCTGCCGTCAAGCAACGCCTCAGCGCGGTCAATTAGACTCTCGCACTCCCCAGTTTCAAGTAAATCGGCCCCCGCTTCCTTAACGACCGCACGAATTCCCTCGCGAGCGTCAACTATGACACGGCGGGCATCTTCCGTGTGTTTTGTCAGAAACTGGTCGAGATGCTCAATGATTCGGGAACGAATTGCCGACAAGTCCTCGTCCTTAGTCGCGACCGACCAGAAAGAGGGTTCACTCTCGCATATCGCTATGAGCATCTGAAATGCCGAATCCGAATCACCACTCATGGCAGTGTACACGGCCAGTTGATACTCGGCTTCGGGTTTACGGAGATTCCCCCTGCGCCGCAGGTCGACCGCCTCCCGCATTACTGCACAAGCCTGAAAGTAGCCTTCTGACGCATAGTAGGCACGTGCAAGACACTCTCTGACAAAGATACTCGTTGGAAGGTCTCTGTCAGGTTCCGGCGCATAATCAACAGCGTACCTAAAATGAGTGAGAGCGTTCGTCGCATCCTCGTTGTGCAGATATACAAAACCCAAATTAACTTGAATTTGAAAGTTTGTCAGCTTTTTATGTTCCGCTTCCGTCAAGAGTACCTGGGCATGTTCGATGTTGCCCTTGGACAGTGCCTTGATGCCATCACCCAAGAGTTCCACTGCCTCTGTCTCCCGCGGAAACTTGACGAGATGAATCAGTTCGGCAAATCTAGAATCGATCTGACTTAGAACCCACTTCATCTCCGCGAGTTCGGCGCCCATAGAACGTTCCAAGAACTGCACGGCGCTTACCACACTGCTGAAACCCGTCTCCAGCGTCCGTTCGACACTTTGAAGGTCCCAACTAAGCTGATCAAGCGCCGCCTTGTTTTCCCCATGCGCCTGGCATATCTCCTGATACGCCGTCTTCTGTCCTTCAAGAAGTTGCTGGCCCATTTCCTTCAAGTTCTCGACGTTTCTGGGCATGCCAATGAAGAACTCATAGGTGGGAGCGCCAGGCCGTCGATTAGGCCTGACTTCGTACCCGAAAGCGAACCGCTCAGTAAGAGATTGGCGCTTCATGGCTTTCCTCCTCCAGGAACTTCTCAGCTTCGGATGTCAGGTTGTTCTATTTAGATCTACGCTACCAGCCCAGTTTAGCAGGAAGTGCCATGCGGGCACTATCTCGATGGACCCGCCATCCGTATCCATCTGTCCCGCCTCCTCACGGGTCACGATGATGCCGGTGGATTGGCGAAGTTCGGACATGGCCTCGCTGAGCGCTTCCGTTTCCCGCTTGCGCGTGCGGGGATCGGCCAACGATTCGCAGACCTGAACCAAACGCCTCTCCCGGCCGCGCATCGGAACAACGAAATCCACTTCCCGCCCGCTCTTGGTCTTGTAGTAGTTGATGTTCGGATGGTTCCGGCGGAGTGCGGTGAACACGAGGTTCTCCAGCAGGTGTCCGGCGTTGACCAGCACGCCGGAGGCCACGGAAGAAACGAACGCGTGGTCAACGGCGTATATCTTCTTCGGATTGGTGCTGGTTCGGGCCACGGATGCATCGTACAGGCGCACGCTGAACAGGAAATAGGCGTCCTCCATCCATTCGAGATAGTCGCCCACCGCGGCCTTGGGCGCGCGGTGTCCCAGCGATTTCAGATAACCGGTGAGCCGGTTGACCGAATACAACGACGCCGTGTTGTCCACCAGCCAGTGCGCGAGTTCGGTGAGCGCGCGGGGATGAAGCACTTCATGTCGCTCGATAAGGTCACGCGCGAGTATAGTGTGGAAATATTCCTGGTGAATCTTGATGCGCAAGTTGCGGTCGAGCCCAAGGACCTCCGGAAAACCGCCGGTCTCCCAGTATTCACCAAAGGCCTGCCGCACCAGCAACTGCCGCTTCGTGGTCAGCGGTTCCCGCCATTCCACGCCCTTCCAGTCGAGGAATTCGCGAAAGGAGAACGGAAACACCTCCCAGGAGAGGGCACGTCCGCGCATCTGGGTGGCGATTTCCCTGGACAACATCCGCGCCGAAGAACCCGTTAAATAGACTTCGCACTTCTCCGAGCGTAGAAGCCGGTCAACAAAGGGTTCCCAACCGGGCACCATCTGAATCTCGTCGAAGAAACAGTAAACCGTTTCCGTATCTTTCTTCTCCGGATAGAGGGAGTAATAGGCATCCAGGACCACCGCGAGATTCTCGCGCTTCAGTTCGTGGAGCCGATCATCGAAGAAATTCAGATAGAGAATATTCTGCCGCGAAACACCGCTTTCCAGCAACCGCTGCATCAACTGAAACAGGAAGGTGGATTTGCCGCTGCGGCGCACGCCAATGCACACAGTAGCCTTGCCGCGGACCGTGGAGACATGTAGATGACGGTTCACGCCCGTTTCCAGAAGATGCTCCTGAAAATCCAGTAACATAGTCTTTATCGTGTCACGCATGGCTGAACCCGGTAATGGTATTTACCGGTTCTTCATTAAACCGGTAATATATTTTACCGGTTATCTCAGTTGCTGTCAAGCCCTTTGCCGTCGCTTTCGAAGAGTGTTACTCAAAAAAGGGCTGCGGAAGACCGGTATAAGCAATCGGTCTTCCGCAGCACGACTCACATTGTCACCCTGTCACATCGGCGGGTTGCGCGCGGAGGCCCGCGCAGCAAACTCCTACAGCATCGAGATTAGGGCGGCGAAAGCCCGCGTCGCCGGGAACGCGCCCGGGAAATGGAGAAATTCGACGTGACCGTCCATGTACAGGATGTTCGACCCACCGGGGATGTGATTGAATTCGCTGACCGTCGTGCTCAACAGGTCAAACATTACCGGAATGGTGCTTTGCGCCTGGGCGCTCGATCCGGCGTTGTTGATGTCGGTGATGAAGAACCGTTCGACGCCCTCCTTCGTCTGGTACAGCGTTTTCTTCGCGCCCTGGTCATTCGTGAACGACAAGTCTTTGTCGAACGTGTTTGTGTTGATATTGCCAACTTGTCCTGCCAGCGTCGAATTGATCAACAACAGGAAGCCGAAGTCAAGAAAACCGGCTTGGGCTGCTTGAAGACCGGTAATCGTGGAATTGTTGGGATCAACGCCGGCCTTTAGATAGTCCTGGCCGGGTTGCCCGTTCAGCGCCCAGCCGAGGTAGGCATAGGACTGCGCCGTAAAAGCGCAAGGGTCTATCCGCTTGGACTGGGTGTCACGGTTGAGGTACCACCGACCCTCGGAATTGATGGCCGCCGCCGTGGCGTCGGATGGACAAATCATGATGTTCGTGTCGGTCAGGTATTCCGGATAGACAGCGGTGCCGTCAAACACAAACTGGGCATCCCCCTGGCCGAGGGGGGACGGGCTCGTGAAAGGGTTCGAGTAACCGCAGGGCACCACATTGGTGGTGTTGAACTTGCGCCAGAACGTAATCTGGTGGGAAATTCGGTACGCCATCGCTGGGAATTTCCCGCCGGGGGCTTCGTTGCTGTACATTTTGAGAACCAACCCCATCTGCTTGAGATTGTTTGCACAGCTTGCGCGCCGGGCCGCTTCGCGTGCCCGCGCCAGCGCAGGCAACAGGATGGCCGCCAGAATTCCGATAATGGCGATGACGACCAGCAATTCAATCAGGGTAAAGCCTTTCTTCATCGGGAATAACTCCTGTTCTTGGGATTGCCGCTTGACGGTGTCAAGTCGACCGTTGAGGGTGGGCGATGAAAACCGTTCTAAGTTTTGAATACAGCGCTTCCATAAGGTGACTTTAGCATATAGTTTTTATCATTTTTCTGACACCGCGAAAAGAATGTTTTATTAGTGCCCCTCTCCGTGTTAATTACGCATCACCTGCCGCGCCGACGTGGGTCTTGGCGCAGGTGCCGTTTTATTGTGCCCCCGGCACGGGTATACTATCGCCCGCGCAGGATGTGCGAGATGGGAACCAACAACATGAGCATGGTGGTCATCAGCGTTTTCACTTCTGAGTTCGAGGCCCAGGCGCTGTGCCACCGCCTGGAGGCGGAGGACATCGCCGCGCGGATGAACCGGCAGGGCCGGTACCATGGGTTCACCGGAACCATTGCGGTGGAGGTGGACTCCGAAGATGAGGCCAAGGCCCGCGAAATTATGGGGGATGTGGACACGCCGACCGACATGGACGAATATGTCGAACCCGCCGACAAACGATACCGGCACTGCCCCGAATGCCATACGGCAAATGTGGATGTGGCGCCATTGACCGAGGGCGCGGTGTGGCTGATGATTCTCAGCTTCGGCCTGTCCTCCCTGTTTCTCAAACGCGACTGCCGCTGCCGAAAATGCGGCCATACCTGGCGCGGGTGACAGCCATGACAGGACTGCTCTTGGTCGCAGGCGCCCTTTTCAGCGCAATAGACGCCCCAGCGTCCGGATATCTTGCACCCGGTCTCGAATCAACCGGCGGCATGCGCCACCTGTGCCTGCTCTACCACGGCCAGGCCCGGCGCGGGCCCTGGACGCGGGAAACACTGCGGCCCTATGTGGCCTGCGTTGACGCGGCGGGAAAGCCCACGGACTGGCTCTTCGACAGCTTTCTGTTCATCGAATTCGCCACTGATGACGACAGGCAGCTCCACTACTTCGCCAAAGGCAAACCCCAACCCACCATCGCGGACTGGCAATGGCTGGCAGACGCATGGTTTCGCGAGCAGTCGGGGGTGAATGGTCTGGAGCAGTGCGTTGCCGACATCGGCCAGACGCTGAACCAGCCGGACCGCCGGGTCAACGTCATGATAACCCTCCCCTGCCCGCCGACGGAGCGAACCGATTTCGGTGCGCTTCCCGGAACGGATCATGCACTGGATTTCTCCCATGAAGAAGACCGGCAGGCCACGCTGCGCTGGTATATGGACACCGTCCGCAAACGCTTCGAGGACGGGCACTACGCGCACCTCAACCTGCTCGGATACTACTGGACCGGCGAGAGCATTCCGGAAGAGCAAAGGTCCATGGTGCTGTGGACCTCTGAATACCTCCATGGACAGAAGCTGAAACACTACTGGATTCCCTATTTCACCGGTGAGGGCGCGGGCGACTGGCGCAAACTCGGTTTCGACGCCATGATGCTCCAACCCAATTTCTTCTTTGAAGGAAACGGCGGCGCCGGGCGCCTGGGCCGGGCGGCCAACCGCGCCAAGCGATTCGGCTGCGGTGTGGAGATGGAATTCGACGGGCGCGCGCTGAGCTCGGAAGCACATCTGCAACGGTTCTGGGACTACCTTGATGCGGGCGCTGTATATGGCTGGATGAACAAGTCGCTGGTGGGTTGGTATGAGGGCGGCGGCGCGCTCGGCATGCTGCTGAAACAGCCCGACAAATACCGCCCCCTATACGATGCTGTGTGCCAGTTTGTGAAGGGCAGTTACACGCCCCGCCAGCCGGAGCGCTTCCCTCCGGCCGCGGCCCTACCATCCCGATACCAGGACAATCTCGCCCTCGCATCGAAAGGCGCGAAGGTCATCGGCGCCATTGACGACGGCAAACCGGGCCTCGCCCCGGAACGCATGATTGACGGCGATGCTGACAACTATAGCGGGTCCTCGGGTCTCACCTGGTTCGCCGTTCCCGGCAGCGTGACCGTCGAATTGCCGCAGGCGGCCAATGTCGCGCGCACGCAGATGCTGCTCTTCGACCTCGACGACCGATACTATTCCTACCGCATCGACACCTCGCTGGACGGCAAGACCTGGCGGCCCGCCGTGGACAAGAGCGCCGCCGAGGCGCGCGGCTGGCAGGTCGATATATTCGCACCGCGTGCGGTGAAATACATCCGTCTGACCGGTCTCCGCAATTCCACCGGCCAACCTTTGATGCAGGTGATTGAGTTTGAGGCGTACGGGGATGTTAAGGGTTCCGAAAAGTCCAAATCCTGAGGCAGTCACCCGAACCGCGACAAATTGCCCCAGACCTATTGACGAACCCCGCCGGGGCATGTATACTATAAAACACTCATTATGATGGTTTTAAGTTATGCTTTCACCGATTGATCAAAACACCCTACCGCAGGTACTGAATCTGCTGGCCGAGCGGTTGCGCAGAAGCGATGCGCCGGTCACGCGGCTTGTCGTGTGTGGCGGCGCCGCGCTGGTGGGGGTGGGTCTAGCGAAACGCACGACCAACGATGTGGATGTGGTGGCATTTCTGGATGACCAAGATGCACTGGCCGCGCCTGTTCCCTGGCCCGAACATCTTGCGCGGGCAGCCGATGAAACGGCGCGGGTGCTGTCGCTGCCGCCGGATTGGCTAAACAACCGGCCCTGTGCAGGACCGGGCGGCCTGTTTCAGATGGGCCTTGAAGGACTGAAGAGGCGCCTAGTTTCGGGGCTCTGTGGGGCCCAGCTTCGCGTTAATTTCATCGGCAGGCTGGACCAGGTTCATCTGAAACTGTTCGCCGCAGTAGATCGCGGCGGCTATCATGTCGCCGACCTGGCCGCTCTTTCACCAACCGACGGGGAACTGCTCACGGCCGCACGATGGACGGTCACGGTGGACACATCGGAAGGCTACCTGGGACTGCTGAAACAACTACTGAAAGAAATGGGCCATGCCTCTGTCGCTCAACAGCTTTAGAGATGCCGCCCAGGAGACCGTGCTCGCATTCTTGTGGCGGGCCTGGTCCGCCTTGGGTGTGGCCGGCCAGGGGAGGGATGCTTTTCGCGAACTGGCAGACCCAGAAGCGCTCCTTGTGTTCACTCTTTCCATGGCCCGGTATGATGCACGCCTCTTTGACGCGGTGCTGGAATGGCTCGGCGCCAACGGGCGTTTTGTGAGTCCGCAGCGGCTGCGTCTGCTCATGCGGCGCTCCGGTTTTCGTGGCCAGGTGGCCGTGGGGGCGGCGGCGGCGTGGCTTGACGGGACCTCGCCGTCCTGGCGCTGGCGGCTTTCGGCAACACGGGGAACCGTGACGTCAAGTCCTGAACCACTTTTCTTGACAAAGAATGGCCGGGCACTTCCCGTTGTCGGAAACGTGGATGCGGTGTTCTTGAGTCACGGCCTGTTGCGTTCCCCCTTTGTGCAGCGCGGGGTTGCCCTCTCCTTCCCGGCAGAAGCCCCATCCTGCCTGTGGCTGCGGCTGCGCGCCCTGTTCGGCGTCAGCGCGCGGGCCGATGTCCTGGCCTATCTTCTGACTTGCACTTCGGGCCATGCCCGCGAAATCGCGCGGCGCACCGGTTACGCCCAGCGCACGGTCCTGGATGTGCTTTCAGACATGGAGCGTTCCGGCTATACAGACTCCATCGTGCAGGGCAGAATCCGCACCATGCGCGTCAACGCCGCGCTGCGCGGGGGACTGCTAGAATACGGGCCGCCACAATGGAAACCATGGCCGGAAATCCTTGAGATGCTGGAAACACTCTGGTGGAATATTGAAGAGTGGTGCGAACTGGGGCTGAGCGGCATTGGGCTGGATTCCGAGATTCTGCTGACCGCAAGACCGATGGCCGAACAACTGGCACGCGCTGGACTGGCTGACGCAATAGAATTGCAGCACCAGAAGGGGTTTGAACTTCTGGCCGGCATGTTTCGCCTTATCGACGCACAATCGGTCCCGCAACACAACGCAAGGAAAGCCCGATAAACATGCGAACAATCATACTCTGCATCACTCTGCTTTGCATCGCCTGCAAGGCATCGACGGCGAGCGACACCCCCCTGCTCTCACCCGGTGATATGGCCTTTCTCACCGACATGGCCAAGGCAACGCTGGAATCGTCGCGGGTGGCGCCGGGCGCGATGGTGGGCAAGATTGGCCCCAACACGAGCGACGGCACGCTTATCCGTCCCGGCGGGCGCGAGGACTATCCCGCCTTCTGGATACGCGACTATACCATGTCCGTGGAGTGCGGCATCATCCCGGCAGAGGAGCAGCTCCACGCGCTGCGCTACACGGCAGCGCACCAAGTGGACAAGGAAATCACGCTGTCCACGGGCAGTACGCTGCCGGTGGGTTCCATCGCCGACCACATTTCCTTCGGCGGCGTCCCCATCTTCTTTCCCGGCATTCTGGAAGACTATGACAAGCAGGGCGGGGCGCAGTGGGGCATGCTGCCCTCGCTGGACGATCAGTTCTACTTCGTGCGCATGGCGGCACTGTACCTGAAAGCAACCGGCAGAACCGATTTCCTGAAAGAAGTCATCGGCGGTCAACCGCTCATTGACCGCTTGGAAGCCGCCTATGCCATGCCGCCGAACGACCCCGAAACCGGTCTTGTGTGCGTCGGGGAGAAGAACCGGGGCGTGAACTTCGGCTTCTTTGACTGCGTCACACACACAGGCGACCTCCTGTTCGCGTCCGTGCTGAAATACCGGGCGGCAACGGACCTCGCCAAACTTATGGATGCGCTGGGATACGCGGAGAAGGCGAAGGCCTACCGGGATGCCGCCGCGCAACTGCGCGAAACCCTGCCCAAACGCTTCCCCGCAGACCGCGGCATCCTGCGCGCATCGACGGGCCTCAGTGCACAGCCGGATGTGTGGGGCACGGCCTTCGCGGTGTATGTGGGCGCGCTGCCCCCGGAGGTGGAGGAGACCGCCCGCAAGGGTCTCGCTGACGCATTGAAACGCGGCACCATCGCCTGGAAGGGCGGCATCCGCCACGTGCCCACAGATGCGGATTTCAGCGCGACAAGCGCTTGGGAGAAGGCGCTCGCGCAAAAGAATCGTTACCAGAACGGTGCCTACTGGGACACGCCAACGGGCTGGGTCTGCTTTGCCGTGGCCAAGGTGGATCGCGCCTCGGCGGAATCGCTTGCCAAGGACTTGGTGGACGAACTGCGCGAAGGCGATTTTCGCAGGGGCGAGAAGTTTGGTTCACCCTGGGAATGCTTCCACCCGGACAAGAACCACCGGCAGAACCCAATTTATCTTGCCAGTGTCACCGCGCCGCTGGACGCGTTTCAACGCCTCGCAGAATGACTGGGGCATTGCTCCCCCTATTGCGTTCCTGCCTTTCATTGTCAATTGTCAATTGTCCACTCTCCATTGCCATCCTCTTTGCCTTTTCCCCGCCCTTTCATTATCCTGTAGACGGTTCGTAACCCAATCCCGAAGGAGGTCTTGTCATGTCCATCGCTGTTCCCACAGTCACAGAAGCGTTCGAGAAGCGGTTTGGCGCGAAGCCGGAGCTGGTGGTGCGCGCACCGGGACGGGTGAACATCATCGGCGAGCATACCGACTACAACCACGGGTTTGTGCTGCCCATGGCCATCGAGCGTGAAACGGCCATCGCCGGGCGCCGCCGCGATGACGGACTGCTTGTCGCGCGGGCGGAGAATCTTAACCGTGACGTGACCGTGCGCCTGGACGAACGCGTGCGCAACGCGGCCGAGCCCTGGATCGACTACATCATGGGCGTGGTCGACGAGCTGCTTAAGGCAGGCAAGACGCCGGTGGGTGCGGACATTCTCATTCTGGGCGATGTGCCCCTCGGATGCGGCCTAAGCAGTTCTGCCGCGCTCGAAATGGCGGCGTTGTGCCTGTTTGAGGAGTTGGGCGGGTTTAATTTCGACGGTCCCGAGGCGGCGCGGCTCGGCCAGCGCGTGGAGAACAATTTCCTCGGCCTCAAGAGCGGTATCATGGACCAGTTCATTTCACGCTGCGGCAAGGCCGACCATGGCCTGTTTCTCGACTGCCGCAGTTTCGCCTATGACTTGGTGCCCATTTCCTTCGACAATGCCCTCTTCGTGATTGCCAACACCAAGTGTGCGCGGGGACTCACGGCATCGAAATACAACGAGCGGGTGGGCGAATGCGGCGAGGCCGTGGCCGCGCTGCGCGCCGGCACGGGCCGCGAGGGCACCCATCTGCGCGACTTCACCCTGGAAGACTTGGAAGTCTGCCGGGGCGGCATGAGTGAAATAGCGTTCCGCCGGGCGCGCCACGTCATCACCGAAGACGTGCGCACGCAGAAAGCCTGCGAGGCGATGCGTGCAGGCGACAAGGTCACGCTGGGCGCCTTCATGACGGCGTCGGACATCAGCCTGCGCGATGACTATGAGGTGACCAGCCCCGAACTGAATGCAATGGCCGACGCGGCGCGGGCACTGCCCGGCTGTCACGGCGCGCGCATGACCGGTGCGGGCTTTGGCGGATGCACGATTAACCTCGTGGACGCCGACAAGGCGGCCGCATTCTGCGCCGAACTCATGCAGGGTTACACCAAGGCCACCGGCATTGTTGGCGAACTTATCCTCTCCCGCCCCGCCGACGGCGCGGGCAGAATGGCATAAGACATATCCGTAGGGTGCGTGAGTGCGTAGGGTGCGTGGGATTTTGCGAAGCAAAATGGAACGCACCATCTTACTGGGAGCGCCGGCATCCCTGCCGTCCGTATCGAACAGAACTCGGTGCGTTCCATTTTGCTTCGCAAAATTCCACGCACTCTACTTTACTACTTTACGGGTATCGGCACCGGTTCAAGCAGGCCTTCGGCGCTTTCCACCACCACGACGCCGTTGTCGGTGATGCGGAAGCGCTTTGCGTCCTCTTCGAGGTTGTAGCCGATGACGGTGTGCTCGGGAATCTGGACACCCTTTTCGATGATGGCGCGGCGAATGCGGCTGTGGCGGCCGATCACGGCACCGTGCATGACTATCGACTCCTGCACATGGGCGTACGAGTTGACGCGCACCTCGGGCGACAATACGCAGCGGTCCACCGTGCCGCCGCTGATGATGCACCCGGGGCTCACGATGGAATCCACGGCGACGCCAAAACGGTTGCCCACCTCGGCAAACACAAACTTTGCCGGGGGCAGCGGCGGAACGTGGGTGCGCATGGGCCATGATTTGTCATAGAGGTTGAACTGGGGGTCCACCGACACGAGGTCCATGTTGGCCTCCCAGTAGCACTCCAGCGTGCCCACGTCGCGCCAGTATTGGGCCTGTTTCTTGTTCTCGTCCTGAAACCTGTAGGTGTACACCGCCTTGTCGCGCACCATGCGCGGGATGATGTCCTTGCCGAAATCGTGGCTGGTTTGAACGCGCTCCGCATCGGCGCAGACAGCCTCGCGCACCGCGTCGGCGCCGAAGACATAAATGCCCATGGAGGCCAGCGCGCGGTCCGGTTGGCCGGGCAGCGGCTTGGGGTTCGCCGGTTTCTCCTCAAATCCCAGCACCCGCCCCGTCCTGTCCACTTCGAAAACGCCGAAACGGCTCGCCTCCTCCAGCGGCACTTCAATGGCGGCCACGGTCAGGTCCGCCCTGACATCACGGTGCTGCTGAATCATCTTCTGGTAGTTCATCTTGTAAATATGATCGCCGGAAACGATGAGCACCTCGCGCGGGTCGGACTGGTCCACAGAATAGAGGTTCTGGTAGATGGCATCCGCCGTGCCAAGATACCAGTGGCTGTTGATGCGCATCTGGGGCGGAATGATTTCTATGAACTCCCCCAGTTCGGTGTGCATGATGTTCCACGCCATCTGCACATGGCGGGACAGGGAATTGGATTTGTACTGGGTTAGCACAAGCACCCGCCGCAGGCCGGAATTGATGCAGTTGGACAGGGTAAAGTCGATGATGCGGTAGATCCCCCCGAAGGGAACCGCCGGCTTTGCCCGGTTCTTGGTCAGCGGATAGAGACGTTCGCCGGCGCCACCCGCCAGCACTATTGTCAGCACGCTCTCCATGACATTCCACTCCACAGGTTGCGAAACAACCACCCACCGCGCACCGGCCGAATCCGTTAAATGTATGAGAACAGCTCAGGCTTGAAGTATAACACCGGCTCCACAAAACGTCATCCCCTTTATTCTCTTTCAGCCTCCCCCGCCCGGTTGTCGAAGCGCCGCCATGTCAAGAATCTTCAGTCGTCTGTTTGCCAGCTCAATGACGCCGTCCTCGCGGAGGCTGTGCAGCACGCCCGTCACCGTCTCGCGGGTCGCCCCGACCAGGTTTGCCACTTCCTGGTGTGTGATGTCGAGGCTTGCAGCGCCCCGCCCTCCCTCGCGCGCGGAAAGCCGCAGCAGCGCGAAGCATACCCTTCTTCTCACCGTGTGGAACACGGTCTCGGCCAGGGTTTGTTCCAGTTCGAGCACTCGCTTGCTGAGGCGCACCGCCACGGCATAGGCCAGTTCCGCCTCCTCCCGCGCCGCACGCCGGAAGTCATCCGTTCGCATCAGGCACAGGGTGGACGCTTCAAGCGCCTCGGCGTAGTCATTGCGTTTGGGCCGGTCGGCCATGCACTCGTCGCCCAGCATGTCCCCCTGGCCAAGGTGCCGAAAGCTCAGCTCCCGCCCGTCCCCCGACACCCGCGTCACCCGAATCCGGCCCGCCCTTACCCAGTAGACATAGTCACAGGGGTCATCGGGAAAATAGACCACCTGGCGGGCGTCGTAATTGCGGTGGTAGACATAAGCCTCAATCTTGGCCAGCACGGGCCTGCTCATGGTCTTAAAGAACGGCTCTTCATCCAGCGGAAGAATGATTCTTTGGGATTTGGACACCTGAATCACCTCACAGTCCGTAGATTCCGCCGGGTCCAACGCTCCAAAGCGTGGCCGCAAATCGAACCAAATAAAATGAGGTGATGGCAAAGACCCAGAGGACAACAAGCAGACTGGTGACCACAGACCGCCAAGAGCCCTTTGCTGCGGCGCATTTCTCGCCCGTTCCACCCAATCGTCCACGACCATCCGCAGGTCCTATGTCTTGAACAGGCAAAGACTGTCCACCCGATTGGCAAGAAACGGCCGCTTCCACGACAGTAAAGGATTCTGTCCCCGCCATGCCCATTGTAACCGCCCTAGTCTGAAAAACTTACCGAAACAAATTAAGCAAGTCCCGATAATGGCCAACATTTCACGACACAGCATTATACCACCGGCGAACGAAACTTGCAGAATATTCCCGCCGTCTCCAGAATGAGAAGAGCAAACATGCCCAGGAAAGCCCAAAAAAAAATAACAACAGCGCGGGCCGGTAGTGCCCGCGCTGTTTTATACTATTGATGTTTCCTGGTCACCGGCGGCCTTTCGGCCTGCGCCGTCAAAAGGTCTCAGTGACCTTCTATCTTCTCAATGAGCTGGATGATCTCAGCAGGGGTTTTGGCGGCCAGAAACGCCTTTCGGTTGGCCTCCTCATTCATGACCCGTGCGATGGCGGCCATGGCGCGGATATGCTCCTGAAAACTCTTCCGTGGGATCAGGAGCAAAACGATGATGGTGGCAGGCTCACCGTCGATGGAGTCAAAATTCACACCCGCCGGGGCAATGCCCAGCGCGCCGATGATGGACTCCACACGATCCGTGGAACCGTGCGGCAGGGCCACACCATTCTCCATGCCGGTGCCAATAATCTTCTCGCGTTCCGCAATCGTTTCAATTGCGTGGGCGCGCAGGGACATGGGCAGGTCGCCAGCCTCGATGATCAGGTCAACCAATTCCTCGATGGCATGGGCCTTGGTCTGGGACCTAACCTTCATCTTGACGACACGCTCGTGAATTATGTCACTCAGCGACATCAGCCACCTCCTCCACTTTGGCGCGGGACTTCTTCTTCTTCACGCGCTTGAGCCGGAACCGCTCCTCGCGCTCCCTCTCCTCAAGCACGCTCTTGATAAAGGCGATTTCCTCGCGGAGGCGGGGGATAAGGTATTCTTCGATTGCGTTGATGCGGCGTCCCAGTTTGCGGATTTCTTCTCCGAGCGTGGTCACCTGCAGTTCCAAAGGCGAACACTCGAGCATCTGCTCGACCATCGCCTCGGCGGCGGCTGCCGCGTCAAAAACGTGTGTGCTGTAATCAACCCGGCTGATTCCGCGATCCTGCGGCGCTCGTATGACGCTGCCATGCTCAACGGTGCCCAGACGCAGGCCCCACAGTTTTTCTATCTGGACCGACACAGCCAGTGAACGCTCACCCGCGGCGGTGACGGATTCGACTTCGGCGGTGCCTCGCACGGCCCGGGCCATGGCCAGGGCAGCGTTGGCCTCGCGGCCGCGGTGCTGCAGCTCACGCTGCTTGTCCCGCAACAGTCTGGCGCGCCGGATCAGATCCTTGAGCAACGCCTCCCGTTTGCCGCGCAGAATCGACAGACCATCCGAGGCCAGTTTGACCTGGCTCCGGCGGCTCAGCAAATTCATCCGCGTGGGTGTGATATTTTCAGCGCACATAACCCGGCTTTCCAGGATGGTTCATGCAGTTTATGAAACGGGGGTGGCCGCGGTCTCTTCCTCGGCCTGATAGTACTGGTCGACATACTTGGTGTCGATGCGGGTCAGTTCGGCGCGCGGCAGCAACGAGAGCAGTTTCCAACTCGCGTCCAGCGACTCGTCAATCGTCCGACGGGTCCAGCCCTGCCCTATCAACTCACGCTCGAACTTGATGGCGAACTTGAGGAACTTCTTGTCCATGTCGCTCAGGGCGTCCTCGCCGATGATGGTCATCAGCTTGCGGATGTCCAAACCCTGCGCGTAGGCCGAATAGAGCTGGTTGGCCACCTGGCGGTGGTCGCCGCGGGTGCGGCCCTCGCCAATGCCGTTGTTCATCAGGCGCGACAGGCACGGAATAATGTCCACCGGCGGAAACACGCCCTGACGGTGCAGCGACCGGCTCAGCACGATCTGGCCTTCGGTAATGTAACCCGTAAGATCCGGGATGGGATGCGTGATGTCATCGTCGGGCATGGTAAGCATGGGCATCTGCGTCACAGAACCCTTGCGGCCGCGGATACGGCCGGCGCGCTCGTAAATCGTCGAAAGGTCGGTGTACATGTAGCCGGGATAGCCGCGGCGTCCGGGGATTTCCTCACGGGCGCTGGACACCTGGCGCAGGGCTTCGCAGTAGCTCGTCATGTCCGTGAGGATCACGAGCACCTGGTAGTCCATTTCATAGGCAAGATATTCGGCCACGGTCAGCGCGCAACGCGGCGTGAAGACGCGCTCAATGGCGGGGTCGTTGGCCTTGTTGATGAACGCGACCACGCGACCACCCTGGCCGCCCTCGTCGAAAGAGCGCATGAAGTAGTCTGCTTCGCGCTCGGTAATGCCCATGGCTCCGAAGACCACCACGAACTGCTCGGAAGCGTCGCGTGTGCGCGCCTGCTGCACGATCAGGTTGGCCACCTCGTTGGCCGGCAGGCCGGAACCGAAGAAGATGGGCAGTTTCTGGCCGCGCACGAGCGTGTTGAACTCGTCGATGGCGCTGACACCTGTCTCGATGAAATCATTTGGTTTATTGCGGGCCACCGGGTTCATCGGCGCGCCGTTGATGTTCATTTCTTTGTCGACAACCGCAGGCGGAAGTCCGTCAATGGGCACACCGGTACCGTTGAAACGGCGGCCGAGCAGTGCGGTGGACACGCCGATGGTGGCGGCCTCCTGCTTGAGCGACACGGAAGTGCCCTTCACATCAACGCCCTGGGTGCCCTGCAACACCTGAACGACGGCATGGCTGGTGCTGGCCTCAAGCACCTGGCCTTGGCGGATTTCGCCATTGGCCATGGTCAGCTCAAGGATGGCGCCGGACGGGAAGCGTCCGCCGTTTTTCAGAAACACGAGCGGCCCGGAGATGTAGGTCAGGTCCCAGTATTCCGCCCGGAGGGGGGCTTCCGCAGGAGTCTGGTTGTTGCCGGTCATGGTCTCTTATCCCTTCTTCGTGGCCGAGGCGGCGACGTCGGTGCGCATTCTGGCGCACACAGTGGCCCGCTTCTCGGCGAAATCCGCGTTGGATTCATTGCGCAACCGCGCGATGTCCTCGCGCACCGGCAGGGCCATGATGCGGTTCAGGGTCACACCGTTTTCGATTGCGTTCTTGCTGAGGTCATAGAACTCAAGCAGCGTTTCGAGCAGACCGCCGGTCTTCTCCAAACTGCTGAAGGCGTCATTGTCGGAGAAGGCGTTCTGCTGCAGGAACACCTCGCGGACCATCTTGCCCGTTTCGAGGATGAGCCGCTCCGCATCCTGAAGGGCATCAGGACCGACCAACTGCACGATTTCCTGCATTTCCGCATCGCGCTGGAGCAGTTCCATGGCGCGCTGGCGGTTTTCAAGCCAACCTTTCGGGGCATTGTCGCGGAACCACGGCTTGAGCGTTTCCAGATACAGCGTGTAGCTGACGCTCCAGTTGATGGCCGGATAGTGGCGGCGGTAGGCAAGTGAGGCATCCAAGCCCCAGAACCCGCCGGCCACGCGCAGCGAGGTCTGCGTCACCGGTTCGGAGAAGTCGCCGCCCGCGGGCGACACGGCGGCCACCAGCGTCATGGAACCCTGGCGCGGCTCTTCGCCCTCCGCCACAGTGCCCAGCACTTCGGCGCGGCCGGTGCGCTCGTAGAATTCGGCGATACGCGCCGACAGATAGGTCGGGTAGCCTTCTTCGCCGGGCATCTCTTCAAGGCGCGACGAAATTTCGCGGAGCGCTTCGGCCCAGCGGGACGAACTGTCGGCCATGATGGCCACGCTGAACCCTTGGTCGCGGTAGTATTCAGCCAGGGTAATGCCGGAGTAAACGGACGCCTCACGGGCGGCCACCGGCATGTTCGACGTGTTGACCACGAGAATCGTGCGGTTCATCAGCGAGTCGCCGGTCTTCGGATCGGTCAGCGCGGGAAACTCGTCCAGCACGTCAGCCATTTCGTTGCCGCGCTCGCCGCAGCCCACATACACGATAATGTCCGCGTTGCAATACTTGGAAAGGGTCTGCTCCACCACGGTCTTGCCTGTGCCGAAGCCGCCCGGCACCACGGCCGAACCGCCGAGCGCGACAGGGAAGATACAGTCCAGCACGCGCTGGCCGGTGATGAAGGGCTGGTTAGCCGGCAACTTGCGCACAACGGGGCGCGGCCGCTTCACGGGCCAGCGCTGCATCATGGCCAGCTCGCTGCCGTCCTCAAGAACGACAACCGGCTGCTCCACGGTGTACTCGCCCGCCTCGACGACGGACTTAATCACACCGGAAACGTTGGGTGGAACAAGAACGCGGTGCATGAACGCGCGCGTTTCCTGCACTGTTCCTAACACATCGCCGCCGACCACCTTCTGCCCCGCCTTGACGGTGGGGGTGAATCCCCACTTCTTGGCGCGGTCAAGCGCCGGAGCGGTGAGGCCGCGCGCGATGAAGTCACCCGACATGGCGCGCAGCACTTCCAGCGGACGCTGGATGCCGTCAAACACGCCGCCAAGGAGGCCCGGTCCCAATTCCACGGACAAGGGATACCCCAGGCTCGTGACGGGCTCTCCGAGCATCATGCCGCCCGTGTCCTCGAAGACCTGCGCGTACACAGTGTCCCCGTTGATTCGGATTACCTCTCCGATCAAACCCAGGCTGCCCACACGCAACATTTCACCCATGGACACGCCGAGCATGCCGGAAGCGCCGATCATTGGACCGGACACCAGGCAAAGCTTACCCGTGATTGGTTCTCTAGTCTGCACCATCGCGCTCACTCCAACCGTAATTCGAAACCCAGTGCGGGCTTCAGCACGGACGTGATATATGCGTCAACATCCTCGTCGCCGCCCGGAGACTCCGGGCAGTACACAACCAGCGGACGCGTTTTGTGCCGCGACAGACGGTCGCGGAACCATTCTGAAAACTTGCGTCGGTAATCGTCCTGCACGATTACCAGCGATACCTGGCCAGGATCGCGCAGGATTTCGTCCAGCACGTTCTCGGCCGCATCACCCGGCTCGGGCTGCTCAACGCGCAACCCCGCAAGGGCCATCTGCATCGCCAACGCGCCGCGCGCCAGCGCCACTACGTTAGACATATCAGTTCTTCCCGCACGCGCCCGGACGGAAGGCCCGCTTCCACGCCCCGCGCCAGCACGCGCAGATTCGCGCATTCAAGCCACTTGAGCCACACATAATTCATAAAGAGTGCCAGGCCGAAGGGATCCTGATGGACCATCCTGCCCAAACGCTCCACAAAAAGCATTTCAAAGCGCCTGTCCAGCGCACCGAGCTGCCCGGTCTGCTGAACGCGCGAGAACACCTGGTGCAACGCCCGATAGGACGTATTTTCCAGCATACTTATGGCCTGCTCAAGACTGCCGCTCGCCGCAAAACTGTCCAGCGTGGCCACTTCGATGAGCCCGCCCTTGAGCCATGCTCCGCGGCCGTCTGCCGAACGCACGCCGTACAACAGGTCAGCCAGCACGGACCTCAGATTGATGCGGTCCACTTCAAGGCGCAGATAGGCACGCACCGGCGCCAAACGCGGCCCGGTCCACATGAAGTCTCCGCAACGCTCGAAGTAGCGCCGGTCCAGCGCCGTCTCCAGCATGGCCACCGCCTCGGCACCGTGCTGTTCCTCGTTGCGCGAGGCCAGCAGGCGCGGCAGTTTTCCGCACAGCGACGGAAACTGTCCTGCCAGCATCAGAACCGTGCTTTCCAGCGAGTTCGTCTGGGCTGCATAGCGCTCCATCACGGGCCAGGGCAATGACGGACCTGTCACGAGGCCGAAACGCCCCGCGCTTTCGCCGCGAATGCCGCGCCGCAGGAGGGACTTAATGGCCGCGAGATCCCACCGGTTCAGGAAGTACATCATGGCCTCGGCCCGCAGGGGCTCGCGCCGCACTATCCTGGTCAGCAGTTCAAACTCACGGTCAAGATTGCGGCCGGCAGCTTCCTCAACGGCATTGGCACCCTCGCCGTGAAGCAGGGCCTCCGCCATATCCTTTTCATAAAACGGGTTGCCGAGCAGACCGCGCACAATACCGGCCGGGTCGCTGCTCTGTAGCAATTCTTCATAGCGCTGCTTGGTCAGCAATTCGCTGCGGCGCGCATGAATGCGCGCATTAATATAGATGCCGTAGGTCGTCCGAATGCTCATTATTGGCGCGCCTCCCGGCCGAACAGAAGCCTGTTCGCCTCGGTCCGCACTTCGCCCTCAAGCCGGGCAAGCCGCAGGGAGAGCGTGTTTGTCACGCGGAAAGTGCCCCAGCTGTCTTCCACAATCACGCCGTCCTTGGGACCGGCCGACATGGCAAGCTGCGCACCGGCCGCCTCGATTTGCGCGCCCAGCGCAGCGGCATGCTTGGAGGGAACACGGACAATCCGCTCATTGGGCTCGCGCGGCGGCACGGTCTCCGCGCCCTCAGCCTCTTCAGGCGACAGGTCGGGAGCGGACTCAGCCATGCCGGGCAGTTCCGGGTCGGTTCCGAGCGAGTCGGCAACCACCTCGGACTCATGCTCCGGTTCAGGCTCATCCAGTTGAACCGCGCCAAGCGCCTCGTCGAGCAGCCTTTCCAGCACCGGTCTGAATGCCGGTTGGGCGGTCAGATCGTCAAGCCGTTTCCGCGCCGCCTCAAGTGCCTTGCGAATGACGCCGTCCTTCATGACAAAGACGCCCCGCGCAGCCTCGGCTTCGGCCCGTTCCCGGCCCTGCTGGGCCAGCACGGCCAATTCGGCCGCCACGACAGCCACCGCGGAGGCATGGGCCGCTCCGGCCCGTTGCCGGGCCTCGCGGACAATACGCTCCGCCTCCGCACGGGCCTGGGCGAGAATCTCGTCGCGGCGCCGCGCGGTTTCGCGCGTCATGGAGTCAAGAAGACGTTCCGTACTCATGAAATGACTATCAGACGATCTTGCCGATGAGCATGATGGCCAGCACGAAACCGAGAATCACGAGGGTTTCGGGGATGGCGATGAAGATGATGACCAGCGGAAGCATTTCGCGCTTCTCGGCCAGCACGCCGATGCCGCTCGCGCAGACCGCATACTGCACGATGCCCGTGCCGAGTGCACCCGCAGCGAAGGCGATGCCAGCGCCGATGGCCAAACCGGCCGCGGCAAGGCCGGGAATGCCCGCACCCGCGGCGCCTTCGGCCGGCGCGCCGAATGCAAACGGCGCGGCGATCGCCGCCAGAACGCACACTATCGCCAGAACGGCGAACGTTTTCTTGGTTACCTGCAACGTCTTTACCATGGAAGTTCCTTTCTGAACGGTTTGTAACTGAACCCCTTCGGGTCGTAGAACTTGGGCAGTGACTCCACATAATTCAGACGCAGCGAGTGCAGCGTCGGACTAAACAATCCCATGGCAATATTAAGTGCCTGGAAGCAGAAATTGATGAGCAGGCCCACGACGATAAAGATGCCGCCCGCCTTGAAATTGTCGGTCATGAATTTGTTGCCGATGTCGGCCAGCGCCGCGGAGGCAAGACCGAGGGCCATGAGACGCGCATAGGAGAGCACATTGGTCGCCAGCGAGGTGAGCTCGATGGCGGGCACCAGCGCACCCAGACCCAATCCGTAAAACATGGTTGCCACACCGCCAACGATCAGGAGGATACCCGCTATCATGGAACCGGTGGCGGGCAGATAGGTCATCTGGCCCAGCACGGCGATGATCATGCCCCAAAGGACTGACAACATGCCTATTTTTTCCAAGGCGTGACCACGGTGACCGTGGTGGGATGCCTCACGGATACCCAGAATGAGACTGCCCGTCACGTGGACAATGCCCACCACCAGCGACAGCTTCATCAGCGGGATGATGATTTCCATCCGAGCGCCCCAGAGCGGGTGAATGTGCTCCTCAAGAAGGTTGCCCATGTACTCGCCGAAGACCACGCCGAAAACCATGGACGACACGCCCATGTAGGCCAGGATCATGCCGAGGTCCCGCACCGCTTCAATGTCACGGAACTTGCGGCGAAGCCACAGCGCCAGTCCAAGGAACAGCGCGCCGTAGAACACGTCGCCGATAATGAAACCGTAAAACAGGATGAACGAGGTGCCCACCCAGATGCTCGGGTCAATGCCGCCGTAGGTGGGCGGCTGATACAACTGCATTAGCAGTTCAAAGGGCTTGAAGAACTTGGGATTGTGCAACTTGGTCGGCACGAGTTCTTCGGGGACATTTTCCATCGGCAATTCGGCCAGAGTGGCGGCCTCGCCGAAACGCTTTTCCAATGAAACGCGGAAGTCTTCCAGTTGCTCACTGGGCACCCAACCATGAATGACCGTCACCAGCTCACTGCCTGCCATCCGCTCGGAAACCAGGCACCGCTGAAGGAGGTCGCCCACGACCACTTTCAGTGCGACAAGCTTGTCACCCTGGGCCCGCGAGGCCTCGGCCAGCTTTTCCTGGGCGCTCGTCAGCAGGCGCTGCTGGGCTATAAGCATGTCGCCCAGTTTGGCAAGCGCACTGTCAAAGGGCATGCCCTTGACCGGAGCTTCAGGCGCGTCCACCGGGGTGATGCCGGACTCGCGTAGAACGGTCTCCACGACGCCGTCCATGTCTTCAGGATAGAGAACCAGCCCCGCCGTGACCTTGCGCTGCACCTTCTGGTGCAGGAACTGCACCTGCGGCCCAAGACGCTCCTGGAGGAGTTCGCCCAAAGCCGCGGCATCGTTCTTGTCAGCGGAGGGAATAACGACAAAACGGGCGCCCACGCCCAGGCGAAAATCGCGCTTGTTGAGCTGCGGCGCCAGAGCGGAGAGCATTTCCACATATTGTTTGATGACGGCAACGTTGTCCGCATGGTTGACCCGTCCGCGCGCCAGGGGGCGCAGCAACCGGTTCCATTCGCGCACTTGGCGTTCCCAAGTCTCGCGATCCTGTTTGATCCAGGCCGCAGCCGCCTTGTCAATATCCTGCTTGGCGGGTTTAACGGTCAGCAGCGGGGCAAGCTCCAGCAGATTCTGGTTGAGCTTCTCCAGTTGCGTCTGATTGGCCTGCTCTTCCTGCGAGGCCTGCAACGGATTGAGGAATCCAGGCTCCTCTTCCACCACCAAGGGGACGTCTTCAAGGTGAACCATCCCCTGGTCCTGCACGAAAGCCACCACTTCTTCGGTGGTGCCGCGCATGCAGAGAATCTCTATCCGGCTCATGGGAGTAATCATTGGCCGGTCCCTCCGCCGCCTGGAAGCACCAATGCGGCGATGCGTTCCGCCGCCTGTTCAAGCCGGTTCATGGCCCGGCCGCATTCGGCTTGTGCTTTCGATTCCGCCTCTTCCACCACGGCCGACCGAACCTGCTCGCGCTCGGCATCGGCCTGGGCGCGGCTTTCGGCCAGTTCCGACGCAAGGGCATCGGCGGCCGTCTCGGCGATGCTGCGCGCCTCAACGCGCGCCGCTGCAATCATGGCATCGGCTTCCGCCCGGGCCGCCTCAAGTTGCGCCATGAGCTGTTTCTCATGGTGGGCAACCTGCGCCAGCGCCGTCGAGTGGACCGATTGTGCCGGTTCCGTCTCGTGACCCGATTTTGTCGGTGTATTCGCGGTATCGGTGCTCATGTCTTCCGCAAAACCTGTTCAAGCTGGCCCCGCGTCCCGTCCCAGCCGGAGCGCCAAGCCATCTTTTGTTACTTTTATCGTTTTCCAGCCCGAGTGTGCTTCCACCAAGCAATGTCAGTTGTTTGGCGCGTTTCACGTATGCAAGAAGCTGCCCGGCCCGGCTCCACCGTCGGTGCTGCGGCACCACGCATCGCTACCCGAAGGGTCCGTTGCGGTGATGGTCGCGGATTATAACCCCGACGTGGGGGGTGAAAACAAGCTTTTTCGCAAAACGCCATCCCGACCTGCAATCTTGGGCAGAAAACGCAAAAAAAGACGACAAAGTGCCTTCTCCATCTCCGGAGGGGTCTGCCACCGATTGCCTGGGCGGAAAGGTATCTTCCGCGACGAGAAACTTGGTTCTTGGGCCGTCAGGCCAGTGCTCAGTTGTCAGGCAAAAACACCCATTCCCAATGCACATTCACACTTCACTTGATGATGCGACGGGCAGCAATCTGACTACTTGTTGCTTATTATTTCCCCTATACCTATAAGTGGAACGGAAAGAACCCATGTCCCATACACAAAAAGTGCGGCGCCTGTCAGGATGACGGCGAAAATGACCTTGTCATCCCACCGTCTTGGCGAATCATCGGGGGCGGAAGTCGGCAGGCAGCGCACCCGCCAGAGTTGAAACACCACCAACCCCGCCAGAACAAATGGAACCGCCATAGACCAGGGAAATCTGCTGAAGCAAATCACGCCCCTAATTGAAATGGGAAGTTTGCCCCCGAATTGTTCATAAACTTCCGCGTAGGCCGGAACCGCCATCACCACTGCAGATTCGACAACGCCCCAAACGACAAGCGCAAGAACAAAATCGAGCCTTCTATACGCCTGTCTGAGTTTCATGAACCTGCCTCCAGTCTGGCTTTAGGGCAATGCGGTGCCGATTATACTACTTCCGGGCGCTATTGACTGGAAATGGCGAAACAGCACAAACGGTCTGCTCACCGATTCGCAGAGCATGGCCACCATCACCCCCGTCCAATCCCCCCCCCCGAGCTGCCATCAGTAGACCGATAGGGAAAGATCTCTTCCACGTTGATCCGTGTGGAGGTTGGCGTGCACTGCAAATTGCCCTTTGCCCTGGCGGTTTAGTGGCATTGCCCCCCCACCGGGGAGACAACCGTTGCCGCGTGCGGAGGTCTATCCCGTCCGCTTCGCCACTGACGCGGCCAGGTGGCGAAAGTCCATGAGTTCCTGGTAATCGCACAGGGTGCTCATGGCTGTGCTCGTGACTGAAATACCGCTTTCAACCACAGCGGCAATGGGGTTAAGTCCGCCGCCCAGCACGAGCCCGACACGGCCGCTTGCCACGGGAATGTCCAGCAGGGGCTGGTTTGGGCTGCCCATTGCCAGCACCCCGCCCAGCCCGGCCTCCTCGGTTTCGCGAACGATGCGCAACACTTCGGGCAGCGCCACGGCGGGCACTTCACGAAAACTGGCGCCAATGGTTCCGTTTCCGGTCTGGGAGGCCGGCAAAACTCCCGTCATGTGACCACGGATGAAGATTTCCAACGGGTCCAGGGAAGAGCCGTCGTAGGTGATAATCTGGGTAAAGCGGTTCGGGTGGCCGTCATTCATTTCGAGCAGGCCCCCAAATCGGGAATGTGTCACTATATTGGCATGCAGCAGCATCCCGTTCATGCTCACGCTGCACACGGTGCCGATGGCGGCACAATTGGCCGGTGTGCGAAAACCGCCCACCTGCTCTCCCGGAAGACCGACCACCGCCAGACGCCCCATGCCCAGACGCGCCTTGAACACGTCGTAAAGGATGTGGAGCGCGGACTTGAGGTCGCGCAGCGCGACCGTGGATATGTTCAGGATCACCCTGCCCCGCCGGGTGGCGAGGTCAAAATCCATCTGGTAGGACAGCGTGTCAACCTTGGCGGCGATAAAGCCGACCTTGTCGACCACCAGCGCGCCCTCCAGTTCGGAAAGACCGCGCTGCGTCAGCCGCCGCCCGCGGCGGCCCAGATTGTCGGTCCAGCCGAGTTCGTCCGTCTGGGCAAGGTAGTTGCGGACGGCGCGCTCGCTCAGCTCTATGCCCGCCAGTTCGAGCGCCTTGGCAATGCGCTCGCTGCCGAGGCTCGTCGGCGCGTCGTGCAGGATGCGCAAAATGGCCACCATGCGGCGCTTTGTTTTAATGTCCATGCTCACTGTTTCCCATTGCCTGAGGCGTTTTCCAGCCGGCCAAGGGCGCTGCGCGCCTCGGCCAGGGCCGGTCTAATCTCCAAAGCCTTTTCAAAGGCCACCCGCGCGCCCGCGGTGTCGCCCGAAACTTCCAGTGCAAGCCCAAGATGCAGTTGCGGCACGGCCGCTTCTGGATGGGCGGACACCATGTGTTTCCACAAGTCCACCCGCGCCCCCTTGTCCCCGTTCCCGTCCAAAAGAGCGTCGATACGCGCCGAGGATGTTGGGGACTCCGGGGCAGCCTCCACCACCGTTCGATATTCGGCAAGTGCGGCGGCTGGGTCACCAGCGGCCTCAAGCGCGGCGGCCAGGTCGGCATGGTAACCCAAGACGGTGGGTTTTAGGGAAAGGGCGTGCCGCAGCGCGTCCGCAGCCCCAGGTGCATCACCGGACTGCAGACGCCGTTTGGAAACATCGGCGAACACATGGGCCGCCGCCCCCGCACTGTCGGGGGCGGTGAACGCTGCCTCGTCGATCAATTTGAAACCCTGGCCTGCTTCACCGCGCATGGCCAGCAACGCGCCCAGACGCAATCTGGCTTCGAGACTTGCTGGGTCGCACTGCAAAGCGTCGCTATAGGCGACCTCGGCACCCGCCACGTCCTGGACGGTCTCCAAAACCCGGCCCAGGGCGGCGGCATACTGGCATTGGGTAGGCACCAGGTGACGGGCGCGCCTGAGCACCATGACTGCGATTGACGCATCCCCGGCATCGACACACCGGTCCACCGCAACTGACTCCGTCAACGCAGGATCGATTTGAAGTGCCTTTTCAATGGCCGCAAGGGCGCCGTAGGGATCACCCGAAACCTCCAGCGCCAACCCCAGATGCAATTGCGGTATGGCTGAGGCCGGATGTCCGGACACCAGGCGCCTCCACTCCTCCACGCGCGCCGCCTTGCTTCCGTTTGCATCCAAAATAACATCCATGCGCACCGCTGCCTTTGGGGATTCAGGCACTTCATCAACCACTGCCCGGTATTCCTCAAGTGCGGCCACGCTGTTGCCCGTCGATTCAAGCGCCGCGGCGAGGTCAGCCCGGAAAGCAACATTCTGCGGCGCGAGAAGGCGGGCGCACTGCAAAGCTGCAACAGCCCCCGTCCCGTCTCCGGCCTCCATGCGCCGCCGTGCGGCGATGGCGCACCCCTCGGCTGCCTTCCATGCCATGTCAGGCCGGGCGATGGCCGCCTCGTTAATCAGTGCCAACCCGGCATTGCTGTCGCCACGGCACACCAGCAGTCTGCCCAAGCACAGCTTGGCGTCCCCATTTTCAGCATCCCGCTGCAGAACCGTCCTAAAGGAAAGTTCCGCCCCGGCCGTATCTCCGACCGCCTCCAAGGCCGCACCCAAATGAATTCGGGGAAGGACCGCATTTGGACAGGCCGAGGCCAGACGCCGCCACAGGTCCACCCGCGCAGAAGGGTCTGCCCGCTTCTCAAGAAGTGCTTCAACGCGTTGTGCGTTTTGTGACGCCTCGGGCGACTCAACCATTGCCGCCTCGTATTCTGCCAGGGCCCCCTGGTCATCCCCGGAAGCTTCCAGTACCCGACCCAGTGCCATGCGATGGTTTGGGTTGTTGGAGGCGTTTGCAATCGCGCTCCTGAGCACCGCTGCCGCTGCGGCCGCATTGCCTTCTTTGATGCATGCGTCGGCAATGGCGGAACAGACTTCTGTAACCGTTTCAGTCATATTGGGGTCTGCCGCGACAACTTCGCCCAGAAAGGCAAGCCCGCTCTCTGTCCGGCCCCGGCCAATGAGCAACTGTCCCAGCAGCATCTTCGGGGGAATATCCCTGGGAACAAAGCGCAGCGCAGCGCGACAGGCCTCCTCAGCCCCAGCGGCATCACCGGCGGCAACGCGCGCCCGCGCGGCGGAAGTACAGGAACTGGCTGTTTGCCTGGCGAACGCCGGATTCTGAACCACGGCCAGTTCGGCCAGTCGAAGAGCCGCTCCGATGTTGCCCTGGCCGAAGCGGATCTCGGCAAGGCCGGTGAGACATTCCAAGTCCTGGGCATCCGTTTCCAGCCCCTTCGCAAAGGCTTCGGCCGCTCCCTCGAAGTCACCCATACGGTTGCGAACCGTGCCCACACGCCCCCAAGCCAGGGCATCCCGTTTGTCGCGCGCGGCAATCGCCTCCCACTGGGCGGCCAACCCATTATCATCACCAAAGCGTATGAAGCAGCCATCAATTCCGTCTGCGGCGGCATGGCGGCAGAGCGGCACCTCCAACAGTTTTACATAAGCATCCAGCGCCTTTTTCGGGTCCAGTTCGGCAATCCGTTCCAGTGCCGCCAAAGAGAACTTTTCTTCGCCGTCAAGCAGTGAAAGGAGCGGAGGGAGTATCTGCGCGTCGCTCGTTGACGCTTCCTGGGACGGCGACGCATCCCGCCAAGCGTAATATTCCGCCAACACGTCCTCCTGCCCAAGAAACGGTTTGTAGACCAGTCGCACGCGCTGGGATGAGGTTTTTCCTGGTTCCGGAGCGCGAACCACATACTGCCAGTCCCACTCCACGGCCTGGCTGTTGTCTTTGCAGTCCCGCAGGACAAACCGCGTGTCTTCTGGATGTTCAAACATCAGAATGAACGCCATCACGTCCCCGTCGGTCGCCTCGTTCTGGTCGCCGTCCACCAACCCATAGAAGACTGGCTCGGAAAAAGTCACGTTCTCGACCGGGTTAAAGGCCGCCCCCCCCCGTTCCTGCCACGCTTTCGTCCCGGACAACTCCGCAAAGGCCACGGCACCACGCTCGCCCGAACTCTCGCCAAAGCCAACCCACCCCCGCGCCCCATCCCGGATGCCGGGAAAATGAAGAACCGGTGAGCAGACAGCACGCACATTTGAAACCCACGTAAACACCAGCGGCGTCCCACCATTCCCCGCCTCGTCCGGTGTAACCTCGAACAGCATATCGACGGCATGCCCCCCGGAAAAGGAATGGCGCATTCGACATTCCAGTTGGTTGGACAATATATTAACAGGCCAGTGCGCCTCCACGCAGGAGTTCGAAGGCAGGCGCAGATCCCCCAGCCTGTCGTCCGCGCCATTCCAATATCTCCACTCCTCGCCGGAGTGCCCGTCGGTGACACTTTGCAGCGCAAGGCTGGGTCGCATGAATATGGGCGCATAGGGGTGTTCCGCTGAAGCCAGGCGAGTTATA
Source organism: Candidatus Hydrogenedentota bacterium (assembly GCA_903893795.1). Taxonomy (GTDB): domain Bacteria; phylum Hydrogenedentota; class Hydrogenedentia; order Hydrogenedentales; family CAITNO01; genus CAITNO01. Next base: position 23,191 of record CAITNO010000062.1, on the reverse strand, counting down.
CCCATGGCAGTTTCCCTGTCCCCTACTTCCACAGTAAAGCCTCCGCGAAGACTGCCGGCCGCCAGAGGCGCGTGAATCTCCGAGGCCCCTGTCGCTGAGAATTCAACCGGGAAGGACGGAACGCAATAAATGAGATAACCGCCAATCTTGAACAAATGCCTGCTGAACGGCAGGTTATAGGCGCCCAGCATGGCCTCAAACTCCGCAATGGGTCGTTCAACTTCGGTTCCTGTGACGCACCATGCCTGAATGCCCCGCGCGTGCCATGCCGCGAGTTCCTCAAAGTCCCGCGGAGTCCAGTTTTCCCTGCGCAGCACCTTCGCCGGTGTTACAGGCAGAAGCATCTCAATCATGCTGGAAAACCCTGTCGGGGATGAGGAGAACAGCACGAAGTAGTCCTCCTTCTTCACTTCTTCGGTCAGAAAACGTATTATCGGCGTCCAACTGCTTCGTTGGGGTCGATTGTGGAGCATTTGGCCCAGCGAGGAGACATTCATCAGGATAAGGACGGCGGCCAGGACAAAATGTGCTATTGCCGACCGCAGCCCCTTCAATGCGCAGGCCATCACGATGGGCGTTGCAACTGCGCTGCAAATCGCATAGCGGGGGTATAAGCAGTGCATGCCGCCTGCTGTGGCAACGGCCAGGAGTACCGGTGGGACAATCACGGTGAGGACGAGCAGAAATACCCCGTGCCCAACGCCAAACGTTCCAAGGTTCCCCGCCTCCCCCGGCGTGACCTTTCGAAGAAGACACCATTCTGCCGAAAGCAACAGAAGCCCCAACAGGAAAATGAAAGCCACACTCCCGCCGGCCCACCCGGCATTCCCCATCGTGGGGCCCACCCAGGCATACGCGGCGCCTGTCAGTGCCGTAAACATGTTATACGCGCCTTCCCACGACAAAGGCGGTATATTGGCGCCGGACAGACTGCTTCGCATTGCCGTGAAGTCGCAGGTGCGCACCCATGACGCGACCACCACGGAGACGACCGCATGGGAGATGCCCCAAGGGACCAGGACATTCCGCCGCCGGTGGCATAGGAGAAGGAACAGTGCCTGCGGCACAAATAACAGGTTGGCAAAGAGATGAGACATGGCAAGCAGCAGGTCGATCGCGAAATTAATGATCCATGCCCGCCGGGTGGGAAACTGTACCCCACGCAGAAGGCTAAGAAGTGAAAGGGCGCCCAATAGCGCAGTGAGCGAATAATTTCGAATTTCCATTGAGTAGTAGACATGGATTGGCGATGCCGCCAGAAGAAACATCGCCCAAAGCCCCGTCCGCACACCGCCCAGTCTTCTGCCAAGAAAGAATACTGCCACAAGCGTTGGCACACTGAATATGACAGACAGCACATGCATGCTGAGTGGCGTCACTCCGACGGCACCCCCCCAGGCATACTGAAGCAGAAAATAGACCGGGGTCATGGGGGGGTCAATGGCCCGGCTCGCGTAAAAAGCGTCCGCAAAGCCCCGCGGATACAGACCAAAGAACGCCCTGAGGGTAAGCGCCTCATCCCAATGGAACCCCTCATCCCCAATCCGGTACAGCCTCACAAGAAGGGCAAGGCCCATTATGAAGCCAAACCCCAACCCAGCGACGATACCTTGCCGGCATGCCGTACGGTGCGAGGAGTTATGTCCTTCTTCAGTCATTCACATCTCGTGGCCGACGGCGCGGGTTTCATTGAACTTCTTTCCTTTTGTCCTTCACCTGATTAAACAGGGCGCTCTCACTTGCGAGCCTGGGGTCACGGGACAGCGCCGCTTGGTAGGCAGCCTCCGCACCGGCAGCGTCGCCCAAAGTCTCCAGTGCCAGCCCAAGGTGCAGTTTCGGTATGACCGCGTAGGGATGGGCGGCCACCATCTGTTTCCACAGATCCACCCGCGCTCCCTTGTCCCCGTTCCCTTCCAAGAGGGCGTCGATGCGCGCCGATGACTTCGGGGACTCCGGTGCCGCCCCCACCACCGTTCGGTATTCGGCAAGCGCGGCGGTGGGGTCACCGGCGGCTTCCAATGCGGCAGCCAGGTCGGCACGGTAACCCAGGACATTGGGTGTAAGGGAAAGGGCGCGGCGCAGCGCGGTCGCCGCTCCGGAAGCATCCCCGTCCGCCATGTGCTGTTTCGCGGCGGTTGCGCAGGCCTCGGCTGCCTGTCCCGCGCCACCGGGCTGCGCCGCGATGGCCGCTTCGATCAGTGTTCGGCCCCCGTTGGCGTCACCACCGGCAACCAGCAGTGCCCCCAGACGGATCTTGGCTGGCACATTCCCAGGGTCGCACTTTAGTGCGTCGCGATAGGCCGCTTCGGCACCCTTCATATCTCCGAGCGTCTCCAGAATGCCCGCCTGCGTGACCGCGTATTCGCAGGTTGCGGGCACAAGAGCATGGGCGCACTGAAGCACCTCCCCGGCACCCGCCGTATCCCCCAGTTCCAAACGGGCCTTGGCGGCGGCGTTGCACGCTCTGGCCGCGAGTTCCGCCAGGTCAGGCTGGGCCGAAGCAGCCTCTTTAATCAAAGCAAGGCCGCCGGCAATATCGTTCCGAAGCACCCGCAACTTGCCCAACTGGATTTTGGCGGACCCATTCCCGGGGTCGCGCTGCAAAATAGCCTGGGTGACCGTCTCCGCCCCCGCCAGATCACCTGCGGATTCCAGCGCCATGCACAAGTGCGCCCTCGGTGTAATGGCCGTCGGGCATGCGTCAACCAGGCGCCGCCAGGTTTCCACCCGTGATGCAATGTCCTTGCGCTTCTCAAAAATCATGTCAATGCGCCCGGAAAAGATCTGCGACTCCGGGGACTCGGCCATCGCCGTCAGGTACTCCGACAGGGCACCCTCGTCATCCTTGGCCGCCTCCAAGGCCTGGCCCAGCGCCATGCGGTAGTTTGACTTGTGCGAGGAACAGGCGATAACGCGCCGGAGCACCGCCGCCGCACCGGGAACATTTCCGGCTTTGATGCAGGTTTCCGCGATGGCGGAACAGGCTTCCGCGACCGGTTCAGTCAGGTTGGGATCTGCTGCAATGACTTCCCCGAAAAGGGCAAAACCGCCCTCGACCTCTCCGGAACCCACCAGCAGGCGACCCATCAACATCTTTGAGGCTATCTCTTGGGGAACAAATCGCAACGCGGCCCGGCAGGCAGTCATGGCCCCCGTGCTGTCGCCTGCGGCAAAGCGCGCCCGCGCGGCCACGGAACAGAGGTCCGCCGCCGCTTTGCCCAGTGCCGGATTCTGCCGCACGGCCGACCCGGCCAATTCCACGGCGGCCTCAATGTCCCCCAGAACAAACCGAAGCGCGGTCAGGCCAAGAAGACATTCCTCATTGCGCGGGTCCTTTTCCAGACCGCGCGCATAGGCCTCCACAGCCTTCCCCGTGTCGCCCGCGCGGTTGCGGGCCGCGCCCAGACGGCTCCATGCCAGCGCATCCTGCCCATCCCGCGCGCACAGGCTCTCCCACTCCTCGGCCAGACCGTCGGGGCCGGCAAGACACAGACAGCAGGCGTCGATTCCGTCCGCCGCCGCCACACGGTACAGTGGAGTTTCGAAAAGTGCCTCATAGGCGTCCAGCGCCTTCTTGGGGTCAAGATGGGCAAGCCTGCCCAAGCTTCCAACGGGGTCAGATTCCTCGCGGTCAGGGCCGGGAAGGGCCAGCGGAGAGACGCGGGGTTGCGCTGAAGTAGATTCCGCGCATGCGGGCGTGTCCCGCCATGAACGGTATTCGGCAAGGACGTCATCCTGACCAAGAAACGGTTTGTAGACCATTCGGACCCGCTGGGAAAAGGCTTTCCCGGCTTCCGGCGCGGGGACCCTGTACTGCCAGTCCCACTCAATGCCCCGGCTGTCATTTTCACCGTCCCGCAGTACAAAGCCTGTGTTTTCAGGCTGGTCAAACATCAGAATGAACACCATAACATCGCCGCCGGTGGCCTCATTCTGGTCGCCGTCCACAAGCCCGTAATAGACAGGTTCGGAGAATCGCACTCCCTGAACGGGCCGGCACGCCTCCGTCATCTTCTCCCCCTCGCCTGCCTGTGTGCCTGCGCCAAGACCAACCACAATTCCACGCTCACCAGGACTTTCGCCGAAGGAAACCCAGCCTTCCACACCATCCCGCACCCCGGGAAAGTGAATGGCCGGCGAGCAGGCACCCCGAACATGAGAGACCCATGTGAACACCAAAGGCGACTGGCCGTCGTCCATCCCGCCCGGTGTCACCTCAAAGCACATGTCCAGGTGGTTCCTTCCCGAAAAGGAGTGGCGCATCCGGCATTCCAACCGGTTTGCCCGGGCATTGACCGGCCAGCCCGACTCAACGCAGGAGGACGAGCAGAACTGCAGCTCAATCGGCACGGCCTGCGAGGCGTCCCAGGCTGGCCACAGTTCTCCGGAGCGGCCATCCACAACGCTTTGGAGGCAGAGACTGGGCCGCAGGAATATCGGTGCATAGGGATGCTCGGCTGCGGCCAGCTGCGTCACACCCATGCCGGACCCCGTGAAACCGGGGTCCACAGCAAACCATCCGCGAAGACGGCCTGAACCCAGGGGGGTCTGGTTCACCGAATCTCCGTGGGTGACAAACGGGCCTGCGGCGGCTGGAATGCAATAGAGAACATGCCGGTTGAACGTAAATTCATGCTTGCTGAACGGCAGGTCATAGGCGCCAAGAAGCGTCTCGAATTCCGTATTGGCCGCGTAGTCAATTGCGGTGACACACCAGGTCTTAATGCCCCCCGAATGCCAGGCCGCGAGTTCCTCAAGGTCTCGCGCCGACCACACTTCTTTACGCATGGTCCTTTTCGGGGTGACCGGCAGCATCATCTCAATCATGCTGGAGAACCCCTTGCTGTCGGAGGAGAAAATCACCAGATAATCCTCTTTCCTCACCGCTTCCCCCAAGAAACGACGCACCTCCATCCATCCGCCGCGCTGAGCCGGGGCCGATATTTCCTGGACCAGCAGAAAACCGTTCGCCACCACCAGGAAGGCGGCCAGAAGAATCCTGAGCAGTGCCGGACGCAACATTGTCACCGCGCACGCCAGAAGCAAGGGCGTGGCCACCGCACTACAAAGCACATAGCGGGCTAGGAAGCAGTGGGTGTGGACCAGCGTGATCGCCGCAAGCAGTGCCGGAGGGACGGCCACCGTGAGCAGCACGAGGACCACTCCGTGCCCCGGACCCAATGGATTCCGCTGTTCTCCCCCCCCTGCGGAGCCTTTTCGGAAGACAAGCCATTCCGCTGGAAATGCAAAAAGCGCCGCCAAGAACAACGCAATAATAAGGCCGCCCGCAAGCCCGGACACGCCGATGGTCGGTCCGACCCAGGCATAGGACGCGCCTGCCAGGGCCGCGACCATGTCATGGGCGCCTTGCCAGGACAGGGGTTCCATGTAGGATGCGGCACTCCGAATGGCCGCAAAGTCGCAGCTTGCCAGCCAGCCGCCCAGCACTGCGGCGACAACCGTGTGCGAAACAACCCAGGGTAGCAGCACCGCCCGACGCCGGTGGCAGGCCAGCAGAAAGAGCGCCTGCGGCACAAACAGCAAGTTCGCGAACAGATGCGACATGGCAAGCAGCACATCCACCGCAAAATTCAAAGCCCATGCACGCCCGGTGGGACGCTCCACCCCGCGCAGGAGCGTCAGCGTCGAAAGCACTGCCAACAACGCCGTGAGCGAATAGTTCCGGATTTCGGGCGAATAGTACACGTGTATGGGCGACACCGCCAGAAACAGCATGGCCGCAATCCCTGTCGAGGTCCCCTTCAGTTTCCTCCCGGTGAAAAACACCGCAACAAAGGTGGCCGCACTGAACAAAACGGAAAGCAAGTGCATACGCAGCGCGGTCAGCCCGACGAACTGCCCCCAGGCGTACTGGACAAGAAAGTACACCGGAGTCATGGGAGGGTCAATCTCCCGGCTCGCCTGAAAGGCTTCAATAAAGCCCCTTTCATAAAGGCCGAAGAATGCCCTGAGGGTGAGCGCCTCATCCCAATGGAAACCCTCCTCCCCTATCCGGTGCAGCCTCAAAAACAGGGCCAACCCCATGGCGCAGGCAAAGGCCAGCACGGCGGCGAAATGCTGCCAGCGCCCCGTGCGCGGGGAAGAACCGTGTTCATTTCCGGCCATTCACATTTCCTTCTTCGACAAGGCGGCGCAGAAGGCGCTGTGGGTGTCCTGCTTTGACAGGAAAGGCTTCATTGAGTTCCTTTCGCCAAGCTTTGCAACTGCGAGAAAAGCGGACTGTCGAATTCGATTTTCGAATCACGGGAGAGCACCTCCCGGTAGACCGTCTCCGCGCCCGCAACATCACCCGCTTTCTCCAGCGCGAGCCCAAAGTGCAAACAGGGGATGGCCGCACCGGGATGAGCCTGCACAATTCCCTTCCAGACCTCTGTCCGGGACGCAGCTTCAGTTCCCTCCGGGTCGAACAGGGCGTCCAGTCTCTTCGCGGTCTTCGGTGATTCAGGCACGGCCTTGAGCAGCCGGACACAGGCATCCTTTGCGCCCGTGCGGTCACCGGCCCCGTCAAGGGCCTCGGACAGTCCGAACAACAGCGGGGGCGCTTCGGGAAAGACCGCCAATGCGTTGCGGTAGATTTCCACGGCCAAATTTGCCTGACCCTTTTCGCGAAAACGACGGGCCACATCATCAAAGGCGGCGATAACGCCCTCTTTGGGCAGCCCGGGAATCTGCGCCATGCACTTCAGCCTATTGAGGCGCTGCACGGCATTCTCTGCTGAAATGTCCTGAACCGCGCCCGCAATCCAGGCATCCCGCAACCCGGCGTTTATCTTGAAAGCTGCCTGATAGGCGGCGGCAGCATCCTCCCACCGTTCCAGAGATTCCAGGGTCTTGCCCAGGTAAAAGAGCGGTATGGCCGCATCGGGGTGGGATTGGCTGAGGGCGTTCCAGGCAGACAGGCGGGCCTCGGGGGTGCCCTTGGCAAGCAGGTCGTCGAACCTTGCGGCGCAATGGGGTGAATCGGGCATTTCTTGAAGCAGTTTGCCGTACTCGGCCGCCGCTTCCCCGGGCTTTTCCTCCCTTTCCATGACCTCGCCCAGGCGCACCCTATACCATCCGTCATTGGGGGCAAAAGCGACCGCCCGGCGATACAGCTCTTCTGCTGGCTTCAGATCGCCGTCCCCGACCTTTCGGGCCGCCGCATCGGCGCAGGCCTGACCGGCAGGCAGGGCAAGCGATGGGTCGGCCGCAACGGCCTGCACGATCAGCGGGAGCCCTTCCTCCGAATGCCCCCCCGCCAGCAAGAGAGACCCCAGATGCACACGGGCAGACTGGCAGTTCGGGTCCGTTTGGAGTGCCGCTTCGTATTCCCGCTGTGCCTCGCCGGGTTTCCCGGCCTTTTCCAGCGCCATGCCCAAGTGAACACGGCACTCCAGGCACCCGGCATGCGCCGCGGCCAGGGAGGCCCATCTTGAAACACGCTCTTCCGGCGTGGCCCCCGACTCAAGCAACTGGTCGATCTGAAGGGCCACATAACCATCGGGCATCTGCCCCATCGCCTCGAGCAGCACATCCAGCGCGCCTTGGGTGTCTCCCGCCGTCTTCATGGCGGCGGCGGTTTCCACACGCAGCCATCGATCTTCCGGATGGAGGTCAATCGCCTGCCGGTAGAGCCAGACCGCGTGCTGAGAATCCCCCGCCTTAAGACGGTCATCCGCGGCCTTGGCGCACTGCTCGGCCCCGTTGGGGGCAAGGGTTCGGTCTCCCGCGGCCGCCTTGTGGAACATCTCTGCGGCCTGCGGCCATTGGCCCGCATCAAGCAGAGCCTTACCGTAATCGAGCAATTGCGACGAGTGTTCCGGGCTGATCCTGAATGCCCTCTCATGTTCAGCCAGCGCCTTGTCCAAGTCCCCGGAGGCGGTGTAGGCAAGGGCAAGATGATGGGCGGGAACAAAAGCAGATGGCTGCTTTCCGGCAAGGGACTGCCAGGCCGCCACGCGTCCGGCACGGTCCTTTTCCGCGCCGAATATTTGGTCCACGCGGTCGGCCAGTTCAGGTGATTCGGGCTCATACGCGAGCATGTCCAGGTAAAGGGCAAGGGCGTCCTTTCCCCGTCCGGAATGCTCAAAGGCCTTGGCCAGATTCAGCTTGTGCCATTGGAGGTCCGGCGCCACTTCTATCGCCATGCGGTAGAGTTCAACCGCAGTCTCCATGTCGCCCGAGGTCATAAACTCCTCGGCATAGCGGTCCAGGACAAGCCCCGCCTCCGAGCGATGGTCCGGGTCGAGCAAGGCAAGGATGGGCCATGCCTTTTTCCAAACCAGGGGGTCCCGGTGGGCTTTCACAAACGTCTCCAAAGCATCGCGGAGACGCGTATCATATGGATGGCGCTGGGCGCTTTGGCAGAGACCGTCAACAACACTTTCCCGTGTGCCGCCCCATTCGGACCAGTAAAGTTCACACTGCCTGCTCCATGGCCCACCCTTGCGCCCGATGAACTGGGATGGGGCGTCCGGGACGGTCATAAAAAGATGCAAAGGAAACTGGGCCGCGTTGGCGACACGAAACAGTCCTCTGACCTGTTCACGCCGGCATGCGGGCACGGCGATTCCAACAAACCGGCCTTTCTCGGCCACTCCCCCACCACCCTCATCGACATTTGCGGCGGCAGGCCAGTTTAATTCAAGCACGGGAAGAAAGCAGGTCAGCGCAGTGTCTTTGGACGGATCCTTCACCAAGGGGTAAACATCCTGGGTAAAGTTTGTCACCAATCCCTCTTCATACACCATTCTGACAGGAAATACCGGAGGCGCCCAGTCCAGTTGCAGTGCAAGCAGAGCCTGCCCGGTTTCGTAAGGTGCCACTTTCGCTGCAGTGCCCAGCCCGGAAACGGGCATCAAAGGTTCTACAAGGACCCATCCGTCCTTGTAGGGCGTCTCCCGAAAAGAAACGGGTTCAAGCGACGCCCCACGATAGCGTTCCAGTAATCGATTGACAGACCTTTCCTGGACTCGGTCGAGAAACCAGCCGGTCGCCACGAGTATCCCCAGAAAGGCAGCGATGCCCGCAGAGGCCCGGAGCATGACACGCCACGGAAAACCATGCCCACCCAAACCGGCGCGCAGGCGCCGCACCATAGCGTTTCCCGCAACGGCAAACAGCCATAACACCGCCCAATAGGGCACGAAAGTGAGATGAAACACATGTCGTGACTGAAAGAGCAGGTTTGGGTAGGCACCGATATAAATGCCGAGCACAACCAGTATGACCGCTGCCCGAAAATTCACCGCAAAGCCCACGGTCAGTGCCAGCAGCACATAGAGCACGCCAAAACGCTCCATGTGCGCGGCCAACGGCGCATGAATCCGCGCCCACCAGGAAATCCACGGCGACAGATTGGGCAAGGGCGCGTTGTTCGCACGGCAGGCATCGGCCGCCACATCGGGAATGCTGAAAGCCGACGCGAGACCGCGCCTGAAGAAGTCTGCCGGGAAAGTGCGCAGCGTTTCCGAGATGTACCGCCGCCCGGCAGCAACATACGACGGAGACTGAAACCCGCCCATGGGAGGGAAATTCCCCTGCCGCGCCGCATACGCGGCAACCACGGCATGTGCGAGGGGGTCGTTCCAGTTCTCGTGCTGCACATACCCCGCGTTGCCAAAGGACATGGCCGATTCTGATTGTTCCGAAAAGCCCTGCATCAGCGTGTGGACCGTAACCATCCCGCTGTCCCCGCGCATGGCATGGATGACCGGAAAACCCACCGTGGTGATAGCCGCCAGCATCAGCGCGCAGGACGCCGCGCGCCACCGCCACGCGCCCTGCCCGACAACCCGAACGACCCACGGCAGAAGCAGTGCCGGGAGAAAACAGGCCAGCAAGTCCTGCCGAAATCCCCAGCCGAACCCCAGGCCGATTCCTGTGGCCAGCGCCCAGGCGGCCAGACCGCGACCGGAGAAACTCCTGGTGGCCGCCCAAGCGGCCGACAGCAGGAAAGCGAGCACGAAAGGCGCTTTGGCAAAGTCGCGCAGCGAGGGGGCCATGTTCAGCCAAAGCGGCGAGGTGACCACGCACAGCACACCCAACAGGGCTGCGAAGCGTCCGCATCCCAACCGAAAGAGCGCGTACAACAAAACCGCCGCCACTGCATAAACGAAGGCGGCAAACAGCATGAACGTGTGCATCGATACGCCCATAAGCCGCCACCACCCGCCCAGGGAGAGGATCAGATAACAGTGCGATATGAGAAAGGACTCGTTGTACCACCCGCCCAGTTGGGACGGTTCCACCTTCGGCAGGACCAATTGGGAAGTCCTCCCAAACAAGAACGCCTTCAACTCGGGTAGCTGGTCTTCCGACCCGCGGACCATTCCATGCCCCGTTCCCATCATGGCGGACACATTGAACATTCTGAAATAGCTGGCGATGTCCGGCGGCAGGGCATGCTCATGGAAATGCAGCACCGGCCATGAGGCGGACACGGCGGCAACCGACACAGCCGCAACAAAAACCAATTCTGCCGCCCATCGGAAGATACGGCAGTTTGTCCGCCTTTTCGGCGGGGTTTCTGTGGTGTCAGTTTCGAGAATTGCCATCAATTTGAACCCGAACCATGTCCATTGGCCCCGCCCGAAGCGGAGCATGCCCCCGGGACCCCAAAAACACAGGCGCCCAGGCGGGATGTCAGGGCGCTAAACGCGCGGTCATGGGGGCCGCTCTTGTGGTCAACAAAGGTTTCGCGCTCCTCCGGAACCGTCATAAAGGGCCAGAGCACAAATTCGTTTGCGTTAGAGACACGGTACACGCCGTGGATGGCGTTGCGTTTGCCCTTTTCCACTTCAACTCCGGCAAACCGGTTCCAAGAAACCCCGGTTCCTTCCGGCCAGGTCGTCTGATAGACGGGAACGAAGTAATGTATGCGGCACGGGTGTCCGGGATAGGCTATATGGGGCTCAATTCTATGGGTAAAAGCCCACTGTGATGCCCCTTCATAAACAACCCGCATCCTGATGGGCTGTCCGTCATAGTCCATGTCCAGCACCAGATAATCACCGCAAGATTCAAACGCGGCAAGTTTGTCCGTCTGCGCCAGTCCGGGCAGCGGGGACTCGGGACGCAGCAGCGTGTCGTGGTCGCCAACTTCCTCCCGAACTGGCACCGGTTCCATCGTCGCTCGCCCATACTGGGAGAGAAGCCTGGATAGGGTCACCGTCTGAATCTGCCACAGGCCGCCAAGGACCAGCGCCAGCCCCGATACCAATGCCAATGGAAGCAGTATCGCCCCGGCCAGGCGGCCCGGCATAGCCCACCCGGATGTGTTTCCCCGGAGGAAGGGTCTTTTGCGCCGGACGACCCGCCAGCACAAGCGTCCCGCCCAAGCGGCCATGGCCGCCACAACCCAGTAGGGAACAAAGGCCAGATGGAAGAAATGCCGAAACTCAAACAGCAGCCCTGGCAGGGAGGCAAAATATATCAGCAGAAGCCCAGCACCTGTGGCGGCGCGCAGATCGTAGAACGCAAACAACGCTAGTCCCGCGACGATATACCAGACACCCCAGAGAGCGAAGTGTTCCGCCAAGGCTTTGTGAAATGGCAGGAAGCGCTCTATGGACGCCCGGTTTGGAACCGGGTCCCTTTCCAATTCACGCAGGGAAATGGAGGCAATCTTGGGCACCGTCAGCGCCGAGGCAATGCCCCGGGAAAACAGGTCCGCGGGGTACTCGCGGAGTTCTTCGCGAAACCAGCGCTTGCCCATCCGTCCGTGGGCCGGGGTGAATTGCCCCGGCATGGGCTCCTGATCCCCCTGGCGGCGCGCATAAGCGTTGACCACCGTGAAATCATAAAGGTCGGGATATTCGTAAAGTGCGACGTAGGAAGCGCGCCCAAAATCCATTCTGGCCTCGGCGCTCTCGGAAGACCCCTGCACCAGTGCCTGCGCCGAGGCGGAACCATTGTCCTTCAGCGTCCCCGAAATAGGCATCCAGCCTGTCAGGACAAAGACAAACAGCGTGCAAACCGCCGCCAGAACCCGCCAGCGAAATATCCGCTTTCCTTCAACCCTGGCGAACACAAGAATCACTGTCATCGCGGCCGGAAGGCAGGTGAGCAGATCCTGGCGAAATCCGTACCCCACCCCTGTCACAACCCCCATGACTAGCGACCACGCCACCAGGGAACGCGCCGTCTGCCGCCGCGTGAGCAGTATTCCGGCAATCAGAAGGAAGCCAAGCATGAACGGCGCCTTGCCAAAATCGCGCAGCGACGGACACGAAAAGAGATACGCGGGGGACGTGGACAGGAACAGGACTATGACCAGCGACATGACACGCCCCATGGCCAGCCTGAACAGCCCGTACATAACAGCCACAAGCGCGGCATAGAGCACGGCGCAGAGCACGTGGACGGACCATGTGGAAACGCCGAGCAACCGCCATGCCCAGCCGATCGCATACATAAGGCTGTAGTGCATCAGCCCGTAGGAATCGTTGACGGGAAAAGTCTTAATGTCGGAGGGCACGCTGGACGGGTTCACCGAGGCCACCTTTCCGCGGTAGAAATCGTTCAACGCGGGAACGGAAGCCACGTCATAATCCCGCATGCCATGGCCGAGCGCAAACATCGCCGGGGCGCGGAAAGCGGCGATTACAACCCTGAACCTCGCCTCCAACTGGTCGCCATAAGGCAGGAGCGCCGTCTGGAAGACGAGCATGCCGCCAACAAGTGCAATCAGTACGACACAAACCGCTTCAAGCAGGACATGCCGCACGCGCCGAACAGGGACAGCCTTTCCTTCCCTCAGGCCGGTGTCGTTCTCGGTTGTCATAAAGCGCCCTTTGCCGACTTCTGGGAATGATATGAAGCCGGATGCCTGTATGTCGCCAGCAGCCTCATCGTCCACCCCGCGCCGCATTCTTTATCTGCAGGAAAAGGGGCGAATTTGCATTCACTGCGGCGTTGAGCGCCAGCGCCTCGCGATAAACTGTTTCCGCGCCCTGTTTGTCATCCGCGGCTTCCAGCGCCAACCCAAGACGGATGCGGGGAACCGCCGCCGCAGGATGGGCTTCCACCATGCGTTTCCACTCCGCCACACGGGCGGTTGGATCCGCCCGCCGCCCGTAAATGGCGTCTATCCGGTCACCTGAATGGGGGGCGTCGGGTGCCTCTGCCGCCACAGCCCGATATTCCAGCAGCGCACCCTCATCATCTCCCGCTGCCTCGAGCGCCTCACCCAGAGAGACACGATAGCCCAGGTCGGCCGGAGAAAACTGGCGGGCCCTGCGAAGCAGTGCCACCGCACCCGGCAGGTCACCGGCGGTGACACGCGCCTTTGCCGCGCTGCCACAGGCCCAGCCTGCGTGATTCATCACCTCTTCCCCGCCGTCGGCAGTCAGCGCGACAATGCTACCCAGTGCGTTTTTCACATCCCCCCTGGCTGCAACCAGCCCCACCAGCCGTACTTTCGCCTCTGTCCTGTCCGGACACCGGTTGAGCGCCTCGTTATAGGCCGTTTCCGCCCCGAGCCTGTCCTCCGCAGCCTCCAGCGCCAAACCTAGGTGAAATGCCGCCATGAAAGAAGTTGGCAGGGTGTCGGAAAGGAACTTCCATTCCAAGACAAGACCCGGTGCGTCACCACGGCCGCGGTAGACAGCGTCAATACGCGAGGCGGCGTAAGAGGCGGATTCAGGCGAGTTTTCGACCGCGCTCCGGTACTGTTCCAACGCCCCTTCCAAGTCACCATCGGATTCCAGCGCCTCGCCGTAAGGCATTCGGTATGCGTTGTTTTCAGGGCTGCAGATGACAGCCAGTCTGTACAGGGCGAGGGCAGATATGACATCGCCGGACTTTTTGACCGTTTCGCCCAGGCCGGCACATTCCATGGCCGTGGCCCGTGCGAGGTCCGTTCCCAAGGGAACCGCGTCCCCGACTAACGCCAGTCCCGACTCGGTCTCGCCGAGTCTGACACGAAGCACGCCCAAACGCAGTTTGGCGGCCCTGTCGGCACCATCAATGTCCAGAACCCTGGCATAGGCCTGGGCCGCTCTTGCCAGATCACCCTGCTTTTCCGCCGCGGCGCCAAGATGTCGCCAGACCAAGGTGTTCAGTGGCTGTTCCGCTGCAATCGTCGCCCACTGCCGCGCCGCTGATGCGGTTCCCCCTTCCTTCTCGAGGAGTTTGTCAATGCGCGATGCCGCGTCCTCGGCGTGCAGGGTGCTTGACAACATGCCCTTGCACATCACGAGCGCCAGTGCTGGATCTTCCTCTGCCACTTTGCCCATGATCTTCCCATGGCTGAAGGCCGAGTTGCCCGGCGCAAGGTGAACGGGACATGCGGCAATGGGAAGGGAAGGTTGGATAATCCCCTGGGCAAGGCGCTCGCGCCAGGCGCGATATTCGGCCAGCACATCTTCCTGTCCTGAAAAATGCTTGTAAACCATACGGGACCGCTGCCGGTACGTCTTTCCAATCTCCGGATTGCGAATGACAAACTGCCAATCCCATGCGGAAACCGTCGGATCATCACCCCAGTTCCACACGGCAAACCGGGCGGTCATCGGATCGTCAAACATCATGATATAGGCCATGGTGTCTTCCGTCGTGCCGGGATCCATGTCGGCATCACGCAGTCCGTAATAGAACGGCTGCGAAAACCTCACATCGCGCACAACCTCCGCGTTAAATCCCTGGTAACCCTCATCCTGTGGGAGGTCGGCTTGGCCACCCCCCGCCACCGTGCCGCTTTTGCCTGTGCTTCCGAAGGACATCCACTTTTCATCACCGCCGTCGATGCCCCGGAAATAGATCGTGCGGGCACGGGTCATTTGCATGTAGGACGCCCACATGAACAGCAACCAGCCTTTGGGCGCCTCGTCCTTGCGGGGAGTCGCCTCGAATTCCATGTCAATGGCATTCTCACCGGAAAAGGTGTAGCGCATCCGGCAGTCAATGCTCCACGAGGATGTGGCGGCAGGCCAGCACAGCTCCACGCACGCAGGCGACAGGACCCGAATCTGCATAGGGTCCGTTCTGGGCGTGTTAAATGCACGCCCCCTGTCAGCCGCAGCGCCGTTCACGATGTGCTCAAAATTCAGGTTGGGCCGGGCGAATATGGGAAAACAGGGATTGTCCGAAGTGACGAGATGCGTGATGCCGGCGCCCACGCCCGACTGTGAGCGGTCTGCGGAGAACCATCCGTGCATTCCTCCCGAGCCCAGAAACGCGTGCATCGCGTTCTTGTCCGGCGCGTCAAACACTGGACTAGTCTTCTCTGAGGTGGGGGGCTTTCCGCCCATAGATGCCGTTACGTGCTTTGCCCCATCCATCCGCAGAGACACAGAAACATCCGTTCCTGTCATATCACCGGACCAAACCGTACCGCAGTCCCGCTTCGCGCCGCCCCGCCCCTGCAGCAGCACAAAGTCATTCATGGGGATATCGTAGGTGCCGGGTGGGGGCGATACCACGGCGTCTTCCGGAGTGTCCGGCGCAAGGGAAACCGTCAGGGAAACGTTTTCGGCCTTGGATTGCGCCTGGGCATAGGGCCAGGAGAGAAGCATGGGCAGGCCCAAGATCAGCAGGGATAAAGCCTGAAACAGGAAAGAATGCCGGAACCGGGCATATGGTGGGAGGACAATGTAACCGGGTTCGGCATGGCCTTCACGCATGACGTTCTGTCTCGTTTCGCCCAATGTTCTTGCGGTCCGACGGCGGCTGCTCAACGGCTTTGCTCTGCCCATGATAACACGAGCACCGGCATTTCCACCATACAGAAAACTTCCGGCAAATTGCCGGGTCTAACTTCCGCTACGGAGCAATAAACGCACAACCGGCACTATTGCCGTATATTCCTTGTGAAATATGGTTGTAGGTTCATGCAAATTGTCCCTGTTTCATCTGTAGAATCTCTCAATTAAGGGTCTTATTTGGGCCGAAGGAATGTTGTTGACTTTTGGGATATCCTTACGTACACTTTCCTTAACCGGATATGGTATTCCGGTTCCGGTACAATCATCTTGACAACGGGTATCGGGCCGTCCACTTTGCAGTACGGTCCGTCAAACTCACCAGAGGAGGCAGCAAAGTGTCGTACGTATCCGATGTCCTCGACCTCGTGGTCCGCAAGAATCCGTCAGAGCCTGAATTCCATCAGGCGGTCAAAGAAGTGCTTGAATCGTTGGCGCCCGTGCTCGAACGCCATCCCGAGTACGAGCAGAACCGCATCCTGGAGCGCCTGACCGAGCCGGAACGCCAACTCATGTTCCGTGTGCCCTGGCTGGATGACAAGAACCGCATCCACGTGAACCGCGGCTTCCGCATCGAGTTCAACAGCGCCATCGGCCCCTACAAGGGCGGTCTGCGCTTCCACCCGACGGTGTACATTGGCATCCTGAAATTCCTCGCCTTCGAGCAGGTATTCAAGAACTCGCTGACCACGCTGCCCATGGGCGGCGGCAAGGGCGGGTCGGACTTTGACCCGAAGGGCAAGTCGGACACCGAGGTGATGCGTTTCTGCCAGTCCTTTATGACGGAGCTTTCGCGCCACATCGGCCCGGACACGGACGTGCCGGCCGGCGACATCGGCGTCGGCGGCCGCGAAATCGGCTACTTGTTCGGCCAGTACAAGCGCCTGCGCAACGAGTTCACCGGCGTGCTGACCGGCAAGGCGCTCAATTGGGGCGGTTCGCTGATCCGCCCCGAGGCCACCGGCTACGGCGCGGTCTACTTTGCCCAGAACATGCTCGCCACCCGCGACGACAGTTTCGAGGGCAAGGTCTGCACGGTCTCCGGTTCGGGCAACGTCGCCCAGTACACCGTTGAAAAGCTCAACGACCTCGGCGCCAAGGCAGTCACCCTTTCCGACTCGGCCGGCTACATCTACGACGCCGACGGCATTGACGCCGAGAAACTGGCCTACGTGATGGAGCTAAAAAACGTGTACCGCGGCCGCATCAGCCAGTACGCCGAGAACTTCCCGAAGGCCAATTACTTCGAGGGCAAGCGCCCCTGGGAAGTCCCCTGCGACGCGGCGTTCCCGAGCGCCACGCAGAACGAGGTGGACGGCAACGACGCGAAAACACTCGTGAAGAACGGCTGCAAAGTTGTCGCCGAAGGCGCAAACATGCCGACCGACCCGGACGGCGTGGACGCGTTCCTGGCCGCAGGCATCCTCTACGGACCCGGCAAGGCGGCCAATGCGGGCGGCGTGGCCGTCTCCGGTCTTGAGATGGCGCAGAACGCCATGCACACCAACTGGACGCGCGCCGAGGTGGACCAGCGCCTGAAGGACATCATGGAGGCCATCCACTCCCAGGCCAGCAACGCCGCGGCCGAATACGGCCAGCCCGGCAACTACGTTGCGGGTGCCAACATCGCCGGCTTCGTCAAGGTTGCCGACGCGATGATCGACCAGGGCTTGGTGTAACCGAATCCCGGCGGCCCGGCGGAGTCTCCTCCGCCGGGCCGCTTTGTGCTTTGTGGGGCGCCTTGCCTTGGGCGCATGGTCCGGTCACCTAGTGAATCAGTAAGACGGCAAGGGCTTGACCCGCAGGGGCGCGCGCGCCGCATAATCCGTGTATTGGCGAACAGAGGAGTTTTGAAAGTGGCATCGACGCTTGCGCTTGGCACCGGACTGCCCGAACTGGACCACCTGCTGCGGGGACTAATCGCCGGCGACAACCTAGTCTGGCGCGTGGACCGCGTGGAAGACTACGCAACTTTTGTGAAGCCCTACGCGGCATTTGGCGCGGAGGCCGGACGCCCGGTGGTGTATTTCCGGTTTGCACGTCATGAGGCCGTGCTTGAAGGGGACAGCAACGGCGGCAGGATAGAACGGCACGACCTGGACCCGTCGGCGGGATTCGAACCCTTCCTCGACGCCGTGCACACCATCATTGAGCGCACGCCCCGGGGGGC
This sequence comes from Candidatus Hydrogenedentota bacterium, assembly GCA_903893795.1. Taxonomy (GTDB): domain Bacteria; phylum Hydrogenedentota; class Hydrogenedentia; order Hydrogenedentales; family CAITNO01; genus CAITNO01. Next base: position 5,320 of record CAITNO010000062.1, on the reverse strand, counting down.
CTATTACGTCTTTGACTCGCTGTCCGAACTGGCGGCCATCTGGTACAGCGACCAGATGCTCTGCAATTTCTTCATGCTCACCTGCCCCTACCTCTACGACCGCGGAGACATTGCCTATTTCGGACTTATGCGTGACCGCCATTCCAACGAGGCCGTGCTGCCCATCCGCGAGACCTGCCAGGTCATGATTGATGTCCATGCCTCTGACGGGGCCGTCTACCTGCGCCCCATCAAAACCCAGCAGCGTTTCTCGCCCACCATGCACATGCTGCACCGCTGGGAGGCGGACCGGCCCGAAGCCATCACCGCCAGCCACACCATCGCCCAGGTGCTGCGGCCCGCGCCGCCCTCGGCCATCGGCTGCGCGGTCCGGCCCATCGACGCGTGGAACCGGGCCTTTTTGCAGGTGCAGGACCTGCTGCTAGGGCCGCCCGAACTGCTGGGCACGGAGTTGGCACAAAATCTGTTTGAGAGCCTGCTGCGCATGGTCGTTTCGCGCGAGGAGCGCGTGCTGGAACTGGCGCGCCGCTATTTCACCCTGGCCGACCTGCTCGACATCGGCCGCCGCGTGATTGGCACCGGCCTGATCGGCGGCAAATCCGTCGGCATGCTGCTCGCCCATGCCATCCTGCGGCGTGACAGCCAACGCTGGGCCGGCCTGCTCGAACTGCACGACAGCTTTTATATAGGGTCCGACCTCTTTTACTCCTATCTGGTGCGCAACGGCTGCTGGTGGATGCGCCGCCGCCAGAAGACCGCACAGGACGTCATCGAGGGCGCCGAACAGGTGCGGCGGCGCATTCTCACGGGAAAATTCTCCAAGGAGGCCGAGGATGAACTGGCGCGCATGCTCGACTATTTCGGCTGCTCGCCCATCATCGTCCGGTCCAGTTCCCTGCTGGAGGACAACTTTGGCAACTCCTTCGCGGGCAAGTACGAAAGCGTGTTCTGCGCGAACCAGGGCTCTTTTGAGCAGCGCATGGAGGACTTCAAGTCCGCCGTGCGCACGGTGTACGCCAGCGCCATGAGCGAGGCGGCGCTGGCCTACCGCAAGCGCCACGGTCTGCTCGACCGGGAAGAGCAGATGGCGCTGCTGGTGCAGCGCGTGTCCGGCGCGCAGCACGGCGACCTCTATTTTCCGGATGTGGCGGGCGTGGGCTTTTCCTTCAATCCCTATGTGTGGAGTCAGGATATCGATCCCCACGCCGGACTGCTGCGGCTGGTCTTCGGGCTCGGCACCCGCGCCGTGGACCGCTCGGACGACGATTACACGCGCATCATCGCGCTCAACGCGCCCGACAAGACCCCGGAAAGCGGCCGCGCGGGCGGCCGCCGCTACAGCCAGCGCAAGGTGGACATTCTCGACCTGGACGCCAACCAGCTTGTCAGCCGCGACTTCAACGACATCGCCACACGCTGCGGCGGGACTGCCGGAGACTCCTCCTTTGCGCTCCTGGGCAGGCGCGACCCTGAGCTGGAGCGGGAGGCGCGACAGCGCGGCACCGGTTCCCCCTCTCCCCTGCTCATTAATTTTGACGGCATTATTACCGGCACACCCTTTGTGGAGGACATGCGCGCCGCATTGCGCATCCTCCAGGACGCCTACGACTACCCCGTCGATGTTGAGTTCACGGCCAACTTCACCTCCGGCGGCGACTACCGGGTAAATGTCGTGCAGTGCCGTCCCCTCCAGGTGCGCGGTGACGCCGTGGCCGTCCCGCTCCCGGAAAACGTGGAAGACCGGGACATCATCCTTCGCTCGGCGGGACCGGTTATCGGACAGAGCCGTTCTGACGTCGTTGACATCTTTATATATGTTGTCCCCGAGGTCTACGGCAGGATGCCCATCGCCGACCGCTACCGCATTGCCCGGTGCATCGGCCGCATTGCCCACCATGAAGCCGTGCAGAAGCTCGGAAGAATCATGCTCCTAGGCCCGGGCCGCTGGGGCACCACCTCGCCCGAATTGGGTGTTCCCGTCTCTTTCTCTGAAATCAATTCCGTCTCCGCACTGTGCGAAATTGTTGCGATGCGCGAGGATTTGGTGCCTGACGTTTCCCTGGGCACCCACTTCTTCAGTGAACTGGTTGAGATGGACATGCTTTACCTGGCCGTGTTTCCGGACCAGCCCGAAACCGTCATCAACGGGGATTTCTTCATGAACGCCCCCAATTTGCTCTCCGAAATGATGCCGGAGGCGGCGCTCTTCACGGACACCATACGCGTTGTCAGCGCCGGCGATGCCGCTTCGGGACAGCGCGTTCGTCTGCATGCAGACGTCCTGCGTCAGCGCGTTTTGTGCTTTTGCGACTGCACCATACCGCCGTTGGGGGAATAGCATTCTCTTTAGCGGACGTTCGTACAGATGAGCAACCGTTTTAGCATCATTGTCCGAGCGCAAGAGGTGATAGCACACGGAAAGTGGGCCTTCAGACAAGGATAGACACAAGCCGGACTGGCGAGATGAGTGGCACAAAACGCAACTTATTGCAGGCGTGGCGGATAAAGACAGTTGAATATCAGGACTCTGCGTGCAAAAACACTCATTCTTCCGGGAAATGAATGACATAACCCTTGCGAAGCTACGCAATATGTGGTAAAATTTCTGTTAGCGGGGTGGTATCTTGGGAGTGGGCGCCCAGATACAGTTGCATGTTAAAGAGTGGCGAAAACGCTTGACTTTGTGTTCAGGTGTTTGATTTAATAGCGGTCGGAAGAATTGAGAGTGTATGTTTCTGCAAGAGATGAGCGCAGGAACTGGGCATTCAACACAGCGAGAAGGAGAAGCGAGATGAAGAAACTGGTTCTATTGGCAGTAGCAGTTGCGCTGATCGGTGCCTGTGGCACTGCTCAGGCAGCAAAGTCGTGGAGCGACATGTCTTGGTGGGGCAACACCGGTGCGAAGCCGCAGCCGGTTGCCGATTCCAAGGGTCGCGCTGGTTATTGGTGGTGGCCGAAAGACGGCGTCGGCGGCGAAGTCGCCAAGGCCGCCTGCGGTACCGACAGTGACAACAATCTTTGGGGCAACCGCGGCATTGTGTTCCATGCTTGGGTGAAGCCCGAGCCGCCGCGCGTGACGCCCCCGCCGCCGGAGTCGCACCCGGTGACAAAGACGCGCACAGCCATCGTGCTGAACAACGTGCTCTTTGACTTCGACAAGGCTGTCCTGAAGCCCGAAGGCAAGGCTGAAGTGGACAAGCTCGTTGCCGAATTCAAGAAGTACGGCAAAGACACAGTCACGATCGAAGGCCACACCTGCAATATCGGCAATGCCCAGTACAACATGGGCCTTGGCCAGCGCCGCGCTGACAGCGTCAAGAAGTACATCGTTGAGAGCGGCATTGCCGAGAGCCGGATCAAGACCGTCTCCTACGGCCTGACCCGCCCGGCCGTTGCGAATGATTCCGCTGCGAACCGCAAGCTCAACCGCCGCGCTGAGTTCAAGATTGCCATCGTTGATTAATTGACGATGTGTGGTCTTGCCACAACGCTCTGACATCAAGTGAAAAAGTAAACATCCCCGGCATCGCCCACAAGGCGGTGCCGGGGATGCGCTTTTTGCGGACGGACCAAGCACATCATGGATGAGAATACAACCCCCGAAACTCCAAGCCCCTGGGAACCCCGGCTCGACCGCTTTCTGGAGTCGGTGGTCTTCGAGGATGGCCTGTCAGAGAAGACCGTTTCCGCCTATGCCGCCGACCTGCGCGTGTGGATGGCACAGCTCGATGAGAGCGAAATTGAAGCGCCTGCCGAGGTCATGCGCGAGGATGTACTGGACCACCTCATCCTGCTCCGGGACCGGGGATTGGGCGCCCGCTCCATCACCCGTCATCTCAGCGCCCTGCGGCGCTTCCACCGCTTTCTGGTGGACGACGGCATCGCGCAAAACGACCCCACGGAAACCTTCGACTCGCCACGCTTGCTGCGGGCCCTCCCCCACTGGCTCGCCAATGACGAGGTGGACCGGCTCCTCGCCGCGCCCGACCTCTCGGAGCCTTCCGGGGTGCGCGACGCTGCCATTCTGGAGCTGTTCTACTCCTGCGGTCTACGCATCTCCGAACTGGCCAACCTCCCGATGCGCGATATCCTGCTGGAAGAATCCCAGTTGCGCGTGCGCGGCAAGGGCGCCAAGACGCGCATCGTGCCCGTCGGCCGCGGTGCCATCGCCAAGACCCTCGCATGGCTGGAAGTGCGCGGCGCATGGAAACCCCGCGACACCACGCTGTTTGTGACGGAAAAGCGGGGTCGGCGCATGAGCCGCGGCACGGTCTGGCAGGTGGTGAAACGCTGGGCGCTGGCGGCCAACATCACACAGAATGTCACGCCCCACATGCTGCGCCATTCCTTTGCGACACACCTGCTCGACCACGGAGCCGACCTGCGCGCCGTGCAGGAACTGCTGGGCCACGCCGACATCGGCACCACCCAGATATACACCCACGTCAGTGTCGAGCGCCTGAGCAAGGCGCACAAGGAATTTCATCCGCGCGCGTAGGGCGCCGCGGACACAGGTACAGCCTCCGATTTCAACCCGGTGACTTTACTGTAATACTCGGGCCTTGGGCTGAACTCGGAGGCAGTCGCCTGGCGGTATTCGGTTTCGCACTTGCGGATTCTGAGGGTGCTGACGATGACGCTGGCACCCATTCGTCATGTAACTTTTCCCCGGCTGTCGGGGTCAAAAGGTGGTTGCGGATGCCCGTTTCAATGCTGCAACAAAAGGAGAGAGGTCCGATGAATACCCGTAGAGTCGCCGTGCGCGTGTTGCTGTTTGCGTTGATTGGCCTGCTGATGGAGTTGTTCTTCACGGCCATCCAGGGGGCGCTTCGCCATCACAGTTGGGACCTCCGCGGCAGCACCTCGCCGTGGATGATGCTTGATTACGGCATCCTGGGGCTGGCCTTGCTTCCGCTTTCCACGCAGCTTAAGGCAAGGGGCCTGCCGCTGCCCCTGCGGGCCGTGGTCTACATGTTGGGCATCTTCCTGGTGGAATACGTGTCGGGCATCATATTCACCCACTTCGGCCTGCATATCTGGGACTACAGCGACATGAAGTGGAATCTGCAGGGCCAGATCACGGCCATGTTCATCCCCTTCTGGTACACCCTCGGCCTCTTCGTGGAATACCTGCACCGGCGCGTGGATGCCTGTGCCGTTGTGCTGGTTCGGGGAATCACTGCGGCGGACCTGGATAAGATGGCCGGGTAGAGCTTTCCAGTAGGGTGTGTGAAGTTTTGCGAAGCAAAACGTAACGCACCATTCCCGCCAGACCAGAAAGACGGTGCGTTTCGTTTTGCTTCGCAAAACTTCACGCACC
>CAITNO010000061.1 GCA_903893795.1 Candidatus Hydrogenedentota bacterium | reverse complement strand
TCTTGTCGCTCAAATCCAAACCCACGATCATGCTATACTCTTTCATGCCGGTTCTCCTCATGTTGTGTGCTTCGCGCACTGTTTTGCAGACGACCCTATCGTACTGCGTTGGGGAACCGGCCTTCTCATTTTATCTGCCCAGTCTTCCGCAGTGGAAGGAATCCTGTCATGAATCGCATCGAAGCCCGTTTCCAGTCACTCAAAGCCCAGGGCGTTTCCGCCTTCATCCCCTATATCACCGCAGGCGACCCGGACATGGAACAGTCGGCCCAACTCGTGCTGGCACTCGAACGCGCAGGCGCCGATGTCATTGAGTTCGGCGTTCCCTTTTCCGATCCCGTCGGCGACGGCATCGTGATCCAGGAGGCCGCCCAGCGGGCGTTGCAGCGCGGCGCAAGCCTGCGCAAGGTTATCAACACGGTTCGCGCCATACGCCAGCAGTCGCAGGTTCCCCTCCTGCTCTTCAGCTACTTCAACCCCATTCTTGCCTACGGCATCGAAGCCTTCGCGCGCGATGCCGCCGAGGCCGGCGTGGACGGCGTCCTCTGCGTGGACCTGCCGCCTGACGAGGCCGATGACTACAAGGCGGCGCTCGACGGGGCCGGGCTCTGCACCGTGTTCCTCACGGCCCCGACCAGCAGCGACGACCGCCTGCGCCTCATCGGCGAAAAATGCTCGGGATTCGTCTACTATGTGTCGCGCCTCGGCGTCACCGGCGAACAGGTTGCCCTTGCCGAGGGACTCAAGCAGTCCGTCACCCGCATCCAGCGCCTGACAGGCAAACCGGTCGCCGTTGGTTTCGGCATCTCCACCCCGGAACAGGCCGCCGCCGTTGCCGGATTGGCTGAAGGAGTCGTGGTTGGTTCCGCCATTGTGCGGGTCGTCGCTCAGCATGCCGAAAACCCGGCACTGCTGGAAACGGTGGAGGCCTTCGCCAAGAGTCTCGCCGACGCCGTCAAAAGGACCCCCTGACCGCAAGATTTCCGACATCCCCAGGCAGGAGACTCGCTCCATGTTTCCAACACGGGCCGTTCGCACCTCACTGCTGTGCCTCCTCGCCTTGTACCTTGCCGTGCCCCTTGTCGCGCACGCAGAACTCCAGCGCGTGCGGGTGGGCGGTGGCATTCCTCCGGCACACATTCTTGTCACCGACCGGGCGGTGATTCCCGACGATGGAAAGGATGACAGAGCAGCCCTTCAGGCCGTGCTTGACGACGTCCACGGAGGAACGGTTATCACCTTTCCCACAGGGATCTACGAGTTCTCCCGGACCTTGCATGTCCATTCAAACACCGAATTGACCGGCGATGAAAAAGGCGGCGCCGTGTTGCGCTTTGTGGGTGCTGCGCCGTGTCCCCTGCTGGATATACAGAACGAAACTCGCATAAACGTTTACGACCTCACCCTTGACGCCGCGATGAATCCCAATGCGACCCAGGGGATCGTGGCATCGCGGTCCAGTCACCTCTTTATTCAGGACGTGACACTGCGCAATTTCAGCGCCAAGGAGGGATTCGGTCCCCACGCCATACTCTTTTCCGAGCAGGTGACCGATTCCGTCATACTGCATTGCACCCTCGAGAACATCGGCGTGGACAGCCCTTGGGGCGCGGGTATGCGCATCTCCAAAGGCTCGTCGGGAAATCAGATCGTGGAAAACACCATCCGCAACACCGGCCGCGGCGGCATCCTGTGCAACGAATCGCCCGAGTTGTCCATCAGCAAGAACGTGCTATCCGGTTCGCACGGCGAGGGGCTGGGCATCGAACTCTGGGGCGGCTGCCCCAAGTCCATCGTGGAGGACAACACCCTCGACCACTGGCTCAGCGTGGACAAATCGCCGCAGACGGCCATCCGCCGCAACAAGATTGGCGACGCAACCGGCACCATAAAAGCCATTGGTCTGGAACTCGTGGATTCCTCCGACTGCGTCTTCACGGACAACGTCGTGGACGGCGGCCAGCAGATCGGTATTTCCATATCGAATACGGGACCCAAGGAGCGCATCTACTGGGCCAGAAACACCATCCGCAACTGCGTCACCTGGAATGCCCAAATCCAGGGCGAGGCGGGTGGCGCATCGGGGCATGTGTTCCGGCAGAATACCTTCGAAGGCGCTCTGCTGAATGACCCCAAGGCGCAGTATCCGGGTCAGGGCTACGGTGTGCGATTCAACGGCAACTGCCACAATATGCTTTTCATCGAAAACAGCATTGCCGGCAACGGCCATGGCGCCATACAGACCTGCGGCGAGCATCTCAGCGGTCTCCGCTTTTTCCGGAACAGCATCACTGAAAACAAGGGACCGGTGCTCACGGGAGACCCCGGCATGAATCCCTGCTGGTCCGGCAATACCGCAACCGGCAATGCCGACAACACCCTTCCGGCTGACACGCAGGCTTCCTGCAAGTACACGGTGTCCATCACGTACCAGCCCAAGGACGGAGACCCCGATTGCCTCCACTTCACCTGCAAATCCGACGAGGCCGCCCACACGCTCAAACAGGTCCTCTGGGATTTCGGTGCCGATATCCCGCACACGGGTACAGAAACAGACTTTAGGCCCTGGTCCAATTTTCCCCTGCGCGTCACTGCCATCGCCTGGGACGACTCCGGCATCCCCGCCGTGGCCGACACTGAAGTCCGCCTGAGGGACAATCCGAAACCGCCCATTTGACCCTGCCCCTCCCGCACCCTACGATAGGGACATGAAACTCCTGCAGCTCATTTTCTGCGTGCTTCTCGCGGGGCTATGCCTCGCCGGTGCAGGTGCGCTGTTTCCCCGCCTCTTTCACCGCCACGCCCCTCTTCCTTTCACCCAGCAGGTTTATGTCTGGCAGATGCACTGGGACGACGCCGTGCGCCGGGCCATCGACCAAAGCCAAGCCCAGGTGGACGGTTTCATGCTGTTGGCTGGTGAGGTGGGCTATGACGGCAAGGACTTCACTTTCCTCCCGGCCATACCCGAGCTTCGGGGCATCTCCAAAACGGTCACGGTGGTCCTGCGGGTACGCAGCGAATTCTCCAAGGCCCTCGCCCAACACCACAGTCCCGCCGCCGTGGCCTTCCTCCTGTCCCATTTGGAACCCTATCTGTCGGCCAGGCAGGAGGGCGTGCAGCACCCCGGTGTGCAAATCGATTTTGACTGTCCCACCTCGGCTGTCTCGGACTACGCGGAGTTCATGAAAGGCCTCCACGCCGCGCTTCCCGACCGCACCCCATGCTCCATTACCACCCTGCCCGACTGGCTCAACAGCCCCGTTTTTCCCACGCTGCTGGCGCAGGTCGATTACTTCGTGCTGCAGGTACACTCCCTTGGGAACCCGAGCGTGGCAGACTCCCTTCATACCCTCTGCGACCCCAAGAAGGCCCTGCAGTATGCCGGGCGGGCGTCCCGCATGGGGGTGCCGTTCTACGTGGCCCTGCCCACCTACTCCTACCGGCTCCTCCTCGACCAGCAGGGCCGGTTCCGCTCCATCCTCGCCGAGCAGAGCACCCAGTCCCCCGCGCCGGGCATGACGGTCAAAGACGTTTCGGCCGACCCCGCAGCCCTGGCCACGCTGACCCGACAGTGGCGCGACCATCCACTGGACCACTGCCTTGGCCTGGTCTGGTTCCGCTTGCCCGTGGAGGGTGACCGGCGCAACCTCCCCTGGCCCGCCTTTGCCTCGCTGCTGAAAGGTGATGCCCCAAACGCCTCTTTCACCGCCGAAATGCGTCCGTCCGAGCCGGGACTCTATGAACTTTGGCTGGCCAACACCGGCGACTACGCCCCCGCCGACCCGATCTCATGCGAAGTGCGGTGGCATAACGATGCGGTACTGGCCTATGATATTATAGGTGGCTATAAGGGCAGAGGCGCGCTCGGACAGGACACTGTTCAGGTGGAGGGACCGGCCCCGGAAGCCAAGGCGCCCCCCAAGGTGGTCGGCTGGTTTCGCGTCCGCCCCGAACAAAACGAGGTCAAGGAGGTCGTTCAATGCAGTGCCGTTCACATCGTCAATTTCTCAGGCACCTGACCTTCCTAACGGCCTCGGTCTGCTTAGCAGGAACGTCATTTGCATGTATTGTGATCTACGACAATGATTTCCTTGTGACAGGCGGCAGTGACCCGCTCGCTTTGCCAGCCCTTTCCTTTGAGTACGAGATATATCACATTCTGGGCCAGCCTCCGCTCCTTGGCCCGCCTCCACAGAAGCCCAATTATGAAGACAGCGACCCTGCCTGCAAAGCGATGGTGGAAAAGGATGCCGCCCAGCTTCATGACGCCCTGCTGGCCGCATCCAAGCCCGCGGAGGAAGTGCAGCGCATCCTCGAAGAATATCAATTGATGCGGGCGGCCATGTGCGGGCTTGCCCGCCAGTTGCGCGAGTGGGAAGCGCAAATGGCCGAGCGCAAGAGTTGGGCCGCCGGCGGATACAGCTCCAGCTACCCGGCCCCGACCAAACCGCCCGTCTTCTACCTGACCTCCTATGAACCTTTACTGAGTCGTCTTCCGGGCGAGTTCTCACTCTATGCCCGCGCGGCCACGGCATACCAAAACCATGACTATGAAACGGCACTGCAAACCTTCACGCAGATACTTGATCTTCCGCCGGAGCAGCGCCCCTACCGCACCGTCTGGGCCGCGTACATGCGCGCCATGGTCCTCCTGCACCTTGAACGTTTCTCCGACGCCATGACTGCTTTCACCGGAGTCGCCGAACTGGCCCATGCGGGCTTTGCCGACCCGCTGCTTCTTGCCAACGAATCCACCGGATGGATTGCCCATATAAAGCTGAAACAGGGGGCCACCGCCGAAGCGGTTTCACTCTATTTGGACTACTACGTTCACGGAGATGCAACGCAGCGTCAATCCGCGGTGCTATCCCTGGACCGGGCCATGCGCGGTTTGGATAAAGAAATTCAAGCAGACCAACTCGACAAGATTCTTGGCAACGAACAATTACGCGAAGTTCTTACTGCATGGCGAATCTGCCGCAGTGACTATCCCAATAAGGGTGAAAAGGACTGGCTTCTGGCCAGGTTGCAGGAAACACCCCAAACATCACCCCTGCCCTATGCCGACAGGGTCGCCTGGCTTGCATATCAGTTTGGTGATTTTGACGCCGCCAAACATTGGCTCCAGCTTTCCCCTCCCGATTCCGTGGTCGCCATGTGGGTGCAGTCCAAACTTCTTCTCAGAGACGGCAAACTCCCCGAGGCCTCAGACCTTCTCGCCAAACTCGCCAGGGACTTGGAGCAGTCTGGGAATCCCGAGCAGCCCGGCGCGCAAAACGCACCCAAGTGGTGGGCATGCAGTTCGATTGACGGCGTCCTGCCACCCTGGCCTCCTGAAAGGATGGCGGCATTGGACTTGGGCATGGTTCTCTTCAAGAGAGCCGCCGATGACCCCAAATACTATGCCGGTACCATGGACGCTTTCCTGAAAGCCCGGTCTCCTTTTGATGCCGCCTGTGTCGCCGAACAATACATGACGCTTGATGAACTCGTCGGCTATGCCTCCACACTTGCCCCGACCGATGAGGACAAAAACGCCTACTACCCTACCCGCCTCCCCGATATTCGCCACCTCTGCGCCCGAAGGCTTGCACGCGAAGATTCGCTTGAAAAGGCAATTCCCTTTTATCCAGAAGCCATGCAGGACGAGGCAAGAACACTGTTTTCCAACCTTCGCAACGGAAGGGACCCGGCGAAAACACGCAAGGAAAGGGCAGAGAGTCTCATCGATGCCGCCCGCGTCACCCGTGAGGATGGGATGGAACTCTACGGAACGGCGCTCGCGCCTGACGGGCGCTCCTATGACGGCCAATGGGGTGAACAGGACGGGAAACCGTGGCCCAAGGGCAACCAACCCAAGCCCAACACACGCTTCCACTACCGCTATCTCGCCGCCGACCTCATGTGGGAGGCCGCGCAACTCCTGCCGGACAATGACCCCCTCACAGCAACGGCGCTGTACGAAGGCGGGACTTTCTTAAAGAACCGCGACCCCAAGGCGGCCGACCGCTTTTACAAGGCGCTCGTCCGCAGGAATCCCAATCTGGCCGTTGCCCAGCAGGCCAACAAACTCCGCTGGTTCCCCCCGGACTTTGACGACCGGGTGGTATACGCACAGCATTCTCATTTTGCCCTGACGCCGAGAAAAGTGAAAGCCCTTTCCGCCGCAGGGTTGGCCATGCTGCTTCCTGCGATTATCATTTCGGTAATGCGCAAAACGAAAAAGGCGGCCAAGAGGGAGAAAGCCTGATACACCTTAGGACTTTCATTTCGTAATTCCCGATTCTTTCTGCTATTCTTCCATTTCACGGCCCGGTGCGGTACCGGGCCGTTTCTTTCAGGAATCATACCCATGCCCGTGCCCATGCTGGACCTCAAGGCGCAGTACGCCTCCATCAAGGATGAAATAGACGCCGTTGTCGCCGATGTGTTCGCCGCACAGCAGTTTCGCGGCGGCCCTCATTCGGACGCCTTCGAGGCCGCCGTGGCGGAATATGTTGGTGTGCCCCACGCCATCGGCGTGGCCTCCGGCACGGACGCGCTCTATCTGGCCCTCAAGGTCCTCGACTTGCAACCGGGCGACGAGATCATCACCTCGCCCTTCACCTTCTTCGCCACGGCCGGCGCCATCGTCAACGCGGGCGGCACGCCCATATTCGCCGATATTGACCCTGTCACCTACACCATTGACCCGCACTCCGCTGCAGCCCGCATCACCGGCCGCACCCGCGCGCTCATGCCGGTGCACCTCTACGGGCAATGCGCGGACATGGATGCTTTGCGCGACATTGCCCGACAGCATGGACTCCCCATTATCGAGGACGCGGCGCAGGCCATCGGCGCCCGGTACAAGGGCCAGGCGGCAGGTTCCATGGGGCTGATGGCGGCCTTCAGTTTCTATCCCACCAAGAACCTTGGGGCGGCCGGCGAGGGCGGCATGGTTCTCAGTTCCGACGATAGGGTGGCCGCAAAGCTGCGCATGCTGCGCTGCCACGGGGCCAGCGCCACCTATGTGCACCAGATCGTCGGCACCAACAGCCATTTGCACGCGCTGCAGGCCGCCGTGCTGAACGTGAAACTGCGCCATCTTGAGGCGTGGAACGCGGCCCGCCGCGAGCGCGCCCATTACTACACCCAGGCCCTTGCAGGGCTGCCAGGCGTCACGGTGCCCACCGAAAGCCCAGAGTGCGTGCACGTCTACCATCAATATGTCATTCGTGTTCGGGAACGGGACGCCTGCAAGAAACTTTTTGCGGAGCGCGGCATTGGATGCGGCGTGTTCTATCCCCTGCCGCTGCATCGCCAGGAGTGCTTTGCCGGACTTGACCCCGCGGCCGACTGCCCCGAGGCCGACCGCGCCGCGCAGGAAGTGCTGGCGCTGCCCATTTATCCCGAACTCACCCAATTCCAGCAGGACGAAGTGGTCACGGCTCTGCGCGATCACGTGGCGTCGCTTAGCTAAACGCCTCCCTCACCCGGGACCCATAGGTCGTATTGGTCTGATCGGTCCCATTTCTTGTCACAGCACAATCTCGCCGCCCGCGTCGGGCAATTCGGCCCGCACCCCGTACTGCTCCAGAATCTTTGCGGCCAGCGCTTCGCGCGCTGACGTTTCCCCGTGCGTGATAACCAGCCTGGGCTTGCTCGGGGCGACCACGTCAAACCATGCCAGCAGGTCTTTCTGTCCCGCGTGGGCGCTGAATCCGCCGAGGGTGTGCACCTGCGCGTTCACCATGATGCGCTCGCCGTGTATGGACACCTGTTTTGCCCCATCCACCAGTTGCCGGCCCAGCGTGCCCCCGGCCTGATAGCCCACAATCACCACATGCGTGCCCCCGCGCCAGAGGCTGTGCTTGAGGTGGTGCAGGATGCGCCCGGCGTTGCACATGCCCGCGCCCGCCATGATGAGGCAGGGTCCTTCACAGTTGTTGATCGCCTTGGACTCGTCCACCGTTGCCGTGGTCTTGAGCGTCCGCAAATTGACCTTGTCCGCGCCGTCGCGCATGTACTCCTTCATCTCGTCGTCAAACAGTTCGGGATGGCGCATGGTGATCTTCCCCGCCTCAATGGCCATGGGACTGTCCAGGAAGATGGGAAAGGGCTTCACCCGTTTGTTTCTGAACATCCACCCCAACAGCATCGTCATCACCTGGGCACGGCCCACCGCGAAGGTGGGCATCAGGATGCGCCCCCCCTGCCTCACCGCGTCAACCACAATCCCCTCGAACTCTTGGACGGTCTCCTTGAACGGTTTGTGGTCGCGGTCCCCGTAGGTGGATTCTTCGAAGACCATGTCGGCGCTGTGGAAGGGTTCATAATCCCGCAGAATCGGCGCGCCTTTCGGCCCCAAATCGCCTGAGAAGACCACACTCCTCCGTTTTCCGTTCTCGTTCACCGTAAGCTGGATGCTGGCCGAACCGAGCAAATGCCCCGCTTCGGCGAAACAGGCCTCCACGCCGGGGGCGACCGTGATTTCTTTCTGGTACGGCACCGCGACGAACTTCTTGATAATCGCCTCGGCATCGTCCGGCCTGTACAGCGCCTCCTCCCACTTCATGCCCGCGCGCTGGCGCTTTCGGTTCTGCCGTTCCATGTCCTGGGCCTGAATCTTTGCCGAGTCCCGCAGAATCAGCGCCGTCAGTTCCATGGTCGCAGGCGTTGTGTACACCGCCCCCTTGTATCCCGACTTAACCAGCATGGGCAACCGCCCCGTGTGGTCCAGGTGGGCGTGGGTCACCAGCACCGCGTCCAGATGCTGCCCCGGCGCAATGGTTGCGCGGTTCCTGGCCTCCGCCGCGCGGCCTCCCTGAAAGCTGCCGCAGTCCACGAGCACCCGCGCATTGCCGGTATCAACCACATAGGCCGAACCGGTAACCTCACCGCCCGCCGCCCCAACCACGCTGATTTTCATGTCCGTTCCCCATAGGTTGTAATTCGCAGTTCGCGATTCTCACTCGGCAATTGGCCTCAACTCCCCCGCACCAGCAGGCGAGTCGTTCTCCACCACCACCTCCCGCAGTTCCGCTTCCGTCAGCGGCTCCGTCCTTCCGCCCCTGTTTCTATACTCTTCGGAACCAAGACATTCCCGCAATACCTGCGCAACACGTTCCGAATCAGAACGCCTGCACAGGGCCAAGACCGCGCCTGCGATGCCAGCCCCCGTAAGGCAGGCCCCCAGCGCCCCGGCCGACAAGGCCCGGTCCACCAGCAGGTCCAGCACGGGACTGCTCGCGCCATAGGCCCCTGGACAGAAAGCCAGGTCCATCCCCGAACGCTGCATTTCGTCAAGTGCCCGGTCTGAAAGATCACAGGCGTATCGGCTCCCGTCCGGGAACAGAAGCCGGTCGCCGTCGTGACCCACCGTCATAACTTTCCCCATGCCAGCGAGATCACCCTGCGCCGCCAATTCGGCAAAGCGCCGGGCCCGTTCCGATTCGGCCATGCCAAAGGCCAGGGGACCGCGCAGGCGGATTCGGGTCGGGCGCTGTTCCTCCGGCACGGCGCCAAAATACCGTTCATAGGTCCCGTCAAAATCGGGCGGTGCGTAGCGCGTCCGCATCTCTTCGAGGGACAGCTCTTCCGGTATTTGCTTCAACATGTCGAAGAGCGCCTCGCGCCCCCCCAGATGCTCCGGGGTAAGGCGCGAAAGCCGGTCGAGTCTTGCGGACAGTTCAGGGGCCATCCCCAGTTCCTCCGCCACTTTCCGGACCACGTGCATGGCGACCGAATAGGCAAACCTGTTGCGGGTATACTCCACCAACTGGCTTCCACTCAAGCTTCGCTTCGTGTGTGAATTGGCAACAAGAACGACCCCATCCGGCGGCATGTCAACATAGGCCGCCCCATTGAGCGAGAAGTCTTCGGCGAAGAGGGCTATGTTGAGCAGCTTACCGCGCCGTCCCAGGACCATTGCCCCCTGGTCGCTCATGCCCACGCGGGCACCGGCATACCACTCGGCATCCTGCTCCGCGCGAATCAAGCGCTCCGCATCGGGTTCAACGCCATTGATGGCGCCGACGGCGTGCAGCACCGCCACGCACAGCGCGGCCGAAGAACTCAGCGCCGCACCGCGCGGCAGGTCGCTGCCCACTGCGGCGGCGATGCCGCGTACCCGGTCGCCCCGTTCGGCGACGGCAGCAAGACTCGCCCCGATTGCGTAGTTGGCCCAGTCCATCCCCGCAGCGCGCCGTGATTTGATGCGGTCCTGAACCCAGGGGCGGCTGATAAAGGAATTCCACGTCTGCTCCGTCCCGGCGTGCTCGGAACGAAAATCGAAAAGCACATCGGCGTAGCAGGGCTCTATGTTTGCAAAGACGGACAATGACCCGGCCGACGGCGCCGCAACCACCACGGTCTCGCGCTGATGGGTCATCAGGTTCAGATACCCGCCGTGGGTGTCGATGTGCATCCCCCGAAGATTGATCCGGCCCGGGGACCGAAAAAGGCGCACGGATTGGTCGCCAAAGCGCTCGACGAAACGCCGCAGGGTGCGCATCCAGAGCGCCTTCCGTTCTCGGAGGGTGTCCGGGTCTTTGCCATACACCTGGGCCAGGGCCGGGTCGGGTGGCGCGTCCTCCCGCAGGCGCTCCATCCACGCGGAGGCTTTGGCAGATACTAAATGGCTCACAGGCACCTTTCCCGCCGGTGCTACTGATTGTAGATCGTGCGGATGTTGTACTTTGCGGAAAGCTCTTTCAGCTCTCCAATAAGCCCAGGCGTCTCTCCCTGCCGGGAAATCTCGCCGATGATATAGTAGGCCTTGGCAAAGGCCCAATCCGAGGCGATAGCCCCTGTGGCCTGTCCGGCGTCCCCCAGCTTCGCCCTGAATATAAGTTCCTTTTCCTTGCTTCCCGCACGGCCGGTAAGGCGCATGACAAACTGTTTGTCCTTTTCCGGGTCGAAACGCCCGTAAACCTTCACCGCCCCCTTGCGGTAGAAGTTTGGTATGGACCGCGGGAAGATTTCATCATGGTCGATGCGCCCGTAGTCCGCCTTGATATCGGTCAGCAAGGGGTCGCTGAATTCATCAAAGAACGCGGGCAGTTTGGCCGTCGTGTCCTCCATATTGGGAAGGATGCAGGAACGCCCTATGTTGCGGTAGGCGATAAAGTCCAGCAGATAGCGGTTCACCGTGTTTCCCGCGCCGAAAGCGAAAACGCTGTTGTGCAGGCTGTTCTCCGCCGTCACGGCGTTGATCACCTCGCGGCTGTCCTGCATCCCCGTCGTGGGCCGGCCATCAGAAATGAGGACGATAAGACCGGGTATGCCCGCCCGGGGCTTCTGTGCCAATACCGGCCGAAGCGCGTTGTACACGTCCGTCTGACCTTTTGACTCGATCCCTTTCAAGAAAGCGGCGGCGGCGACCTTGTTGGCGTCGGTGGCGGACACCCGGCCCGGCTGCAGGAAGGACGGGGGTGTCGCGAAACACGACCACATTGAAGTGGTCTTCCGGGCGCAGGCGCTTGATCATCTCGACCACGCCCTTCGCCGCGAGTTCGAGTTTGCGTTGAAGCATGCTCCGCGAGGCATCGATGACAAAGGTGATATCCTTGGGAAGAACCTCTATCTTGCCGCTCTCTTTCGGCTGAATGCTCAACTCGAAAAAACCCTGCTTCTCTCCCGCCGCGCGAAAGGTGTTGATCTTGATATCAACCAGGTCGTCCAGAAAGGCGAAATCGCTTTCGGCGCGCACCGCCTTGATCTCCTTCTGCAGGGGAGCCTCTGCCGCGGGCCTTTCCAGGGCCTTCACCACTTCCTTGGGCATGGGCGGCGCTTCCGGTGCGGGTGTGGAGGCGACAAGACTCGCCGGAGCGGCGGGACCGGCCCCGACCGATGGTCCCGGCATGCTGATGGGTTGTCCGATCAGACTGATGCCGCGCCGGTCGATCTCCATCGGTATCTGGCCCGGCTCCAGCGCTTCGCTGCGCAGGGTCGGAAAGGTGTTGGGTTCAACGATGCGGTCCGGACTGGGACGAACAAAGCGTCGGGGCACGTTGATGTCGAGCCGGGCCGTGTCCCTTGCAATTTCGATAATCTTTGCATCGGCATGTTTTGCGCCCGTCTCGCTGTAGGAAAGGTCATGCTCGCGCGGAACGGCCTCGGTGGATACCCGGTCGGCGACGTTCGGAATTTCGGCGCTGGCCACCTGAAAAGCCTGGGCACCCATCGACTGGTCATCGGGGCGTGTCAGCAGCTCCGCCATGGAACCGGGCCGCGACGCCAAGTCGGAACCCTTGCCCGACTGCGGCTGTCCCTGGGGCGCGCCCTGCGACGCGTCCTCCGCCTTCGCTCCCTCTGCCTCCTTTTCGGGCTCCTTTGCCGCCTCCTCGGGCCGGACGGGAATGGTCTTTAATTCCACATGAAAGGGCTGGACCGCCTTCGGCTTTACCGTATCGGCATTGAGCAGCATGATGTGCGGGGCGGCCATCAGGAAGCACACATAGAGCACCCCCGAGACGAAAAACGACAGCATCATCAGACTGCGGCGGCTGAGCATGTCATCCGCCTCCCGCTGCGGGTGGCACAGGCGGTGCCTTCGCTGCAGGTGCTGCAGGTGCGGCAGGTGCGGCACCAAGCCGCGCAAGCGCCTCGGCGGCCTTGGCTGCCTGCTCGGCCTTCGGATAGTCCTTCACCAGTTCCTCATAAGCGCCCTTGGCCTGGCTGGCCCCGTTCACCTTCTCAAAGCACTGCCCTGCACGCCACAATGATTCCGGCGACAACGTCTCATGCAGGAAAAGAATGGCGACACGCATGTAGTTTCTTGCAGCCCGCTCAAACTCGCCGCGCTTCTCATAAAGCTCGCCCAGGCGGAAGCGCGCCTGCGCGGCCGTGTCGCCCGTGTTTGACTCGGAGGCAGCCTCGTACAGCGCGATGGCCTTGTCGGGCTCGTTCTTGGCCTCCAGCAGCGCACCCATGCGGTAGCGCGCCTCGATGGATTTCGCGCCGCCCGGCGTCGCGTCAATCACCGCCTGGTATTTCTTGAGGGCCTCGTCGGCGTTGCCCGCCGACTCGCTGCACTCGGCAATCTTGAAGCGCACCTTGTCCGGATAGGGATAACCGGGAAGGCCGGCAAGCATGGCTTCGAACAATTTGGAAGCCTTGTCCCACTGCTTGGCGTCGAAGAACCACTGCCCGCACCAGGTGTACACCTCTTCCGGAAGGGACGACTTCGGGAAGTCGGTCACAATCTTCAGGAAAAGGTCGGCGGCCTGGTCGTAGTCCTTGCGCTCGTAGCGTGCCAGCGCAAGACCCAGCGTGGTGCGTCCGGCGAGTTCCGCATCGGGTTTGGCGTCCAAGGCGGCCTGATACTCTTCGACCGCCTTCAGCGCGTCTTTCTGCTCGCGCAATTGGAACTCGGCGATACGGAAATGGGCCTCCGCCACATATTTGCTCTGGGGAAATTTCGCCACAAGCTTCTGAAAAGTTTCCGCACTTTTGGCGCGGTCTTTCATGTTGTGGCAGGTGACGGCAAGGCGGTACAGGGTGTCCTCCTCCACGGCCGGTTCCAATTGCTTGGAGAGAATCGCCTCATACTTCGCCACCGCCTGCGCAAAATCCTGCGCGCTGAACTGGGCATCCCCGGCACGGAGAATGGCCTGCTCGGTCAGCGGATTGTCTGGGTATTTCTTGGCGAATTCCTCGTAGACTTTCGCAGACTCGTCACGCATGCCCAACTGGGCCAGGCATTCGGCGGACTTGAAGAGCGCCTCCGGCCCGAAGGTGCTGTCGGAATACTTCTCGGCAACCAGCCGGAATTCCTCCCGCGCATCCTCGTAGTTGCCCTCGGCCACGAGAATCGACCCCAGCAAGAAGCCCACCTCGCCCGCCTGGGGAGAGTCCTGGAACTTCTGCAGGAAGTCCAGCGCCTGCGCCTTGGCGGCAGCCAAATCGCCCTTGAGATAAAGTGACCAGGCTTTCTTGTAACGCGCCTGCTGGGCGAAGGTCGCCTCGGGGAACTTGTCCACAATCTCCTGATAGACCGCCAGCGCTTCGTCGTATTTCTTCTGCTCCTGCAGGCAGTTGGCCAGCAGGTACTTCATGCCGGGAAGCAGGGCCGCGTCCGAATTGGCCCCAAGGAATTTCTGCGCGGCTGCAGCCGCCTCGGGGTACTTGCCCGCATTGTACAGCGCCCACGAATAGCCGTAGTCAGCCCGCTTGGCGTAGTCGGAATCGGGAAAGTCTTTCTTCAACTGCTCATAGGCGCCCACGGCGGCACTTGCCCAGCCTATCTTGTCATAGATTTCGGCCGTCCTGAAACGGCTTTCCATGCGCAGGGTTTCCTCAGCCTTGGCGTCACTCGCGACCTTGGAGAAGGCCACTGCGGCGTCTTCCAGCAGATTCTTGGCAAGACTCACATTGGCGAGTTGGTATTGCGCGTAGGGTGCCAGCGCATGGTCGGGGCACACATCGCTGAGTTTCGCAAACTCCTGTGCCGCCGCGTCGAGGCTGCCGAGGTCCTGCTGGGATCTGCCCAGGTAGTACAGGGCACGGCAGCGCGCCTCGGCGGCCTGACCGTCCGCCGCAAGCGGCTTCAGCACTTCCACAGCCTCGGCGGGGCGTTTGAGGAAATACAGCGACTCGCCGCGCCCCAATTGGGCCTGCACTTTTGTCGTGGGGTCTTCCGCGGCGGCCGCCGCCTTTTCAAAGGCGGGCAATGCCTTGTCGTATTTCTCTGTCGCATAAGCCGCCTGACCCAGACGGAACCACGCCGTGCCCGCCTCGTTTCCGGACGGATATTTGGACAGATAGGTTTCGTATTCCTCCAGAGCTTCGCCGAAGAAGCCCCGCCCAAAGAGACCGTTCGCAAAATCAAGCTGATCCTGCCCGGGAGCGGACGCAGCCGCCGCCGAATCTGGCGCGGCAACGGCAGGCTTGGCCGCCTCCAGCGGCGGAGCCGAGGGGTCCGGAGACTGGCCAAAAGCGGAAAATATACAGCACACAAGGGGCGCTATAAAAAAGACTGTGACAATGCGTGGGACGGGCATGATGGCGTCCATTCCTTACTGGGCGGCCGGCGCCGGAGTCGCCGCCTGGCCCTTCTGTTTGGCCGCCTCCTCGGTCATTGCGGCAAAAGCCACATTCTGGATGTCCGCCTTGCGGCAGCAGTCCAACACCTCAATGGCACGGCCCAACATGGCGCTCTGGTCTCCCCGGATGATGATGGCGCCGCCGGGGAAATACTTGGAAACCCGATTCAGCACCTCCAGCAATTCGGCAATGTTTAACTGCCGTTCATTGACCACGATGGATCCGTCGCTCTTGAGATTGACAAAGATTTCGCCCTGAGAGCGCTCTGATTGCTGAGCGCTGTTCGCCGTGGGCAGCTTGATGTCGACATTGCTCTCCAGATTATCATAGGCCATGGTGACCATGAAGAAAACCAGAGTCAGGAAAAGAATGTCGATCAGGGGGGTAAGCTGTATGAAGCTTGACTCCTCCTGCATTTCGCGCACGATCTTCATTGGCGGCCGTGCTCCACGATGAGTTCGACAAATTCGCTCGCCTGCGCCTCAACCACCGCCACAATGCGGATGACGCGGCCGCGCAGGTAGTAGTAGGCCGCCATGGCCGGTATGGCCACGACCAACCCGCCCGCCGTCGTCACCATCGCCATGGACACATAATAGGCCATGGTGATGCCCTTGACCTGCGATGAGTCGAGCGCGATCGCGCCGAAAGCGCCGATCATGCCCCACACCGTGCCGAGCAACCCCAGCAGCGGGGCAATATTGCCGATGCTGTTCAGATAGGACACCCGCTGCCACATGGCTGTGGCACCGCGCTCGCCCTCGCTTTCCATCGCCTCCTGAATGACGTAGCGGTCATGTCCGGCCATCTTCAGGCCGGCGCGAAGCACGACGGCAATCAGTTCATCCCGGTCCTGGCACATCTGGTAGGCGCCGCGAATATCGCCCGCGCGTATCTGGCTTTGCGCGCGCTTCACCAGGTTCGGGGGCACCTCGCGACTGGGACGGAGGGTCAAGAAGAGGTAGATGGAAAGCACCAAAACCGTGAAGCCCAGCGCCATGAGAATCCAGAGCACCACCCCACCGTGCTGAATCATGGTCATTACGGACAACCGCTCAGTCACCTTGGGCAGGCCCCCCGGCCCGGTGGATGCCGGCTTGAGGTCCGCCGCAGGTGCGACCGTGGAAACCGCAGTGCCAGGCGCCACGGCAGTCCCGGCGGAGAGTGCGTCCTGCGCCAAGGCCATGCCCGTGCTGAACAAAACCATCACAATCATTAAAGCAATCACCGGACCGCGCCAATTCATAGCGCATCTCCTCCATGTTCATAAACGACAAAAAGACGAAAATCGCCCAGTAAAGCCGAAGTCAATCATGCGAAACACCACGGCTTAAAAGGTATTATGCCCTTTGACCGCAAAAGGTTGCAAAGGTTGCCCTCCGCTCCCCAAGGGGAGGGTTTCCACCACTGGCGAAGTCTCCTCACTACTGGCCCCGTCAACAGTTAACTTCACACAGCAATAAAAAAAGCCCCGGTGCTTGTTCAGCACCGGGGCTCCGAAAGAGCTTGGATTTAAGTCTTATGCGCGGCGTTTTGTGCGGACCAACACCAGCGCGGCCGCCGAAGCCAACAGACCGGTCACCAGGGTCAGCACAAGTGTGCCGCCCACGGGAAGGGCAGCCGCAACCTGAAGCTTCGTCGTGTAGGTCTGCACGGCTTTGGCACCGTCATTGTAGGTGCACTTGTATACGCCGGCATCGGCCAACTGCACATTGGAGATGTGTAGCCACTGGCAGGTGCTGCCGATGGTGCGTCCGTCCAGCAACGGTGCGTCATTGAAGGACCACTGGAACGTGTGGCCCGTGCTGGTGGGAACGCCTAGGCAAACGTTGCTTCCCACCGCAACGGTCCCCGTCGTGGAGGAGCAACTCTCGCAGGCCGCATTAACATAGGGAGTAAACACCGCGGTGATGTAGTCGACGCGCTTCTGCGAACCGGGGCCGCCGGGGCCGGTCACCTGACCGTACTCGGTCAGGTTCTCACGAAGGTCCTGGTCCGGGTCGGCGGTCAGCGAATAGACCACCGACTGGCTCGTGTCGTATCCGGCAACGGTAAGGGTCAATCCCTTGGACGCAAGCAGGAGGCCAACGACACCAACCGTGTTCGTGTCGCCCAGCGTCATGTATCCCGCCAATGCAGTGGCAACCAGCGGCGCATAGGGGCCGGCATCTGTCGTCATCTGGGCAAGATTCTTCAAGTAGGCCGCTCGTGCGGCCGGGAAGAACGTGTTTGTGTTGTCGGCAAGAACGTGCGAAAGGACGGCAAGTTCATCGCTGTCCAGAATCCCGTTCGGCGTTCCTCCCGGGCCGTTGCTGTCCGCCGATGCAGGATTGAGCCCGGCATTCGTCAATGCCGCGTCGAAATCTACCACCACGGGGGCCACCGTGAACACGTCGTGGAGGTACTGTATGCGCTTTGCCGACGGTGTAAGGTCCGTCGGAGGATTGACCACGCCGCCTGTGCCCGTAATGGCCGTATATTCCTGCAGGTTCGTGAGGCCGTCGCCATCAGCGTCGCCGGCGGCCGAAAGGAAAGAAGCCTGCGTCTGATCATAGTTGGCAGGGTTGGTGAGCAGCACATGGGCTGAATAGGTGTACAAGATCGCCTGACCCCGGGCAAAGCCGCCCGCATCGCCGAGCGTAATATAGGCGGCGAGGGGAACCGCATAACCCGCCGCCAACCCGGCAAGATTCGGGTTGCCGGCCATGTCTAAGTTCATGCGCGTCAGATTGGTCGTGTAGGCGGCATGCACCGCATCATGATGCGGTCTGCCGGTATCGGCAAGAACCCATGCCAGCACGGCCAGCTCATCGCTATCCAGAATCCCGTTCGCGGCCCCCGATGCATCCCCGTTACCATCGGTGCTGTTCGGATTCAGGTTTGCCGTGAGCATGGCGGTGTCAAAATCAACCACGAGCGGCGTGGCGTATGCCAGTCCGCAAGACATTACCAACAGTCCAATCGCCACGGAATAGAGGGTCTTCTTCAGCATGGATTAATTCCTTTTTGTTGCATTGTTCCCAGCATCAGTACAACACAGTTTTGATGTTAACAGTCATCGATGTCGTTACGTTTAGCTCAAATCCCGCACAAATCCAAGAACGATTCGTTTCTTTTCAGGAAAGTCAGGTAATCGATTTCCTGTCAAGATTACCATCGTTTACTGTAAAAGTCAATAACGGATAATATTGTTTCAACCAATCCCGAAGAGATTTTGGCTCCCCTTCCAAACAACCTGCCTTTGCGTAGGCGCTTTTTTAACTTTCAGGAAAGATTATCAACTTGCAAATAACAACAAAGCAATTCGTGCATCTATGCCCGCAGCAGCAGGGTATGCCCCCGAAGTTAATGCCGGTCGAAAAGTGCTTGATACCCCCGCCTGTTGTTTGCTATAATTCGGCGGTCACACCCCAAGTATGCCAACTGGAGCATTGCAAACATGGCTAATATTAAGTCGCAGAAAAAGCGTATCGGCACCAACGAACTGGCCCGTCAGCGCAACATGGCCGTCCGTTCACGGATGAAGACGATGGTAAAGCAGGCCATGACGGCCATTGAGGCAAAGGACGCGGAGCGGTTGAAGACTGCTGTAAGCGATGCTTTGTCGGCCATTGATCGCGCCGCCTCAAAGGGCGTCATCCATCGCAACGCCGCCGCCCGCAAGAAATCCACCATTCAGACGCTGGTATCCAAGACCTCAGCATCTGCCTGAGCCTGCCAGCAGGCCCAGATTGAGTTTGGTGCAGGCCGCACCCGCCCTCCGGCGTGCGGCCTGCGCTCTTTCTTTTGTCAATTTCTTGTCCTCACCGCAGGGATACAAAACCCCTGTGCGGGGCAGATGGCGTTGTCTGCCAGTTTTGGGTCATACCCTCCCCTTCACCCTTCGCCCTTGAGACGCAGTGACTTCACCAGCTCCAGCAGTCTTCCCTCCACCTGGTCATATTGAACCATCCCCTTCTTGTCGATGAGCACTGTCTGCGGGATAAAATTGACTCCGTAGTTCACAAACGTGACAAAGGGGTCGGCATCCTTCCCCACGGGAAAGCGCAGGCCGAAGCGCCGCACGTACTCGGCCACCTCGTTGGCATCGCTGCCTGCGTCGTGGATCGCTACGATGGCGACATCTTCGGCGACGCCGTTGAAGAGGTCGTACAGGGCGCGCAACTGATTGATGCGGTTTGTCGCAAAGGGGCTGTCGTCAAAGCCTCCCCACATCGTAAGCACGACCACTTTCCCTTTCAGTTTGTCCAAGTCCAGCGGCGTCGAATTGAACCAGTCCGAACACTGAATCTTGGGCGCGGCTTTTCCCAGAAGTCTGGACAGATTGTTTCTGCCCGGAATCGGTGCCCGCTTGCCCTGGTCCGGTTCAAAGGGCTCCAGGCGCAGTTCCACTTCGCCGGTCTGGTCGAGATTTACTTTGAAGTCCTTTCTGAGAAGGCGAAGAGCATGTTCGGCACGGAAGGTGATCATGTTCTTTTCTGGCTGATAGCCCAGTCTAAGTTCAAAAGCGCCCGTCTCATCTGACAGAAAGCGCAGGGGCGGTTCAGCATCCAGTGACTCAATCAGCACCTTGCCCACCGGACCCTGGTCCGCGGGAACGGTGATCTTTCCCTTGATGACCGGAAGCTCTTTCAGCCGCATCGCCGGCAGTTCCGCCTTCGGTGCCTCTCCCAGGTCCACCGGCACCTGCGGCAGGTCGGCCGTGCGGTATCCCGGCGGAGCGCCGATGAGCAGCACCCCCTTGGGCGCACCCACCCGCAGGGTGAATCCGCCGTTGCTGTCGGTGAGGCACTCCTCGCACACGGCACCATTCACGCTAAAGGAGATATGCGATCCGGGACAGGGCTTGCCGTCGGGCAACAACACTTTACCGGTAATCGTGCGGGTTACGGGCATTTCCAGGTCCGCCACGGCCCCCTCGGCCTTGGACGCGTCCACATTCACCGGCACCGGGGCGGCATAATCGGGGTGCCGGGCCGTGGCCATGTATCCGCCCGACTCCACCCGCGCGTTGTAAAAGCCTTCCGGGTCGGTAATGCCAAAGGCAACCTCGCGCTGCCCCCCCACGCCCGACTCAAAAACGGACACGCGCGCAGAGGCCAGCGGCTTGCCCTGCGCCTTGACCCGGCCCCGAACGGGCACACCTTCATACAACTGAATGTCCTGCCTCTTGTCGCGCACCGGCAGATAGGCCACGCTTGAATCGGCATATTGGTGATGCCCCACGACGAGCTTTACAAATCCGCCCGCCGGAACGGCATCAATGGCAATCTCGCCCTTGTCATTGGCACGCAGCGGGGGGAATCCCTTGTCAGACAGGTCTTCCACGGCAACGCCAAATTCATCACAGACAATCATGGTGCGTATGCGCGCGCCGGGAACGGCCTTGAAGTCCTTGTCGGTGACCCGGATATTGACGGTTCCGGCCGGTCCCAGCACCAGGTCGAAATCCATATCGCCCACGGGAAGTCCGCTCTTGCCCGCCAGGCACAGTCCCGGTTTGCAGGCAACCACATCGGTTGGCAGAATCTTGAGGTCGCCAAATGAAAACGCGCCATCCTTGCCAGTGGCCAGTTTCTGCACGGTTCTGTTCTGTTCGAGCCAAACCGTGGCCCCCTCCACCGGCGTCTTGTCGTGCAGGAGCACATGCCCCTTCAGCGTGAGAGCGGGGGCCGAAAGTGCCATTAGGAACAGGACAAGGCAGCAAAACGCCGCCTTCCAAATCGGGTGTCGCATTGGAGAGTCTTTCTATTTCGTGGAAACAAGGTGGCGAAGCGGCGGCAGACCAAAGGTGCGCAGTGTCACTGTGCCGTCAGCATCCACCAAATAGGTTGTGGCCGCGCCGGGAGGAACGCCTGCATATATCGGCAGGGAACCCTCCCTGCAGGCGTAACCGCCGCGCACCACCACGGCCCCATCCCAGTCGCTGCGCTTCGTGGCGCGCAGGGCCTGGTCTAGCCCCTCTATGACGGGACCGGCCGCACCCTGATCGCAAAACACGACCACGGAGGGGCGTCCCACGCCCTTGGCTTCCTTTCCGCAAACCGTCCTCTCGTCGCGCCATTTGGCCAGATTAAAGCCCGCACCGCCGTTCTCTTTCTTCCCAAGACCCGAGACGGTCAGCGTGCCAAGGTCCTTGGTCTCCTTGGGCGCCAGATTGAAGTTGGCCGATTCTCCCCCGCCACCGGCTCCGGCAACGGCGCAGCGCTGGGGCACGCCCGCCACCACGGCATCCCAGCGGAAACGCCCTTCCGCATCGGTGACGGTGCGCCACAACAGCAGCGGGTCGTCCACCGGACTGTCGGGGAAGGCCGCGCCCACAATGGCATCGGCCACAGGCTTTCCCTTTTCATTGACCACCACCCCGGTCACCGTGCCATAGGGCAGCAGTTTTACCTTGGCCCCTGCGGACGATGCCCGATCCAAGGCGAAGACCGCCCCGGCGGCCTTCGTCGGATGCTCGGCAATGCCGATGATGCGGCCATCCTGCGGCAGGTTGACCACGCGCACCTGGGCCATGCCGCCCTCGTCCGTTGGGAGCCAGCCGAACTGCCAGGGCCGGACCAGCGTGAGCACCGCGCCCGCAACGGGGCTGCTTTCATCCTCGTCCACCACCTGCAATTTGTAGGTGGGCAGCGGCACCAGCCACAGGCCGGGCAACTCCACCGGCGCGCCCGGCGGCACGGTCACGCGCATCGCGCGCGGGTCCGGTGGCAGATAGCCCGGTGTAGAGTCAAAATACAAGACATTTTCCCCCTCCGCCGCCGTCAGGTGAAACTCGCCTTTGCCGTTGGTCCGCACCATGGCCGCCACATTACCGCCGCTTTCCAGCCGAATCCGCACCCCCTCCACCGGTTTGCCCGACACGGCGTCGCCTATGCTGCCCCTTATATCGCCCGCCCCCGCAAGACCGAGGGGAATGACCTGTTCGGGCACTTCCCCGGTGACGGTGACCTTCTGCCATCCGGCCGTGGTCTGGCCCACCGCCGTGGCCTGGCAGAGATACACGCCCGGCTTGAGCCGCATGGAGAAAGAACCGGTCCCGTCCGTCTTGCCCACCGAGGTGTCGTGGGGCGGTTGCGCGTTGCGCAACACCACCACAGCCCCCGAAACGGGTGCCTGGCCCTGCCGCGACTTCACCTCGCCGCGCACCAGCACGCCGCGCGTCATTTTCACCTTGACGCTGTCCTGTCCTGCAGTTATCTCGTCGACGGCCTCCTGGGCATAATCCGGATGGCCTATCTTGAGCGCCACGGTCGCCCCCTGCGGCAGCCCTTCAATCTTGAATCGGCCCTGCGCGTCGCTTTTCGGCTCGGCCAGGCCCAATGCGGCAAGCTTCGCGAGGGGAATCCCCACTTT
This sequence comes from Candidatus Hydrogenedentota bacterium, assembly GCA_903893795.1. Lineage (GTDB taxonomy): Bacteria > Hydrogenedentota > Hydrogenedentia > Hydrogenedentales > CAITNO01 > CAITNO01. Next base: position 42,782 of record CAITNO010000061.1, on the reverse strand, counting down.
GGACGGACGCACCAGCGCAATACGGGTGATGCGCGCGCCCGGCACGGGGTCACCCTTGTCATTCACGATGGTTCCAGCCATGGAAACGGGAGCGGTCATCGCCAATTCCACCGGGGCCGAAGCCTCTCCGAGGGCAAGCGTCAGATGCTCCCCCGAAAAACCAAAACCGGCGGCCATGGCGAACACGCCCACAGCCCCCTGAAAGGGGCCTTCGGCTCGAAACTGCCCGCCGTCGTCCGTCTTCACCTCCACCAGTTCACCGCCCAAGCCGGGCTCAACAAACACACGCGCCGACGCCACCCCATGCCCCGCGCCATCGACCACCTGCCCGGTGATGATCGTGGATTGGGCGGCGCACACACCGCATAGCACGAGCATCGAAAACGCTCTCCAAATCATATTCTTTCTCCTGTTCTGTCGGAACGACAAGCAGACGGCCCCGTATTCGCGTTAACCTTCAAACCACAATGGCGTTCTTTTCCACGTCATAGACCGCCGTTTTCTTGGCGCGCCAGGCTGCCATGCCCATGAGCAGGGCCGTCTGCGTGCGGAAGGCCAGACGGGGGCCACTGTCCAGGGTGCGCGCGCCCGACCGGGCGCACTCCACCAGATTGCGCATGAGATAGAGCACATTGTACCCGTGTTCGATGGGAAAACGCTGCTCTTTCCTGCCAGAAGCGCGCACACTGTCGTCGGGAACAAAAAGAATGTCGTTGTCCTGAATCGTCAGCGCGCCGTCCCATCCACGGATCACGGGAATGCGGATGTCATCACGCCCGCCCGTGCCCTGATAACTGCTCCCCTGCGTTCCCAGCACGGCAATCGAAATCTTTTCCGGATATTCGGCGAACATATTGAAGGTGTCGGGCACTTCGCGCTCGGGATAGCGGTAAATACCGCCCGTTGCCACCACCTGCGAAGGCTGGGTGACGCCCAGGATGTCGATGACCTGCGTGAGGACGTGCGGATAGAGGTCGGTGACGGGACCGCCCGCGTAATCCTCATACATGCGCCAACGGAAAAAACGACTCACGTCAAAGTCGCGTTTGGGTGAATCGCCCAGAAACTCGTTCCACAGCAGGTCGGGACCGGGCTTGGCATCCGGGTCGTCGATTGGCATGCCCCGTTCGCCAAAATCCCCCGTGCGGAAGATGCCGCACTCCGCATGGATGGGCTGGCCAATGATGCCGTCCTTCACCAGTTGCTTCATCTGGCGGTAGGCCGTGTCCGACATGCGCTGCGCGCCCAATTGAAACGCACCGGGCGCCTTGGCCGCCACTTCGGACAGTTTCTTCGCCAACTCCCATTGCCGCCAGTGCGTCATCGGCTTTTCGCAATAGACGTGTTTTCCGGCCTCAAGCGCCGCGATGGCCTGATAACCGTGATGATGGTCCGGCGTGGCAATCGTCACCATGTCCACCGCCGGGTCTTTCAAGAGTTCCTGGTAATCGCTGTATTCATGCAGCGGCCTGCCAATCTTCTCCGCCTTCTTCTTGAGCCTCGGACGGTAGATGTCGCAGAGCGCGACAATCTCCACCGTCTTGTCCGTCTTCTCCATCTCCATCAACGTCGCGATATGGGTTTCCGAACGCCCGCCGCATCCGATGACGCCCACACCCAGACGGTCATTGGGGCTCTTCACCGGCGGCCCCTGGGCCACGGCCCCGGCCGCCAGGGCGGAAGCCATCGCCCCCGTCATAAACGCCCTGCGGTCCATGCTGTCTGCCTTCATAACCGTTCTCCTAAACGCCCCATGCCCGCCTCAATGAAATCGACGGCCATGCTTCGGCCCGGGCCATTATATGCGAGCCCAGACGGATATGAAAATTCAGGCAGCAACGGACACAGTTTGACTGGCTTCCAGTGACGCCTTACCATTTGCTACCATGACTTGCGGGTCAAGAAGTCCTGCGTGAAATTCGGTCTTTGGTCGCAACAAAGGAACGTGATGATGGATGCGAAACCTTTTGTGGACGGTCTTACCATAGGGGAGGTCCTTGAACGGACCGTTGCCGCCCACGGGGACCACGATGCGGTGGTTTTCCCGCAGTTGAAGCTGCGGTGGACCTACAGCGAGTTCCTTGACCGGGTGAAACGCATGGGCCGGGCGCTCATGGCCGTGGGCATCCAGCAGGGCGACCATGTGGGCATCTGGAGCACCAACTGGCCCGAATGGCTGCTGGCGCAGTTCTCCACCGCCTATATTGGCGCGGTGATGGTGAACGTGAACCCCGCCTACCGCCTGCACGAGGTGGACTACATTCTGCGGGTGGCGGACATCAAGGTGCTTCTCCTCACGGACAGCTTCAAGCACAGCAACTATGAACAGATGATGGCCGAACTGGTGCCGGAACTCGGCACCCTTCCCTTTGATGAACAGCCACGGCATGAACGTTTCCCCGAACTTGAGCACGTGGTCTGCATCAAGAACAGCCCCGCCTATCCAGGCATCTGGCCGTGGAGCGAGTTCATCTCCCAGGCGCACCAGGTCCATGACGCCCAGTTGGCGGGGCGCGCCGGCAACGTCCGCTTCAACATACCGACCAACATCCAATACACCTCGGGCACCACGGGCAACCCCAAGGGGGCAACGCTCTCGCACCGCAATCTGCTCATGAACGCCTATCACATCGGCGGCCGCCAGCACTTTACCGCCGATGACCGCGTGTGCATTCCGGTGCCGTTTTACCACTGTTTCGGGTGTGTTCTCGCGACCATGACCTGCATGATCCGCGGCGCGGCCATGGTGATCCCGGCGGAATCCTTCGACCCGCAAAGCGCGCTCGTCGCCGTCGAGAAGGAGCGCTGCACGGCCCTTTACGGTGTGCCGACGATGTTCAATGCCGAACTTAACCTGCCCAACTTTGACGAGTACGACCTGAGCACGCTGCGGACGGGGATCATGGCCGGCAGTCCCTGCCCCATCGAACTGATGAAGCAGGTCACCCAGTTGATGCACCTTACGGAGCTCACCATCGCCTATGGATTGACCGAGTTTTCCCCGGTAATCACGCAAACGGAGGTGACCGACCCCATAGACGTGCGCGTCGGCACCGTCGGCGCCACACTGCCGGGCGTGGAGGTACGCATCGTCGACCCGGAAACGCTTGAAGACGCGACGGAGGGGGAACCGGGCGAACTGTGGGCCCGGGGGCACGGGGTCATGCTAGGCTACTACAAGGATCCCCACGCCACCGCGCTGACCATCACCCCCGAGGGTTGGCTGCGCACGGGCGACCTGGCAACGCGCACCCCCTCGGGGCATTACCGCATCACCGGGCGCATCAAGGACATGATCATCCGCGGCGGCGAGAACATCTATCCCCGCGAGATTGAGGAATTCTTGTTGACTCATCCCAAGATATACGATGTGCAAATCGTGGGCCTGCCGGACACCCACTACGGCGAGCAGGTTTCGGCATGGGTCATTGCCAAAGACCCGTCGCTGACGGCCGAAGAAATCAAGTCGTTTTGCAAAGGCAACATTGCCCACTACAAGATTCCCTACTACGTGGCTTTTGTTGAGGAATTCCCCCTCACTGTCTCCAACAAGATTCAAAAGTTCAAACTCCGCGAAATGGGGGTTGAGAAGTACGGTCTGAGCATCGCCGCCAAGACAGAGACGGCGTGAAGCACTTCAAAGCCCATGACTAACGCGGAGTTCAATCCATGTTGAAACGCCTGATATTCACTGTTCCGTTTCTCATGGCCCTGCTTGTGGCAGTACTTTTGATCCGAAGCGTGACGCTTCATTCAAGGCAACTTCCGTCTGAACCGTATCAGGCGGTTGCGCTGAACGACGAAGCGGCTGTTGCACGCCTAACCAAGGCGCTTCAGTACAAGACGGTTTCACACTTCGACCACGCCCAATTTGACCAGGAGGCCTTTCTAGGACTGCACCGGCACATCCGGGAGAGTTTCCCGGAGCTGCACAAAGTCTTGCAGTGCGAGACCGTGAATGGGCGCAGCCTGCTCTACACCTGGCCCGGCACGGACAGCTCCCTTCCGGGGGTGCTCTTTGCCGCCCATCTGGATGTGGTCCCTGCGGAGGCAGAGGCCGCGGCATGGACGCGTCCGCCCTTCAGCGGCGATGTTGAAGGAGGATTGTTGTGGGGGCGCGGCGCCGTGGATGACAAGGGCAGCCTTATGGCCGTTCTTGAGGCGGTTGAAACTTTGGCAGCTTCGGGCCATGCCCCCAAGCGAACCCTCTACCTTGCCTTTGGGCACGATGAGGAGGTGGGCGGTGCAGAAGGTGCGGCGCATATCGCGGCGTTGCTCAAGGAACGGGGCGTGCGCCTGGAAGCCACTTTCGACGAGGGACTGGTCATCACGGACGGGATAGTGCCGGGCATGACCCAACCGCTGGCGCTGGTGGGTGTCGCGGAAAAGGGCTTTGCCAGCATTGAACTCGCTGTTCTGCAGAAAGGCGGACACTCATCCCAGCCGCCTCCGCAGAGTTCCATTGAGATTCTCGCGGCGGCACTGACGCGCATCAACCGCAAGCCCGCACCAGCCCGTTTCGAGGGGGCCATGCGCGACATGTTTGACTGGGCCGTTCCGGAAATGAGGCTGCCTTACCGAATACTCTTCGCGAACCGCTGGCTGTTCAGCGGTCTCATCACCCGCGTACTGGAAAAGATGCCCTCCACCAACGCCGGTCTCCGCACCACGGTGACGGCCACAATGTTCAACGCCGGGGAAAAGGACAACATCCTGCCCACCTCGGCCAAGGCGGTCGTCAATTGCCGCGTGGTGCCCGGAGACAGCGTTCAGGCGCTGGTCAAGCGTATCCGCGATGCTGCCGTCGATGAGCGAGTCACCCTTACCGTCCTGCCTATCGCGGATGAACCGTCGCCCCTTTCCGATCCCTCCGCACCCGCCTTCACAGCTCTGGCCCAAAGCATCCGGCAGGTTTGGCCCGAAGTGGCCATCGCTCCCGGACTCGACATCGGCGCCACCGATTCAAAACATTACACCGGTCTGGCGCAGAATCAGTACCGTTTTGCGCCGTTCTGGTTCAAGGATGAAGACCTGTCCATGATGCACGGTGTGAACGAGCGCGTGGCCGTGAAGCGCTACCTGGAGGCCGTGCAGTTCTACGCACTGTTAATAGGCAAGGTCTCGGGGCGCTGAGCGCCTCCAGGCGCTTCGTCATAGGAGCTTCACTCTTGGAGTCTATAGGTCTTCCGGATTCAGCGCCAACAACGCCAGATACCCGTCGCAAAGATAGCCTTCATAGCCCCAGCATTCGCCGCTCCAGGTTTTCCAGTCCTTTGTCATGCCATTCGAACCCGTCCCCTGGAATTCTCCTGCATTGATACCGGCAAGAATGCCGTGGGTGATTCTCCGGAGCGGTCCTTCCAGGCCCGCCTTTTTGAAGGCCTTCAGCGTGAAGTAGGACCAGTTGATAGAGGCCCCGCCGTTCTCGTAGCGCTGAAATGCGTCACTGCCGTCCTCTTTGGAACCGCCGCCCCAGCGTGCCACCGGATGGGTGTAATCCTCTTTTCTAACAGAGACCAGATTGCCGGGAACGCCCAAGGAAAAGTCCGTGAATCCCACCTCCTGCATCTTGTTCCAGAATGCCGTCATTATCCCGGCAACTTTATCCTCAGGCACCAGGCCGTAATAGACCGCCATGCTGTTCACGCCCAGGAAATAGTAGTCGTGCAGTTTGCCGTCTTTGCTCTTCCATCCGGCCAACACTCCGGTCGCGGGGTTGTAGTAGGTCTTAAAGAAAGCGTCCTTCAGTTTGCCGGCCAGTTGCCCATAGCGTTCCGCGTCTTCTTTCCTGTCCAGCCGTGCCGCAACCATTGCGGTCAGGTTAAGCGCTTCATAGGTGAGCGCATTGCTGAACGCATCCTCATGCCCAAAGCCAATGGTGTCCCACCAGTTGGCTGGGCGCAGAACGCCGTCCCAGGAGCCGGAATTGCCGCTCAGTTCATACTCCACCAGCCCATTGCCGTCATAATCGCGCTTCATCTGGTCATCCATCCACGCTGTAATCTGCGGATAGTAGCGCTTCGCCCATTCAAGATCATTGGACCCCTTGACGTAGTTGCACGCCGTGATGACCAGCGAGGGATAGGAGTCCAGTGAATTGACGGGGGACGACCACCCCACCGCCGTGGTGCCTTCATAGCCAGCCGTATAGCCCACCAGCCCGTATGCCTTCATGCCGTCCAGGTAGCGCTCGATGGACATTCTGATCAAGTCCAGTGCCGTTAGGGAATCGACCAGCGGGGGTGTTTTCAGGGCCAGCATGGACGAAAGAAAGAGCGTGAAGGCGCATGCATCGCTGCACGAGTTGTTGGCAATGACCCGAACCGCAGGATTCACCTGGAAGAGGTTCAGGTAGTCGCGCCGAAAACCGGCGTATTTGTCCTGCTCCACGCCGTCGAACTTGGGATAGATGGCCGTGGCCGTGAAGGTGTAGCGGACCGAACCCTGCTGTTCCGTGGCCGCAGGCAGGGTTAGGGAGATGTACTGCTCGCCCTCCTTGCGGCTCGCGGTGTAATCGACGACCACATCCGGTTTGTCGGCCACCACTTGAAACGAACCCATGTCGGGCAGGTGGAGCACGGCGGGCAGTTTCATCCTGTTCCGGTCCGCCATCATGCCAAGCAGCGTGGCGTGGTTTTCCTGCTTGGCAAAACGAAATCCCACGCCCTGTCCAGAACTGCCCTTCCCATAAACGGAGCGTAGTGAAAACTGTTTCTGCTCAAAGGCAATGAACCATTCGTCCGCACTGGAAGCATCCTTTCTGTGAATCACCGCATTCCCGTCGGAGTCTCTGCGCAACCCGAAATCTCCTCCTTCAACGACGGGTTTCCATTGAATTACATCGTGCTGCACCACGCCCTTTCCCAATCCATCGGCGGACAGGCACCGCACAAAGGGGGCCGCCTTGTCCAACTGAATCCAGTAGAACGGCGAATTGAAGGAAAGCGCGTCGTAACCGCCGACCGGAGCGGGGCTTTGCCCGTGGCAGGCCACAGCGCACACCGCAAAAAGCACGATTGCCGCGCCACTGCAGCGTGCGATATTCGATAAGGTCATTGCGGATTATCTCCATGAAAATGTTTGGAACTGTCGGCCGTGTTCTTAGAATAGCACACGCGGCAACCCTGCCGACGCGGCCCACCCCGACCATATTCCTTGCGCATGACCTGCCGCACAAATGCCACGACCTGGTTCACAAGCACATCATCGCCGTCCTGGGGAGGGCCTTATCAGTCCCTGTCCACAACGCCGCCGCGCTTGGCCTGTGCCACCTTGGGATAGGGCACCCCATACCCCATCGTGGAATGCCAGAGGATCCGGTTCAGCGTGTCCTCATCGGCCTCATCGGCCTCATCGAGCGGTAGCCGTATGGACCTTTCCGCCCAATACTTTTGCCTGCCCTCGAGGGACTTCAGGTCCGGGTTCATTTCGTCCAGCGGTATCCGGTTTGGACGGACGGTGTAGGGGCTAAGGTCCGCCTTCTCTGTAAACGCGTTGAGCATGGGTGTCGAGGCCATGTCGATCTGGTTCAGGGGCGCAAGCCCAAGTATCAACTCCATGGTTCGCAGCATGCCCGTCTGATTGTAGAAGGTGCTGTCCACGCATGCACGCTTGGTATTGGGGCTGATGCACAACGCCACCGTTCGATGCCCATCCACGTGGTCGAGCCCTGCCTGGGGGTCGTCCTCCACCACAAAGATGGCGGTGTCGGGCCAGAAACGGCTGTGGCTGACCGCATCGACCAACTGCCCGAGGGCATAGTCGTTGTCGGCGACGCAGGCGCGGGGCGTGGGCATGCCGGGCCTGGTCCCGGCGGTATGATTCTGCGGCAGGAGCATGATGATGAAATTGGGCAGTTCGCCCTTGGCCTCGTATGCGCGAAATTCCTTCATAAACTCCCCTATTCTGTAGGTGTCGGACACCTTGAGTGGGAAGCCAACGTAGCTGGGGCAAAGATAGGGTTCAAGAGTGTGCAGTTGCGTTGTCGCGCGAATCTTCACATTGCTCCCACCGGTCATCACATCGTGATGGACATCTCCCCAAGAGGCGGAGGGCGGTTCAATCTTGGCCGTGACGAATTCCCCGTAGTCGCGGAAGCTCAGTCCCTTGGCCAGCACCCCGTCCCAGATAAACCCGTTGGGTGCGAAGGCAAGCGCGTCTTCCCCCTCATAAGGATAGCTGCGCGGAAAGCCCCCAAAGCTCTTTTCGAGATAGTCCGCCACATAGCCTTCATTGCACCACTGATGGCCGTCGGCGCTCAGCACTCCGTTGCAGTAGAAATTGTCCAGCAGCACAAACTGCCGCGCCAGTGCGTGCTGGTTCGGCGTCGCCTCCTCCCCAAACTGGCACAGCTTGGGTTCGCCGTTTCCTTCCGGCATGTCGCCAAACACCTGATCGTAGGTCCTGTTCTCCTTGATGATGTAGATGACGTGCTTGAACACCGAAACCTCACCCGGACGACTGGGGACAGGCACAACGCGCTCGGGCACATTCGCCAGATGCAGTTCCTTGTGAAGCATCGGGAGACGCATGTTTACTCCCACCCGGACGGTGAGGCGCGCCAGTTCATCATCGCCGGGCACGGCGACCAGAGTCACCGAGCCCAGCAGGTCGTGCGAGTTGTGACCGCCCGGCACGCCCGGCATATTCTTTTGTTTCTCTGCCTGGTTTGCCTTTTCGTAAAGGCTGCCCACCCCTTTGATGTTGGCCACGCAGAGCAGGTCGCCGTGGGCCAGGGTGACCGCGCCAGGGTACCATCCGACGGGAATGAGACCCTTTACGTTTCCCTGCGCAGTGTCAATCACCGCGATGGCGTTGTTGCCGCCGTTCGCCGCGAAGAGCATCTTCCCGTCGGCACTCAACGCAAGCGCGTTGGGAGCGCTGCCGAAGGGCAGTTCCTTCATGGGCTTCACATCGAACGCAGTGACGCAATCATCCGTGGCGGTGTCGATGACGGAAATGGTGTCACTGTTGGCGTTGGCGACATAAAGCCGCGACCCGTCCGGCGCAAAAACCATCGCACAGGGATGAAGGCCCACCGCAATTTCCTTTACTGTGCGCCTGGCATCCAAATCGACCACGGACACCGTCCCCGTCGAAGCCACGCCCGTCTTGGGGTTGACCACGGTCCGACTGCCGCCCGAAGGGCCCGTCACATCGTCCTTGACGGGGCGCCGTCCACCCCAGTTTGTCACATAGGCATTGGAGCCGCGACACAGCACGGTATAGGGGGCGATGCCAACAGGAATTTCACTTTCCAGGGCCTTGGTTGAGAGATTAATAATACCCAGTGAGTTGTTTCGGCTCAATGCGACACAGATGCGCCCCTTTTCTTCGTCCAAAAAGAAACCGCCCGGCGCCGCCACGCCATTGGTTCCCGGCAGGCCGATTTCCATCTCTTTCACCCAGGCAAACTTACCCTCCTGATTAATCTGCGCATAATACAGGGTGCTGCCAGATTCTGAGGTCCAGACACCTTTCCCATCATGGGTCCAGGTGATGCCGCAGGCACTGTTGCCACCCTTGGGCAATGTAAGTGTCTGGCTCAGGGTGTGTGTGGCGACGTCCACGAACACGAGGTCATTGCTGTTCTTCACAACCAGCAAAGATTGGTCCGGACTGACCGCGAGGTCCACCGGCCGGCCCGGAAACAGAATGGATTCCCCGGCAGGGTCGATGATTTGCTGGGTGGCGACGACATAGCTTCCATCATCGTTCCGGCCAACAGTGGCTCTGTCGAGAAAGTCGCCGGTGCTGCAGCCGGCACACACCACAAGGAGCAGGAGGCAATATGTGCGCATCTAGAAACCCTTTGCGCTTGTACTTGAAAGTCCACCATACATCCACAATCGTCGCCACACTGGGAAGTATTTTCGCATTAAACACAACGCGGCTGCATGTTAACGTCTTCGAGGATATTCATTGAAGACCCGCCAAGCAAGACCACAGACCGCTGACTCAGGCCCCGCTCTTGGAAGTCAGGCTGAAACTGATGCCAAAAACGCTGCTGATTTGCCCCAGCAGGCCCACAATGGCAGTTGCCAGTGCAACCACAGCGGTGATGGTTGCAATATCGTCACTGGCGATAGCCGGCCTTCCCGCCGACACATTTCTAAGATGCCGCATGCCTGTCATTCCTTTCCGCCGTTATCCGCCGTGCGCAAGGCGGAGGCGCTTCCTGGAACCATCTCAAGGGGCTGGTCCGATGCGGGAGGTGCCGTCTCCCACCCGCCGCCGAGCGCCTTGATCAGCAGGACGGACGAGACCATCCGCCCGTTAAGAATCTGCACGGCCGATAACTCGCTGGAGAGCGAAGTCTGTTCCGCGTTGATTACCTGAAGGTAGTTCACCATTCCATTCCGGTATTGGTCGTGGGTGAGCTGCAAATACTGGTGCGCCGCTTCCACGGCTTTTTCCTGCGCCCCGGCCTCATCGGACCGTGCGTGCAGGTCGGTAAGAGCATTCTCCACATCGTAGTAGGCCCCAAGCACGGCATTGCGGTAGTTCGCCTCCAATTCCTCGTAACGCGCCTTGGCCTGACGCAGTCCCGCCTTCAGTTGGCCGCCCTGGAAAATCGGGAGCGACACGCTTGGTCCCAGCGAGAGAATCCTGCTCTGCCAGTCCAGGATGTGCTGGGTGTCGGTGGTCTGGAAACCGGCCACCCCCGTCAGCTTGACCACGGGAAAGAAGTTGGCCTCGGCCACACCCACCTGCGCACAGGCAGCGGCAAGATTCTGTTCCGCCTCGGCCACATCGGGCCGGCGCTTGAGCAGGTCCGATGGCAGTCCCGCTGGAACGGCAATCGGGGCGGCGTCGAGGGGATGCTCCTTCAACGAAAACTCCGCGGGCGCCTTTCCCAGCAGGATGGCCAGAGCGTGTTCCAGGTCGGCCCGCTGCCTGCGCAACTCCCCAATCTGAACTTTCGTCGATTCTATCTGCACCTTTGCCTGATAAACATTCGTCTCGTTGACCAGACCGGCCTTGAACTGCTGTTCTGTAAGGTCCACCTGCTCCTGGTACAGGGCCAGATTGCGGTCCAGTATCGCGGACTGGGCATCGAAGGCGCGCAGATTGAAATAGTCCTGCGCGACATCGGCCAGCAAGGTTTGGCGCACTACCTCCAAATCGCACAGGGAGGCCCGGGTCTGGGCCTTGGCGGCCTCGTAGGACCGGCTAACACGTCCCCAGAAATCGATTTCGTAGGAAAGGTCGAAAGGAATCTGCGTGAGCGTGCTCGTTGTGCCGCCGGTCGCGGCATTCGCGGTCTGCGTACTGCTGCCGGTGGTTGAACCGGTGGTCGACCCGGTCGTTGTTCCTGTGCTCGTGCCGTTCAACAGTGCGCCCGTTTGTCCCACAAATTTCGACACACCATTGACAAGCGCTGTCGCCTCCGACAGCTTCGCCGCCTCGGACGTTTTCGTTGCAGCGACGCCTGGTTTACGCGAACGGATCATCGAGGGGTTCATGGTGACCACCGGGAAGAACTGGCTTCTCACGGAGGCCGCGGATGCGCGCGCCCCGGCGACGCGGGCCATCGCCGCTTTCAAGTCCTGATTGGCTGCCAAAGCCTTCTCGGCAAGCGCACTGAGTTCCGAATCATTAAAGAGCCTCCACCAATCCAGGTTCAGTCCCGGCTGGACCGCATCCTTGTCCGTTGCGCTCTTGAATCCCGCAGGCGCATTCAGCTCGGGGCGCGCATAGTCCTTTCCAGACTTGCAGGACACCGCCAGCACGCCGACCAGCACCAACGCCCCGGCCTGAAGCCAGGTTCTTCCTCGGGCGCGGCAGCGCACATCCACGCAAGTGTTCATTTTTGAATGGCCTCCAAATGAGATTCCCTGCGGCCGCCAACGAGTATTCTCCGGGTCCACAGCCGGAATCGATCCATGTACAGGTAGATGACAGGCGTTGTAAAAAGCGTCATGGCCTGGCTGAAAATGAGCCCGCCCACGATGGCAATGCCCAGGGGGCGCCGCAATTCCGAGCCGACACCGCCCATCAGCGCCAGCGGCAGCCCGCCGAGCATGGCCGCCATGGTTGTCATGGTAATCGGTCGGAAGCGAAGCATGCACGCCTGGAAAATGGCCTCCTTGGGCGTCTTACCATCCCGCCGCTCCGCTTCCAGGGCAAAATCGATCATCAGGATGGCGTTCTTCTTGACGATGCCAATCAGCAGAATAATACCTATCAAAGCGATCAGGCTCAGCGATGTGTTGCACAGCATGAGGGCCAGGAGCGCCCCCACCCCCGCCGACGGCAGGGTTGAGAGGATGGTGACGGGATGAATGAGGCTCTCATAGAGAATGCCCAGCACGATGTAGACCGCCACCAGCGCCGCGAGAATCAGGTAAGGCTCATTGGCGACAGAGTCCTGGTAGGCCTGCGCGGTCCCGGAAAACTTGCCGTGAATGGTAATGGGCAATCCCATGTCCTGCCCTGCGTGCTCAATGGCGGTAACCGCCGTGCCCAAAGACATGCCCGGACGAAGATTGAACGAGAAGGTGATGGAGGGGAACTGACTCTGATGGTTGACCGTCAGCGCGGTTGCGTCCCGCCTGAAATGGGTGAACGCACTGAGGGGCACAGGCTTCTTGGCCCCCACGGTCGCACCGGCAAATGCGTAGATTTGCTTCAGGCCGCCCGGCTCCTGGGTGTATTGCGGGTCAATCTCCATGATCACATGGTACTGGTTAAGCTGCGAATACATGGTCGAGACCTGACGCTGGCCGAAGGCGTCGTACAGTGTGTCATCAATCGCCTGCGGCGTGAGGCCCAGCTTTGAGGCCGTGTCACGGTCAATGGCAAGGTTCGCCTCCAGGCCGTGATTCTGCTGATCGTTGTTCACGTCGGTGAGCCCGTCCAGGGTTCTCATCTTCTCCAGCATTTTCGGCGCCCATGCCGTGAGTTCCTCCAGGTCATCCCCCTGAAGTGTGTACTGGTATTGCGCATTGGCCATGCGGCCGCCCACGCGAAGGTCCTGCTGTGCCTGAAAGAACAGGGTCGCGCCGGGGATATGGGCCAGTTTGCCGCGCAGCCGCCCAATCACCTGGTCGGCGCTGAGTTTGCGCTCTTCCAGCGGCTTGAGCATAACGAACATGGAACCGATATTGCTCGTTCCGCCGCCCCCAACAAAGGCCACGACGCTGTCGATGGCGGGATCGGCGCTGGTGGCCTCCGCAAACTGGTTCAACAGTTTCTTCATGGCCTGGGAGGAGGTGCCCTGATCTGCCTGAATTCTCCCGGACAGACGGCCCACGTCCTGCTGCGGAAACAGTTCTTTCGGAACGGCCGTATAAAGGTACACGTTCAGGCAGACCGTAACGACCGTCGCCACCAGCGTTAGCAGCGGGTGACGCAGCACCCACAGCAGCATCGTTTCGTAAACACTCAAGATTCGGTCAAAACCCCATTCAAACACCTGGTACAGACGGCCATGCTCCTCGGGACGCCGGTGCCGCAGCAGCACGGCGCACATCATGGGCGTCGTGGTCAGCGAAACCAGCATGGAGATTCCGATAGCCACGGACAGCACCACGGCAAACTCGCGAAACAGCCGACCCACCAGGCCGCCCATCATCAGGATGGGAATGAACACGGCAACCAGCGATGTGCTCATGGACACTACGGTGAAGCCAATTTCGCGCGCCCCGCGCAGGGCGGACTGCAGCGGTGTCATCCCCTGTTCAATATAGCGGGTGATGTTCTCGATCACGACAATGGCGTCGTCCACGACAAACCCCGTCGCAATGGTGAGCGCCATCAGCGAGAGATTGTCGATGCTGTATCCCGCCAGATACATGACGCCCAGTGTCCCAATCAGCGAGACCGGCACGGCAACGCTGGGGATGAGCGTCGTACGCAGGTCGCGCAGGAAAATGAAAACAACCAGAATGACGAGAACGACCGAAATCATCAGGGTCAATGAGATGTCATGGACGGAGGCCCGGATCGTTGTGGTGCGATCCATCATCAGCGAAATCTTCATCCCCGGGGGTATCGACGCCTGAAGCTGCGGAATCAGCGTGCGAATACGGTCAACCGTGTCGATGATGTTTGCGCCGGGCTGGCAGAACACGATGATGGCCACGGCAGGCTTGCCGTTGGCCAGGCCGCCCGTGCGCGTGTCCTCCACCGAGTCGGTGACCGTGGCGATGTCCGCCAGGCGGACGGCCGAACCGCGGCTGTAGGCAACAACGAGGGGCCGGTACTGCTCAGCCTTGAGCAGTTGGTCGCTGGTGTTCAATGCCCAGGTGTGCTCCTCATCCGAGACCTGTCCCTTGGGACGGTTTGCATTGGCCGCGTTCAGAAAGGCCCGGATATCGGAAAGGCCCAGTCCCAGATTGTTCAATGAAGTCGGATTGACGTCCACGCGCACGGCGGGCAGCGCGCCGCCGCCGACGCTCACCTGCCCCACCCCTTCGACCTGGGATATTTTCTGCTGAAGAATGGTCGAGGCGGCATCATACATCCGCCCACGATCGTAGAGGTCGGAGGTCACGGAGAGAATCATCACGGGCGCATCGGCGGGATTGACCTTGCGGTAGGTCGGTTTGCCCGGCATATACGAGGGGAGTTGGCCTGAGGCGGCGTTTATGGCCGCCTGCACGTCGCGCGCGGCCGCGTCTATATTGCGGCTCAGGTCGAACTGCAGGACAATGTTCGTGGAACCCAGACCACTGCTGGACGTCATCTCGGTCACACCGGCAATCCGCCCAAACTGCCGCTCCAGCGGCGTGGCCACGGCCGATGCCATCGTTTCGGGACTTGCCCCCGGCAACCCCGCGGAGACACTGATGGTCGGAAACTGGACCTGCGGCAGCGGCGACACGGGCAGAAAGAAATACGCCAGCGTCCCTGCCAAGGCCACGGCAACAGTGAGCAGCGTCGTGCCTACCGGCCGGTGAATGAATGGCGTCGAAAGGCTCATGGCGCCTCGGCGGATTCAGAGGCCGGTGCGGGCGCGGGCGGGCGCAGGTATTTTGAAAGACGATCAAAGGCCAGGTAGATCACCGGCGTTGTATACAGGGTCAGCGCCTGGCTGAAGATGAGGCCGCCCACCATCGCAATGCCCAAGGGACGGCGCAGTTCGGAACCGACTCCCGTGCCCAAAGCCAACGGAATGCCTGCGCCCAGCGCCGCCATGGTGGTCATCATGATGGGCCGAAACCGCAACAGGCAGGCCTGATAAATCGCCTCGGCCGGAGACTTGCCCTCCCTTCGTTCCGCATCAAGCGCAAAATCAACCATCATGATGCCGTTTTTCTTCACAATGCCGATGAGGAGGATAATGCCGATTAATGCGATGACGCTGAAATCGGTCTTGCACATCATCAACGTCAGCAGCGCGCCCACGCCCGCCGAGGGCAGCGTGGAGAGAATCGTGATGGGGTGGATGTAACTTTCGTAGAGCACGCCGAGCACGATGTACACCGTGATCAGCGCCGCCAGGATGAGCAGCGGTTCGTTGACCAGCGAGGCCTGGAAGGCACGGGCCGTCCCCTGGTACTGCCCCTGAACACTCTCCGGCATGTCCAACTCGTCTTTGACCTTGTTGATGGCGGCCACGGCCGCCCCGAGAGAAACGCCGGGTGAGAGGTTGAAAGACACTGTCACGACCGGAAACTGGCCCTGATGGTTGATGGTCAGGGGTGTGGCCGACTCGCGAACACGCGTTAGGCCGTTCAACGGTATCTTGCCGACGTTGGCGGAACGGATATAGATATCGTTCAGATTCTTTGGTTTCTTCTGGAATTCCGGCTTCAGTTCCATGATGACGTGGTACTGGTTGAGTTGGGTGAACATTGTCGAAATCTGCCGCTGGCCAAAGGCGTCATACAGGGCATCGTCAATCATCTGCGGCGTGATACCCAAGCGGGAGGCGGTGTCGCGGTCAATTTCGAGGAAGGCCTGCCTGCCTTCATTCTGCTGGTCGCTCGCCACATCGCACAATTCGGGCAGCGCCCTGAGTTTGTCCATGAACTGCGGCGCCCACGTGGTCAATTCCCCCGGATTGGGGCTTTCCAGCGTGTATTGGAACTGCGTCCGGCTGACCCGGTCTTCCACGGTCAGGTCCTGCACGGGCTGCATGAACAGGGTGATGCCGCCCACGGCGGCCAGTTCGGGCTGCAAACGGCGTATCACCCCCATGGCGTCGATTTGGCGCGCCTCGAGCGGTTTCAGGTTGATCTGAACACGGCCGCTGTTCAGCGTCGTGTTCGTTCCGTCGATGCCGATGAACGAGGACAGGCTCTCCACTGCCGGGTCTTTGAGAATGATCTCGGACAGCTTCTGCTGGTGCTCCGCCATGGCCGTGAAGGAAATGTCCTGCGATGCCTCCGATATGCCCAAAATCACGCCGGTATCCTGAACAGGGAAGAAGCCCTTGGGGACGGCAACATACAGCCAACCGGTGACGACCAGCGTGGCGAATGCCACCAGCAGCGTGGCGAAGCGGTGCCGCAGCACGAAGCGAAGGGTCAGGGCATAGAAGCCGATGATTCCCTGCCAGACCTGTTCTGAGGCTCGGAAAAGCACGCCCTGCTGGCTTTCCGGTTTGTGCCGCAGCAGCAGCGCACACATCATGGGCGTCAGCGTGAGCGAAACAAACGCGGAAACGACAATTGTGACGCTGAGCGTCACGGCGAACTCGCGGAACAGCCGGCCCACAATGTCACCCATGAAGAGCAGCGGGATGAGGGCCGCAATGAGCGACACACTCAACGACACGATGGTGAACCCTATCTGTCCCGACCCTTTGAGGGCCGCTTCGAGAGGTGAATCACCCTCCTCAAGATAGCGGATGATGTTCTCGATCATCACAATGGCGTCATCCACCACAAAGCCGGTAGAGATCGTCAACGCCATGAGCGAGAGATTGTTGAGGCTGTAACCGAGCAGGTACATCACGCCGAAAGTGCCGACCAAGGAAAGCGGCACGGCAATGCTCGGGATCACGGTTGCGGCGAAATTGCGCAGAAACAGAAAGATAACGACCACGACCAGAAATATGGTCAGGCCCAGTTCCTTCTTTACATCGTCCACCGACGCGCGGATCGTCGTGGTGCGGTCGGTCAGCACGGAAATCTTGACCGCAGGCGGCAATGAGCCCTGAAGCTGCGGCAAGAGCAACTTTACACGGTCCACCACCTCGATGATGTTGGCACCGGGCTGGCGCTGTATGTTCATAATCACAGCGGGTTCGGTGTTCTTCCACGCGGCCAGGCGAACATTCTCTGTGTCGTCAATCACATCGGCGACATCGGACAGCCGCACCGGCGCGCCGGTGGCCGGGTTATAGGCGATAATAAGCGGTTTGTACTCATCACTCGAAAGAAGCTGGTCGTTGGCGCCGATCGTCGCCGCCTGGCGGGGACCGTCGAAACTGCCCTTTGCCTGGTTCACATTTGCCTGGGCAATTGTCGTCCGCAGGTCCTCCTGGTTCAATCCCATCGAGGCGAGCACGGTCGGGTTGACACGGATGCGCACCGCAGGCTTCTGTCCGCCACTAATACTGACCAGGCCCACGCCGGGCAACTGGGATATCTTCTGCGCCAGCCGCGTGTCGGCCATGTCTTCCACTTTGGACAGGGGCAGTTGGTCCGAAGTCAATGCGAGCGTGAGTATGGGGGCATCTGCGGGATTGACCTTGCTGTAACCCGGCGGATTGGGAAGCCCCTGCGGAAGATAGGTCGCCGCCGCATTGATGGCCGCCTGCACCTGCTGCTCCGCAACGTCGATGTTCAATTCGAGCGAGAACTGGAGCGTGATGATCGAGCTGCCGTCCGAACTGGTCGAGGTCATTTGGCTCAGCCCGGGCAACTGGCCACACTGCTTCTCCAACGGGGCTGTCACGGATGACGCCATGACATCGTGGCTTGCGCCCGGGTAGAAGGTCACAATCTGGATCGTTGGATAGTCCACCTGGGGCAGCGCGGAGACCGGCAACTGCTTGTAGGCCACCAGACCAACCAATAGGAGGGCAACCATCAGCAGTGACGTAGCCACCGGCCTCAGAATAAATGGCCGGGATAGACTCATCGTTTGTCTTGCCCAACGGGCGCTTGCGGTGCGGAGCCCTGTTCCGGCTTGCTTTCAACGCCCGGCGTCTGTTCATGCTCCGAAGCGGCATTGGCAGGCGCGTCACCTGTCACCCCGCCTTCAGCATCGGCTTTGTGGCGGTGTTCTTTTGGCGCTTCCGACACCTCTCCCTCCTCAGACTTCGCCTCGGTGTTTCCCTTATGCCAGCGGCCTGAAGCGCTTTCCGCACCCGGAGCGGCGCCTTCCGACTTTCCTTCGGCATTTCCTTTATGCGGACGGACCGATTCGCCTCCGGCACCCGGTGCGCCGCCTCCCGGCTTTCCTTCACCGCGTCCCTTGCGTCCCTGAGCTTCCGAGCCACCGGGACCGCGCGCACCTTCCGCACCGGGCAGCACCACCTTCGCGCCGGGTTCAAGTTTGTCCACCCCGCCAATCACCACCACCTCCCCAGGCGAAAGCTTGTCCAAAATTGATGCCGTGTCGCCCTCGATGGGGCCAACGGTAACGGGCCGCATCTCAACGGTGCTTTCAGCCTCATTGACCACATAGACAAACGTTGTCTGCGGACTGGTCTGCACCGCCGATGCCGGCACCAGCACGATGTCCTTCTTCGTGTCCACGAGCAGCCGGACATTGATGGCCTGATTCGGAAACAGCGCATGATCCTTGTTGTCAAAAACAGCCTTGAAGCGCGCGGTCAGCGTCACCAGGTCGATCTGGCTGTCCACCGCCAGAAGCGTTCCCGTGGCCAGCAGGGTCGTTCGGTCCCGATTGCGCACCTCGACAGGCAGCTTCTCGCCCGCGCTGAAAGGTTTCATCACCTGCGGCAGAAAATCCTCGGCCAATCCAAACACGACGGTAATGGGTTCCAATTGCGCGATGACAGCAATTCCCGTGGCATCGGAAGCATGCACCATGTTGCCCGCGTCCACCAGACGCAGTCCGATGGTGCCGCTGATGGGGGCTGTGATCTGGCAGTAGGTCAGTTGTAACTTGGCGCTGTCGATTTGTCCTTGGTCGGTCTTGACTGCCCCCTCGAATTGCGCCACGGCGGCCGCTGCGGTGTCTACCTGCTGCTGCGTCGCGCCCTTTCCCGCCGCCTGATAACGGGCTAAATCAAGTTTCGCATTTTTCAATGACGCCTCGTCCCGGGCCAGTTGCCCCTGCGCCTGGGTCAATTGAACCTGGAAGGGCCGGGAGTCTATCTGAACCAGCAGATCACCCTCTTTCACCACCTGCCCCTCTTCGTAATTCAACTTGACGATTTGCCCGTCCACCCTGGTCCGCACGGTCACGATATTTCTCGCCACGACCGTTCCCGGTGCATCCAGGTAAATGGGAAGGTCCCCCCGCTTTGCCTTCGCGATCACCACGGGAACGGCCCTGTTTCCCTGCAAGCCGCCCGGTTTCGCTGCGGGAGCCACTGCCCCACCTGGAAAATCGGGATTGAACCTGTGAACCCCGTAGAAGGCCCCGCCCACGGTCAGGCAGAATACCACAAACAGCCAGAAACAGCCTTTACGTGAGGCCGGGGCAGGAGGGGACTTTTCGTCATTCATAGTGCTAACTCCAAGAAGACATACTTACCCTGCCTTCAAAATGAACGCGCGCTGTCCGTCATCTATTTCCGGCGTTGTGAAGCCAAAGAAAAGGCGGGGAGAACTGAATCCTCGAAAATCCATTATGAACATTCTGGCGTGTAACATCAAATGCACCGCGACCCAGAACTATAAAGTTGAACCCCAACAGCGCAGGAAGGTTCCCCGTGGCCTGCACGCACACTTCTCCTGTGAAGAAAAGTGAAAAAAAAGAATGGCGGAGAGACTGAGATTCGAACTCAGGGTAGGGTTACCCCTACAACGGCTTTCGAGGCAGTCAAACGCTCTGGGAGGCGTCGTTTATTGCTCAATAAACGCAACGCAAATGCGAACTCCCTGTTCCACACACCGTTTTCAACGGTCCTCCCACGGGCAACAAGCGAATGAGGGACGCAGGAGAAAGATTTAAGCTCCGCACGGATGACTTGCGTCCACGCGGGATGCTGATAGATATCATTGAAATGCCGATGATGGGCGCATGGATAATAACGATAGCCATACGCCCTGCGTTGCATGTCCGTACTGTGGTGCTTCTCCCTTGCGATTTCTTCGTGACGGTACGCGAGGCGTCGTTTCCCGAACAGTGGAGCATGGCATTGTGTCAAAGACGCCCGGAAGCGTCCTGCGGTGGAAGTGTCCTGCGTGTAGAAGATCGTTCACTCAATATCCCGATTCCAGGGTTCCCGGCCAAAGGTTTTCTCGTGAGTGTATCTATAAGCTTTCCGAACGATATCTGAAAGACCACACAATGACCTACCGGCGGACTGTCTGCGAGGACGGCATTCCAATTGCCTACCCGGAGACTGACCAAGGGAATTCCGGGGACGGGGATGAAGATTATGCTGATACGCCAATTCTGGCGCACACGACAATATATAGGTGGATAACCGCTCTTGGAGCAAAGCAGCTTCCTTCTGACCCTTGCACCACAGACGCTGAACCCAAACAACCCAGCGAGAAGGCCGAGAGCATGGACCTGCCGACCCGCAAGTATCGAAGTGCCGCCCGCAAAGACGTTCTCCTACAATGCCGAGCGGCGTTGCCGCCACGGCGGCGAAAAGAATAGCCCATCCCCGAGTTTGCAACAGGAACGCCACAAAGTCGTTGTAGAATCTTCCGCAGGCCAAGTCAGAGGCACATAAAGTGCCTGATGCTGACACCTTACGCGAAAAGGCATGTCGTAATAGCGAAGTTGCCAGTCCTGGGATAGCTCCAGCCATGGGGACCCACAACCGCGCCGGGAAAAACCGGACATGGGAATAGGCATATATGATGGGTAAACCTGACGTACAGGATGGATCTGCGCCGAAGATTCGGGCGGTTATCTATGCACGAATGTCCACCGAACACCAGCAATACTCGGCAGAGAACCAATCAGACGCCATCCGAGAGTACGCCACCAAGCATGACATGGAGATCGTTCGTAGTTACGTGGACGAAGGAAAGAGCGGACTGCGGATCGATGGTCGAAACGCCCTCAAAGAACTAATTGAGGTCGTTCAGCGGGGAGCGGCTGACTTCGAAGCCATCTTAGTCTACGACGTGAGCCGCTGGGGCCGTTTTCAGGATGCCGATGAAAGTGCGTACTACGAGTATATCTGCCGCCGGTCAGGCATTGCCGTCACCTACTGTGCCGAGCAATTCCAGAACGATGGAAGCCCCGTCTCCACCATTGTGAAGGGCGTCAAGCGGGCAATGGCCGGGGAATACAGCAGGGAACTTTCCTCCAAGGTTTTCAAGGGACAGTGCCGCCTAATACAACTGGGCTTTCGTCAGGGCGGGATGCCCGGCTTTGGGCTACGGCGCATGCTTGTGGACATAGAAGGCAAACCCAAGGGGGTGCTTCAGCATGGGGAACAGAAAAGCATCCAGACCGACCGGGTGATCCTTGTGCTGGGGCCAAAAGATGAGGTTCATACGGTGCGGTGGATTTTCGAGCAGTTCGTCCAAAGAGAGCAACCGGAACGGAACATCGCCGAGGCATTGAACAAACGTGGAATCCTCACGGACCTCGGACGTCTATGGACGCATGCCACGGTGAAACAGATACTAACCAACGAAAAGTATATCGGCAACAACGTTTACAACCGAGTCAGCTTCAAACTCAAGAAAACTCGGGTTATGAACCCAGAGGAGATGTGGATTCGGGCCAACGATGTCTTTGAGGGGCTCATAGAACCGGCAACCTTCTGGAAGGCGAGAGAAATTATTTTGGAGCGCGCGCGTTGCTACTCCGACGAGGAGTTGATTGCCGGGCTGCAGGAACTCTACAAAGCACAAGGCTGGCTCAGTGCAATCATCATAGAAGAATGCGAGGCGCTTCCTTCGAGTTGCGTCTTTAGCCATCGGTTTGGAGGTCTGCTCCGCGCCTACCGGCTTGTCGGGTACGTTCCGGACCACGATTACGGCTACCTGGAGACCAATCGCCATCTGCGCCAGATGCACCCGCTGCTTGTGGACAGCACTATCACAGAAATGACCCGCCTTGGCGGAAACGTGGAGAGAGACCCACAGACGGACCTCCTTAGCGTGAACGGGGAATTCACCGTGTCACTGGTCCTTTCGCGTTGCATACAAACGCCTGGCGGTTCATCCCGATGGAACATCCGCTTTGACAGCGACCTCAACCCGGACATCACTGTGGCGGTGAGGATGAATGTTGGAAATACAGAACCGCTGGACTACTACCTGTTACCGTCACTCGACATGCATGCAGAAAAGATACGTTTGGCAGAATACAACGGGTTGTCATTGGACGTGTACCGTTTTGACACCTTGGACCATTTCTGCGGCATGGCACGCCGCGTTCGAATTGCGGTGGCCTGATGGCGAAGGACGCAGATGTGCAGATGGTCCCCGTGGACAAAATCCATGTAACCAATCCCCGAAACCGAAACCGGAGGAAATTTGAACTGATTCTTGCCAGCATTGCCGAGATTGGCCTGAAACGCCCCATTAAGGTAAGTCCTCGCAAACAAGCTGATGCGGTGTTTGAATATGATTTGGTGTGTGGTCAAGGACGCCTTCAGGCTTTCATAGAATTGGGTCAAACTGAAATTCCCGCATTCGTTGAGGATTTGCCCCGTGAAGAGCGTCTGATCATGAGCCTGGTCGAGAATATTGCGCGTCGCACTCCCAGGATGCTTGAAATGGCGCAGCAAGTGGGGGTTTTGCGGGACCGAGGCTACACCAACGCGGATATTTCCAGGAAAATTGCTGTGGACGAGTCGCTGGTCGGAGGCGTGTTACGGTTGCTGGACCATGGAGAAGAGCGTTTGCTTCAAGCGGTCGAATCGGGCCGCATTCCAATGACTGTCGCCATCATTATCGCCACTTCCGAGGACAAAAAGATACAGCATGCGCTTTCCGAAGCCTATGAAAAACACGGATTACGCGGCAAAGGCATTCTCCAGGCGTGCCGAATTGTGGAGCAGCGAAGGACCTATGGCAAGTGCATCAATAGAAACGGGCGCAGTGATAAGCATAGCGGCAGTCAGATCACATCCGAATCCATCGTGCGCGCTTTCGAGCAGGAAAGCAAGCGTCAACGTCTCGCCATTAAGAAGGCTTCCTTTTGTCACGCACAGCTTATCTTCATTGTTAATGCCATCAAGTCAATGCTGGCCGACGAACATTTCGTCACCCTCCTGCGTGCCGAGAGCATGGATACACTGCCCGCCTATCTGGCGGATGAGATTGGAGGGAAATAGAATTCATGAATGTGAAGCCTGTAAAGATAGGGTTTCTTCAAGAAGGTCAGACTCTGCCCATTGACCGTCTCCTCCCGAGCAAATCGATCAACTCGACCCTGCGCAAAGGCAGTAAATACGCTGCAATCATGGCGTCGGTCAAGGAGGTTGGTCTCATCGAACCACCCGTTGTCTATCCCGTGAAGGGCAACCCCGGCAAACCCAAACAGTACCTTTTGCTCGATGGTCACATGCGTGTCGATGTCTACAAAGCGCTTGGCAACACGGAAATATTCTGCCTGATCTCAAAGGACGACGAGGGTTATACATATAACCACAAGGTCAACCGTCTCGTTCCCATCCAGGAACACTACATGATTATGCGTGCCATCGAGAATGGCGTCAGCGAGGAGAGGCTTGCCAAGGCACTCAACGTGGATATCGGGCATATCCGCAAGAAACGCGATCTGTTGAACGATATCTGCCCCGAAGTTGTTGCTCTGCTGCGGGACAAACCGGTTAGCACAAACGGACTGCGTGCCCTGCACAAAGTCAAACCGGTGCGTCAGATTGAAATCGCAGAGCTGATGATATCGGTGGGCAACTTTTCTCCACTCTACACATTCGCTCTCATTGCGGCAACACCGCCAGACCTAAGACTTGGGAATATCCAAGACAAGGTGTCAAGAAGGATCAACCCTGAAGACATGGCGCGTATGCAGCGCGAGATGGAATCATTGGAACAGGGTGTCCGAGAGGTGGAGGAGAGCTACGGGCCGAACATGATGCATCTTGTGCTTGCGCGTGGCTACCTCACCAAGTTGCTCGGAAACAGCCGCGTGGTCCGCTATCTTTCTTCCCATTATCAGGACATTCTTGGTGAGTTTGAAAGAATCATCCAAACGTCATCAATGGAAAAATGACATTGGCGGGTGGAGAGGACAGACGTGCGCAACAACGCGTGACAATCGTTAGGTGCCGCAACAGTCGGTTAATCTTCCACGCCGTTCAGCTTTCGCTCGAATTCCGCCACCGTTTGCAGAATATCTTTGAAACTGGGCGGCGGCGGGCCATAGAACATCACCTCCCGCATGGCGTCATAGTCGCGTTCCCAATGGGCGCGCTGTGCGGCGGACGGCACAAGGCAAATAGTCCCGCGCTGCATGGATTTCCTAGCAGCCTCAGATTTGCGGAAGAATACAGCACGGTGTTTCGCCACGGCATCGAACAGCGCCGGGTCCGACAATGCCTGGTCACCGACACCCGCTTCAATGAGCCGCGCGAGGTCATAATAGTGGCGGGCCAGCCGGGCTTTCGGCGGGCGGCCATCATTCCGGCACAGCTCCTCATGAAGCAGCATGGTCTTTTCCAAAAAGGTGCGCTTTGGGTGGACGCACAGGACCTCAAAAGGTTCCCCCTTCAGCAGGTCCGTGAGAAAGGCGTTGATGGAGCGGCGCTCCGTCGGGGCGGTATCCGAGCGCGCGCCGGGCTCGACTTTCACGGCAGGACTTAGATATCCGTGTTCTGGAAGAACCGGCGGATAGCGGAACAGAATGACTTCATTGGCAGCGTCATCCTGAATATGGATAAGTTCCCATTCCATGCCTCCGGGCAGGCGTTGTGACAGTCGTTCCTTCAAGGTCGGCGTCAGCGTTGTGGCGATAAAATCACGTGTCTTCGCGCTCAAGGTTTCGAGGTATTGCTTCCACGCATTGCTGCTCTCTTTCTCAGGCCTTTCCCCGACACCCAGGCGTGATCGCTTGATAACGATATCGATATCTTCAGAAAAGCGTTGGATCAGTCCCCATCCCTTCGACAACGAAGTGCCTCCCTTGAACGTCAGGTCATTGCCGATGCCAGGCAAAGAAAAGAGTTCTTTGAGGACCCAACACACCCAAAAGTCTTTCTCGATGCTGGCGGGAGGCAATCCCAAATCCGCACCGGCCTGCTCGCAATACGTGCGTTGCTCATCGGGTGTCAGGCGCAGATAGCTGTCCAAGGCTATACCCCCGTCTCGTCGGCAATGATGCGGATTAGTTTTCCTATCCAAGCAGGCGCATGACGGATGTCTTTGAGAAGAGTCCGCTTGTCTTCGTCGTTTAGCCGCTGCTTGAGCGCGTTGATGGCACCGTCATCCACATGCTGTGCGCCAAGCCAGCGCAGTGCTTGGATTACGGTTCCACTGACACGGCCTGCCGTAGCCATATTGCGGGGCGTTGTTTGTTTGAGAACAATCTCGCGCTGTCCAATCCTGACGTGGCGCGAGATGCCATCCGTGAGAAAGACCACCCTCATGGGGACCTGTCCGGACAGACCCAAAAGATTGGCCGCGTACGCGCCGGAAGGCTGTAGGCGGATGGCATCCCGTCCCCTGAGAGCCTCGGCTATTGCCTCCACCGAGGGTGAAAGGAGGCCGAGTTGCGGGTGGGTCTTGGGACGATCATAGATGCCACGGGCCAGGCGTCGGATGTTTCCGCGGCGCAGTTGCCTCGCAAGCGCCATGTCCACCGCGCGGCGGCTGCCCAAATCGAAAAACACGTCCGGCGTAAAGACCCAACCCTCGGGTTGCGACTCCAAGCGCATGTTCACTGCCGTGTCAACGGAATCTGGGCTCTTCTGTCCTGCCATCTTGAGGGAAATACTACCCTCTTTTTCCCTCAAGATCAACTCCTATTTTCCAACTCACCGCTGGTATCTGCTTTCAAAGTCCGAATAACTCTGCGCCGGACCGGCACGGACGGCGAGTGTCGCGCAGAATTTACCCTTTTGTCTGCGTATGTTCTCGTACAAGCCGTTGTGCGGCACAACGAGGGCCACCGCACAACCCAGCCAATACCAGACACTTGCCACGACAGCCTCTCCCCCATTCCTGCCCGCGATTCATGCTTGACGGGGCTCCATCGGGGCAACGGAAAAAATTGTCGCACTAGCCATGGCGGCTGGACGCTCTTAGGACCCTCCCCCCGATTACTGTTCCACCGCATTCGCCGCATCAGGGGGCACCGTTCTGATGGTCACTAATGGATTCCTACCAACCCGGCGGTCAATAGCCACGAGGCCAGCGGCCTCAAGATTTGCGAGCCCCCGGTAGGCAGCATGACGCCCAATTCCGAGCGTCGCCCACAGCTTCCAGGAGGGCTTTACGGTGTCCATATTGGTAATACCCTTCCTGTACCACAGGGCCAAGCCCACAGCAAGCGTCCTGCCGGGCAACCCAGCGGCTTTCGCGAGCCACCAGATTGGGATGGGACCTCGAAGGAACGGACGCAACTGGCGCGGGATCTTGCGCTTCAACAGTGCGTCCAATTTCATGGGCGTTGCGGATTCATAGTCTTGGGAATTTATCTCGGGCAGCATCCATTCACTCCCTTTAGTTCAAAATAAGATTATGATGAGATGGCGCGGGTGTTCAGCGCCGATACAGGTGCTTGCACGCCTGCGATACAGGTTGGTCCGACATGGCCCGCCTCCAGTTCATCAAGAATGTCCATGACTGTCCCCCACATTTCAACTCCGCGCTCGTCGGCATAGCGTTCCGGGTGGCGGAATATCTGTGCGTCGGAGCGCAGCTCGAAGCCGTTGAGAACAATGGTGCTGGCCTCAGCCATCAGCGCCTGCGTGGCCGCCACGACCTCGTCGATGCGGTCGGACTCCGCCATCACCAGGAGTGCGTCATGCACCGGGGCACATACCGTGATGCCGCCCTCCGTGACCATGCTGGCGGCCAGCCTGAGAATCTCCGCGCCATGCGCTTGCGAGGGGAAGTTCGCGAGGCTACGGGCGTTCAGCTTCCCGGCGGGGTGCAAGGTCCAGCCGAACACTGTCCGCAGGGGGAACCCTAGTAGCGCCGAGTTAACGAGGTCATCGTTCCACTCCCAGTACCGGCGGTAGGTCTGTCGGTGCAGTTGTAGGAGATGGCGCGCGGTGGACTTGGATTCCCCCAGCTTTGTGGCCAGTGAATCCTCGCCCTGCCCGTACTGCACGGCTAAAACACAGACCTTGAAGCGGGACCGATCGACGGGGTGACTCTGCTTGGTCGCGTCGATCGGCACAGCGCCAGCTTGTATCGCAAAGGCCATGTAGGGATCCCCGCTGGCGTAGGCATCCATCATGACCACGTCACCCGAGATCGCCGCTGCGATGCCAAATTCTTGTTGGGAATAATCTACGTACGCAGCGGCAAACCCCTCTGGTGGCTTTATGAGCCCCCGCAGCCACACGGAGGGGCCGAAGATGAATTTCGAGTTGCTCGGCTGGTTTCTTGATGTCTTGGCACGGAAAACGGAAAGAAGGCACCTGTTGAAGCCGTCTGCGCCGACAGCAAGATCGTTGAGCCTTAATTGCGACAGGGTATGCCGAAGCTCCTGTATTGAGGCGATCTCCGGACGTGCCTTGGCCATCATGCGGAATGTGGTGTCGTCGAGCTTCAGGCGCCCCTCCTCGACCGGCCAAGCAATATTGTGCTCCTCCAAGAAGGCGGCGAACCGCGCGGCCCGGAAGCTTCCCTTCTCCCAAAGGCCGTGGCGGTCGGCGCGTCCGAGCAGTTTTCCCTTCACCGCGTCCCAGTTGCGGACCAGACGTGCAAAAGTCGGCACATCTATGGGGGTGCCCGCCCGCTCGATTCGGGCCGCGGCGGCCATGTAACGCCCCCGGAGCAGCGCCCGCGGCAAATCAATGTGCGCCCACATGCGCCCCAGCAGGTCCACCAGGGCATCCACATCGGACTGGCAGTAGTCAAGCAGTGCCGCCGCCTCTGCGTGCGTGTACGGCCCGCCCCGCAGCGCAAGATCCCGCATAGCCGTCTTTTCCACTGCTTCGATGCAGTTGAGTCCGAAGTAAGCCATCGCGCCTAGTAGCCCGCTACCGTGGGGCAGGGGCATACCGTTTGTGTGATTGCGAAACTCAACATACAAGTCCAAGATGCGCACGGGTATGGGCCATTTCAAGGCCAAGAAGCACCCGATCTCGGCAGACGCGTAGTACGCCACGAACAAGGTGTCCGCATCTGTTGGAAACGGCGCCGACTCCATCTTGAGCAAATCCTCACCGAAGACGCGGATGAGGCGGTTGCTGTGCAGTTCCCGTGCCACCAGGCACAGGGGAGACGGTGGGTCTCCCCCGGCCTGATAAAATTCGAAATCCACAAACCAGATGTCTCGGTAGGGTGCCTCCACCTAGATTTCTCCGCGCAGGCGCTGCAGGACGGGGTGGTCCAGTGTGTCGATCAAGCGATCCTTGAAAGCGATGGAAAGGATTTCGCGCAGCGTCTTGCTCGGCCAGACCGGCTCGGCGATCCTTGCGGATGCCGTGGTCACCTCGTAGGCGCCAAGGGCCATGTTCGACGCCATCCGCACCCAGCGCGTGCGTGAGAGCAGCGCGGCCTGCATGGCCGATGAGTTCCACGCATCTATCTTCCCGTCCACGCCAGGCAGGCGCACCGGCCACAGGATGCACACTCCCTGCCTTGTCATCGCAGTAAAAAGCGCCTTGCAACAAAAGGCGGGTTCATCCGCCAATTCTGGCCACAGCGGCCGGGCCACGAGGTAGACCTCGCGGTCGCTCTTCAGTTCGAGCACGCCGGTCTGAAGTGTGAAGCTTTCATCGGGGTGGACGCGGACCCACTCATCGTTCCCAGGCCGCCGCACGGGAAGGGTAATGAGCTCGCGCGTGACGCCTAGGTTCGCCGACATGGCCTCGGTGCCCAGCCGTAAACTGGCCGGATCAAAAGGGTCTGGGGCGGATGGGGTTTCGGTCGGGTCAGGCGCAGGGCTTGCAGCCGCTGGCATGCCGTGGTCTGTGCTGATGGTTACATTTTCCTCGCTCATAGTTGATCTCCTTGTTGGGCGGCGTGCTTGCCGCTAATTCTCAGCATCTCTCCGTATCCTGCTTATGCCGCCGGACCGGGAAGGGCTCGACGCGATGTCGGCCACGGTTGGCAGTGCTTCGTTCATCGCCCCGTACGCCGCCGGGTCGGGCTGGGCAAACACGGCCCGGCGGGAACGAGGTTTTGGGTTAGTGTCTCCCCATCCAGTTCCACACGGGTTCAAGAAGAAGATCCGCCGCGGAGTTGTTCAGCAGAATTACCGTGCCGCGCCGGTGCGGGACACGGGAATGGAAGGCAAGACACGGTACCCCCTCGTAGGCCGTGATGGCCCGTTCCATCAACTGCGCGCCATCCTCATGGGCATCGACGGATATGCCCATGAGGGAAAGCTCGAATCGGATGACACGAAGGTCATCCGGCTTGTTGGATAGGGTACGCGAGAAATATCTCCCCGAGTCGTCCACTATGGCAAAGTCCTGGACGATCTCGGTGAGCCCCTCTTCTCGGCACCAGCCTTGGCTGTAAGTCACCTGCGTTTCGGCCAATCCGACCAGCGGCAGGCAATCGGGGCCGTATTCACGGGGGAATTCGTAAACTTTCATGTTCTGCCCTTCTCTCTTTCGAGGTTTGTGTTTTGTTGGGGGGTTCCGACAGGGACAGGCGGTCTGCTCATCGGCGGTGCGCGTAGGCGACGGGGGCGGGCCATCTTTTCTTCGTTCATGAATCACTCTCCAGTTTGGTGGCGCCCAAGTGAGCGCCGCTACCAATGTGCTGTGGGTAGTTTGTTGACAGACATGGGGGCACGCGGTGGCGAATGTTTTTCACGGTCCCTGGCGTCTTCCCCGTATGTCTTAATCGCCGCCCAGGTCAAAGAATTCTCCGCGCCTGCGGGAAGGCACGTAATTCACGAACGGTTGGGTTACACCGGGGATGGGAATCCGGTCTTCCGGCGCGCGCTCAAGCTCCGTTTCGATGATTTCCGCAAACGCTGCCCTCATCAGGGGGTCTTTCGTCTGCGTCAAGAGCGCCTTGCCATATGCCCGGTAGCGGATATCCGCCTCCGATTCGGCTTCAATTTGCTCGTCTTCCGGCCAAGTCCAGTTGGCGACGGGCGTGGCCTTTTCCTTCAAGAGATGGCCGCCACCAGATTTCACGTAATGCCTGGTCTTCAGTTTCATCATTGCTCAAGTCCTTTTACTTTGTTCCGAACGCCGTTGAACGCTCAGTCGACAACTGAGTCCATACAAAGTATTAGGCCTGAGAAAATGTGGAATGAACAGGGATGTATGCTGTGGAATTCAACGGAATTGCGCTCTGTTTTCCATCAGGTAATGGGGAGCGTTTTCCGTAGATAGGCGTGGTCGGTATGAGGGTGGCAAGCGGTAGAAAGGTGGCACATCACGCCTGTCAGCTATAGCAGCTCCCGAGAGGAGCAATGGCTCACCGTCTGTATTGGAGCCCGAGCCTGCCAGTCGTCAAGCTGGCAAGAACACGACGTGGGGCGGGTGCGTAAAGAGTCATTGCGCAAGATGGCTATGACTCGGTATGTTCCTTGTGTTTTCTTTTGAGATAGTTGTAGATTGTATTTTCCACTAAGTATTTTGGCCCGGGGAACTTTGGATGCATGAAGATTATTTTGGCGTTTCTGTACCCTTGCTTACCCGCATACTCGATGAGCCCAGCCACCTCCCCATGAGGGTCATGCTTAAGTTTCTTCGCGATTTCATGAGCTTCACTTATCTCGTCGCCCGTGTGGCCGTCGGGGCACAATAGAGAGTCAAAGTAATCCCACGCAAGATGCCTCGCTTCGAGGCCTTCAGCAAGTAGTTTTGTCCCCCGACCAAATTCTATCTCGTACTCACATAGTTTTTCTTTGAGTGCCAAAGCCTCGAATTCGACGATGCACCAGCTACCATAATCATTTAACCCGCTTTTCTTGGGTGTGTGAGCATTTATGTCGACGTGGTAGGCACAAACAAGAGCGTGAATTGCGTCTCGCAGTGCGCCCAAGCTCTCGGGAGAGTCTGGCCCCACCAAGGTGTACGTTTCCCCCCCTTCGCAATCGTCATCGCACAAGGGATCATTCTCTTCAGAGGAGGGTCCCTGCATCGTGCCGAATCGGATTGAGTCCTCTGCGCGCATTAGTGCAAGGATGGCAAACATCCGGTCTTTACGAGGTATATTAAAACCGCCGCGCTGCGGCTTGCCCCAGTGTTTGTAAAGTTCTTCGATTAGAGTCTTGAAGTACCCGCCTTCTTTTGTGTAGCTATCAATATACTGAATACGCCTCATGTCGCGATCCAATTCCAGTTCCAATTCGAAGGACCTGCGCAGTCGCTTCTTCAGATCTGCGAGGGTTCCAGCCTCCAAGGTAGAAGCATTTGAATTGCCGATGCTGCGCCCGATAAATATGATCGTGCGCAGGCTTCGCCAATAGCGTTCAACGTTGCATTTCCGGGGGGAAGCACAAATGTCTTCTAAACGCGCGTTGCAATCTTTATCGCACAGTCCCTTCCGAAGTATGCGCAACGCGGCCCGCTGTATGGATTCTGCGAATCTGCACAGGCTCTCTCTCGTCACATCAGGGCTCTCGTGTTCTGAATTTGTGCTGACAAGAATCGGGCTTAAGTCCAGTGGTGCTTTAGGTGCTGGTGGTGCTGAAAGAGAATCCGGCACATTGACTTTTGCTTCGAAGGCTGCCAGCGGACCCGAGGCTTCTACTGCTTTGGCTACATTTGACGTTGTCTTTTTAGCAATGGTTCTCCCGAAGTATGTCTTTTCAACTCGGGCGAAATCCTTGTACTTCTTCGTTCTGGCTGACCGTGATTCGTCCGGCCAGTCGAAAAATATCGGCGAGGGCTTGAACTTGACGCCTTGGGAGACCTGCTTAGAATCGGTCCCGTCCGTTTTTTCTGTTGGGGGTATTGCGGCCCTTTTGGATTTCTTGCTGGCTTTACCGACCGACGCTTTCCTCATTACATTACCCCGTTATCCAGTTCCTGAACCTGTCGCCGCTCACCCCCCAAGCAAGTGCACTAGAAATACAGTCTCCCCATGGGCGGCGCAACATGTTACACCCGAATATGCCCGCTTTACTACCGGGCGCCGAACGTCCGAGGTCTCGTTAGTTCTTGTTTCGGTCGTCGTGCGGGCTAATCAGTATCTGGAACTTACCCGTTGCCGAATGCTCAAGAAAAGACCGGAACCCATGGCGGGTTCCGGCATTCCATTTCGACCAACGGCGGTCAGGCCGGGTCGGGGATGTCCACCTCGGGGAAGTGGTCCTTCAGGATGCGCAAGCACCGCGCCACGGCGGTGTCGTAGGGCAGGCGCTGCGTCTTGCAGAACTCGAAAACCGGCGCGCCGTGCCGGTCCCTGGTCGAGACGCGCTCTATCAGGAACATTTCGCAGCCAGGGTTGCCCTGGAAGCGAACCTCTTCCGCGGTGAAGGCGGCGCCAGCCAAGTCTTCCGCCCGTTCGGCGCACACATCATTGCAGGCGTCGGCAAAGGCGCGGAACCGCTCCGCATCCAGTTCCCTCGGTCGGACCCAGTACCTCGTGAAGCCCATCGGCATATCCTCCATGGTTCGCAGGCGACGAACTGCGCGCCCGCCCTGTGTTGCAGCCTCCCCCCGGACTCCCTCAGATGGTCAATATGCGTCCGAGGGTTTTGTTGTTGCGCGGTCAACGCGTTGGCGAGCCGCGTCCACTGCAACAGCCGGGGATGCGCCACGCGGATGCATGGAGGACGGAGTGAGGGGTTGGTTCGGGGGGGCACGGTCCAGAGTTCCCGACGCCCAGGGATGGGGGACGTTTGCGGCAAACAGTCCTGCTCGGATGGCATTTCAGGGATAGAACGGAAGATCTGGCTCGTTAGACAAGCGGAAAGGAGTGCTTATCACTGGTCCGACCGACGTGGCCCCGTCTCGCCACAACGCCGAAACTGCGCTTCCATGAACGCAAATCTCGCTGCGGACTTTCCAGCATCATCCCATGCGGCATACTGACGACATCACTGTCCGAGCCGAAAACAGGCCAAGAGGCGCGTGGAATAGGAGCCTTCTCCGCCAATGGCACCGGCATACTCAAGCTCCCTGTGCAGCAGCGCCAACCCTTTCTTTTCCAAGGTGTCCAGGTTCGTGTCAGTGAGCGCCGGGGGCGGCTCACCGCCGTTCATCTGAAGCACCTGCTCGCGCAGATGTTCCAGCCCCGAAGAGCGTTCGCCGTGGGCAGTCATGCCGAGCCAGATGACTTTTTGGGCCACACGTCCATCGCCGTCCTGGGCAGAGACGTGCCACGCGGTGAGGAATCCGTCGCCCACGGCCCCGGAAAGGCTACCACATACGCTCCGCACGTTGGCGGGCAACCCGGAGTACTCAGAAAGCCATCTTCTGACCACAGGATGCTCCAGTCCCAGCAGCTCCAGTGTGTCATCTTCCAGCGCACGGTCACGGTCGCTGGTGAAGCGCACCGGGCCGCCTTCCACACCGAGCAGGGTGTACAGCGAATCGCCATCCTGCCGGAACTCAGCCCCATCCAGACGCGCGGCGCGCGCCACAAACGCAACGAGCCGGTCCATGCCCTTGCCATCGTCCTGAAACTGCTGGTATTCGTTCAGATTGAAGGAGTCGAGATCCTGGAACAGTTCAAACACGACCTGCCGCGCCATGTTGGCGTTGGTCATGGCGACCTCCAACTCCTGGCGGGTGCGCTTCAACGACGGATCATGCACGGCATCCTGATAGAGCTTCTCGTAGCTCAGGCAGCTGCCCAATTGCCCAAGAACCTGCGTGCGAAGGTCCTCCGCCACCTGGCCCTGCTCGTCAATCTTGCCCAAGGTCTCCGCAATACCCTTGAGCTTCTCTTCCAATAGCAGGTATATCTGCCCCTCGATAGTATCGACGGCCACCAGATTGTAGACCTGCGCCGTATGCTCCTGCCCATACCGATGAATGCGCCCGATGCGCTGTTCGAGGTCCATCGGGTTCCAGGGCAGGTCGTAATTGAAGAGCACGCGGGCAAACTGCAGGTTGATGCCTTCACGGCCAGCAGCCGTGCAGACCAGCACCTTCGGTCCGTCCGCCCTCTTGAATCGCCGCTGGGCGGCTGTTTTGGCCCCGTGGTCACCGCCCTTCAACACCTCCACGCCCTTATCCGGAAACGCGCGCTCGATTTCTTTCCGAATGGTCTCCACGGTGCCAAGATATGTGGCGAAAATGACTATCTTTTCCGCCGGGCTGATTTTCCAAAGCTGGCCCAGGGCATTCAGCAATGTGGATGTCTTGGTGCCCGTTCCGGCAGGATAACTGTCCAGTAGCTCGACAATTCTGCGGCGCTCCTCGGGCAGGCTGACAATCACGAGCGCGGCGGCGGCCTCCTCCCCGTTGGCGGCGGCACGCTCCGTGTCGGAGTAGCTCTCGGCAGCCTGGATGAAATCCAGCGTCTCCTTGCGCTTCTTGAGCAATTGGACCTTGGCCTCGGCAAGGATGCTCTCCGTTTCCGCCCAGCCCACGGGGCTGTCCGGTAGCGCGTTCAGGGTGTGTATCAGCTTTCGGGCCTCATCGAGCACCCGGTTGCGGCCGTCCACATCCAGCGCCTCATCCCGTTCAATGCTCTCCTGGATGGTGAGCATCACGAGGCGCCGCTGCAATGTCGAGCGGATTGCCGCGAAGCTGCTGGCGGCAATCTTCTGAAAAATGGTCATCACAAAGCCCAAGGCCCGGCCTTTGTTGCCCTGTTGCGCCGCCAGGTCGTATCCGTCGGTCAAGTATTTGAGAAGCGCCTGATAGAAGGTCTTTTCTTCCGTGGAGAGCGTGAATCCCTCCGTCGAAACCATCCGGCGGGCGAATAGCGGACTGCCGTCCGCAGCGCAGGCGTCCGCCTTCGTGCGGCGTATCACCACGGCATTCAGCCGGTGCCGGTTCGCAAGCATATCCTGCTCATCTTCGAACAGTGTGGGATCGAGCAGGCGCGTCAGCATCATGAACCGGAAATGGTCCCCCTGGTGCGGCGTCGCGGAAAGCAGAAGGAGATCGCGGCAATGGTCGCGAATCGCTTCCGCAAGCTTGAAATTCTCAGTCTTCTTTACCTTGTTACCGTTCTTGTAGACGCTCAGGTGGTGAGCCTCGTCGAACACCACCAGATCCCACTGGGGGGCATCCAGCAGCCGTCTGACACGGGGCCGCTGTTTCAGCGTGTCCACGGACACTATCAGGCGGTGATGGTTCGCAAACGTGTTCGACCGGCGGTCCGTCACGTCGCCCTCGTAGCCAAACACCTCAAAGTCCAGGTTGAACACCTCGTTCAGTTCCCGCCGCCAATTCTCCACCAAGCCCGCCGGGACCACCATCAACGCGCGCTGCAATTCACCGCGCGAAGCCAGCTCCCGAAGGATCAATGCGGCCTCGATGGTCTTGCCCAGGCCGACCTCATCGGCGATCAGGAAGCGTTTCGGGCGAGCGTTGGCGATACGGTGGACCAGCACCACCTGATGGGGCAGCAGGTCAACCTTGGCTGAGGTCAGCGTTGCGGAGCTTTCCATCAGCGGAAGCTGCTCGGCCTCGATCGCCAGCCACAGCCGCTCCAACTGCATGGATGTGGCCGGCCGCATGCCCTGAAGCACCTGCACAACCCATGATGCGGCCGTACCGAGCGTCGCCAGCGGCACCCGGCGTTCCCCATGCCCCCGGAAGAAGACTGTGACGAACCCCGTGGCCTCACGGGCGGTCACCACACCCTCGCCAAGGTCGGGGTGATTTACCTTTGCGCCGGGCTGTATGTCAAGAGATACGGGCAACATGGAATCCCACCGTCTGGTTTTCTCCGTCCGTCGAACGGGCAAGGATGCGGCAAAGGTTTATTGTGGCGCTCCCGTCCCAGAGCGCTTCCGACAACTGCACCGTTCTGCGGTCGCGCCGCCGAAAAAGCACCGCTTCGCTCAGCGTCGTTACCTCGAAGGCCCGCTCGTGCGACGAGAAGCCGAAAACGAGCCCACACTGGTCCCAGCGCCGCTGAAATTCCTGAATCAACGGACGCAAGCGCCCCCGCAAAAACGCCTCCGCCTCATCCGGCTCCATGACCTCTATGATCGTCTCCAATCCCGAAACAAGCACAGTCTTCCCCGGAACCGGCGGTTCGGAGGGCCATTCGGTCATCCAACCCAGCGCCTGCCTCAAGGACACCATGGCACCACCGGAAATCAGTGGCCCCAGGCTCGCCTGATTGAAAACAACGCTCGACCCTTTGCGCAGCCAGATGCTGCTTGAAATCTCGTTCACTTATCCCTCCTCCAAGGTGTCGAACAGGGTCATCTGGTCCGGAGCGGGCTGGGCTTCGGGGCGCGTGCGCCAGTGTTCGACGAGGCTGGCGGCCAGCGCGGCGGCCTGCCGGATTTGCGGGTCGGATTCGGCCAGGGCATACCATTTCAGGATATCATCGACGGACTTCTTGACCTTGAATGTGCCCCGGTTCAATTCGTCATCTATGCGGACATTCGAGCCGTGGCAGGCCGCACCGATGAGAAAATGCGCCTGATCGAGGTCTGTCTTGAGAATCTGCTTCCGGGTGCGCCCCGGTGCGGTGAAGTATGCGAAACGCTCGCGGATGGGCGTGACATGCACATCGCGACCCACCGCACGAATCCAGCCGCGCCCTTCAATATCGGGCTGGGAAATGCCCGTTCCGCGCAGAGTCTTGTGCAGTTCGTCGCGCGGTATTTCCGTGGCGCTCCGGAAAACGCGGAGATAGAGCCGTGATGCGGGCTCTGCGGATTCGGGGGGTCGCAAAGCGCCGGTCCCTTCCGGCCCTTCGATGAGGTCGTCCAAAAGCAGGTTGATGCCAAGCAGCGCGTCGCGCACATCCAGCACCTGGCCATCGCCGGTATACACCTGACCATAGTGACGGCTGTAGAATTCCAGTGATTTCCCCCGCAGGATTACCCGCAGGTCCGATTCCGGGAGGTCCCGGCCATGGGTGTGCTCCAGCAACCCCTTCAGCCGTTTTGCTTCCTCCTTCACCCAGCGCCGCATGCGCGCCCAACTCACAGGCTCCGGTGTCTGCAACCGTTTTCGGCAAACGTGGATGATGTCATACTCGATCTTACGACTACCGAAAGTGCCTTTCTCACCTTTTGTTTCGTCGCTGCGAATGGGATACGTTGCGATGAGCAGATATCCCGCGTCGAAAAGCGCTTTGAGGACATCTATCCATGGCGCGTCCTCGCTGTGATGAAAGGTGAACGCCATAACACCGCCCGGTTTCAGCAATCGCCCCGCTTCCGCCCAGCAGGCCGTCAGTGTCTGGCAATAGAAATCCGAGGAAGGTACGGGACGATATAACGGGTTCGGCGATTTCTCGGCAAGGCTTGCATCGCCGGTCAATTCCCGCGCGTTGGCCAGGTGCCCCGTGGTAAGGAGAGCCTCCTTCTCGTATTCCTCACGGTCATCAGGATGCTCGATGGAATTGTCAATTGCCTCCACCGCATGTGGTGTGCGTTCAGGGATGAAATACGCCTCTTCCGGCAGCCCCCGATACCATTGCCGCAACCCCAGTCGAAGCCATACATAGAAGAAATCGGCCAGATCCGCGTAGAAGAGGTTGTTGCCAAACGGGGGATCGGTAATCACAAAGTCATACTGAAGGGAACTGATTGCGGAAAGATCTGTGGATGAACCGCAATTCAGGTCCTGGCCCGGAATTAGTGGGTCTTCTGTGGCGCATCGGTCTGACTTTGCCGTACTCTCGTCATCGTCATTGACGGACAATTCCCACGGTTCACGTGACCATGACATCCCCTCGATACACTTTTGCGATGAAGACTGCCAGTTGCCACGACCAAGCTCGTTGAATACACAGCTTTCAATAACAAGCGCCTTGGGATGGTAATTTGCATTTGACATGTGGGGGGCCATGCAGTCACGTGATATATCCCAGAAGCAGAACATATTCTGATTCCGAAGATATTGCTGAAAGACACCCCAAGCCTGCTCCCTAACGTCCAAAGGCCACACATCCTCCGCGGCACTTATTACCGTTCTCGACAAATGGGCATGCACCAGAAGCTGTCTTGTGTTGAACATCTTCCACCAATGGGTGTAGCCCCAATTGGGAATACCACCGTTCAACTTGTGCGTCATGTAGGAAACGAACAGTTCTGCCTTCGGGTAGTAGTCGGCCAAATCACTGGTCGAGCGCAGAATCCACTCATCTTCGGCAGCCTGGAGGAGGTGAAGATCCCTACTATCGGGCGTCTTGAAGTAACGCCCCCCGTAGTTGTAGCCCTGCGCATCACATTCAGGACAATGGCATTGCAAGGCATAGGCCATAACAGGAGGTGTGTGCTTTGTGGGGCGTACCGCATCAAGAAGATCTTGCTGTAAACCGCAGTGTGCACAAGCGAAATGCGACCGCTTGGGAACGGTTCCTTCGGTGGTATTTACCACCCTGCCTTCTGAAAGCTCCAGGTTTTCCGGGAGTTCCTTGCCTCTCACTTCAATAGCGGAAAGACTCTCTAACCGGTTCTGATACCACTGCGCCGTGTCTTTGGGGTTAGCCCCGGCCCAGCCGCCCAGTTCGTGGCCACCCGCAAACCCTGAAGTACCCTTGAGCCAATCCGGGTGGACAAGCAGGAACATCTGGACCGGCTTGCGCTTTATTTTGAAACTCTTCTTCTTCCGGTCGCTGGCGCGGTCAGCGCTTGCGTGCCGGTCGAACATGGTTTCCAACTTCTTCCCGGTGAAGGCGCCGCAGACAGGACACACCAGCCCATTCTCCTCGCGGGCGTGTTCTTTGAGCCACCACGCACGGTCCAAGGTGTCTTGCGTGCCACCCTTGTCATAATCCTTGAGGCGCTGGGCAAACGGCTGGGACAGTTCCGTGAAGGGATGCTCACCCTCAAGGATGATCCGCTCCGCGCCGGGAGCCATACGTGTTTCGCCGAGTTCCGCGTGGAACTCGTGCCCACAGTCCGGGCAGTTCATTTCGAGGTAGAAGGTGGCGAGTTTCTTTTCGGCAATGACGGGGGAACGGAAGATGGGTGTGCGGTGGCCGCAGCCTTTGGCTTGGCAGGGACCATGTTTTGCCCAGAATGTGTAGATGACCTCCGGACCTTCCCAGCGGTAGCACTTGCGCGCTTCCGGCTGCAGTTCAGTGGGGTCCACATCGGCGGGCTTGCCCGTGGCCACATCCACCCAACGGCCCTGATGGCCGCGGGGACAGGTGGTGGTGTAGAAGGGCTGAATCTGCGGTTTTACCTCAGCTTCAATGTGACGAAAGAAGGCCGCGACCTGTTCGGGATCGCTGCATGCCAGTTCGTTCTTGACGATGAACCAGGCCACTGGGTTCAAATCCACCCCCGTCATCTGCATGCCAAGCCGGGAATCCTCGACCAGTGTAGTGCCGCCGCCCATGAAGGGGTCCAATACGCGCAGCTTCTTGAACGCGCCGCCCTTCTGATGGTTGCAGTAATAGTGGTCCCCGACCAGTTTGGCGGCCTCCGTGGGGTCATCCGGAGCCGTGGTGGCCGCCGCAATCAGCATGCTGCGGAACACACTTGACCGCCGCCGCGCCCACCACTTCGACATCTGATAGATGGGCTTGCCCGCATTCCCCTCCAACTGCGAGAGCGCATTGATCTGTGCAATGGGAAAATCCACCTCCAAACACGTCGGAGGCCTGTTTGGGTCATTGAAATCCGGCACCGGCAAGCGCACCGCTTTGCCCAGTTT
The DNA here is from genome assembly GCA_903893795.1 of Candidatus Hydrogenedentota bacterium. Classification (GTDB taxonomy): domain Bacteria; phylum Hydrogenedentota; class Hydrogenedentia; order Hydrogenedentales; family CAITNO01; genus CAITNO01. Next base: position 2,911 of record CAITNO010000061.1, on the reverse strand, counting down.
CGGCGGAAGGTGACTTCCTTCCTCACCGGGCTTTTTCCCGCCGCCCTTCTTGGCACCCACTAGATCCAGTTGCTCCTGCTTCGGTACCGGTGGTATGCCGGGAAGATCGCCCTGCTCGGGAAGGTTGTAATCAGGTTCTGTCATTAGATGCCTCAGGAATTACCGAGAAGTGCGTCGCGGAAGTCAAATACCAATATTTTCCGATCTTTTCCGGTTTTCCAGTTGCACGTACCGACATGTTATCCCTATGAGCATCGCAGGCCAGACGATAGTCCTCAGCAGAAAGCTGCAAACGAATGTTTCCCGGTTGACCGCTAGGCATATCCCATCTGACGGTTATGAGTCGTTCACTGTATTCCACTTCATCCTCTTCTGTGTCAACTGATTCTGCCCTGAGTTGAACTATCGAGCCTTGAATGAAGGTTTCCTGTGATTCCTTGGATTGTCGTAGCGCGCGCGCGGCAGATTCCACATAGGGCCTAATTGTATTGGGAACCAACCTAATTCGGGAAATAGTCGAAAGGTCAGGTGCCGGGCGGTATTCGCCGGACCAAGAAATATCATAATCGAGCGAATAGTCATCGAGCTCATTGAAGAGATCCAGCATGACCTCGTAGAGATTGGCGTTGAACCCTCCCGCAACGTCCCCCGTGAGAATGGCGATGTCGGCTTCCGTAGAGCCTCGCTCTATTGCTGCAAGCCCTCTGATAATGCGTTGCATAACCCGCCTCTCGAAAGGCGGGTTATCGTATTCGTCAGAAAGAACAGTCTGCGCATTGGGGACAAGGGGCATTTCCAGAGTCATCCCATAGCTGCCCGCAAAGGTGTGACCAAATCGGCATTTCCGGGTCAGGTCTCTTCCTACGTTTCGTCCCTTTGCGAAGAAGGGCTGAGGTGTCTCTTCAGCACACGCCGAATAGTAGACAAGATCGCGCATATGCCTGACAATCTTGGGGGCCTTTTCTAGGGAGAGATTTGTAAGGTTGGAATTCCCGAAAATGCGCTGGCGAAGAATGTCATGGGATTGGTTATGAATACTTGCCCGGACCGCATCGACCGTTCTTTTCTCAACTTCGGCCAGAAGAGCGATGGCCGATTCTAGACTGTCAGCAAGATCGGAAGCGCTCGCCTTTACGGGAACGACAATTCTCAACGGAGAACCCAAATCGTCAGGCGGTCCATTGAAGACAAGCAGGTCCGCGTTGGGATGTCCCTGCTTGTGCCAGTCGTGCTTTCGCAAATAGGCAGCGAGCTGTTCCTTTGTTGGCAAGAGGCTGGCCCCACCGGGCACAGTCGAGAAGTCTGTGCGAATCTTCATTACAATGATTCCCCTTTCTCCACTTTTGCCATCAAGCCCAAGAGAGCCTCGGAGGTCAGTCGATTCGCGGTTGGTATCTGTATTCGGACACTTGCTGTGTTAGTCGTCGGGTCCCCGGATATCCGTGCCCAATAACAGCACTTCCTCAAAATGAGTTCGTCTTCCGTGAATTCAAGCCAGTCCCCCTCATCTTGTGGCAATGCCAATAGAAGTAATATCACCGGTGTGCCACCATTTCCGTCTCGGTGAATCAAGTGGTTGTACGTGTCAGCTTCCATGTCGTACTTTGCCATATCATTAACGAAAGTTACGTTCTTGCACGCTTTGAGCTGGAAATCAAGTTTGAATCCGCTTTCTCTGCGTTTGTTGTTCACGTACTGAACCTGATGAAACGTCCCATCAATTCCGTAATCATGGGAACGATCGTCAATACTTACTGCTAAACCCAACCGCGCTCTGGCAGCTACAGCTTGCACATAGGCCCGGCTGAGATCTTCTTCCACGTGCTGAATAGTGATCACTGATTAGGCTCCTGTGTTGATGGTGGGTTGTTACCAAAGACAATCCACGGCACAGCTATATCCACCAGACTCATTCCGCCACGACACACATGCGGAAAGCCGCCCTGCACTTTCCATATCCTTTGGTCCATGACAATATGCTGGCCGTTGGCGTCGAGCACAAAGGCGCGCGTGAACTGGTTCTCCCAAGACATCGTGATGGGAGCAGACCGGAATACACCAAGCACCCGATTCGCTACCGGTGTTGTGCCAGAGCCCCCCCCCCACTTTGGAAGATGTGTAGGTGGGGTCATGCATCGGTTTCTTCCATGCGCGGCACAACCCCCAATATGTCACGAAACCTCTTCTCCAACCGACGCAACATGTCTGTCAAGTCCCCCTTGACTCGCTCATATGCTCTATCTTGTGCCTGGTACTTTCTATCGGACTGTCTAGAAGTGTCTGAGATCCCATCATAGACGGTGTATTCGATGTAGATGCTCTTTGCTTCATTCAGCAAATTGTCTGTGTCAACACAAATATCTTCAGGCAATAGAATACGATTCTCCTCAAAGAAAGCTCGACAGTCATTATGTGCTTCCGCGGCCGCCTTCATATTCTCATTACATCGTTGCTCGATTTCTTCGTGGCTTTTGCCTTGTTTGAATGGAATGGTCACAGCTTGTAGCGCGCTTCTGAGGCGCGCCAAACGAGAATATAGATTCTTGGTGGCTTCTGCTTGGTCGGCGTGCAATTGCGAGAATCGAATTCGATTCTCATCGAGAACCTTTGCATACCCAGCCTTAGTTCCCTCCAATTCACCCAAGAGTGCAGCCTTAAATCCCTCTTCCTTCAGTTTATACGTCGAGTCCACCTCACGAAGAAACTCTTCGTCCTTCCTCTTGTACTCACTCGCGACCGCGGCCTTAAGCCGATTTGAAATAAGTGTAATGAGTGAGCTTCCCCCCATCCTTCGACAGGTACCGGGGCAATTTAAGATGGTGCTAAGGGGCGGGCCTGCGCCCGCCTTGCCTTCACTGTAGCAGGTTCCGCGTGGGGCGTCAACGCTGCCGCCGGGGTGCCGTTTTGGGGC
>CAITNO010000060.1 GCA_903893795.1 Candidatus Hydrogenedentota bacterium | reverse complement strand
GGTATGATTCAGGTTCGTGCCCAAATTGCCAAAGGTGGCATAGGTCGTTCCCGTCCTCGAACCGAAACTGTCCAGCGCCACCGTGCCGTCATGGCAGGAGAGGCACAGTTTCGACCGGCCGCTGGGCTGGCCGACCGTCGCATCCAGCGTCGGGCTGGAATATGGCGTGTAACTCGCCACCGAAAGCGCATGGTTCCAGAGCGGAGCGTCCAGCGCCGTCGTGCTCGCATTGTGGGGAACGTGGCAAAGGATGCACATTTCGCCCCCGCTGTAGCCGTCACGGCTGAAATCGTGGTGCGAATTCTCCACCTTCGCCGAGGCCGTCACGGTGAAGACGCACACGGCCAGAAAAGCCGCTGCAACTGCGGAGGTCAGCTTGACCGCACGCAACCGTATCGCACGGCGGCGCGCCGCCACGGAAGAATCCCGTCCGACGCAGTTTACTTGCTTCCTGTTACCCAATTGAAGCACTCCTTTCACCTAAATGGCACCACCTGTTAGCCGCACATTCATGACATGTATCTTCTGTTGCACACACTCGGCAGCAATCGAGATGCAACCGGCGCAGCATTCATGCAGTCAGCACCTACGCAACCTACCGGAACGCCATCCCAGGATGGATTCCTGACAAATTCCGTACAATCGGGTAGATTTTAGATGGGTATCGGGATATTTGCATCAGTAAAAAATACCTGTATTGATTTCGGACGCGCTGGTAACTAATTTCGGACCATTGCAAGGCGCTTTATGGGACCTAAGCCGCAGGAAGGCCCAGACAAGGTACGTGTTTTTCACGGATGCACTCATGGGGCAGATTTGCGATACTTTCGCCCAACCGTATATGTGGCGATAGCTTCGGCAGGGTCCGAATGCCCCCGCGCGTTGATTTTGACCTGCGGGGAGGGGTTGGGCGCATGCGCTTTCGCGCCGGAACCGCGGCATATTGCAGTTGTGCGGAGTGGATTTCTGGTGACTGCGGGTTTTCCTACGCGGTGCCGGTCCGGGAATTTGGGCAAATACGTAATAGATTTCTACTGAAATCCCCAGTATGGACCATTTGGGGGTTTTGGCAAGTGGCAAAACCATAACGGCTAAGAGGTCTAAGCGGGAGCAACCCTATGAGAATGCTGTTCATTACCTTCATCGTCCTTCTGTCCGGGAGCGTCTACGGCGCCCAGAAGCCCTCCACCATCGATCCGGACGCCTCCTGCACCACCTCCGAGTGCCACACCAATGTGACCAAGGGAAAGCCCAAAGTGCATGGCGCGGTCGAGGGAGGGCTGTGCACCATGTGCCACGAGCCCAAAGGCAAGCAGCATTCTTTTGCACCCGTCAAGGGAAATGCTGAATTGTGTGGAAAATGCCACGATGCGGTGGACAAGGGGCCGAAAATTCATCCGCCGTTGCAGGACGGCTGCCTGGAATGCCACGACCCCCACAGTTCCAACGTGAAGGGTCTCCTGAAGGCCGACAACCAAAAGACACTGTGCTTCGGCTGCCATGACAGCGAAATCATGGGTGGCAAGTTCACCCATGGCCCCGCCGACGTGGGCGCCTGCACCGAATGCCACAACCCCCATTCATCCACGGAGGACAAATTCCTCAAAGCGCCCTCGAAGGAACTGTGCATAAAATGCCATGCCGATTTCGGCGAGCAACTGGCCGGTTTGTCGCACCAGCACGAGCCCGCCAAGGGCAATTGCACGGCCTGCCACAATCCACACAGCGGTCCCAGCCCCAAGATGCTCCCGGCGGCAGGCAATGAAATGTGTGCAAAGTGCCATGAAGAAGTCGTGAAGAAAGCGAATGAATTTACGGTCAAACATCCGCCGGTGGTCGGGGAGAACGGTTGCGTCGGATGCCATTCCCCGCACGGCTCCAACAATCCCGCCATGCTCAAGGGCACCCCCAAGGACGTGTGCCTGGGATGTCATAACAGTTCGATGAAGTCGCACAGTAAAGATATCAAGACGCTGCTGGGCAAGAACACCGACTGGCACGGGCCGGTGCGCGACGGCAACTGCCCCGGATGCCATCAGCCCCACGGGAGCAACAATTTCCGCCTGTTGAAATCACCCTATCCCGAGAAATTCTACAGTGCATTCGACATGGAAAACTATGCGCTGTGCTTCACCTGCCATGAGCCGACCCTCGTGACGGAGCAGTACACCAAGACCCTCACGGGATTCCGGGACGGTGACAGGAATCTTCACTACCTGCACGTGAACAAGCAGGAACGCGGCCGAACCTGCCGCTCCTGCCACGAGGTTCACGCGAGCCAGCATCCCCGCCACATCCGGGACACGGTGCCCTACGGCTCGTGGGATATGCCGATCACCTTTGAAAAGACCGAAAACGGCGGTTCCTGCCAGCCCGGCTGCCACGGCGGCAAGGCCTACGACCGGAAAAGTGCGGTCGGTGAGAAGAAATAATCCGTCCCGCAGCGGGGAAATCGTTCACAGAACGGTTTGCCCCCGGGGGCTCACTTGATAATCAAGTCATAGTGTCAAAGCGTCCTGTCGGACGCGGAACGGGACGAGAGAACAGATGTTAATCTTGCGGGCCGCACAGTTTTGCTTGATGGCGCTGTCCACCGTGACGGCATTCGACGGCGTGCATGAGGGAGAACCCGTTCCCACTTTTGAACTGAAGACATTGGACGGTCGTGCCTTCTCCTCCACCGAGGGCCTGAAAGGGGCGGCGAATGTCATCACGTTCTGCCGCTTCGACCAGGAATACTCCGAACGCCTGCTCAAGGACCTGCAGCAGCTCTACAGCGACAATCAGGGTGCCGGTTTCCGCGTCGTGGCCGTTTGTTCCGGCGACGTCGATTTGGAGAAAGTGCGGACGCTTGTCAAAAAGCTCGGCCTCGCTTTTCCGGTGGTGCTGGACCCCGACAGGGCCGTGTATGGCAAGTTCCGGGTTATTGTCACCCCCGCCACGGGGTTCATTGACCAAAAAGGCGTGCTTCGCTTTTATTACGCCAGTTACCGGGGAGATTTCCTCGATGCCGCAAGGGCAAACGTGGGATTCCTCCTGGGCAAGGTTTCAGCCAAGGAGCGCGAAGACCTGACCCATCCCAAGGAGTCTGTCTCCCCGAAAACCAGCCCTCCGGGCATGCACTACCGCCTTGGTCTCGACCTGTTAAAGAAGGGGGACCGCAAGGGCGCTCAAGAGGAATTCAAGCAGTCCTGGGGCAGCCAACCCCGCATGGCCGAGGCCGGCGTTGAACTGGCATTTCTGATGCTGGCCGACAAAAACAACGACGAGGCCCTTGCCGTGGCGACCGAGGCCCTTGCGCTCGCGCCAAGCAACGCCGCCGCCCAAGGCGTCAAGGGAGCCGTGCTGCTGCACACCGGCAAGGAAAAGGAAGGCGTCGAACTGCTTGAAAAGGCGTTGGCGCAAAAACCGCATCAGCCTTCCCTCTATTATGAAATGGGCCTCTGGAAAGAAAAACAGGGCGACGCCCAGGCGGCATTGCGCTATTTCAAAGAGGGTCTTGAGGCCGCGCTTCCAGAACCGGGAAAATCCTGAATGGACACGGATCTTTTCGCGGGAAAATCGGTGATTGCGGCCAAAATCGCAACAAAGACCGGCGAATATACCCATCCTCGGGCATGCCCAGCGCGGTGTTTTCGGGGCTGCGACAGGTTTTCTTCGGTCAAGTCCGTAGAGGTTCTTTCAAAAGATCCGTATTTTACTCGGATGCCATGTGTGTTTTCCGATGATAAGATTTGGTTGCTTACTGATAAGGCGTGCTTGGAGCGGTTATCCAGGCAGATGGTATAGGGTCTACAAACAAATCAGGTAGGAGCACTTGAAGCAATGAAGACGAAAACGGCGAAATTGATAGTGGGGGTCCTTGTGGTGGCAGTGATGCTGACCTTGGGGACGGGTTCTGTGGTGAACGCAGCAGCCGGCATTACGGGCAGCGCGCACGACCTTTCGGCGTCGGGCTGGACCGGCGGTGAAATCTGCATCGTTTGCCACACCCCGCACAATGCCAGCACCACGGTTAGTGATGCGCCGCTGTGGAATCACACGGTCAACACGACCACCACGTACACCACGTACACCAGCACGACCATGACCGCAACAGTCGGTACGCCCGCCGGCGTTTCCAAGCTGTGCCTCTCCTGCCATGACGGCACGACGGCAATTGACAGCTTCGGCGGAGCGACCGGTTCGCACAATATCACCGGCGCCGCGCTGCTGGGCACCGACCTCTCGAACGACCACCCGATTTCCTTCACCTATGACACGACCCTCGCGGGCAACGACCACGGTCTCTATGACCCGGCCGTCAAGACCTCCGGACTGGGCGGCACGGTTGCGGCCGACATGCTCAGCGGCGGCAAAGTGGAATGCTCGAGTTGCCACGATGTGCACAACTCGACCGGTCTGACCCACCTGCTTGTCAAGGCGAACACGGCCAGCGCGCTTTGCCTGACCTGCCACAACAAGTAATCTAAAATTCAATTCTCTGGTCCCAACGGACTGGGTGGAGCCTTTAATAATGTTTGGCGCGTCCAGCTATCGGGCGCGCCAAACTTGTTTCTTGTTGGCCTTTCTTGCGGCCCCCAAAAGATAAGGCCGGTATTGGCCAGGGACCGCGCACAGGTTTATAATGGGGATATCGACAGGGCTGACCCCGTAGCGTGCCATCGCGGGACCATTGGGGCCGTCCGTCCGTTGAAGCAGTTAACAGCAACCAAGGACACCCCCGATGATGACATGCTGCAAACTCCGTTCCGTGCCACGTTCGACCATGCCGTGGCGGCTCTTTATTCTTGGAATCTGCGTTCTGTCCCTTGGGCTTGGGGCATACGCGGAAGGCAAAGCGGCCGAGAAAAAGGACAAGGGAGACAAGAAAGGCAAGGAGTCGCAGGAAAATACCCCCGTGTTTTTCCCGCCTCCGCCCGAGCAGCCCCGCATTCAGTTTTTGCGCGCGCTCAACGGCCCAAAGGACATCAAGCCCAAAGTTAGCGGCTTCAAGAAATTCCTGGTGGGCGAAGGGGAGGAGAAAGATGACACCATCGGCAAGGCCTATGGACTTGCCTTCAAGAGCGGCCAATTGTTTGTCTGCGACACCGGCCGCAACTACGTCGCCGAGTTGGACCTCAAGAAGAAGTCCTTCACCGCCATTGGCAGAGATTATCCCGGCCAGTTGAAGAAGCCGGTTGGGGTCGCCGTTGACACCGACGGCACCACCTACGTGGCCGACACCGGCCTCAAGTGCATCATGGTCTATTCACCCGAGGGCCACTACGCGCGCGCCATTGGCCTGGCGGCCAAACTTGCCGCGGCGGACGTGGCTGTGTACGAGGACAAACTGTACGTCTGCGAGTCCGAACAGGGCCAGATCATTATTTTCGACAAAATAACCGGCGAAGAACGCAAGCGCCTCGGCACCAAGGGCAGTGACAAGGGCCAGCTCTTCCTGCCGTCAAGCCTCACGCTGGACCCGGACGGAAACGTTTTTGTTTCCGACACGGGCAATTCGCGCGTGATGAAATTCAACTCGCACGGCGAGTTTGTGCAGCAGTTCGGCCAGGTGGGCACGGGCCTGGGCCAGTTCGTCCGCCCCAAGGGGGTTGCGGTGGACCACAGCGGGCGCATGTACGCCGTGGATGTGGCCTTTGAGAACGTTCAAATCTTTGATCGCGAAGGCAAGCTGCTGCTCTTTTTCGGCCAGACGGGCAATGCGCCGGGCGGTGTCAACTTGCCCGCGCGCGTCTGTATTGACTATGATTCGGTGGACCTGTTCAAGGATGCCGTGGCTCCCGGATATTCGGTGGAATACCTCATCTTCGTGAGCAGCCAGTACGGCGCAAACAAGGTCAATGTGTACGGCTTTTTGAAAGGGCAATGAGGGTGACCTGCGTGGGAGTTTGGAAGTCCAATGCGCCTAAGCAGATTGTGGGCTAACCGGCGGGCTGTCGGCGTTCTGGGCGTTTCGGCGTGTCTTCTGTGTGTCTGCATGCAGGGAACAGGATGCGCCAGCAAAGAGGCGCGTTATCACATGCTGAGCGTCTTTTTTGACGGCGTTCCCGATCCCAACGCCCCTCCGCCGACCGACCCGAAAGTCGCGCCCGGCGGACCGGCCAAACTGGAAGATCAATCGGCGGAGGGTTCGGTGCACAGCCCCTATGAGCAGCGCAAGTGCGAGCTCTGCCATGAAAGCCAAATGTCCAACCGGCTGAAGATGGACAAGTCTGTGCTGTGCGGTTCGTGCCACACCCGGGATCAGTTTGAGGGCGCATATATTCACGGCCCCGTGGCCATGGGCGACTGCGAGATTTGCCACGAGCCGCACCGCTCCAGCTTCCCCCATCTGCTGCGCACGAAGGGCTCCGCCGTTTGCGGCCGCTGCCACACGCCGCAGACCTATGCCGGGCTGGAGACGCACAAGGCGGAGAAGGGCGAGGACTGCCTCAAGTGCCACTCGCCCCACGCCTCCAACCAGCCCCATCTTGTCAAGTGATGCGCGCGTTTCAACGTCAAGAATCGAAAGGGAAAAGTCCGGCGAAAGGATTGCACTGGGACGCCGTGAGGCACACACCCGTCATACTATTGCTGCTGTTGCTCATCCATGCGCATCAAGCCACGGCGCAGGAGGTGAGACCCTTTGCAGTCACCGGCTATTCCGGCTACACCCAGCTCATGCTCAGGGGCATACAGGAGTCCCAGGGCAGCCGCCAGTTTTCCACCACTTCCGAGACCCTGCAGTTCCGCGAAGGCGTGCGCCTTGACATGAACGGCTACATCTACCTTCCCCAACTGGCACGGCTGCACCTCGGCGGCCTGATTGAATACGTCGAGTACCTGCGGTCCGGCTCCCAGGAGGAGGGCGGACCGGGCAGCAGGCTGCCGTGGACCGGCGATTTTGGTGTCTCCATTCTCGAGGACCACCCCGTGAGGCTTGACCTTCACGGAAACCGGACCCAGACCGATGTGGACCAGCCCTTTGCAAGGGACTATCTGCTGGATTCGACCTCCATCGGCGGCACCCTTTCCCTTCGCAAGGGCCCCCTGCCCACCGAGCTTTCAGTGTCGAGAAACACCGCGCGGGGTTCGGGCGTTGGCGCCGACATCAACGAGACCACTGATGACGTGCTGCTGCGGAGCGATTACCAGTTCAATCAACGGTCGAGCGGCAGTATTGAGTATCACCTGACGGACACGACCGAACAGTGGCTCAACAAAAATTTCCTCACACAGCAACTGTCCCTGAACAACGCCACCCTCTTCGGCGCCAGTGACAACATCCGCCTGAACAGCAATCTTCGGCTGTATGAGCAGAAAAGCACACTCGATCTGCTGACATTGTCGCTCTATGAAAGGATGGACTGGCACCATTCCGACCGGTTGAGCTCCTATTACCATCTCCTTTTCGACATGCTGGGCGGCGCCAGCCAGTCCTCCGACCGGATTGAGGTCGGCGCCGGGCTGCACCACAAACTCTTCAACAGCCTCGACACCAACGTCGAAGCTTACCTGCGGCGCGAAGACGCCGACTATGGAACCATAACCACCTACGGCGCAAGCGACACCGAAAACTACACCAAGGAGCTGGGCGACTGGGGGCGGTTGGGCCTTTCCCTGCGCGGCTTCGGCGAAATGGTCGACAACAGCATCTCCAAGAGCACCGGCACGGCGGAACGAGAAGCCCACAACGTCAACCTGGGAACGCTGGTGGAATTGAACCACCGCGAAGTCCTGCCCGAAACGATTCGCGTGACCGACGTGCGCGGCATCCGCGTCTACCAGATTTCAATGGACTACACGCTGGTCACCATCGGCGACGTCGTTCGTATTCTGCCCAACGCCTCGGGCCACATTCCCGACAACTCAACGATACTGGTCGATTACAGTTACAAGCTGCCGGGCAATGGCGAAGTGCTCACTGCCGGCATCTTGTCCGACTCCCGCCTGTACCTGGGAAAGTGGCTGACGCTCTATGGACGTCTTGAAAGGAGCAGGCAGGACCAGGTGACCGGCGTGTCGCTGACCCGCCTGGAATCACTCTTCAGGCAGGTGATTGGCACCATGGTGAACTGGCGCTGGTTTACGGTCGGCGCGGAATACGAAAACCGTGAGTCCGTCTATTCGCCCTCCGAAACCATGTCCGAATGGGTTTCGGTGGACCTGCCGCATTGGCATCAGTGGCAGGCCCAGGTTTCGGCCACCTATCGCGACAGCACACTGGGTGACACCGGGCGGGCCTTCAGCGCACTCGACCTGCATCTGCTCCTGGCAAACCAGATCACGCAGCGCAGCCGGCTGAGCGTCGAGGGCGACTATCGGATACAAACCTGGGACAAGGCGGACAGCGTGAACGATCTGGACGGTCTGGGAGTCCGGGTGAATTATGGATGGCGTTATCAAAAACTGTCGGTGGACCTCATAGCCCGTCTTTCAAAGATGACCCAGCACGGCCGCGATGAAGACCGCAACCGCGTCGAAATACGCGTGCGCAGGGAATTCTGAGCCATGAACCCCACCCCATCACCAGGCCCGGCCCGGCACGGATGCCTGCGGCGAAACATCGGCATTGCCGCCCTGTGCGTGAGTGCCGCCGCCCTGGCCTGCCTGGCAGTCTCCTGCCAGAGCGCCAAAGACAGGACCCCGGCGTGGAATGCGCCGCACGAACGGCTCGTCTGGCCGCAACCCCCGGAACAGGCCCGCATCGAGTACGTGGGCGCGCTCCATTCCGCGGCGGACATCGGGGAAAGGGTGGGCTTTACCCGGTCCGTGGTGAACCTGGTCGTCGGCAGGAAGGAAGAGGGCATGGTGAAGCCCGCGGCCGTGGCCCGGAACAGGAATGGACTGCTCATCGTGGCCGACCCGGGCGTTCCCACCGTCCACTTCTTCGACCTGGACCGTCGCAAATACTGGCGTCCCAAAGACAAGGCCGTCACCGCGCTTCAGTCGCCCGTGGGCGTGGCCGTGACCGATGCGGGCACGGTCTACGTGGCCGATTCCGATGCCCGCGCCATCTTCGTGTTCGACATCAAAGCGCGCCTCATCAGCCAGTTTGGCCAAAAGGACTTTGCCCGTCCGACGGCGGTCGCGTTGAACCCCGCCCAGGATCGGCTCTATGTCACCGACACCGAATCCAGCCAGATTGTCACCTTCAGTCTGGAGGGGGTAAAACTGTCCGAGTTTGGTGAACGGGGCGAGAATCCCGGGCAGTTCAACTACCCCACCTTCCTGGGCGTCGCCAACGACGGCACCCTGTGCATTTCCGACTCGCTCAATTTCCGCGTGCAGATGTTCACACCTGAAGGCGTCTTCAAATCCGCCTGGGGAAAGATGGGCGACACCGCGGGCTCTTTCGCGCGTCCCAAAGGCGTAGCCTTCGACTCATTCGGGCAGGTCTACGTTGCGGACGGCGGCTTTGAAAATGTCCAGATTTTCAGTCCCGACGGCGGGCTCCTGCTGGGGTTCGGAGAGCCCGGCTCGGGTCCGGGCGCTTTCTGCCTGCCCATGGGCATGTGCATTGACGCGACAAACACCATCTGGGTCGCCGATTCGTATAACCACCGCGTCCAGGCTTTCGCGCTGCATGGAGACTCTCAATGAGACCGCAAAGAACCCTCGCAATTCTTGCCGCGAATAATCTGACTTCGGTTCGAAAGGAGCGATTTCTTGGGACGATCCTGGCAGTATTGTTCGTCCTCGCATGCCATGCGGCCCAGGCGGTGTCGGGAAGGGTGGAAAACACGAAGCACAATCTGTCCGCCTCCGGACCCGGCCAGGTGAAGTCCGTTGGCCAGGCGCAGGTGTGCGTCTTCTGCCATGTGACGCACGACAAATCGTCCGAGTCGCCCCGTTGGAACAAGATTCTACCTTCGCTGGTCTACACACCCTATTCGAGTCCGACCATGAAGGCCATACCGGGCCAGCCCACCGGCACCTCCAAGCTCTGCCTCAGTTGCCACGACGGTACCGTCGCCCCCGGCAAACTGGGGAGCAAGTCCTCCTCCAACACCATGCGAACCGCCATGTCGGCCCGCGCCAATCTTACCCGCGATCTTTCCGACGACCACCCCATCTCCTTTGTCTACGACAGCGCACTGGCCGCCCAAAACCGCGAGTTGGTCAATCCGCAGCGCCTGACAGGCAATGTGAGGCTGGACGCGCACGGCGAACTCCAGTGCACCACCTGCCACGACCCCCATTCCGATGCCAACCCCATGTTCCTGACAAAGAACAACACCGGCTCCGCCCTGTGCATCACCTGTCACAAAAAGACCGGCTGGTCAGGCAGTTCACACGCCCTGTCGGGTGCGTCCTGGAACCACAAAGGGATAAACCCCTGGCCCAATTCCTATGAGTCCACGGTCAGCGCAAACGGATGCGGAAACTGCCACTCCACGCACCATGCCGGACACCCCGAGGGGCTGCTTAACTACGAGCGTGAAGAGGACAATTGCCTGTCCTGCCACGGTGGCAATCTGGCCCGCACCGACATCTCGGTGGAGATTCAAAAGCCCTTCCGGCACGACGTGCAGGATTTCCAGGGCATTCACGAACCCAATGAAGACTTCCGCACCATGCCGCGCCACGTCGAGTGTCAGGACTGCCACGACCCCCACGCCAGTTCCCCCGGCAAGGCATCTCCCCCCGTGGTGGGCGGCGCGCTCGCCCACGTGAAGGGCGTGTCCATTTCCGGAGCCCCCCTGACCACCGCCGTTTCGGAATACGAGGTCTGCTTCCGCTGCCATTCGGACAACACGAACATGCCCATGTCCATGATCAACCGCAAGCTGTCCCAGCCCAACATGCGCCTCAAGTTCCAACCGTCGAGCCCGTCCTTCCATCCCGTCGCCTTTCCCGGGCGCAACAGCAACGTGCCCAGCCTGATTTCGCCCCTGACCCCGGCTTCCCTCATCTACTGCACCGACTGCCACAACAACGATGCCGGTCCCGAGGCGGGCGGCACCGGTCCCCGCGGCCCCCACGGCTCCATCTGGCCCCACCTCCTCGAGCGCGAATACCAGACCATGGACAACACCGGTGAAAGCACCCAGACCTACGCCCTGTGCTACAAATGCCACGACCGGGCAAGCATTCTGGGAGACCGTTCCTTCCCCGAGCACAGCAGGCATATCGTCAAAAGCCGAACCCCCTGCTCGGCATGCCACGATTCCCACGGCATCAGCTCCGCCCAGGGCAATCCCATCGCAAACGCCCATCTCATCAACTTCGACAAGAGCATTGTCTTCCCCGAACCGGTCACCGGACGCCTTGAATACCGCGAAACCGGTCCGCTCCGCGGCGAGTGCAACCTCTCCTGTCACGGAAAGATTCACAACCCGGCCACCTATTCACGGTAGGCGCATGGTTCCTGCGCATGTGCCGTCGGCCTGGGCTTCCGCAACAACGCGGTTGCGCAGAACGCCGACACCCGCGATGTCCACCTCGCACACATCGCCCGGTTTGAGCAGCACCGGCGGTTTGCGCGCGATACCCACGCCGCTGGGCGTCCCCGTATAGAGGGCCGTGCCCGGCATCAGGGTCAGCGAATGGCTCAGGTAGCTCACGAGACAGGGCACATTGAAAAGCATGTCCTTCGTGGACTGTTGCTGCATCGTTTCACCGTTGACCCGCATCTGGACCAGCAGATCGCCCGGATCCAGACCGGTGACCACATAAGGACCCATCGGGGCAAAAGTGTCAAAGCTTTTCGCCCGCGCCCACTGCCCGTCACCCGCCTGGCAGTCGCGCGCCGACACATCGTTCCCGCAGGTAAACCCGAACACATAGTCCAGCGCCTCCTCCACAGGAACATTCTTCGCCCTGCGACCAATAATGGCCACCAGTTCCGCCTCATAGTCCACCCGCGTCGGTGCGGCGCTCGGGAGGACGATGTTGGCCTCATGCGCCGACAGCGCGGTGTTTGCCTTGATAAACAGCAGCGGCGCCGCGGGCGGATGGTCCGAGGTTTCCATCGCGTGCGCGTAATAGTTCCTGCCAATGGCCAGAATGTTCGGCGGGTCCACCGGCGGCAGATACCGCACTATGTCCCCTTCCTTCAGCACCTCCCCCGTGCATTCGGGCGCATCGAAAAGACCGCCCCGCAGCACCTCAATCAAACCGTCCCCGCCCACCAATCCATAAACCCCCTGCGGATGCCGGGCTGTCGCAAACCGTACAAACTTCATAAAAAGGGTCTCCTTCCAATTTGTTTTCAGGCTATGCCCGCCCTACACGAAACCTTCGCGTTTCGCCGCACGCTTCCTGTATATCAGGCAGACCGCCTCCCCCGCAACCGCCACCAGCGGAAACGACAGGTACGGATATAGATTGACCCACGTGAACGATGCCGACCAATGGTGAAACAATGCCTGGGACACCGTGGGACGCGCCGGAGGAAGCTGGCCCACGAAAATCTGCACCAGTTCCTCCAGCATCCCCAGCGCGGGAACCCACCACAGCCGCGGCCAGCACACAACGCCCAGTGCCACCCCGATACCAAACGACCCCAGCATGGCCCGCGTGGCGCCCGGCGCCTGCGGCGTGGTCCACGCCGCCTCCAGCAGTCCCAGCGCAATCGCCACGGCGCACGCGCCGACCGCCTTCCCAAGCCCGGTTGTATTCATTTCATTTCCCTCCAGCCATGACACGCAACAGCCTCAACAAGGTTTCGCAAATAGGACCTTCTCCCCGTCATTTCAGTTTCGCGCCTGCGCCATACGCCGCATCAATCCACATGACGGGAACTCACTCCGCCCAACTTCCATGCGTGACCCGGCCCCACACAGCAAACGCCGGAGAATCCCCTGGGGGACGCTCCGGCGCTTGATTTTTCTTCTGAATTCTGGATTCTGGATTCTATCTTCTCAATTCCCAGCTACTTCGCCTTCCCCTGATTCGCCACCGCCTCGGCGGCCTTGCGGGCCGCTTCCGGGTCGCCCAGGTAGCGGCTCGAGATCGGCTTCAGGTTTTCGTCCAGCTCATACATCAGCGGAATCCCCGTCGGGATGTTCAGGTTGATGATGTCATCGTCCGAAATGCCGTCGAGGTACTTCACCAGCGCGCGCAGGCTGTTGCCGTGCGCCACGATGATCGCCCGCTTGCCCGCCTTCACCTGCGGCGCGATCACGCCTTCCCAATAGGGGACAAACCGCGCGATCGTATCCTTCAGATGCTCCGTCAGCGGAAGCTCGTCCTTGGTCAGATCCGCGTAGCGGCGGTCATGGCCCGGATAGCGTTCATCCTCCTCGGTGAGCGGGGGAGGGGCGATGTCGAACGCCCGCCGCCAGATCTTCACCTGGTCCTCGCCATACTGCGCCGCCGTCTCCGACTTGTTCATGCCCTGCAGCGCGCCGTAGTGGCGCTCGTTCAGGCGCCAGTTGCGGATGACCGGCACCCACATCTGGTCCAGTTCATCCATCGCGATCTGCATCGTCCGGATGGCCCGCTTGAGCACCGACGTGTACACCAGGTCAAACTCAAACCCGTCCGCCTTCAGCACCTGTCCGGCGAGCTTCGCCTCATCGCGGCCCTGGTCGCTCAGGTCCACATCGGTCCAGCCCGTAAAGCGGTTGTCGAGATTCCAAGTGCTTTGGCCGTGGCGCAGCAACACGATCTTGTGCATGCAATTCACTCCTATTTTTCCGAGATGCGTGTGAAAAGTCATGGGGAATACGGCCGGTTGCCGTGCCCATAGCATGACGGTTTTCCGCCCAGAATGTCAATATTTCGAGAAAAAAGTGTTTTCGTAGGGGGCATGTTGGTCGCACCGCCCGTCATGTAGTCCGGGTCTGCCTGTTTCGGACTGGACTGGGGAGCAGCCTTGGGGTCGTATCAAGCGCTCAATCCAGGAGCAGAGACGACGGGCATACTCGAGGGCCGGGCCAACTCACAACAAACCGCGCTTGCCCAAACTAGTCCGGTGTCGGAGAAACCGGACTACCAGAACATCCTTACAGGCCTGCGGTTGCTATCCACGCCCTGAGGGACGTTCGAAGTCATGTGCGGAGGTCTTTCTCATGTCGCCAGATTTCCTGTTCGTGAATCAGTCGTATTGTTCGGCATTACCGGTGATGAGAGTGATATGCGAGCATGTCCCGACGAAAGCTCTCAATCGCGCGGAAGGGTTACGCTCGCGTTCTCCCACAAACGGCGTTCATGCGATTCCTCTTCCCAGGTTTTGCTGTCCTGTCTGAGTCGCTGATACGCCTCATTCGTCTGCCGCAACAGCAAGCTTCGCCGCACCTCATGAATTGTATTACTCAGGGTGGCCGACATGGATTTGCCGGTGCTTTTCGCCAATTCGATTAGTGCGGCATGAGCCTCGGCCGTTATCTTTACAGCATGTTTACGCATGGAATACCCGCTTGTCTGTGTTTCTGAGATCGTCTAAGTGCGCAAAACGCGGCAGACTTACACCAAAATGGCAATCTTCCATCACGGAACCTCACCGGGCAGAAGGACTTTCCCGGTTCTTCCTGTCTTCACTATTCTTCAGAGAAATAATCCATGTCGATGCGCTTCAATTCATACGAGGAGACATGCGATACGCCCACATTGAAGTCCACCATCAACTGGGAAAGGCTTTCCCCATCTATGAGAATCACTTTGGAATCCAAGTGCTTCACGTACTCCAAAGCATCCTTTGTGAAGGTTGAGGTGGTGATAAACACACCTTTGCGCGCGCGTTGCCCCTGGAGAGCTCCCACAAACTTTTGAACATCGGGACGTCCAACGGAATTCTCCCAGCGTTTCGCCTGAATGTAGATAACATCCAGTCCGAGCTGATCCTCCTTGATAATTCCGTCAATACCCTCGTCTCCACTTTGGCCTATGCGTTCGCCTGCGTCCTTTCGGGAACCACCGTAGCCCATGGCGACGAGAAGTTCGACGACCAGTTGCTCGAAGAAACCTGGCGTTGAGGCTTTGACTTTCTCCAAGACTTCATCTGCAAGCGCTCTGCGTAGTTGCTGATGTGCAGCCTCCAATGCCTCCTCAGGCGTTTCTGTCGTCTGAGGAGAATCGGGAGTGGTAACCGAAACGTCGTCGTTACGCGGTCTATTCTGAAAGGCGACGAATTCTGCGAACTGCTGCAAATACTTTACGGTGATCCTGTCTGGGGGATTCTTCAACACCGCTCGCCCTCTTTCAGTAATTGCCATCTGCCCGCGACGGCTCAAACTTTCAAGGAGTCCGGCTTTCTTCAAATAGGTCCTGGCCCAGCCGATGCGATTGTCAAAAACTCGTGCACGCCCACTGGGTAACAACTCCTTCCGCTCGTCGACGGTTACGCCTCCTTTATCCCCAAGGCTTTCAACCATTTCGCTTAACGAGTGACCTTTTCCGTCAGCACAATGCTGGAGCACGGGCAACATCAATGTTTGATAGTCTGGGATCATTTGCGGTTCCTTTGGTTCAGCGCTCGGGGAAGAAGCAAGTAAATGCGAGCCCCCGGCCACTTATAGCTAAGATAACGAACCAGCTACACAAATACAAGGATATTGCTCTGGTCACTGCTCGGCTGTTCATCATGAGCAAAGAGCGTACTCTGAGCGGCGAACGGGTGCAGCCTCAGTTGGCCTTTGAGGAGAGGGTCGCGTTTGTCCCAGCAGGCGCGTCCGGTGCAGTGATTACGTGTTGAGATTTCGGCCGGTACATCGTCCCCAGCCACGCCAGCCTGCCATCGACCGCGCACCACCCCCACAGCGTGACCCATTCGTGGCGCACCACGTACAGCGTCGCGCCCATCTGGTTGATGCGCACGAAACCCAGCGCGCCCGCCGTGCAGGGGATCATCCGCGACAGCGCCTGCAGCACGCCCGGGATGGCCTCGTGCGGCCAGGAATAGCCCATCAGGAAGATGGCAGGCACGGAGGTGAACAGAATCACCGGTATCGACGTTTCGCGGGCGCGGAAAAGCATGTTCAGCGCCAGTCCGAGCAGTGTCACCGAGAGGATGAAGGGGGCGAGGAAGAGCGGAATGATCACCAGTCCCTGCTGATAGGGCAGGCTGTAGGTGCGGAAGATGATCGCGAGATAGAACAGCGGATAGAGCATGTAGATCGAGAAGTAGGCCAGGGTTCGCCCCACCAGCAGCGCCAGCGCGCTGTCCTTCGCCCCGCGCGGCGGCGGCGGGGCCTTGGTGAATTCCTCATTGCGCGTGCCGCCCAGCGTTCCAATGCCGATGAGCAGCGTCTGCTGCATGATCAGCACCAGCACCGCCGGGGTCACGTAGGTGGCGTATCCGCCGCCCGGATTGAACAGCGCCCGTGTCACAATCGGCAGCGGGTCCCGCGCCATCCGCGCATGCTGCTCGTCCATGCCCGCCGCGGTGAAACGCTTGATCTCAACGCCCGCCGAAAGCGTCGCCGTGGCCTTGTACAGGCCCGAAACGATTTGCCGGAAGATCATGAAGTAGCTGCCGTCGGCATAGGCCGAAACCGTGGCCTGCTCGCCCCGCAGCACCTTGCGCTCGAAGCCCTCGGGAATCAGGAAAATGCCGCGGGCCGCGCCGCTCATCACCTGCTGTTGGGCCTCCTGCATGTCCGCCGCCTCCTCGGTCAGCGTCACCTCCTCCGTCGCGTCCGCCCAGCGCATCAGCTTCTGGCTGAGCATGGTGCGGTCCTGGTCCACCGGCACCACCGGCACGTCGCGCAGCACCTCGGCCGAATAGGGATAGGGGTAGAGCATCGAATAGACCGCCAGCCCCGCCAGGAACACCATCAGCACGGCCGCATCGCTCACAATGGCCTTGTACTCGATGACCATGACGCGCAGGAGGTATCTCATAGCCGACCCCAGGTGGAGGCGTCGCGCATGTAACGGGCCATCCGGGGAACGAACAGCGCCGGCGGCAGGAAGGCGAAGGCCATCAGCGCGAACAAAGGCGCGCTGGACACCTGCGCGGGCGCACCCTGCATTGCCTGCTGCATGAGGATGCAGATGAAATGTTTGAGCGGCAGGATGTTGCTCCAGCACTGCGCGGGCAGCGGCAGTGCAATCACCGGAAAGGTGATCCCCGCAAAGGCAAAAGCCGGGCCGCAATAGAAGCCCGCCATCGTGTTGGCCATGCGCAGATTGGCCCCCAACCCCACCAGCAGGCAGCCCATCGACTGGTAGGCCATGATAAACACCGCCGTGCCTGCCAGCAGCACCCGCAGGTCCCCGTGCAGCGGCACATTGCAGAAGCGAATCAGCAGCGACCACATGAACACGCCCAGCACGAAGAAGGCTACGGTGTACGGGAGCGACTTCCCCAGAACCGCCAGCCAGGGCCGCCCGCCCGCCGCCGCCAGCCACTCGCCCGCCGTGCCATAGCGGAATTCGCCGCCCATCGCCCGCACCATGACCACCACGATGAAAATCTGGAACATCACCGGAAGCAGCGCGGGCAGCAGGAAATAGCGGTAGTTCATGTTGGGGTTGAAGAGCAGGTGCTGGTCCAGTTTGATGGGTTCGTAGTGCACCAGCGCCTGGGACGGGCTTTCGCCCCGGGCCATGCGCATGCGCACATCGGCCCCGGCCGAGCAGTATCCGACCACATCGCGCACCGCGCGGTTGATCACCCCGCTGGTCAGCAGCCACTGGTTGTTGTAATACACCGTGACCGCGGGCGCCTCGCCCCGCAGCACGTCATGCTCCAGACCGGAGGGAAGGTAGATGATTGCGTATGCTTTGCCCTGCCGTATGAGGGACGCCCCCTCGTTCACATCCTGCACGTGATTGCTCACCCAAAGCGCCGGCGACGCGTCCATGTATCGCGCCAGCCGCCGCGACAGGGCGCTGTCGTCGCGGTCGCACACCGCCACCGGCAGGTCGCGCGGAATTTCCTGCCAGAAAATCGCCGTGAGCAGCGCAAACATGCACAGCGGAAGGATAAACACAAACAGCATCATAAAGGGGCTGTGGGCAATCATGTGCAGTTCGCGGGCCACCACGGTCCACAGTCCGCCCCGCGGGGCGGCTGTGGCGTTTGGAACCGGCGCGGTCATGAATCAGTTCCGCGCCACGAGGTCCCGGACCCACTTGAGGGGATCGGGCTGCGGTTCCTTTAGCCATGGCACAATGACGCTCATCCCCGGCCGGAGCCCTTCCACCGGCTTCGCGGGCTTGCCGCGCACCTCAAAAGTCTTCAGGTCAAAGCCGCCCGCTATGCTCGTGGCCCGCCACGTGGCAAAATCGCCCAGCGGCGCGATATAGGTGACCTCCAGGTCCACCGCCTGCTGGTTCAGCGCCGGAATGGTGCCCCGCAGATGGTCGCCCATCTTCAGGCTCGCCAGATGATCCTCGCGCAGGTTGAAGGTGACCCACACGTCCGAAAGGTCCACCATCGTCACCAGCGGCATACCCGCCGAGGCCAGTTCACCCAGGTTCACCACATGCTCCACAATCTCGCCGTCGATCGGCACATGCACCTGCGCCTCATCAATCAGTGAATCCACCTCCGACACCGCCCCGGCCGCCTGATCCACCAGCGCCTGCGCCGCCGCCTTGTCCTCCACCCGCGCGCCATTCATCGCCATGTCATACTGCGCCTTCGCCGCGGCCTGCAGCTTGAGCGCCATGTCCCGCTGCGCCTGCACCTCGTCGCGCCGCTGCGCAGGCAGCACGCCGTCCTCAAACAGCCGCTGCACGCGCTTGAAACTTTTCTCCGCCAGTTCAGCCCCGGCCGAGGCCTGCAGCCACTGGCTTTGCGCCATGCGGATCTGCTCCTCCCGCGCGCCGTTCTGCGCTTTGTCGCGCTGCGCGCTGGCCGCATTCTCCGCCGACTGCGCCTGCGTGCGCTTGGCCTGAAGCTGCGGGCTGTCGAGCACCGCGATTACGTCGCCCTTCTTCACCGACTGCCCCTCGTCGGCCAGAAATTGCTCCACCCGGCCCGGTATCTTGGCCGAGACATTCACCTTGCGCGATTCGACCTCGCCCTGGATGTATCTGGGCTGCGGTTGAATCATCATCCAGCCCGCGGCGGACACTGCGGCCAGCACGACCAGAATGATGAAGAAGGCAATCAGGCGGGGATGGCGGATCATTTTGATTTTGTCTCCGCAGGTTTCTTTTTCAGGGGTTCAATGAGGGGGGGCTCGGCCGGGGCGGGAAAGGAATCGTTCTCCGGCACCGGCACGGCCCGCGCCAGGTACTCCTGATACCGGCCGGTCTGGCCGCTCGATTCGAGCAGTTGGAAAAAGGCCGTGTCAAAATCATATGCGGCCTTCAGCCGCCCAAGCTGGGCGCGCGCGTGCAGCAGCGTCGCGTCCACCACCTCCAGCGATGTGGCCATACCCTCCTCGAAGGCCCGCGTGCGCACCCGCAGATTCTCCGCCGTCAGCGCCAGCGTCGTGTCCAGCGAGTCATACTGTTCCCGCGTCTTCTCCATTTCCTCGTACCGCTTCACCGTCAGGCTCTTCAGGTCCCGCTGGTATTTCTGCCGCAGATGGGCCACACGGTCCTCCTGCGCCTTGGCCGCAGACACCTTGTTGCGGTTCTGCGCCCCGTCAAAAAGCGTGTACTGCCCCCCGAAGCCGAAGGCCCACTTGGGGTCCACCACCGAACATCCCTCGGGCAGCAGTTCATACATGCCGAACACATAGGCCGTCGGCAGGGCCGCGCCCTCCTCCGCCTTCACCCCCTGGTGCGCCTGATCGCGCTTCGCGCCCAGCATGGCCAGCACCGGGTGCTTGTCGTCCACCGTGTTTTGGAAAGATTCCTTCGGCTCAAGCCCGCGCAGCAGGAACAGCGCCGTGGCCGGCTCCACCGGGTCGGTCCAGGCCATCGTGTTGCCCAGCCCCTCCGAGGCAATCGTCACATCGCGCTCCGCCGCCTCCAGCTCCGAATTGGCATTGGCCAGCGCCACCTCCGCGCTCAGCGTTTCCGCCTTGGAGATGATCCCCTCGTCCATCAGCCGGTGCGCCCGGTGCGCCTGCTTCTCCATCGTCGTCACCTTCAGCGCCGTCACCTCGCGCGCCCGCCGCGCCAGGCACACGCCAAAATAGCGCTGGGCCAGTTCGGTGACCAGTTGGTCCCCCGTGTAGCGCAGTTGCGCCTCCGCCTCGCCCTGTTTTGCCGTTGCCGCCTTGTTGGCCGCCTTGATGCGGCCGCCCGTGTAGACCGGCCACGTGATCGAAAGTTCGGCCTTCGTAAAGTTCTTGTTCTGCATCTTGTAGGCGATGGGAATCGGGTCAAAAGGCGTCGTGACATCAGCGTCCAGAAAACTCGTCCGCAGATCCAGTTCGGCCTTGGGCATCTTCAGGCCGCTGACCGCCGCCTTCTCCGCATCGCGCTGGCGCACCTCGTCATGGCCCGCCATCAGCGCCTCGTTGCGCTGCTGCACCCGCTGCAGGGCATCCCCGAAACTCAGCCGCTCCTGCGCGGGGGAGGGGAGGGGCCAAAGCGACATCATCGCCAGCAGTCCCGCGACTGCCATTCCCATTGCGCCCCGTCGTCGCGCCTGTGTTTTCAATCTGACCATGGCTTCACTTTTCAAGCCCGCTTTTCGGGCAACCCATCCCTGCATGACCGGGCTTCAGCCCTTGCCGTATTGGTAAAGACCCGACAGACGGAGGCGGGTCAGTGTTTCAATCACCGTGTCCGCGGTCGCCGCACCGGGATTGCGCGTCCACCAGTCCAGCACCTGCAAAAGCATGCCCACCACCCCGTGCGCCGCCACCACCGGGTCAATGTCGGCGGTCACCAGTCCGTCCGGAATCCGCTCGCGCAGCCGCCGCTCCTGCATCGACACCAGCAGTTCCGTGACCTCGGTACTGATGTTCGTGCGGATCGATTCCGGGTCAAACAGCACCCGGCAAAGTCCCGGATGCGATTCCGCAAAATGCACCATCATTTCCGTCTGTGCCCGAACCGCCGCCACCGGGTCCGGCGCGGGGGAGAGGGCCATCTCCTGCAATGCCGTCATCAACTCTTCCACCCCTTCGCGCAGAATGGCACGCAACAACCCCTGCTTGTCCTTGAAGTGCAGGTAAAGGGTGCCCACGGCAACGCCAGCCTCCGCCGCCACATCCGAAGCGCGCGTCGCCGCCACCCCCTGCCGGGCAAAGAGGTCCATCCCCGTTTCCAGCAGCCGACGACGGGTCTCAATCCGGCTGCGGTCCCGGGCATTCAAACTCTGCACGTGTTTTGGATGAATCGTATTCACTGAATCAGTGTACATTCAGTTCAAGAAAAATGCAAGTCCTTTTTCGGGAGGATGGGGGAGAGACGTGAATGCCCCGGTTGTGGCGTGGTTTCCGGTTGTGGCGTGGTCTCCTGACCACGCCACTCTTCCGACCGCAGGTCTCCTCTTCCGTTCGCGGTGCATTCGCCACGCGCCGGTCTTGGCAACCCACGCGGCATCCGATTGCCGTCCGCACAGAGCGCTTCTGAAAACAGAGTCAACATCACGAAGTTGGTCCAGAGAAGAGGAGACCTTCGGTCACAAGCGTGGCATGGTCCGGAAACCATGCCACAACAGGGTCGAGGAGGTTCGGCAGGAGCGGCGAGCGAACAGGTAGGGAGCTGGTGGCGAAATTCAGACTTCCTGATCCGTCGTAACCGGTACACCCTTCTGGGTGGGCGCG
The DNA here is from genome assembly GCA_903893795.1 of Candidatus Hydrogenedentota bacterium. Classification (GTDB taxonomy): domain Bacteria; phylum Hydrogenedentota; class Hydrogenedentia; order Hydrogenedentales; family CAITNO01; genus CAITNO01. The sequence goes on along the minus strand of CAITNO010000060.1, from coordinate 31,213 downwards.
ACATGCCGCCACTCTTGGCCACGAAGGGGCCACCCAATAATAGCCACGGACTACTACGACTGCGGATTTGGATGTCGGGATCCATCGAAGAGATCATACAAGGGGGCGAACAGGGGCGGGGCCAAGACCCCACGGCCCTCTCAACGGCTACTTCAACCGTTCCTGCAACACCCGCGCCTCCGCGTCATCGGGATGCAGGTTGATATACCCTTCCAGCGCGGTTCGCGCCTCATCGTTCCGGCCCAGGTCGGCGAGCACTTTGGCCTCGCCCAGCCACGCGGGCGCGAGCTTCGGGTCCTTCTGCCGCGCCGCGCGGAAGTCGGCCACCGCCGGCTCCGCCTTGCCCATCGTTTGTTCCAGGGTGCCCCGGCGCAGCAGGAAGCGTTCCGGGTCCTGCTTGGCGCTGGTCACGGCGTGGTTCAGTGATTCCAACGCCTCGTCCATCCGGTTGGCCTTCACGAGCGCATCCGCCTGGGCGGCCCAGCAGTCGTCAAATTCGGGCTTTTGCTTCAGCGCGTTTCCATAGCGGGCCAGGGCGCGTTCCGTGTCGCCCACGCTCAGGTAGACGTTTCCCAGATTGTACGCGATGTCCGGATTGTCCGGCTTGAGTTCCTCGGCAAAGAGCAGGTCGCTGATGGCCTCCTGCGGTTTGCCCGTCTTCTCCAGCACCTTCGCCTTGCGGATGTACAAATCATAGTCGGCTGGATCCAAGTCGAGCGCACTCTCGTAGTCTTTCAGTGCGTCGTCCCACTGCTGCATTTCGGCGTTTACGATGCCGCGCCATTTCAGCAGCCGCAGCGATGACGCGTTGATGGCCAGCCCCTTGTCAAAGTAGGACTTGGCCGTTTCGTAGCGGTCCTGGTAGCCGTAAACCATGCCCAGCCCATAATAGGCCTGGACACAGTTGGGGTCCGTGTCCAGCGCCCGCAGGAAATCCTCTTTTGCCTTGACATAGTCCTTGTTGGCCCCGCTGATCCAGGCGATGCCCCGGCTCGACAGCGCGAGAGAGAATCCGGGGTCGCCCTTTATGGCGTCGGTGTAATACTCCCGCGCCTTGGCGTAGTTTTTCCGGTGTTCCGCCTCCAGAATGCCCTTCCACAGCAGGATCATTTTGTCCAGATGGGGATTGGTCTCTTCGGGGTCGGCGGACACAAAGGGACTGGCCAGCAGGGAGGGCAGCGAACTCGTGTTGACGAGGGAGTGTCTTCTGGGTTTCTGGCTGAGCGCGAGCGCGGCGTCAAGCTCTTTCTCTGCCTCCGCCAGCAATGCGGCGTGGTCCAGCGCCTTCTTTTGGTCGTTCTTGACCTGCTCCATAATCAGCGCCGCATGGCGCCACCGCACCAGCGGATTGTCCGAGGCGAGCGCCAGCGCCTTCTTCATCTCGTTTTCGGCCGTCTCAAACTTCTTCAGCGCCGTGTAGATTTGCGAGGAGAGGATGTGCGATTCGGGACTCTTGGGACGCAGGCGCTGGAGCATGTGGGCCTGGGCAAGCGCGCCGTGGGCGCGGTCAAGCTCCTCCCGGTTCACCGGACGGTCCAGGTTGAGCAGGTCGTGCACCACCGCCATGCCCCCGATAAAAGCCCGCTGAAAACGAATGTCCGAATCGTTGCCGTTCAGTTCCACCGCCTTGTCCAGCAGTTCAAGCGCGACCGTCGAATTCTCCTCCTCCTCATACACCTGCACGGCCGTGTCGCAGTAGGTCTGGGACATGCGCACGATTTCAATGCGGTCAATGTACCAGCCCATGAATCCCCAGAAAGCCGATATGCCCATCACCAGCGCCAGCACCCGCACGGTCAGTTGCACCATCCACTTGCGCCATCCCGCTTCGCGGTCCAGCATGAAATGGGTCAGCCAGGTGGTCCATGCCTCCCGGCTTGCCTCCTGCTTCTCCTGGGTCTCCTCAATCTGCTCCTCGATCCGCTCCAGCGATTCCGTCTGCGCTGTTTCCCGCCGTACAAGCGTGTTGAGGGTGTCCACCAGTTTGGCGAGCGTCTCGTTCGAAACTTGGTTCTGGCCGGATGTGGCCCCTCCTTCCGGAGCGGGGGGGAGACTCTCTTCCGGTGCGTTGGGCGTGTTCTTCTCGTTGTCGGCCACGGTGCTGGTTTCCTTGAGGCTTAAGGCAGTCGCGAAAGCGCGTCGGCAAAGCGGCCGACGCGGTCGGGAACGGGCGCGGGGCTCCCATACTGTCCCTGCTGGATTTTTCCGGCGTATATCTGGGCCCGCTGCTCGGGATAGCCCGCGCCGCCGTAATTGCCCTTGTAGGCGCGGAAGCGTTCCAGCACGCCCAGCAGCGCCGACGGGTCATAGCCCAGCTTGGCGCAGATTTCGGCGGAGCGCGCATCGGCCTCCGCCTCCAGGTCGCTGCTGTAACCGTTCAGCACGGACTTGTACACCTCATCCGAAAGCGGTCCCAGCACCTGGCCGAGATTGCTGCCCACCGACGTGTCCGACGCCAGATCCTGCAGCAGGCCGCCCATGGCCTTGGTCTGGGCGCCCTCCTGGATGGCGCGCATGCCGTGGTGCAGTTCCACGTGTCCCACCTCATGGCCCAGGATGGCCGCAAGCTCGTCCTCGTTCCGGAGGAACTTGACCATGCCCGTGGTGACAAAGACAAAGCCGCCCGGCGTGGCAAAGGCGTTCACCTCGGGATTTTCCAGGACGATGAAATAGAAGCCACGGTAAGGATAGGGAAAGGCCGATCCGAGCGCCACGGTCTGTCCGACCTGGTTCACGTATTTCGACACCGCGCTGTCAAAGGGCAGCGGTTTGGAGTGCCCCAGAAGCCGCGCCGCCACACGGTAGCCGACCAGGTATTCGTAGCGCGGCCCCGCCTGGGCCTTGCTGCTGGCCTCGCCCAGTTTCTGCGCCGTGCCCGTGGTCTGGTTGAAAATCTGGCCGCCTTTCCCGCCGATGGCATCGCCAATCGCGGAGAAGGGATTCTGCGCAGAAGCCGCCGGCGCGAACGCCATGACGGCCGCCGCAACCACCGTTGCGGCAATCAGGCAATGAAGGGATGGCTTGTTCATTGGTGCGGTGCCTCCGCCTGTTTGTATTCGCCCAGTTTGCCCGTCTGGCGGAAGTCGCGGTTCTTGGCCTGCTCGTCATCCAGAGGCTTTTCGGCGATAATCTTGTCCAGCACCGGGTAGTTGGCCGCGCCCGTCTCGGCGCTGCCGCCTGCCCCCTTCACCGCCGCCAGATCGGGGTCTTCGCTTTCGCTGAATCCCTTGCCGGCCGCCTGGGTGTCGCCTATCTGAGGCATGCCCGATGCCTGCTTGTTGAACTGGCCCTCAGTTACCGTCGAACCCTCGGGCACATAGCCTTCGCCCTTGGCCGTCGACACCCGCAGCCATCGCGGAGAGTTCACCGCCGGGGCAGACTTGGCATTGCCCTTCTTGGACCCCTTGCCGCCCCCGTTCTGCACCGGCGCCGAGGCGTCGGCAAACACGGCGCTGATGACCGTGACGGCGTCGCCGTACTTGAGCGTCGTCACCGTCGTGGACAGGCCGTCCGGGGCTCCCTTCAGGGGAAGATTCACCACCGAGATGCGCCGGGCCTCACCTTTGGGTTCCCCCGACGCCGTCACACACCATCCTGCCAGCAACAGCAGGACGCAAACACTGCAAATTCTGATACGCAAGGAATAACCTCCTCTCGGCTCATAGCCAACGTTCGCCGCTGTCGTCATTCCCGCGAAAGCGGGAATCCAGCCGTTTCCTATCAAACGAACATCCCGGCAAATATATTCACCTTCGGCAGCTTTTCCCTGTCTGTTCCCAATTCCCAATTACTTAGTGCTTAGCACGTACAGCGCCTCGTCGGCGCGCAGGTTCGGCAGAAACTTTACCGTCCCATCGCCGCTGAGCGGAATCTCGCGGTCAATCCGGATGCCGAGTTGATCACAAAACGCGCGGAAGTCCCGAATGGTTACAATATGCCGGTTCGGCGTGTCGTACCACTGGTACGGCAGGTGCTCCGTGACGGGCGTCCGGCCGGTGAAGAAGGTCGTGAAACGGGGCCGCCAATGGCCAAAATTGGGGAAACTCACAATGCACTTGCGGCCCACGCGCAGCATTTCCTTGAGCGCCAGGTCCGTCTTTCCCAGCACCTGCAGCGTCATGCTCAAGAGCACATAGTCGAAGGACTGGTCCGGAAGCGCCGGAAGCCCCTTCTCGATGTCCGCGTGGATCACCGAAATGCCGCTTTCCACGCAGCGCACCACGGCCGCCTCGTCCACCTCCATGCCCATCGCCCGAACACTTTTTTTCTGCATGAGCTGGCACAGCAGTTCGCCCCGGCCGCAGCCGATGTCGAGCACCCGGCTGCCCTCGTCCACCAGGTCGATAATCATTTCATAGTCCACGCGCCGCTGCGCGTGGAAGATGCTGTTCACCGCCGTCTTGGGCAGCAGTTCCTGATCGTCCGTGCAGGGGGCATTACAGGTGGGGCAGCATTTTCCGGGGTTGGCCGTCGCGGCAAGTTCGCCCGACACCAGCCGTGAAAGCGTTTCCACTTCAAGAAGAAACGCGTCATGGCCATAGTCGCTCTGCACGTTGCAGAAGGACACATCCCGGCCCGCCCGCGCCAGCGCGTACACGATCTTCTCCGATTCGTAGGGCGGGAACAGCCAGTCGGAAGTGAAGGACACCACCAGCGCCCGCCCCTTCATCCGCTTCAGCGAAGCGTCCAGCGAGGGTTCGCCCGCGCTGATGTCAAAGTAGTCCATCGCCTTGGTCACGTAAAGATAACTGTTGGCGTCAAAGCGCTCGACAAACTGCTCGCCCTGGTAGTCGAGATAGGTTTCCACGCTGAATTCGCTGTCGAAACTGAATCCGAGATGGCCCGTGTTGCGCAGTGTCCTGCCGAATTTCCGGGTCATCGAAACGTCCGAAAGATAGGTGATGTGCGCCATCATGCGGGCAATCGCCAGGCCCTTGCGCGGACCGCCGGTGGGAGAGTACTCACCCTCCAGGAAGTCCGGGTCGGCCTGGATCGCGCTCCGGCCCACCGCGTCAAAGGCGATTTGCTGCGCGCCCGTGATCGGACTGGTCGCAATGAACATCGCGCCTGCCACCTCGTCGGGATAGCGCACCGCCCAGTCCAGCGCCTGCATCCCGCCGAGCGACCCGCCCAGCACGCAGAGCAGGCGGTCGATGCCCAGATGGTGGACCAGCGCATGCTGCGCCCGCACCATGTCGCCCACCGTGATGATGGGGAAGTCCAGGCCGTAGGGCTTGCCCGTGGCCGGGTTGATCGAGCTGGGCCCCGTGGTGCCCTTGCAGCCGCCCAGAAAATTTGAGCAGATGACAAAGTGCTTGTCCGTGTCGATGCCCTTGCCGGGCCCAATCATCGCCTCCCACCAGCCCGGCTTCGGGTCCGTCGGCGCATACCTTCCCGCCGCGTGCGCGTCGCCCGAAAGGGCATGGCACACCAGCACGGCATTCGACCGGTCCGCATTGAGCGTGCCGTAGGTCTCATAGGCGACCGTTACCGGCCCGATTTTTTCGCCGCTGTCCAGTTCCAGGAGATTCGGCGCTTCGGCAAAGGTGAAATATTGCGTCTGCACGATGCCCACGGAACGGCTGTCGTCGTTTTGCTTGCGTTTCTTGTCCATCAGTGTCCACAGTCGAAAATGGGGTCCAAAAAAACAGAGACGCACGTTGCCCCAACCGGACAACGTGCGTCTCTTATCATACCACTACTGCTGTGAGGCAGCCAATGCCTGATCGAAGTCCGCGATGATGTCCGCAAGGTCTTCGAGCCCCACCGACACCCGGACGTACTCGGGGGAAACGCCCGCCGCCTTCTGCTCCGCCGGGGAAAGCTGCTGGTGCGTCGTTGTCGCCGGATGGATGACCAGCGTCTTCGCGTCCAGCACGTTGGCCAGGTGCGAGGCCAGCTTGGCCGAATTGATGAACTTCACCGCCGCGTCGGAGCCGCCCTTGATGCCAAAGCCCAGGATCGCGCCCTGGCCCTTCGGCAGGTACTTCTGCGCCCGCTCGTAACTGCGGTGGCTCGGCAGGCCCGGATAGTTGACCCACGCCACCGCCGGGTGGCTTTCAAGGTATTTGGCCACGGCCAGCGCGTTCTCGCTGTGGCGGGGCACGCGCAGGTGCAGCGTCTCAATGCCAAGCAGAAGCAGAAAGGCATTGAACGGCGACAGCGCCGGACCCAGGTCGCGCAGCAACGTCACCCGCGCCTTCAGGATGTAGCTGATGTTGCCGATGCCGGCAAAATGCTCGTAGAACTTCATGCCGTGGTAGCTCTCGTTCGGCTCGGTCAGCTCGGGGAACTTTCCGTTGTTCCAGTCGAACTTGCCGCTGTCCACGATGACGCCGCCCAGCGAGTTGCCGTGGCCGCCCAGCACCTTCGTCGCCGAATGGACCACGATGTCCGCGCCGTATTCGATGGGACGGAACAGCAGGGGCGAGGTGACCGTGCTGTCCACCACCAGCGGAATGCCGTGGTCGTGGGCCACCTTGGCGATGGCTTCAAAGTCCAGCACGTCATTGGCCGGATTGCCGATGCTCTCAATGAACAGCAGCCGGGTCTTGTCATCGATGGCCTTGGCAAAGTTCTCCGGGTCGCTGGCGTCCACGAAGCGCGCCTCAATGCCCAGGTCCTTGAACGTGTGCGCAAAGAGATTGTAGGTGCCGCCGTACAGTGTCTGGGAGGACACGATGTTCTGCCCCGACTTGGTGATGTTCAGCACCGCCAGGCTGATGGCCGCCGAACCGGAAGCCACGCCCAGACCCAGCACACCGCCCTCAAGGGCAGCCACGCGCTTTTCAAGCACGTCGGTCGTGGGGTTCATCAGCCGCGTGTAGATGTTGCCAAACGCGTTCAGCGCAAAAAGGCTCGCCGCGTGGTTGTGATCCTCAAAAACATACGAGGTCGTCTGATAAATGGGAACCGCACGCGCCCCCGTCGTGGGGTCGGGAACCTGCCCTGCATGCAGTGAAAGTGTGCCAAGTCCGAGTGGTTTCGCGTCGCTCATTAATCTGCCCTTTCCCAAGGTGGTTGATTTGTGGTCTCAAAGCCCGCGGTCTCATCATCTTCTGCGCAGTTCACCTGGACCCTCGCCGGGTGCCGGCCCAGAGATTATTGCCCGGCCGCGCGGCCTGCTCTCAATTCCTAATTCCTAATTCCTAATTACTGAAACAGCGGCGTGGACAGGTAGCGCTCGCCCGAATCCGGCAGTACCACCACGATCGTCTTGCCCGCAAATTCATCGAGATGGGCCAGTCGGACCGCCACGGCCGCCGCGGCGCCGCAACTGATGCCGCTGATGATGCCCTCTTCCTTCGCCAGCCGCCGTGCGGTGTCAAAGGCCTCGTCGTCAGTTACCGTTTCAATGCGGTCCACCACGCTCAGGTCAAGAATGTCCGGCTTGAAACCCGCGCCGATGCCCTGAATCTTGTGCTTGCCCGGTGCGCCGCCGCTCAGCACCGGCGATGCCGCCGGTTCCACCGCCACGCTGGTGAAGGGGCGTTCCTTCGTGCGCAAATAGCGCGACACGCCCGTGATCGTTCCGCCCGTGCCCACGCCCGCAATAAACACGTCCACCTGGCCCTCTGTGTCGTCCCAGATTTCCGGGCCCGTTGTTTTGAAATGAATTTCCGGGTTGGCCGGGTTCTTGAACTGCTGCGGCAGGAAATACTCCGGATTCTCCGCGGCAATCTTCTCGGCCTCCGCGATGGCGCCCGGCATGCCCAGCGCCCCCGGCGTGAGCACCAGGTCCGCGCCAAACGCCTTCAGCATCTGGCGCCGTTCCAGGCTCATCGTCTCCGGCATCGTCAGCACCAGCTTGTAGCCCCGCGCCGCCGAAACAAAGGCCAGCGCGATGCCCGTGTTGCCCGAAGTCGGCTCCACGATGGTCCCGCCCGGCTTCAGCACGCCCCGCTTTTCAGCGTCCCAGATCATGTTCGCGCCGATGCGACACTTCACGGAATACGCCGGATTGCGGCCCTCCACCTTCGCCAGCACCCGCGCCGCCTTGATGCCCTGGGTCAGTTTGGTCAACTGAACCAGCGGCGTGCGGCCGATGGAGAAACTGTTGTCTGTGTACACACTCATCTCAAGATCCTCCTTTGGTCGGGGAGTCATGCTCCAAACGACGCATCCGTTGTCCATACCCGGCGAACACTGTCCAACCCCAACGCTGGTTGCCGCTGGAATCATCCTGTCTCAGTTCGCCGTTGCCAGAGAAACATCCGCACCGGAGCGGATATTCCACTAACATGATAACCATTATGATGTATCTCCGCCCACCATGTCAATCTTGAAATTAATCGCGTGTTGACAGGGGCTTTAGGCTGGACCCGGACGGAGCGTGGTCCTATAATAAAATATGGTCAACCCAACGACATGGGGAAAGGCGGCAAGGACCATGCACCAGCGAAAGGTCGGCATGTGGCAGCGGACGGGGAGTGGCTTCGGGCGTTTTGCATTCACGGCAGCGGCCTTGCTGGTATTGTTCCTGATCAGCCACAATTTTTCCGGCGGCAACCCCAGCAAGTGCCGCTTCGCTCCCGAAAAGGCTGAATTCGCCGACTCGTCTTCCCGGTCCGGTGGGGATGCTCCGGTGGATTCGCTAGCGATTGAGATGCACGCCGAGGGGGAGACCGCCCCGACTCCGGCCGAGGTCCCCCAGCCCGGCTTCATCATCGACAAACTGGAAGGCGGCACCCTGTCGCTGCAGGATCTGCGCGGCCGCTATGTGCTCCTCGACTTTTGGGCCGTCTGGTGCAAGCTTTGCCTCGCGCAGGAGCCCCATCTCAAAAAAATCTGGGAAGATTTCGGCAAACGGGATGATTTTGTGATGCTCGGCCTCTGTCTGGGCGATGACCCCAAACTCATCCGTGAATTCCTGTCCGCCCACGGCGTTCCCTGGTCCCAGGGCATGCTGGCCGACACTTTTAGCAACGCCCTCGCGGAGCATTATGGCGTCACCTCGCTGCCCCACATTCTGCTGCTCGGTCCCGATGGAAAGGTTGTGGCCGACAATTTGCTCGACGAGAAAATAGGGGACGCCGTGAAGGCGGCACTCAATTCCGCCCGGTCCTAGCCTTGGGTCATGCACGGGGTCCGTGCGCTGTGCTAAACTTTCCCCCGCCTCCCGCCACAGAGCGCGGGGGGATTAAACAACACTGGAAACAACATCATGGCCGAGGCTGGCACCACAACATATTGGGCAATCCGATCTTTCCGCCCCGCACTGCTTGCGCTCCTGGTCCTGCTGGCCGGGTGCGCGCCCAGTCCCCACGACATGATCGCCCGCGCGCAAAACGACAAACTCCGCCTTGCCCTGGAAAAGGACGCGGCCCACGTCGTGTCGGCCCGCGATCGCAAGGAAAAGACCCCGCTGCACGCCGCCGTAAGCTGTGAAAACCGCGCGGCCATGGAAATGCTGGTCGAACACGGCGCCGACATCAATGCAACCGACATTACCGGCATGACACCCCTGCACGTGGCGGCCATGCTGGGGCGCGAGGCCGAGGCCCAGTGGCTCCTGGACCACGGCGCGCGCCGGGACGAGCGCGACATCTTTGGCGACACCCCCGTGCACACGGCGGCCGTCTTTGGCCAGGGCGGCGTCATTCAGGTCCTCGTTCAGCGCGGCGCGCCGCTCACCACGGCCAACAAGGAAGGCAAGACCCCCATCATGCTCGCCCACGACAACCGCCGGCCCCGGGTCGTCGCCCTCATTGAAAGCCTGCTGGCCGCCCCTGCGCCCGCCGCGGGCGGGGGCGTCTGACATGCCCGCCAATACGCCGCAGCAGGAAGCCCCGGTCGTCATATACACCGACGGCGGCTGTGAACCCAACCCCGGCACCGGCGGCTGGGGGGCCGTGCTCATTTACGGAGACCGCATCAAGGAGCTTTCCGGTGGCGCGCCCGACACCACCAACAACCGCATGGAAATGACCGCCGCCATCGAGGCGCTCTCCGCCCTCAAACGGCCCTGCCGCATTGTGCTGTACACCGATTCAGAATACGTCAAGAAGGGCATCACCGAGTGGATCGCCTCCTGGAAAAAGAAGAAATGGATACGCCGCAGCGGTCCCGTGAAAAATGTGGACTTGTGGCAGCGCCTCGACGCGCTGGTCGAAAAGCACCAGGTGGAATGGCGCTGGGTGAGGGGCCACACCGGAAACACGTATAATGAGCGCTGCGACGAACTCGCCGCCGCGGCCATACAGGCCCAGCGGCGGGGCGGTTCCCTTAAAGCCGCGGAGAACCTCTGATTCAGGATGAAAGCGCATTACGCCAGCCTGAAAAGCGCCCGGCGCGCCGACTTGCAGCGGCGCCTGACCTTCTTTGTCATTCCCGTGATGATCGGCCTTGGCGGCGTGGTCTTTTCCCAGCAGTTTGAAAGCCCGCTCTGGCGCTGGCTCACCGTCGTCATCTCCATGTCGCTGCCCATCTACGCGGGCGGCAATCTCCTGGCCCGCTTCCACACCAGCACCGTCGAGCGCCTCGCCATGCTCTCCGGCGTGCTCATGCTCATCATGGGCGCCGTCTTCAGCGTGTCCGGGTTGTCCGGCGCGGTGTTTGGTGACTTAATGGCCTTTGGCCGCCTGGCCGACGTGGCTCACATCATCGGCCTGGGCAGTCTCTTTCTCGGGCTCTTCGTCGTGCTCTTCAGCGTCGCCAGCACCGGCGAGGACACGGCCGAGCTCGCCGAGCGCTTCCGCCTCCTGGCCGACCAGATATCGGACGGCTTTGTCCTCAGCACCCCCGACGGCACGGTCTGCCTGGTCAACCAGCGCTTTCTCGACATGTTCGGTTCCAGCCGCGAGGAGGTAATCGGGCGCAACGCGCGCGAACTTGCCGGCCAGTTCAACATGATGCCCATCGAGAAGCAGCTCAAGAACCGCGCCCTCGGCGTTGCCTCCGAATATGAGATTCACATCCAGGTGGACGGCCGCGAAAAGGTGCTAATGCTCAACGGCGCCCCCGTCTTCAACCGGCAGGGCGAGCACACCGCCACCCTCGCCACCGTACGCGACATGACCGAACTGGTCATGCTCAACCGCCGTGTCGAGCAGTACGCCAAGGGGCTCCAGCAGCTTTTCGACGAGCAGACCCACAAGCTTCAGGCCTCCGAGGAGCGCTTCCGCGGGCTCCTGCTCACCATGAACGAGGGATTCCTCACCGTCGATGCCGGCCACCGCATCCGTTTCGTCAATCCCCGCATGTGTGACCTGCTCGAACTGCCCGAATCGGAGATGACCGGGCTGGAGATTTTCTCCTTTGTCGAGGATTCCAGCCGCTCCCGCCTGCTGGGCCTGCTGGCCCGCGCTTCCGAGCGCGGTGAAAAGGCGCTGCGGCAGGAAATCGAGTTCATCGATTCTGCGGGCCGGTCCGTCCCCACTGTCGTGGGCGCGGCCGCCCTGCCCGGCGGCGAGGGGGGAAAGCGGCCATTCGCTCGTCGTCACCGGCATCGCCGACATCAAGCGCATGCAGCAGAAGCTCGCCCTGCGCGCCCGCGAGCTGGAGCGCGCCAACGAGGAACTGCGCATGCACGACCGCGCCAAGGACAGTTTTCTCTCCAACGTCAGCCACGAACTGCGCACCCCCCTCAGCACCATCCAGGGCTATGTCGAGATGTTCAGCGCCGGGTCGCTCGGGGCCATGGCCGAGGCGCAGGCAAGCGCCATCAAGGTCATGGACCGCAACGTGGAGCGCCTGCTCGGGCTGATCAACGAAATGATCGAATTCAGCCGCATGCAGATTCGCGGCATCCAGATCGTGCAAAACGTGTTCCGCCCCGATGCCGTGGCGAGGGAGGCGGCCGCCGCGGTCCATCCCGACGCCCTCGAAAAGCAGCTCGACGTGTCGGTCGACTGCGCGCGCACCCCCGCCTTTGTCTGGGCCGACCGGGACAAGATGAGCCAGGTCTTCGGCATCCTGCTGAACAATGCCGTCAAGTTCACCCCCCGTGGGGGGCACATCAAGGTGCTCGTCGAACAGTCCGGCGAGCGCGACCTGTCCTTCTCCGTCACCGACTCGGGCATCGGCATCGATGCGGCATTTCATCAGCGCGTCTTCGACCGCTTCTTCCAGGTCGACAGTTCCAAGACCCGCCAGTACGAAGGCACCGGCATCGGACTGTCCATCGCCAAGAACATTGTGGAGGCCCATGGCGGCGCCATATCAGTCAGCAGCACCCCCGGCGAGGGAAGCTGCTTCACCGTGCGCCTTCCCGGCACCGTCGCCCGCCCCCTGGGGGAGGACGGGCGCGTGAAGGGGCTGGAACAGCTTCGCGTGCTGGCCGCCTCCGAGCGCGACGAGTTTGGCGATGCCATGCGCGCTCTCATCGGCCGCGGCGTGGCCGGCATCGAGTGGGCCCCCAGCGGCTACCAGTGCGTGCGGAAAGCCGCCGACGGGTCCGTCAGCCTGCTGCTGCTCAACGAGGCACCCTCCGATGTGCTGGGCAGGACCACCATGCGCCTTTTCCGGCAAAATCCCGCCACACAGCAGATCCCCGCGCTCGTGCTCACCACCGAATCCGAATCGGACATCAACGAGGTGCGCGGCCAGTGGACCGCCACCGAGTTCCTCGTCAAGCCCTTCGACGGCGACGCGCTGGCAGGGGCCCTCCGCAGGCTGCTGGCAGGGGCGGGGGCGGGCGAGGCCGCCGGGCTGGGCGAGGTTCACCCGGTCCACGTGCTCAAACGCTGTGTCTTCGTCGTGGACTCCGACCCCGGCCTGCTCGAATGGATGGCCACGGCGCTAAAGTACCGCGACATCGGATGTTTCTGCACCGCCACGCCGCATGCCGCGGCGGACATGGCGCGGACGCTCCGTCCCGACGCCATACTGCTCGACGGAGATGTGCCCCAGTCGCGCATCAGCGACGCCATCCGGGTGTTCCGGGACTGTCCCGCCACCCACGTCACCCCGGTCTATATGATGACCGGTGTGCACAAGCCCGAAATGGACCGGCTCGACGTGGCCGGTGTGCTTCACAAACCGTTCAGCATCAATGAAATCACAGAAGTTATCGGCGTTGCCCACTAGGGGGAGCGCCGCGAATCAAGAAGGTCTCAAGATGATTACTTTGCTCTGCACCCTGCCCCTGGCCATGTTCTCCCTTGCCGCCGCACCCGCCGCAGCGGCTCCTCCCCAGGCCGGGGGCGTCGAATACTATGCCTCCCTGCCCGAAAGCTACTACTGCATTGAGGCCGGTTCCGGCACCGTACTCGACGAGAGCAATCCCGAAATTCAGCGCCCCCCCGCAAGCATGATCAAGATGATGCTCATGCTGATGGTGGACGAGGGTGCCCAGGCCGGCAAGTGGAACTACGACAAGGACATCGTCATCTCAAAGAATGCCGAGGGCATGGGCGGCACACAGGTTTATGTGAAGATGGGCGACACCCACAAACTCAGCCAGCTCATGCCCGCCGTGGCCGTGGCCTCCGCCAACGACGCCGCCATGGCCGTGGCCGAGGGCCTCTGGGGCTCCAAAGACGCCTATATCGAGGCCATGAACAAGCGCGCCCAGGAACTGGGTATGACCCAGTCCAAGTTCAACAGCGTGCACGGCCTGCCGCCCGCCAAGGGCCAGGAATTCGACCTCACCACCGCCAAGGACATGGCCCGGCTCGGGCAGGAATGCGTCAAGCATCCCCAGATTCTCGCATGGACCTCCCAGAAGGAACTGGTGTTCCGCGAGGCGGACGGGAAGAAGATAAGCACCAACAAGCTCCTCGGCGTGGTGCCGGGTGTCGACGGGCTCAAGACCGGGTACATCCGCGCCGCGGGCTTCTGCATCACCCTCACCGCACAGCGCGACGGCATACGCCTCATTGCCGTGGTCATGGGCGACACCAAGCACGAGCGCTCCGAGCGCGCCCACGAACTGATCGAGGCAGGCTTCAAGAAGATGAAGCGGGTCCGTCCCGTGGAGCCGGGCGCGGTCATCGGCAAACCCATCGCCGTCAGCAACGGCAGCGCGGTCAGCGTGGGCCTGGTGTCCAAGGGTTTCCTGGAGGCCGTGGTCCGCGAGGAGGACGTCAAGAACCTGAAGCTCGAAGTGGCCGCCCCAACCGAACTCAAGGCACCCTTCGCCGCGGGCGCGTCCGTCGGCAAGATAAGCCTAAAACTGGGCGAAACCCTCTTTGGCCAAACCGACCTGGTCACCGCGTCCGGCGTGGAGGCAAAGAGCCTGTGGCGCCGCATGGGGGAATGGACCGGGCTGAAGTGAGCCGGTTCGGGGGCGCACGGGTGCTGGCAGTATTGGCATCGATGACCCTGGCCGGGTGCGCGGGGACCGGCGCGCGGCCGGTCCTCAACTACTGTATTGGCACGCAGACCTTCTCCCCAAAATATCACCACACCGAAAAGACCCGGCTGGTGGAAACCGCCCAGGCCATGGTGGACATGGGTTCCAACACCCTCAAGTTCGAGGCCGGATCGAGCGCAATGGGTGCCTACCACCTCCCGGCCAATCCGGACATCAAAACGCTGAAAGACCTGTTCGCGCTTGATCCCTCCTACCAGGCCGTACTGGCCATGCCTTTCGACTATTACCTGGTGTGGGCCTATCCCTTCGGTACCGCCAAGTCCTGCCGCGACGCATGGACCGAGGAGGACCGGCAGCGCGAATACAAAGAGATCTATGACCTCACCCGGTACCTGCTGGAAAAGTTCAGCGGCACAGGCAAGACCTTTCTGCTCGGCCACTGGGAGGGCGACTGGGTGCTGCTCGGCGGATACGACATCAGCGCCGAACCCCGCCCCGAAGCCGTCACCGGCATGATCGACTGGCTCAACCTGCGCCAGAAGGCCGTCGACGACGCCCTCCGCGACACGCCGCACCACAATGTGCACCTGTTTCACTACACCGAATTGAACCTGGTCCAAAAGGCCATCGCGGGCCGGACCACCGTGTGCAACTCCGTCCTGCCCCACACCAACGTGGACATGGTCTCCTATTCGAGCTACGACTCGCTCGACCTCACCCAAGGCGCCCCGGCGATGCGCGACCGACTCAAGATCGCCCTGGACTACATCGCCGCCAAACTGCCGCCCAAGGATCTCGACTGGAACGCGCCCCGCGTCTTCATCGGCGAATACGGCTTTCCCATCCGCCAGGTGAAGACGCCCAACGCGCAGGAGGCGGCCGCCCGCGAAGTGATTCGCGCCGGACTCGCCTGGGGCTGCCCCTTCATTCTCTATTGGGAAATGTACGACAACGAGATGGAGGAGGGGAGCGAGAAGACCAGTGGCTTCTGGATGATCGACAACCACGGCGTCATCCAGCCGGTCTACCGCATGCACCGGCTGTGCATCGAACGGGGCCGCCAATGGGACGCCCTCTTCCGGCGCGCCCACCTGCGCCCGCCCACCCACGCCGAATACTGCCGCGCCGCCCTCGATTGGCTCGATGAAGCCGGGCAGGCCGCCCGCAGGGAGTAATCTCGCCATGCTGACTTGTGCAGCCCTTTGTCTGCTTTCCGTCCTCACCGCCCCGGAGACCCCCGTTTCGCCGCAGAAGGACATTCTGGTCGGCGTCAATTACTTCGCCGGCTGGTGGGAACCGATGCCCAACAAATGGCACGGCGCCGACGGCGCCGACTGGCGGACCAACTACCCGCAGCGCGTGCCCCTGCTCGGCGCCTACAACAACCAGGACACCATGGACCGCGAAATCAAAGCGGCCGCCGACCACGGCGTCGATTTCTTCGCCATCCTCTGGTACTACAACGGCAAGATGGGAGAGAGGGAGCCCAACGCGCACTGTCTGGACCGGGGCGTGCTCGATTTCATGCACTCCGCCGAGAGCGGGCGCATGAAGTTCTACGTCGAGTTCTGCAATCACCCGCCCTACGAGGTCGCCACCGATGAAGATTGGCAGGACTGCATCCAGTTCTGGCTCACCTGCTTCCGCCACCCCAGCTATCTCCGCGTCGATGGAAAGCTCGTGTTCAAGGTGCACGGCGGCCACTACTTCTGCATGCAGAACGGCCAGGACCTGTCCAAGTGCAAGGCAAAGCTGGATGCGCTGCGCGCAGCCGTGCGCGATGCCGGCCTGGGCGAGATGCTCATCGGTTGCGGCGTGGGCGGGCCGGAAGCCATTTTCCCCGATCACTGGGCGGCCAAACTCTACGACTTCACCGCTACCTACATGGACCTGCCCCAGCAGGAACTGAAGCCCGGCGACTACCCCTTCTCCGACCTCGAAAAGTTCACCGAGGAGGGCCGCGCCAAACACTTCGCCGACCCCGTGCCCTATGTGCCCTACGTCGCCGCCGGATGGAATCCCCGTCCCTGGCTCGACAAACGCCCCTGCTACAGCTTCCCCAACAAAGACGAATGGACCGCCGCCCTGGAAAGCGTCAAGAAAGACCTGCGCGCCCAGCCCATGCTCGGCTTCCCCGGCGGATTCAAAGCCTTCACCATCTACGCCTGGAACGAGTTCGGCGAAGGCGGCATAGTGGCCCCCACCCAGGGCGACCAGTACATGAAACTGGAAGGGATAGAGTCAGTCTTCAGCGGGAAATGAGGCGTATAATATAGGTTGGCGTGAACGCGGAGACCATTTTATGGAACCGAGAGTGCTCAAAACGGAAACGGAATACGAGGAGGCCCTTGCCCGTGTGGAGGTGCTTATGGATGCCGAGCCCGGCACACCGGAAGGGGATGATCTGGAGTTGTGGTCCATGCTGGTCGGGGACTACGAGGAGCGTCATCATCCCATTCCGTTGCCCGACCCCATCGCCGCCATTCGCTTCAGAATGGAGCAGGCCGGGTTAAGGGACGCCGACATGGTCGCCTACCTCGGCAGCAAGAGCAAGGTTTCCGAAGTCCTGAGCGGAAAACGCCCCCTGAGTCTGCCCATGATGCGCAGGCTCCATGAAGGCTTGGGGATTCCAGCAGAGGTGTTGTTGTCGCCTTCGCCGCGAAACCGCAAATGCGCCTGAACCGTTCGGGCACCATTTGGCAGGTCACGGAACGACAGGCGGGGGCGCCTGTCCCACATCCCTTTTCTTGCCTGCCATTGCCCCCCGCGAATCCAACCCCCACTCACGATGTCGACTCGCAACACAAAGCCGCCGGGGGACTGGCTCCCGTTTCCGCCCACGGCCAGAGGGTCGCAGCAACAGTACGCATCGGAAACGGGTGCCTGTACCCGAGCCAGGTACTCCGCCTGCCTACTCCGCCTTCACCGGTATCGTCGCGCGCACCTCGTCATTCTTCAGACCGATTTCCTCCAGCGGCAACTGCTGGAAACCCAGCGCCAGCGCCGGTGATTCGGGTTTCAGGTGGTAGTCTCCCGCCGCGGCGTTGACAAACAGCGGATCTTGATCAAGGAGATTGCTTTCCATGGTCAGCAGCGGGCGCGCCAGTTCCTCGATGTTGTCCCACTTGCCGCCGACGCAGATGTTTCGCGCGATGCTGTTGCCCTTCGGCGATTTCGGCTCGTCCTCAATAATGCCTACCAGCTTGGGGTATTTCTCGCTGTAGGGCGGCTTGTTGTAGGCGATGCCCGAGATGGTGCCCTTTTCCGCAACCTCTTTGATCCATTCATCGGCGCAAGGCGCCGCCCAGCCCAGGGCCCGCGCGTCGATGTGCAGCGCTGGGTTGCAGTCCACAAAGATGTTGTTGGTGATGGAGCAGTCGCGTCCGCCGCCGATAAACGCCGCCATGGTCACATTGCGGAACAGGTTGCCCGTGATGTCGGCCGACGCGAACATGTCGTCGAGATAGACGCCCACACAGCCCTTGTTCTGGAAACCACTGATGTCGTGCAGGAAGTTGTTGCGGATCACGTTGCCGCGCATGGTCCAGTTGCGGCCCGCGTAGATGGCCCCGGCGTCGTTCGATTCGGTGCACACGTGGTGAATCTCGTTGAACTCGATCACATGGTCGTTGCCGCCGAACTGAATGGCCATGTGCGGCGCGTCGTGGATCAGGTTGTGCGCCACGCGGTTGCCCACGCCGTTCATGCTCACCGCGGGCTGGTACATCCGGCTCCAGCGGCCGTAATGATGAATGTGGTTGTTCTCGACGAAGAGTCCCGCAGGCGTCAGCGTGGTGCGGTCGCCGCCGTTGATGCTCACCCCGCCCTTGCCCAGTGAATAGATTTCGCATCCGGCCACGCCGTTGTTGGTGCCGCCCATGGACACGGCGTCACCGCCGATGTTGCGGATCGTGCAGCCTTCCACCCGGCAGCCGGTGCCGCCGCTGACCGTGGCGGCCGTGCCGCGCGCCTCCTGCAAGACCAGCCCGCGCAGGCTGATGTAGGACGCGTCTTTCAGGGTGATCAGCGTCGGCAGCACCGACACCACCACATCCTCCGGCCCCGGCGCGGCCGGAGGCCAGAAATAGAGAATCCCCTTTTCGCGGTCCAGGTACCACTCGCCCGGCGTGTCCAGTTCGGCGAGGATGTTGAACGCGTAGTACCACTGCCCCGTGCGGTAGCCGTAGCCGTGATAGGGCGGCACCACGGCGATGGTGGACGTGGCCGGGTCGATGGACTCAATCTTCTGCCGCTGGTCCGACCAGTCCCAGAACCAGTATCCGTGCAGCCATGCGTCCTTCTCGCCGATCCAGCGGGTGGGCCGGTCGCCGTCATAGATGAACTTGCCCGTCTTGCTGCCTTTGACCCCGTTGATCACGTGGTCGTCCGGCACGGCCAGGTCTTTGATGTTGACGAAACCGTCATTGGGCCAGCGCGACAGCGTCATGGGCTTGTTCTGGAAAAACACCTCCACGCCGCCGTCGTTGGGCGCGCCGAAATCGGTGATGCCCAGCGCCTTCAAATCGGCCTGCACCATGGCGGCCCGCGCCTCCGGTGACACCCGCTGCAGGATGGCCGGGTCGGACACGGTCTCAAAGGCGGGCACGCGCACGCCGCCCGTCAGGAACACCTTCTCGCCCGGCTGTGCCGTGTAGCAGATGGGCGCCTCCGCCGTTCCCGAATCCTCCGCCGTGAATTCCAGCGTTTTCCGCAGCGCATGGCGGCCGCCGCGCAGCACCACCTTCACCCCGCCCGCCGGGAGCGGTCCCGCCTGCTTCATCGCCCGGATGGCGTCGCGCGCCCGCTCCACCGTGATGAACGGCCCGTCGGAGGAAAACTCGTTGGGCGCGGCCAGCGTCCCGGTCCAGGCGTCGTTGCCGTCCTGCGACACGAAGAAGGTGGCGCCCGGTTCGGTTGCCCGCGCGGCCGGGCTGAAAAGCACTATTGCCGCGACAAGCGCCATGATGGGTGCGGCGAGATGGGTGCGCATGATGTCGAAAACTCCTGGTCGTCAGATACGCTTGTACGTGAAGAACGCCCAACCGGGCTTGGACGGGATTGTAACGGCAAGGCCCCTGCCCAGTAAATCAGAACCGGTCATTTCCACCGCCTCGCCCGGATCGAGCGCCGACGCGGGCGCGACGCGGTACCGCGCCGCCGGGTCAAGCCCCTGCAGCGGCAGTTGCGCCGACTCATAGGGCGACGCGTCGCGGCGAAACACCTGAATCAGCCCCTCGCCCGCCTCGGGCCGGTCAAACTGCCAGCCGATCCACTTGTCTGCATCCAGCGAATACGGCGTAATCGCATAATAGTCGCCGAAATAGTTCGGCGCAAAGGCCTTCCACTCGTCCACGATCCCCTTGATGCCCGCAAAGTCGATCTTGTCGTCGCGCTGGTCCCAGCAGGCCGTCTGGCTGGGGCAGAGGATGCTGCGGATGAGGTACGGGTCCGTCTTGGACGTGCCGGTGCCGTGGAAGGGAAACCACTCGGAGAGGGTCCACGTGTGGCACTGGTTCCCCACGGGCTCCATGATGTAGTCACTGCGCAGCAGCGGCACCGCCCGGCGCAGCGTTTCCAGATCATTGCGCCGTCCGCCGCTCGCGCACGAGTCGATAAGCATGTCCGGATGGCGCTGCCGCAGCGCGTCCCAGTAGGCGAAATAGCCCTCCACGTGGCGGATTTCGGTGATGCCCTGCCGGTCCGGCCTGTCGTTCTTGCGCCACGCTCCGAGCGGGTCCATGTTGAAATCCTGGCGGTACAGGTCAATGCCGTTGTCCGTCAGCAGCTTGTCCACATGGTCAATCAGCCAGTTCCGCGCATCGTCATTGCCCAGGTTCAGCAGCCCGCCGTCCTTGCCGCCCAGAATCCAGTCGGGATGGGTTTCCGTCAACCAGGTGCCGCCCGCCACGCGCTCCGGCTCAAACCACACAATGATTTTGACGTCCTTGCCGTGCGCATGGTCGGAGATGGGTTTGAACCCGCCGGGGAACCGTTTCTGGTCCACCTCCCAGGTGCCTGTCTTTCCCCAGTTGTCGTCGCAGGGATACCATCCCGCGTCCATCCACCAATAATCCAGCTTCATGCCCCGTTCCAGGTAATGGTCGATGAAGAACACCTGGCTTTTTGTGTCGGCATGAATCATTTCGCCGAATTGGTGCGAACTGCACGCATTCAACTGCGGCAGCGGCGGCAGTTTGCCGCCCGGCCGGGGCATGTTGTGCGCAATCATCCACTGGCGCCACACGTTCTGCGCCCGCGTGCGCGTGCCCTCGTAAAACTGCACCACGATCATCGGCCCCCGCACTTCCTCGCCCGGATGCAGCAGGAAATGGGTCTGCTCCTGTCCCGCCCGGAAGCGCAACCCCGTGCCCTCGTCGCGGGTGAAACGCGTGCACCACTGGCCCGCCCAGCTCACCGCGGCGATAAAGCCGCGCTCGCCGGCCTGGATGTTGAAGTAGGGGAAAGAAATCTGGGTGGGCCGTCCGCCCGTGTTGGCGACGGTGATGTCCGCCTTGGCCGGGAGCGGCTCATGAATCGGCTCAAAACTGTCCGCCGTGCAGTTGTCGCCCTTGTTGCGGTGGAGCGTAAATTCCGCCCCCGCGTCGCCGTTAAACGTGGTGTCCGCGGCGAGAATCTCGGAAAGGATGGGCGTGTCCGCCGTGCCCGTGTTCTTGAAATGAAGCGTCCACTCCACCGTGGGGAAGTCGGGATAGCGGAATCCCTCGATGCGCGCCTGCAACCCCGTCACCGGGTCGGTGTGGGTGAGCGTGTGCAGCACCCGCCCGTCAACCGCGGGCACGGCAATGCGCTCCAGTTTCCAGGAATCAAGGAATTCGGTGGAGGGCTTGCCGTCATAGACAAAAGAAAAAAGTGCGGTGGCTTCAACGCCCCCGCCGCCGTCGGTCTTGCCCTCAAACTTGGCCGCCTCCCACTGCCGCGCCCGGTCCATTTCCGCCTGTATCGGCTTCGCGCCCTCGCCCCCGGCAACCGTCGTCACCACACCCAGTAACACCACACCCGCCACAGCCCGCAGCACCCTGTTCATAGACAAACCTCCCGCCTTTCGGCACCAGCACCTCCCCAGGCAGCCCACCCAGAGAAATGCAATCTCAACTCTCGAATTTGAAATCTCAGATCTCAGATCTCAAATCTTCCCGTTCCCCCTTCATCCTTCCCTTCCCCCATTGTCAACTGTCAATTATCAATTGCCTTCTCCACCCGCCGCCTTCAGCGTCTCAATCGCCTCCAAATACGAGGGATGCCGGAATATATACGACCCGGCCACCAGCACATTGGCGCCCGCCTCAATAACCTGTTTTGCCGTCGTGTCGTCGATGCCACCGTCCACCTCCAGGTCCCGGTCGCCAATCATCGCGCGCACATTCTCAATCTTGCGCACCATGTCGGTGATGAAGGACTGGCCCCCGAAACCGGGGTTGACCGACATGATCAGCACCATGTCCACCATGTTGGCCAGATACTCAATCTCATCTTCCGAGGTGCCCGGGTTCAGCACCACCCCGGCCTTGACTCCCTGCTCCTGGATCCTCGTCAGCAGGCGGTGCGGGTGGCGGCAGGCTTCGGTGTGGAACGTGATAATGTCCGCGCCCGCCTGAATGAAATCGTCCACATA
Organism: Candidatus Hydrogenedentota bacterium; assembly: GCA_903893795.1. Taxonomy (GTDB): domain Bacteria; phylum Hydrogenedentota; class Hydrogenedentia; order Hydrogenedentales; family CAITNO01; genus CAITNO01. The sequence continues at coordinate 9,326 of CAITNO010000060.1, read as the reverse complement.
CTGTTCCGGCTCGGTGATCATCAGGTGCACGTCCATCGGGACGGTGCAGTGCCGGCGCAGGCTCGCCAGTACCGGCGGTCCCATGGTGATGTTCGGCACAAAATGGCCGTCCATGATGTCAAAATGGATCATGTCCGCGCCCGCGTCAATCACCTCGCGAATTTGTTCGCCGAGTCGGCCAAAATCGCTCGCCAGCAGCGAGGGGGAAACTTGAATCTTCATGGTCTGAGCTTTGCTCCACAGGGGTTTGGCGCGTCTGCCGCGTCACAGGGGCGAGGGCGAGGTGGACGGCGGTGCCTGCGGCAGGGCGGCGGCGCCCGCGCCCAGCACTTGCGGCGCGCCGCCCGCCTTCAGGCGGTACGACGCCTCCACCTTGTTGTCCACGTTGATTTCCACCACCGCCTCGTCAATGTAGGTGACCGGCATGCGGATGGCCGTGCCCGCCACATAGGTGCTTCTCGATTCATCATCAAAAGAGGGCGGCTTGCGCCACACGGTCTGGCGCGCGCCCGAACGGTCCACCACGTCCACCCGCACATCGCGCCCGTACCAGTCGTAGGGCATCTGGTGCCGCACGTCCGCCTGGAATCGCTGGGTCGGCGCCTCCGTCTGGCGCGACGGCTTGTAGTCGTAGGTGACCACCTGGTTGGGATAGATCAGCGTTTCCGGAAGCGGGTTCTGCCCCAGCACCACGTCCAGCGGCGCGTCCGGAATGTCCGTCTCGTTGGCCACCAGCGTGGCCCCGTAGGGGGCCATGACCGCGGCAATGTCGGTGATTTTCATGCCCCGCAGGTCGGGCATCATGTCGCTGGCGCGCTGGGTGCCTGCGCTGAGCAGCAGGTGGATGTCGCCCTGGCTGGCCAGTTCGCCGCCTGGCGGCGGGTCCTGCCCCAGCACCGTGTCGCGCGCGGCGCTCGAGGGAATTCGCGCCAGACTGCCCAGACGGAACCGCGCCTGGGTCACCGCGCGGCGCGCGTCTTCCAGCGTCATGTTGCGCAGGTCCGGCGCCTTCAGGAAGTCCAGCCCCATGCTGACCACCGTGTCGATGCGCCGTCCGGCCCGCACCACCTTGCCCGCCGCGGGACGCTGGCTGATGACGTAGTACTTGGGAATGGTGGGGTGGGGGACCGGTGTCTGGCGGCCCATTTCAAGGCCGCTTTCGCCCAGCCGCGCCGCCGCGTCTGTCACGGCCATCTCGATGATGTTGGGCACCGCCACGTGTTGCCCCCCCTCGATGGCGTACATGAACACATAGTAGCCCGCCCCCGCCATCACCAGCACAAACACCACCAGCGCCACGGACCACTGGATGCTCCAGGCAACGAAACGCAGCACGAAGAAGAAAACGCCTAGGATCGTTTCCGAAGCCGCATCAAGAAGAATCCGTCCAAGGCTCCTTCGAGCGGGTCGGTTTGGTATTGTCCCTGGGCTGTTTTCCACGGTGCGAGCAACTCCGGGCCGTCTTCGGGTTCGCAAAGACCTTCCGACAGCACGGCGTTCACCGTATCAACGGTTTCCGGCCGGGTGAAGGTGCAAACGGAATAGACGACAAGACCACCATTCTTGCAAAGTTCCAGCCCCCTGCGCAACAGGGATTGCTGGGTTTCGGCCAGCCGCGTCACCGTTTCCGGCGTCACCCGCCATTTCAAATCGGGATGACGGCGCAGCGTGCCCAGTCCGGAACAGGGCGCATCGACCAGCACACGGTCAAAGCGGTCCGCCGCAAAGGGCGGATTGGCCCCGTCACCGCACACAATGTCGCATTCGGCATATTCCAGCCGCGCAAAGTTGTCCCGGACCATCCACAGCCGCTTCCGGACCGAGTCCATCGCGGTCAGCCGCGCCCCGCCGCCGGTCAACTGCGCGATATGCGTGGTCTTCCCGCCCGGCGCGGCGCACAGGTCTAATACCTGCTCCCCCGTCTGCGGTTCCAAAAGGTGCGGCGGAAGCATCGACGCCGGGTCCTGCACCAGGAAATGGCCCTGCTCAAACCAGCGCGTGTCGATGGGGTTGCCCCCCTCGACCACCGTCAGTTCCTCCGGAATCGCCGTGGTCTGGGTGGTCAGGATGCCCGATTTCTCCAAATGCCGCGCCAGTTCCTCCGGCGTCGTTTTCAGCATGTTCACCCGCAGACTCATCGGCGCCTGCGTGTTCATCCGCGCGCAAAAGCGCTCCGCGCCCTCCGGGCCAAAGCGCTCCACCCATTCCCGCGCCATCCACCGCGGCAGCGAGTGGCGCAGCCGCAGAAAGCCCGCCATGTCCTCCGCCGGGTCGGGAAAGCGGATGTCCTCCAGCGTTTCCGGCGCCTTGCGCAGGATCGCGTTCGTCATCCGCGCCAGCCCCGCGTGACCCCGTTTCTGCGAAAGGTCCACCGCCGTGTGCACCATGGCCGGGCGGGTCACCTGATTGCAGAAAAGCGACTGGAATATCGCCATGCGCAGCACCGTCAGGATGGCGGGGGGCAGTTCGTCCAGCGGCTGGTCGCACAGCCCGCTCAGCACATGGTCGCACAGCAGCCGGTGGCGCACCGTCCCGTAGCAGACCTGCGCCAGAAAGCGGCGGCCCCGAGGACTCAGCAGCCCGCCCTTGCGCCGGATGGTCTTGTCGAGCGACTCATCCAGGTGGACGCCCCGCTCAAAGACCCGCAACAGCACATCAACCGCCGCGTCACGCACCGGATCAACAGGCATTTAGTGTATTTCCTCGAACCGTTCGCCCGGTTCCATGCGACGGCCCAGCAGAAATGCCGCCATGTCCATCGCTTTTTTGCCCGGCGCCTGAAAGCGCAGGATCGCAAGTTGCCCCTCGCCCGTTGCCACCAGCACACGGTCCTTCAGCACCTGCGTCACCGTTCCCGGCGGCGCGTCGGAGGCCAGATCGACCGGCTCCGTTTTCAAAATGCGGCAAACCTCGCCGCGATAAAGGCATTGCGCCACGGGCCACGGAATCGACGCGCGCACCCGGTTGTGGATGCGCTGCGCCGGGCCGTCCCAGCGGATGCGCCCGTCTTCCTTGCTGAAAAGCGAGCAGAACACCACCTGCTCCGGGTCCTGCGGCGTGGCAGGCGCATTGCCCTGCGCCACCAGTTCCATCGCCTCCGCCAGCATCTCCGCGCCCATCACCGCCAGCCGCTCCGACAGTTCCTCGGACGTTTCATTGGGGCCGATGGGCGTCTTCTGCTGCAGCACGATATCGCCCGCATCCATCGCCAGAATGACCCGCATGATCGTCACGCCTGTCTCCGCGTCCCCCGCCAGAATGGACGTCTGAATGGGGGAGGGGCCGCGCCAGCGCGGCAGCAGGCTCGGATGCACATTGAGCCAGCCCAGCGGCGGCACGTCCAGAATCGGCTGCTTCAGCAACCGGCCGTAGGCCGCCATAAGGCACAGATCGGGACGCTGCTCGATGAGCCATGCCTCAAAGGTGCCGTCGTTGAGTTTCGTCGGCTGGAGCACCGGAACCCCGTGCTCCAGGGCCCACACTTTGACCGGCGGGGGGGTGGGGGTGCCGCTGCGGCCCTGCGGTTTGTCCGGCTGGCAGACCACGGCGACGATCTCGTGCCGCTCCGCGGCCCGGGCCAGGCTGGGCACCGCCAGTTCGGGGGTGCCAAAAAAAACCGCCCGCACGGCTACGTCAGCCCCGGAATATTAAACTCGCCCGCCATCGGGCCCAGTTTCTCCGCGATACGCGACTGCACCGTCTGCACCGCCTTGTTCACCGCCGCCTGCGTCATACTCTCCACCATCTCCGCACCCAGCGCGCACAGTTCGGGGCTTATTTTCAGCGACACGACCTCCATGCCCCCGTTCATCCGCACCGAGACGATTTCCGGCTCCGCGCCGACGCTGACGTCGATTTCCATCTTGGCCAATTCGGCCCGCGCCTCCTCGATGCGCCCCTTCATCTCCATCGCCTGCTTCAGCAAAGCGCCCATTTTCGCTATGTCGCCCAGTCCACCCAGCATGATGAAACCTAATTCCTTTCTATGGAAAGAACCAACCAGTCACACCCAAGAGTATAGCCTCCCGCTCCCGGACCCCGCAACGCGCCCCCCAATGTGGGCAGACATTCCTGCCCGCCTCCTCAAGTGTGGGGCAGAGATTCCTGTCTGCCTCTTCAAAAGGTGGAAGAAACATTCCTGTCTGCCGTTGTTCCCCATTTTGGACTGCGGTGGCAGAGCGCAGCGCCGACACCGCTTTGGCTTGCTTCATGCGGAATACAGCCAAAGCGGCGTCGTTGCCGCCACAGTCCAAATAGCGCCACCATTCGCTCATGGGGAGGCGGTCTCCAAGCCTCTCCACCCTCAGCGCCTTTTCCGAATCAGCACGGCAATCTCCCGGTCCGTTTCCGCCGCTTCGCGCAGCTTTTCCAGCGCACGCTGCAGGCCCCGGTGCACCGAAGAGGCCGTCGTTCCGGCCCGCGCGCCCGCCTCCCGGTAGCTGAGCCCCTCAAAGAAATACAGTTCCACGCAGCGCCGCTCGCTCTCGCTGAGCCTGCGCCGCAGCATCTCCCGCACCCAGGCGATGAGCATCTGCTTGCGCTCGCCCCAGGCCAGCGCGCGCTCCACCTCCTCCGCGCTTTCGTGCCACATCCCCGCCGATTCGGGCAGATCGGCCAGCAGCTCCGGCGGAACACAGACGCCAAGCCGGGCCGCCCGCGTGTTCTTCAAACCCTCCTCCTTCTTCCGCGCGGCCGGGGTGGACACGCTCCGAAACGAATGCTTTCTGCACATGATGGATTCCTCCGTGGTTGCCGGGAAAGCCAGGCCGGGCGGGCCGCGAATGCCGCCGCGCCCAAGGCCTTTTTTCCCGGATTGCGCGGCCATCTTGGCGTCCGAGGCGGGAAAAAGTCCTTTGAAATCCATGATGGAATACTGCGATTTTCCTGCGATTTGCATCTGCCGGCCGACAGCGGCGCAGCAAAGAATTGGCAAAGGGATTTGAGGGGGTGGGAGGCATGGGAAAAATGGGAGAGAAGTCCGCCGGGGGACTGCCACCATTTTCAGCCAAGGGTGTAACGTCGCCAGTCATGACCAGGAGCTGAAAATGGTGGCTGTACCAGTGAACCCAAGGCCGTGGCACCTCGGGTACAGACACCTGTTTCCTGCACGGGCCGCCTCCTGCAGGCACGAAGTCAACAACGAAAACAGGAGCCAGCCCCCCGGCGGCGCCCGCGTCATGTTTTGCGCGGCACGGGGCCGGACGGGTAGCATAGAGCCACAGACAACCATTGGAGACACCGTCATGACCCTTGCAGAACAAATCCAGGAAGGCATCAAACAGGCAACCAAGGACCGGCTCCACCTGCGGCTCGAAACGCTGCGGCTGGCGAAAGCGGCCATTCTGGTGAAGGAAAAGGAATCGCACCACGAGGACGGCGTATCCGACGAGGAGGTCATCGCCGCCCTGCGCGCCGAGGTGCGCAAGCGCCAGCAGAGCATGGAAACCTACCAGCAGGTCGGCCGCTTGGAGATGGTGGAGCAGTTGGAGGCGGAGATCGTCGTGCTCGAGGAATTCCTGCCAAAACAGTTCTCCGACGCCGACCTGGAGGCCAAGGTCCGCGCCTACCTGGCCGAGCACCCCGAGATCAACCATGCGGGCAAGCTGACCGGCGCGCTCAAGAAAGAACTGGGCGATTTGGCCGACGGCAAGGTCCTGATGGACGTGTGCAAGCGGGTGCTGGGGCAATGACCTTCCGAAGTGCGGCGGCAGTGCTTGCCGTTCTTCAGGTGCTGGGCTTGTCCGCCTTTGCAGCCGAACCCGCCAAAGACGGTGTGCCCGTCCGCATGCTCACCTGGAACATCCAGATGCTGCCGACCCTGGTGGACGCTTTCTCAACGAGCCTCCAGAAAATGCAGTACGAGCGCCTGCCCTGGATCATCGAGTACCTCGGCAAGGCCGACTACGACGTGGTCTGCCTCCAGGAAGTGCTCGACCCCATCATCACGCCCCAGTTGATAGAGGCGCTGAAGAAAACCTACCCGTACATCGTCGAGCCGCAGAAAGATCCGGGCAACATGCTCAGCAGCGGCGTCATGTTCGCCGCCAAGTTCCCCATCAGGTTCGTCGCCTTCGCCTGCTACACCCAGGCCGCCAGCGAGGATGCGCTGGCCTCCAAGGGCTGCACGCTGGTCGAGGGCGAAAAAGACGGCGTCAAATTCCAGATGGCGGGCACCCACCTGCAGGCGGGACACCAGGACGTGCGCAGCACACAATACGTCGAAATGGGGGAGCGCATACTTCGCCCCCACCGGCACGAGGGCCTGCCCCAGTTCCTGATGGGCGACTTCAACACCGGCCGGGCGGAGAAAGAATACTACGCCGAACTGCTCAAGGCGACCGACATGTCCGATGCGCCCATGGATGATCCCCGACCTTACAGCGACGACGCCACCAACAGTTGGCAGCCCGGCCACCAAAACAACGACCTGATCGACCACGTGCTGTTTAACCCCTGCGGCACAGGCTCCACCATCCAGCGCCTCACCATCCAGCGCCCCCGCCACACCATGGACGATGGGCGGATCATCGACCTGGCCGACCATTACGGGGTGGTTGGCTATGCGGAGGTGAAGAACTGAGCGCGCGCCCTCCTGGGATCGCCAATCTCCTGATTGGCCTCGGGAGGAAGGCCAAGAGCCAATCAGGAGATTGGCGATCCCAGGAGAGTGTTTATCCTACGCTATGGGGTGAGTCGGACCATGGCGCATTTGCGCTGTAGCGGAACGACGATTCGCATTTCCGGGGCGATATCCACCACCTGCAGGTCAGTCCATTTCTCCATTCCGGGATACATGGCCTCGACGCGCATCTTCTCCACCCCCTCCTTCACCGGCAGCCACTGCAGCACCACCTCCACCTCCCTGGCCTCTCCGCCAAAGGTCACCGGCATCACAAATCCCTCCGGCACGGCGAACAGGTTTGCCTTGGCCGCGTTGTCCTTTACTGTTACCACATGCGCCTGCAAGACCCAGTGTTTGCCGCGCATCGCGTCGAGCAGCGGGCCGTAGTCTAGGTAAAACCGTTCCGCCCACGCGTCGGGCGCGATTGTGTGGTCATTGCCCGAGAGCGGCACCGTGGGATAGACGCCCATGTGCAGGTAGCGCTGGAAGAAGCCGTCCGGGTCGGGTTTGAGGTCCTCCACGCTGGCGGTCCAGCCGATGGCCGGCTTGTGTACGGTGAGCAGGCCGGTGGTGTTGAGCGCGCGGCCGTTGTGGGCAAACTCGCAGTAGATGCCGTCCACATAACGAAGCAGGTCGATGCGCTTGAGGTGGTTGTTGACGAAAATGAACTTGCCCGCGTTATGGAAGATGGGCGCGAGTTTGGGCATCAGGTCGCGCCAGGAGTCGTAAAGCAGGCGGCAGGGCTTGCCGTCGAACCAGCTTCCCTCGTCGGCGTTGGGGTTGCGGAAGCGCAGCCAGTCCATGCGGTCAATGCACACGCCCGCCGACGCGGGCAGCTTTTCAACGTGCCGCCGCGCCTGGTCGAGCAGAAAAGCCTGATAGTTCGGCCCGCCCGGGTCCATGGCCACCGCCGCGCCCCAGGTGCCCCAGGTTTTGCCCTCCGACGACAGCAGGACGCCGTCCGCCGCGCGGGTGTAGGTGAAGTCATTGCCGTTCTTCCACGCCTCTGGGTTCTTGTCCGCACCGGGCGTGACCGCCCCGGCGCCTTTCAGGTTCACGCCAAACTCGGTGACATTAAAGTAGTTGAGCACTTCGAAGCCGTAGCCGCGCATCTTCTCCGAATAGGCGCGCATCCGCGCCACCGACGACCAGTTGTCCTCGCCGGGCAGCGGCTGGCCGCAGGCCTTGTCGTTGAACCGGAACCAGCGGTCCTCGTCGCCCGGCACCGGCGGCAGAAACATGCCCATATACGGAAAATCGAAACTGGCCTTCCAGTTCACGCGAAACGCCATCCTGCGGAACTTCGCCACGTCGAGGTCGCCCTCCCAGGACGAGTAGGCGCCGCATCCGGCGATGTCGTGCGCGGCCGGCAGCGGCGGCTCGAAGTAGTCCGGATAGCGCGCCGCCATCCAGCCCAGCGCCGCGCGCGGGTCGGCCCGATGGCTGACAAGGTCCATCCTAAACAGCACCGCATGATCTTTGCCGATGCGGTGGTTGATTCGCGAAAAGGTGATTCCGCCGTCCTTTGCGGTGTGCAGTTCCAAATCCAGAAGCGGGTCACCGGGCGAAAGCACCAGACTCAGCCCCAGGTCCTGTTTCGGTTCGATCACCGTCGCCAGGGGGATGCAGAAGGTGTCTCCATGCACGGGGCAGTAGCCCAATAGGGGGGCTTTTTCATTGAAGGCCGGTGCGCCGTAATACCAAGTCAGGTCTTGAAGGGGCTGCGGCTCCAGCGGGTCATGCCAGCCCTTGTCGCTGTGAAGTGGGTCGGACCAGGCCGTCCAAAAGCGGCTTTGCCCGTCCACCGGCACCTGGAGGCGGGTGGCGATGGGCGTCGTAAGAGGTTCCACTCCGGTGACTTCCACTTCCCAGAGCACACTGTCTGGTCCGGGGGAAAACCGGTCAACTACTTGGCATGTCCGGCCCGTGCTCTCCTGACGCAAACTGCGAAAGAAGGACACCGCGCCGTCGGCCCCATTTCTCCGTTCCGTCTTTCCCGCGCGGGAGAAGCCTTCCAGGCCGGTCTCGCCCGATGCGGGCAGGAACTCACCGGCCGCCTGCAGCCGCACCGCCGTGATGCGGCCTTCCTCTGAAAGTTGCACCGCCACACTGCCGGATTCGGCGCTTACTGTCGTGGGAACCCCGGCGGGAACGCTCGTCCAGACCATCGCGGCGAAAAGAAGCGAAATCATGGCCCTGTCTCCTGTATAATGTCAGCATACCCGTTCGTCTCCCCAAGCGCAACGCGTCGCGGTGACGGCGGGCCGGGGCGCATGTTGTTCCCCTGTTGTGCTTGACAATAGGGTTGCTTTTTTGGTACTTTATCCAACGGTCGTCCGCGTCAGCGCGGGCGGCGTTTGTTTCTGGGTCGACGCGCTGGCGTAGCTCAGTTGGTAGAGCAGCTGACTTGTAATCAGCAGGTCGGGGGTTCGATTCCCTTCGCCAGCTCCACCATAGATGCGACAGTTGAAGCTTTGCACATAGTTTTCAAGACCGCCCTCCCCGGGGCGGCGGCACCGTGGTGGGATGCCCGAGCGGTTAAAGGGGATGGGCTGTAAACCCATTGGCTAGCGCCTACGTTGGTTCAAATCCAACTCCCACCACCATTTGACAAACCAGGATTCCCGGCCCGATGCGGACGGGGACCTTTGGAAATGTTTGCTGCGGGAATAGCTCAGTTGGTAGAGCGTCAGCCTTCCAAGCT
>CAITNO010000059.1 GCA_903893795.1 Candidatus Hydrogenedentota bacterium | reverse complement strand
TTGCCGGGCCCGGCGAGGTCTACCGGTGGGAGGCGCAGGCCGCGCAGAACCGCATCGAGGTGATCAACGCGGGCGCCGTGCGCCATGCCGCCGAATTCCAGTTCAACCGCGTGCTCAACCGGCCCGAGCAGGAAAGCTTCCGCCTGAGCGAAGTGGGCGTCAATGAGGAGATTCTGCTGACCGGTGAGAAAGACATGGTGGACTTTCTGGCCGACCCGAAGCGCTTCGAACAGTTCTGCGATTTTGCCGTTGACCGGGGCCTGCGCGAGGCGCCGGAACTGAAACAGATCGACAGCGGCATCCAGGCGGGCAGCCGCCTCTACACGGCGCGGGTCCGCAAGTATTTTGTGCCCACCGTGGGGGTGCAGGCCGAAATGAAATACAAGCTGTACGCCGGGGGCAAGGGCACGGAAAGCACCCTCTTCAGCGGGCTCATCCCGGGCACGCCGGAGCAGTCCATGACCGTGGGCGTGCAGGGCTCGCTGCCGCTGTACACCGGCGGCAGGAGAAACGCCGAACGCATCCAGGCCAGGGAATCGCTGGAGTCGCTGAAAATCAAGCGCGCATCCGTGGCGCAAAAGCTGGAGCAGCGCATCCGCACCGCCGCGGAAACGGCCCACGCCTCCTATACCAACATCGCCGAATCGCGCACCGCGGCGGAAGCCGCGGCGAAAAGTCTCGATCTCGTCACCATCGGCTACGGCCGGGGTGTCGTCAATGTCACCGATTTGCTGGAAGCCCAGACCGCCAGTCACAGCGCGGAACTGGGTGCCTCCTCGACAGTCTACAACTTCATGCTTGCCCTGATGGAGTTGTACCGTTCAGTCGCCGTGGTCGGCTTTCTTGAACCAGCCGAACGGCGCAGCCAGTGGGTGAACGACATGAAGGCGTGGTGCGAGAAGAACTCCAGCGCTTCCACCAATGCCCCCGCATCGGTTTCCATCACCGATGCCTCGGCCCCACCGAACAAGAAATAACCTTGCGCGGCAAGAACACCGTACAAGAACATCAGAAGTCGGCAGCATGAGACGAAAGAATGAACGCACCAGCCCGACACAGTCCGGATCTTGGTGCGGTTTCAGATTTCGTTAATGGCGACTAACCGGCGAAAGGCACACCATGCTGTGTTCTACAATACTCCTGGTTGCGCTTCAATGCGCTGCCATCTCCCAAACGCCGGCCTTGGACAGCGGCCGCGCGTGGATAGACTCGGGTGACTACGAATATTTTCACGTGGTCACTCCGGAGAATCCGTCCGCGCTAATCCAAAGCGCGGCGGACGCATTTTGCCGTTACTGGGAACGGGCGACGCGCAGGCCTGTCACCGCCAGTGCGGTCAATGACGGCAAATTAAATGTGTGGCTGGGCGCGAAAATCATCACGCAGGAAATGATCAAACCGGGCGAACTGGACGGTCTTTCCCCCGATGGCTGTCTGATACGTAGTTATACACCCGGACGGCGCTACGCCACCAAGGGGGCCCAGAAGCAGTTGCTCATTGCGGGAACCACCGACCAGGCCACCCTGCACGGTGTATACACGTTCTTTGCGGCGGCGTTTGGCGCGCGCTGGGTTGCGCCCGGCGTGACCCGGATAAACCCCGCCGAATTGACGATGAAGAACGTGGAACTGCGCAGCGATTCCACCTTCCCCTTCCGCGAGGCGGGCGTGTTCGGCCAATGGCACGGTCCCGATGCGGAGGAATTTCGCCGGGGACAGCACCTGCCTGCGGCGTTCACGCCGCCTCCGCCCAACATGGAGGCATTTGCAGCACTGCTTCAACCCGCCGCCGGGGTCCCTTCCAACAGTGCCGAATACGGCTCGGAAGCCGGTGCGGAGCGCCTGGCAGAGGCGATCGCCTCACTGATTCGCGCCGGAGATTCGGCCGACGCGGAAACCAAGGCTCGCCGCGAACGGGCCGCCTGGCCTCCGGGCACGAACACCTGGAGCCTGAACGCACTGGATTGGATGGTGCCCGTGGCCACCGCGGAATGCGCCGACCGGGATGCGAAGGAAGGCAGTCCGGCGGCCAGCGTGCTGTTTACCGCAAACCGCGTTGCGGGCCGTCTCGCAGCCCTGTTTCCCAATGCACCCCCGCGGGTCCACCTCCTGTTGCCAACCGCGTTGCGTCACCCGCCAAAGACACTGCGCCCCGTCGAGAATGTGGTCGTGCAGCTTTCGGCACTGGACATGGACTTTTCAAAAACGATGGAAGATGGGGCCAACGCCGCCTTTGCCGATGATCTGCGCGGCTGGTCCAGGCTGGGCGGGAAGATTTGGGTGCTCGACCAGGCGGCAAACCGGCGCGACCCGCGCGTCCCTTTCCCCAACCTGCATGTCCTCCAGGCCAATGCACTTTTTTGCACGCAGAACGGCGTGTCTGGCATCTACGCGCTGGGCGGCGCGACGGGCGCCGATGCGCCCGCGGACCTTGCCGAGTTGCGCGCCTGTTTGTGGGCGCAGGTGCTTTGGAACGCCGACATAGCCCTTGATGACGCCTTTCGTGAGTACTGCGACCTGCTCTACGGGCCCGCCGGTACGGCGGCGCTCGATTGCATCGGCTTGGAGGAGGCCGCCGTCAAAGCGTCCGGCAAACCGCTTCGCGGTGATGACGACGGCACATGGCTCGACGCCGCCACCGCAGGGCGCATTGGGGAGAAACTCAACACAGCACTGGCTCTTCCCGGCCTGCCGAAGGACATGAAACAGCGTGTGGAATTGCTGCTGCCGCCCGTAAAACAGGCTGCGGGTACGCACTGAACCGAAGCGCTTTCGCGCCCAATGCGACAAGATCTTCCCAAAGCAGGGAGAAGCGGGGCGGTGACTATCTTGCGATGCGGAACCCGATGTTGAAGTCCAGGTCGGTCGGCGTGTCAGCGTAACGGGATGCAGACCGGCAGTCGGAGCCGTTGTAGCTCCAGTTGCCGCCGCGCAGCACGCGGCCCAGGTTGGTCGGTGCGTCCCATGCGCTTCCGTCTGCCGGTGCGCCCGTGTAGTCATTATGATACCAGTCCTGCACCCACTCCCAGGCATTTCCGCTCATGTCGTACAGCCCAAAGCTGTTTGGGGTCTTTGCGCCCACCACATGGGCGTATTGGTCCACAAGGCAATTTCCCCAGAACCAGGCATAACTGGCCATGGCACCGTAGTTGGGGTCGTCCCCCCAGTAGAAGCGGGTTGATGGAACGCTGATTCCAGCCCGGCAGGCATACTCCCATTGCGCCTCGGAAGGCAGGTGGAAACTCTTGCCCGTGTAAGAGTTCGCCGCCGTTACAAAGGACTGCGTGTCATTCCAGGAGAGAAACACCGCCGGGCTGTCAGGGTCGGAAGAGACACCGTATTGTCCCGACCATGGGGTTGTTCCCATTACCGCCTGCCACTGGCGCTTGGTCACTTCATACTTGCCCATCCAGAACCCGCCGAGCGCCACCGAATGTTGGGGGCCTTCGTCCTCACTCCGGCCCACTTCGCTGTCCGGACTGCCCATGGTGAAGCTTCCGGTGGGAACCCATACCATGACCAGCGGCACATTGCCCGGCAGGACCGTCGTTTCCTCGGTGGGCGGGACATACTTGATGTAGTCGTTGTACACCGGCGAGTAGTTGCCCCCGCCGTCGAGATACTGGACACGCACGGTATGGTAACCGGCCCCTGCGGGCAGGGTGTATGCGCGATAAACCTTGGGCGTCTCCCAAGCCGTCCAGGTGGATCCGTTGTCGCTAAAGCGCATCCGCGACACCCCGGCACCGGTACCATCCGCCCAAGTCAGACCCAGGGTGACCTTCAGACTGGCCGCATTTAATGCGCCACCGTTTATCACGATGGAACCGGACGGAGCTGCGGTGTCGAGGCGAATATAGTCACTATGCGTTAACGAGCGATTGTTGGCGTTGTCGCGAAACTGAACCCGAACAGTCTTGTAGCCATCTCCCCCGGGCAGCGTGTAGGGCAGCGGTGTTTGCACCTCTTCCCAGTCTGACCAGGTGGAACCGTCATTGCTGAACCGCATCTGCGACACACCCGAACCGGCACCGTCGGACCAGGTCAGGGCAAGCGTTACCTCGGGCGTGTTGGTGACGCTCCGGTTATTATTAATGACGATGGTTCCTGTTGGTGGAGTGGTATCGGTAGCTGTTGCGGTTGTCTGCAACATGCCCGCGATCCCCAGGCACAACGCCAAAGGCATAAATCCCGTCATTAGCGTTGCTCTTTTCATCGCTCACTCTCCCTGTTGCGCCTACCCGGCGGCACTTGTTTTGTGCGGGCCCAAACTCTCCGGTGCCCGCCGAAGTGGTACCCGCCTATATGCCAATACTATTCTAGCCTAAAATTTGAATTCTGTCAATAGTGTGAATAGATTTTCTTTGCGGAGATTTCCGCAAAATCGGACTTTCCCATTACAGAATTAAACCCCGACCGGCGTGCTTTGATTTCCAAAGATGACATTTGCCTGTCCCTGCACTACACTTGTTCCCCTCTGGCGATGTGTCTGCGGGATAACTGAACAGGAGTGATGGACAATGTGCAAAGGAATGATTCTAGCGACCGCATGGCTGCTGCTGGCCGCTGCGGCAGTTGCCGGAGAGAGAACCAAGGTGCAGCCGGCCGACACAGGCCAGGCATTGGTCAATCCGCAGATGGGCTGGAAGCTGAACTTCTATTCCAACCTGCTGGCGAATTACGGTTCGAAACTGGAGCCTTCTGACACATTGGACGATTTCCCCGGCCTTTCCACCATTTATCTGCGCCTGCCCTGGGGGTACATTGAACCGCAGGAGGGCGTGTTTGACTGGTCCGTGGTGGATGCCCCGGCCCAGCGCTGGATTGACAAGGGGCTCAAAGTGGCGTTCCGTTTCACCTGCAGCGAGTCCTGGATGCGCTGGGCCACCCCAAAGTGGGTGGCCCTGATGTTTGGCCCTTTTAAGAGTGCCTTGTTGAGTATAACAGAGCAGAATATGGAGAGAAAGAACATTTCTGCGGCTTGGTGTTTTGAGCTTTATTGGCCACGAAGCCGGAGAAATGAATGGAACGGCCCCAGA
>CAITNO010000058.1 GCA_903893795.1 Candidatus Hydrogenedentota bacterium | reverse complement strand
TCTGGGGCCGTTCCATTCATTTCTCCGGCTTCGTGGCCAATAAAGCTCAAAACACCAAGCCGCAGAAATGTTCTTTCTCTCCATATTCTGCTCTGTTATACTCAACAAGGCACTCTTAAAAGGGCCAAACATCAGGGCCACGTTCGTGGCACCGGTGGCCCTGCTCTTTCCGAGGAGGGTAAAAGTCTTACACCATCTCCCAAATTGTGCTCATGCCCATTCCGCCGCCCACGCACAGCGTGGCGAGGCCAAGACTGTTGCCGCGGCGTTTCATTTCATTGAGCAGGGTGATGACGATGCGCGTGCCCGTGCAGCCCACGGGATGGCCGAGCGCAATGCCCGAACCGTTCACGTTGCAGATGTCGCGCTTGAAGCCCATCAGCTTTTCGCACGCCAGGTACTGCGCGGCAAAGGCCTCGTTCAATTCGATCAGTTCGATGTCCGCAAGGGTGAGCCCGGCGCGTTCGAGGGCCTGTTTTGTCGCAGGCACCGGTCCGTAACCCATCAGTTCGGGCTCCACGCCCGCAAGGCCGTAACTGCGCAGCTTGGCGATGGGCGCAAGACCGAGTTCCCGCGCCCTGTCGGCGCTCATGAGCACCATGGCCGCCGCGCCGTCATTGATGCCGGACGCGTTGCCCGGTGTTACCGTTCCGCCCGTTTTGAAGGTTGGCTTGAGTTTGGACAACTGGGCCGCGGTCATGCCGGGGCGGAAATGCTCATCCTTGTCGAAAACGAGCGGGTCACCCTTCTTTTGGGGCAGGAGCACCGGAAGGATTTCGTCCTTGAACTTGCCCGCATTGGTGGCGGCTTCGGCGTTGTTGTGGGAGCGGCAGGCAATTTCGTCCTGCTCCTCGCGGGATATGCTGTATTTCTCCGCCAGATTCTCGGCGGTAAGGCCCATGATCAGGCCGCAGGAACTGTCCGTCAGGCCCTCCACGAGCCCGTCCGACATGGAGCTGTGCCCGAAGCGGGCGCCCCAGCGCGCCTGGTGCAGCGAATAGGGGGTGCGGCTCATCACCTCCACGCCGCCGCTGACCACGATGTCCTGATCGCCGAGCATGATCTGCTGGGCGCCATAAACCAGCGCCTGCATCGCCGATGCACAGTTCCGGTGTATCGTCACCCCCGGCACACTAATGGGCAAACCGGCCTTGAACGCCGCAAGACGGCCCGTGACCACCTCATCCAGCCGCTGCATGCACTGGCCGATGATGACCTCTCCCACTGTTTCCGGCGCAACGTTGGCCCGGACCAAGGCCTCTTTGATGACAAGCCCCATGAGGTCGGGTGCGGGATAATCGCGAAGCGTTCCGCCAAAAGTGCCAATCGCAGTCCTCACCCCCGATACCGCAACGACTTCTTTCATTTCCGTGTCTCCCGTGCTCGTTTGTTGAGAATTTAGGTTTGTTCCAGGCCGCGCAACCACAGGCGGGACCCTGAACCCAGAGGTCTTGGAGGAGAATTCGCCGGGGCGTACCCCTTGCAAAAAAGAATGCGAATCGCCCACCTGTGAGACCGATGGCGAAGACCTGATTTGCGAAGAATTGTCGCATATGCAGGCACGAAATTTCGAGGCAAACCCACGCCTTTTTTGGAATGCCCACTATTATCGGCATTTCTTGATTTACGTGATTGCGCGCAAATTCAGGCAAGATCGAAAACGATGTCCGCGCGCCGTCCTGCATGAGCAGCCTTGGCAAGTCATCATTTGTCCCGCGGTTAATCATTCGTCCCATTTCGGCCGCCAATCTGCTATTCTTTTCGCATCGTGCGACCCTGTCGCTTCGCACCCTATTGAACGATGACATAACCCAACCTGCGGAGGAGAGCATCATGATCGAACTGGGCATGCACACCGACAACTGGCGGCCGCTAAGCGGCGGTTTCAAACAGGCGGCGGAAACGGCGGTCAAGTATGGGTTGAAGCATCTGGAATTCGTCGCCATCCACGGCCAGTACTTCATCCAGGCCATGGGCTATGAACCGGGCATATCGCTTCAGTCCAATCCGCGCGCGCTCAAGCGTTACTGCGACAGCAAAGGCCTGGTTATTTCGCAGGTCGACGGTTCCTTCCCGTTCATGGGCCCCGAGGGCTCGGCCTTTGGCGTGCAGTACGTGCAGCAGTCCATCCGTTTTGCCGCCGAATTGGACTGTCACATGGTTGACACGGTGGACGGGGCAACAGAGATCGAGGGTTACACCCGCGACGAAGTTTTCCGCATCACCTGCGACAACTACCGCCAGGTGCTGCCCTGGGCCGAAGACTACGGCGTCATCATCAATGTCGAGCCCCATGGTCCCTACACAAACGACCCCGAATTCATGCAGCGGCTTTTCAAGCATTTCGACTCGGAGTGGCTGCGGTGCAACTTCGACACCGGCAACAGTTTCATTGCGGGCCACGACCCGCTCGAATACCTCAAGATTCTGCGTCCCTGGGTTTCGCACTGCCACATCAAGGATGTGAGCGCCGGGCTGGCGGCGGCGGTGCGCGGGGAGGAGACCGGCATCGCCTGCAGTGAAGTGCCCATCGGCGGCGGTGTCAATGCCGACAACATCCGCAAATGCCTGAATTTCCTCCAGGAAACGGGCTGGGACGGCGTTGTCTCCCTCGAATGCTACGGCGCCGACGACAACATCCGGCAGAGTGTCGAGTTTTTGCGCGGGGTTCTGGGAACAGAATAGGTGACATGCGGGAGCATACATACCGCTTCGCTTCCGGAGAGCCTTGGTGCTCCTGCCGCCCTTGGTTATGGTTGGCACACTGTCCAAGCTTGGATATAATCACCTCTGTCTGAAACATCCACCGTCCTCGTGGCAACAGGACGTAGCGTGCATCCTGTAACAGAAGTCTCAGGCCCCGCGTCGGGTTGGCGGCCCTGTGCCCGCCGCGCGGACCAGTGGCGGAGATATGCAAATGACCGCTGGCACAAAACTCGGATCGAGTCTTGCCGTTGCGCTGGCCGTTATCGCGGCTCTCGGCATCGGCGCGTACATGAGCACGACCCAACTGCTCGAAACCAACCGTTTGGTGGTTCACACACACTTGGTTATAGAGAAGCTGGATAGTCTTTCCGCCGCCCTTACAGACGCCGAGACCGGCCAGCGCGGTTTTCTGCTGACGGGCCAGGAGGAATATCTGGCGCCGTACAACGCGGCCCGCAGCGTGATCGGCGGCGAAATTGAGACGCTGGGCAGACTTTTGAGCGACAACCCCGTCCAGGTCGAAATCCTTGCACGAATCAGGGCCTTGGCAGAAAAGCGACTCGCCGCCATGCAGGAGGTCGTTAACCTGCGGAAACAGTCCGGGCCCGATGCCGCGTCGGAGGCGATACGCACCGGCAACGGCAGGCAGGTCATGGAAGCGATTGGCGGCATGGTTGCGGAGATGCAGGGGCGCGAACAGCGGTTGCTGGATGCGCGCGAAAGCGCGTCCAAGGAGAGCGCGAAGCGGTCCATCATCATGGTCGCCATTGGAACGCCGCTGTCTTTGCTCTCGCTGGCAATTTTCGCCATGGTCATTACGGGAAAAACAAACATCCGCAGGTTTCGCGCCCAGTCCGGCTCCAATGCAAGTTCCTGGGGCCGCCTCGCGTTGCAGTATTCCTTTGCAGTGGCGGCAGTGGCGGTGGGCACAGGGGCCCGATTGTGGCTCATGCGCGCCTTCGGCCCGCTCCCGACCTTTGTCACCCTTTATCCGGCGGTCTTGCTGGTGGCGAGCGTTGCGGGCGGCGGCCCGGGAGTCTTTGCAACCGTTGTGGCGGCGCTGGCGGCGGATTACTTCTTCCTTTCGCCAATCGGGCAGTTTAAGGTGGATGCCCCCAACGACATGCTTGCGCTGATCCTCTTCACCGGCACCAACCTGCTTCTTTCGGTACTGATGGGGCAACTGCGCCAGGCGCAATGGGCCGAGGCCGTCAGTGCGGCGCAGGAGGAGGAACTGGACCTGCTGGACAGGGGCACCATCCTTGCGCTCGACCCGGAGCATCGGATTGTCCGATGGAGCGACGGGTGCCGGCGGCTGTATGGCTACGAGGCGCAGGAGGCAGTTGGCCGCAGCACCCATGAGCTGTTTCAGGCGCTCCCCAATGAGTCTTTCAAGGAGGTCCACCGCGCGCTGCTGGAACAGGGCCACTGGCAGGGGGAACGGATTCGCCGCGCCAAGGACGGCACGGAACTGACTATTGCGGTGCTCTGGGCCCTGCGCCTTGATGAAAAGGGGCAGCCCCACAGCATCATGGAACTCAGCGCCGACATTACGGACCGCAAGCGCGCCGAGGAGGCCCTGCGGGACAGCAGGGCGCGGTTTGCAACCACGCTGGCCAGCATTGGCGACGCCGTTGTCGCCACAGACGTGGAATGCGCCATCACCTTCCTGAATCCCGAAGCCGAGCGATTGACCGGGTGGCCGCTTCAGGAGGCTTTGGGCACGCCCGTCAGCCGGGTTTTCAACATCATCAATGAATTTACCCGCGCAGAGGTTGAGAGTCCGGTCGTCCGAGTGCTTCGGGAAGGCATCGTGGTGGGCCTTGCGAACCACACCCTCCTCGTCCGGAAGGATGGGACGGAGGTTCCCATTGACGACAGTGGGGCGCCCATCAAGGATGCCGACGGGGTCACCAAGGGCGTGGTCCTCGTCTTCCGGGATGTCACCGAACGCAAAGAGGCCGAGGAGGCGCTGCGGGAGAGCGAGGAACGCTTCCGCCGCGCCGCACAGTGCAGCAACGATTTCATTTATGAAAGGGACCTCCAGACCGGGCTGGTGCAGTTCTTTGGCGATATTGACGGGTGTCTGGGGTATGCCCCTGGGACGTTTCCGCGCACACTGGAGGGATGGATGGAGCACGTCCATCCCGATGATCTCCTGCGCGTGACGGAGGCCGTCCGGGAAGGGTTCGAGCAGGGCGGCGCGTACGGTGTTGAATACCGCCTGCGCACCAGCGACGGAAGCTATGCGGAATGGTCTGACCGGGGCGTCATTCTTCGGGATGCCTCCGGAACACCTGTCAAGAACATTGGGGCGGCCACGGACATCACGCAGCGCAAACGGACTGAGGAGGCAGTGCGGGAGAGCGATGAACGGCTGCACTTTGCGCTTTCCGTCAGCCGTACCGGCGCGTGGGACCTGGACCTGGAGGACCATTCCGCCTTCCGGTCGGTCGAGCATGACCGCGTCTTCGGCTACGAGACGCTGCTTCCGCAATGGACCTACGAGATGTTCCTGGAGCATATACTTCCCGAGGACCGGGCCGAGGTGGACCGAAAATTCCAGAAGGCAATGCAGGAGAAGGGAAACTGGGATTTCGAGTGCAGGATTGTCCGGATCGATGGTGTACAGCGGTGGATCTGGGCCTGCGGGCAGCATCGCCGGAACGCACAGGGGTTCCACGACCGCATGGTCGGCATTGTGCAGGACATTACGGAGCGCAAACGGTCAGAGGCGGTGCTGCGGGAGAGCGAGCGCAAGAACGAATTCCTAGCGGATCTGGTCAGAAACGCCAGCCAACCCTTCGCCGTCGGCTATCCCGACGGGCGCCTGGGTTTGATGAACCCCGCTTTCGAACAACTTACCGGTTACGGGGCGGACGAACTGCGCGCCATGGATTGGGCGGCCACGCTCACGCCGCCGGAATGGTCCGAATTGGAGCGGCAGAAACTGGCCGAGCTTCACCAGAGCGGCGAGCCTGTCCGGTACCAGAAGGAATATCTGCGCAGGGACGGCACGCGCGTGCCCATTGAACTGCTGGTGCACCTTGCACGCGACGAAGAAGGGGGCTCCGACTACTACTATTCGTTCCTGACGGATATCACGGAGCGCAAGCAGGCAGAAGAGGCGCTGCAGCACGCCCGCGACGAACTGGAACACCGAGTCCAGGAGCGCACCGCCGAACTGCGCCAGGTGAATTTAGAACTGACGCAGAAAATTGAGGAGCACGCGCGGACCCTGGAGGCGCTGCGCAAGAGTGAGCAGAGTCTGGCGGAGGCGCAGCATATCGGCCACATGGGCAGTTGGGACTGGAATTTTGGGGGCAATGAACTTTTCTGGTCTGACGAACTGTACCGCATCTTTGGACTGATGCCGCAGGCGCTTCCGCTGGACTATGCACGTGTTCTGGAAAGGGTCCATCCCGAGGATCGGGGCCATCTGGACGCGAGTGTGGACCGGGCGTTGCGGGGGGGGCGAGAAATACCATGCCCAGTACCGAATTGTCTTGGCGGACGGGGCGGAACGCACGCTCAGGGCGCAGGGCGAAGTCGAGTTTGACGAAAAAGGCAAGGCGGTGCGCATGTTTGGCACCGTGATGGATGTGACGGAGCAGGTTCGGGCCGAGCAGGAGGCGCGCCTCCGCGAGCAGCATCTTGTCCAGGCGGACAAGATGGTGTCGCTGGGCATCCTGACTTCCGGCGTCGCCCATGAAATCAACAACCCCAACCACTCCATCATGTCCAACGTGTCGGTGCTTTCAGGCGTGTGGGATGATGTGCGCCCCATCCTGGACCGGTTCTACGGGGATTTTGGCGATTTTGTGCTCGGCGGGTTTGACTATACCGAGTGCCGCGACAAGCTGCCGTACATGTACGCCAGCGCTTTGGCCAGTTCCAAACGGATCGAGCTGATTGTAAACGAGCTGCGCGATTTTGCGCGCAACAGCGCGAATGAGCGCATGGCCGCGACTGACCTTAACGGCGTGGTCCATTCCGCCGTGATTCTCATGTCGAGTCTGATCAAGAAACACACGGACCGATTCTGCGTTGAACCGGGAGAGCACCTGCCCTCCGTGACCGGCAACTTTCAGCGCATCGAGCAGGTTGTGGTCAATTTGATCCAGAATGCCTGCCAGTCGCTTCCGGATCGAAGCCGTGGGGTGACGGTGACCACACGCCACGAGAAATCCTTGGGCATGGTGGTCATTGAGGTTTCTGATGAGGGTGCCGGCATCGCCGAGAAGCACATCAAGCAGATGGGCACACCCTTCTTCACCACAAAGCCCGGCGCGGAGGGCACCGGGCTGGGGCTGTGGATCTCGTCGAATATCGTGCACGAGCACGGCGGGACGCTAACTTTCAGCTCCAGGCAGGGAGAAGGCACCCGCGTCGTTCTGTCGCTTCCGGCAAACGGGGAACAGGGCAGTTAGGCTCCTTGATCAGGGATTGGGAGTTGCCGCAGCGAGTTCGGCGCAGTCCATGAGCATGCCGCGCAGGGACTCCACCGCGGCGTCGTTGTTGGTTGCATCGAGAACGTAGCGGGCCAGGCCGAGACGCATCTCCTCACAGCTTTGGGCCATGAGGGCCGGGATAGTCTCTTCGGCCAGCTTCGAAACCATCCCGCGCAGGGCTGCGTTCTGCGTTTTGGCCGCGCGTTCCTTAAGCGCCATGAAAATGCGCGCATCCTCGATGCTTTCGCGGACGGCTTTCCAGCGGCGGCTGGCCACGGGCTTCCCTGTGCCGGGGTATACAACCGGATATTCCAGATCCGTCTTCTTCCAGGGGTCGTCGCCGATGTTGTAGGACCAGAAGCCGATGCCGGTCGCGCCGTAACTGAGCGCAAACAGGGCCGCGTTGCGGAATTCACCGGCGATGTTGATGTTCTTGATGTTGGCGCCGACGGGCCGCGCAAAGCCGTAGCCGCAGTTGTAGGACCAGAGAGCTTTGCCCGGTTCGCGCATGATGTCCATCACCGCCGACTTCTCGGGCAATTGATAGATGCTCGGGGTCCAGATGTCCGTCACGGGCTGCATGGCCTGGGCCATGGGCAGTTCACAACCACCGTCCATGTAGACCAGAACGGACAGGTTGGCCGTTCGCACGGCCTTGCCGAAGGCAACGTAGGCGTTGACGGTGTTCCAGCCCTGGCCGCCCGGTTCATCGAAGGGATACAGCGCGAAATGGGCGGTGTCCAGGCCTTTTTCAGCCATGTGCCCGATGAGTTGGTTCAGGTACAGCTTCAGGTCCGTTCCATAAGCGTTCGTGCCGACCACATCGGAAAGCGCGGGAACGCCGGCCAGCAGCATCATCACGTCGCGCTCTTTGAACCTGTCGAGCACCGTGTCGAGTTTCGAGAAGTCGCATTCAGCCAACGACCCCGAGGCATCGCGGCGCGGTTCGGGCAGGGGGGCGATGAACACGTTGTTGCCGTGGGCCAACAGGTCTTCCCAGTCGCCGTCCTTGGCGCTGGCCCACATGCACAGCCGGAACGCCCCCGACGACGCCATTTCAAAGGGTACGACGGTGTACTCGGCTTCAATCTTTGCCGCGACTTCGGCGCTTTCCTCGCCGCACAGTGTCCAAGAAAGCGAGTGTTTTCCGGCTGTCGCCTGCGACGCATCCACGTCCAGCCACAATTCTTGGCTTTGCAGCGGGGGGATGGTGACGGTCCGGTTGTCCTCAAGCGGGGGCAGGGGGTCCCAGGAGGTTTCGTCCAGCGAAGTCGGCACGGGCACCGAGTGCATCAGGTCGGCACGCAACTGCGGGTCGCTTCCCGGTTCCTGGGTGACCTGCACGGTCAGGTCTGTGTCCGTAATATTGAATAGCATCACCGGCAAGGCATCATGTTCGCCAGGCACCACGCGCCGACGCACCCTGAGGTCCGCCGTTGCATTCGTTGGCAACTGGGTGGGCACTGCACGGCTTTCCCAGGTGGTGCCCTGGAAGGCGAGCAGCCCGGTTCCTTCCGGAAGGACAAGCGGCGCGGGGAAGAGCCGGGCGATGCGGTCGGCGCGGCGGGCATCGGCCACCAGGTTCGCCATTCCGCCCGACAGTGCCCCGCGCGCTTCTGCGTCAGCTTTTATCAGCGCGTTTCGCTGTGCTTCCAAGCCTGCAATGCTTGCCCGCAGTGCCTCCAACGGTTTGCGCAGGGCGGCCGCCGTGCGGGGGAGTGGCTGTTCGGTGGTTTTGGCGGCGCTTTCGAGATTCGCCACTGCCTTTGCTGCCAGTTTCATCTCGTTGTCAAAAGCGCTCAGTTCGACATCGCGCGAACCCGAGCACAGTTCCGTGCCGTCCGAGGTCGCCAGGTGCCAGGTGAAACGGTATATGCCGGTCAGTGACAAGTCCACCGGGAGTTGCAATTCGCCCCGAGTTCCGACTATGCGGGATATGGACGAACGCCGGGCGCCGTCGGGGCCGATGCAGGCAGCCTCGGCCCGCATGGCCTCGGCCTCAGGCCGGTCAAGCTGAACGGCAAATTCAACATCGTCACCGGCGAAGAGGCTGTCGGCATTGAGCTTACCCGGCGTCATCGAGGCTTTGGCTGCTTTTTTGTCGGCGGCCCAGCATCCTGTGTTGCAGGTGTCGCGGCGGTAGGCGGGCCAGTCGGCGCGGGTGTCGCGGTAGGCAGGCGTGTCCAGGCACAGGAGCAACCCCGATTCGCCGCCCGTGATGGCGGCCTGAAGGGTGGTGCTGTCTTTGATAAAATGTCCAAAGGCGGGGGTGACGCTGATGGTGCGGTGCGGGAACTGCTGCTCATGAAGAAACTGGCCCGCCTGGTCCAGCACCATGAGGCGGCCGTTCTGCGTGCAGAGCACGTACTCCAGTTTGCCGTCGTTGTTGATGTCGATCAATGCGCCCGGCGCCAGCGAGCGCCCCTGCATGTCTATGTTCCAGAGCAGATCACCGTCCTCGGTGTAACGGTAGATGACGCCGAGCTGGGTGGCGAGAAAGATGTCCGCCCGGCCGTCGCCGTTGAAATCGCACACGGAGATCGACGAGTCCACACCACCCCGCACGGGCCTTGTCCACAGGAGATGGCCGTGGCCGTCGAGGCAGCCCAGACGGTCCCCACTGCATGCCGTGACGATGCGCGCATCCCCGTTTGCCGCCAGGAAGACCACCGGGGACGACACCACCCACAGCGGCTGTTCCTCTTTGGTCTCGTACTTCCAGCACAGGGTGCCGTCAGCACGAAGCGCCGACAGTTCCCCCTTGTCCGTGACCACGACGATTTCTTTGTTCCCGTCCCCGTCTATGTCACCGACGGCCGGGGTGACCGGTGCGCCCGACACCTGGGCCTCCCAGAGCACGTTGCCGTCGGCATAGTCAAAGGCCCAGACCCGGCCCGTGCCATCGGTCTGAACGGCCACCGGGCGCCCGTTGGGCTCCAGCGGAGCGATCACCGGGCCGGACCAGACCGAAGGCCCCTTGAGTTGCGCCTGCCAAACAACATTGCCAGTGCCATCGAGACAGGTGAACTGTCCCTGGTTGTCGGCCGCATAGAGGAGAGCCCCCTTGTCGGGCGACTGGAAAACGGCGGGGTAGGTCATAAACCGCCCCTTGGTCCGCCACTGCCACAGTATCGTGCCTGTTCCGTCGAGGACATACATCTCCTCACGGCCCACCGCCACGATCTCATCCAGACCGTCGCCATTGATGTCGGCGGCAACGGCGGTGCTTTCCAGCAGCGTGGAAAGGTCGGTGCGCCACAGCACCGGCATGTCGAGCGACCATGCGTGCGCCCGGGCGGGCGCGAGCGACAGGAGTGTCATAATCACCAGGGCGGCAGCGACCGCACATCTCTTGGTCATGGTTCATGGTCCTCGGGGTTGGCGTCACAAAGGGAAGGCTACCCAACTTTGACCACCGGAGGCAACGGCATGGTTTCCTTTTTCAAGGCTGTGGACGTCCTCAAACGGGCAAACAAAAAGAATCCGGGGCAGAACCTGTGGGTGCAACGAACGCACCCCGGCAGGCCCTGCCCCGGCTCGATTGTGAATTTCTGGTTGCTTAAATGCCTTCGATGTTGATCGAGACAACGCGCCAGACTTTGTCGGGATCCTTCTTGAAGACCAGTTCTACCGTGACGCTGCCGATATCGGCGCTGGCGTCGATCGGGTAGACCGAAATGGTGCCCTTCTTCTTGTCGACGGTCACCTTGGCCTGCGCCAGGTCAACCTTCACTTCGTGTTCTTTGATCATCCGGCCAGCCTCTTCCAGCTTGCCCTTGTCCTTCGCCTTCTGGATCTGGCCGGCGAGTTCCTGCTTGTCCGCGACGCGGTCATTCGAGAAGTCCTCGGACACGTAATTGAGGATGGTGTCGGCCTTGACGGCAAGCAGGTCGGCAACAAGCGACTTCGTCTGCTGCATGACCTGTTCCTCGTCCGACGGCCCTTTGGCGCCGCCCATGCATCCTGCCAGCAGCAGCAGGGCAAGGAGGGGCATGACAAAGAGAACTGCACACTTCTTCATGGGTCGATCCTTTCATCATTGTCGTTGCGGACCCGTTCCGAGTCCTTTCAGGCACGTGAAACCCAGGGCAGAAGTATCTGCACAAAGGGTCGCAGAATCAAACTTGTCCGTCGCCGCTCCGGCCTCTTGTGCCCAATGCCCGAGTCTTGCCCCCTGAGTCACCATTGAACCACGCCTTGCCGTGCCGTGCGGAGTGGGATAGAATAGGGTCGCGTCGTCCCAACCCCCTCGGAGGTCATCATGAAACGCGCATTGATCGTCGTTCTGTGTCTTGCGATTTCGGCCGCGGCATTTGCCGCGGGCGCATTCGACCGGCAGGCCCGCGCCAGGGAGATCGGCGAACTGCGTTTCGGCATGTTCGTCTGTTGGTCGCTCAGCACCTTCTCGGGCTATGAATGGACGCGCGGCAAGAGCACGCCCGATGCCTTCAAGGCGACCGGCTGTGACACCGACCAGTGGTGCAAGTCGGCGAAGGACGCCGGCATGGGCTATATCCTCTTTCTCACCAAGCACCATGACGGGTTCTGTCTCTGGGACACCAAGACAACGGAGTTCAAGGTGACGAACAGCCCGCTAAAGCTCGACGTGCTCGCGGCGCTGCGCAAATCCTGCGACAAGTACGGGCTCAAGCTGGCGCTGTATTTTTCCGAGGGCGACTGGACCTGGCTGAAGGAGCCGCCGCAGGATGGAATGATACCGGGAAGCCCAAATTGGGGGAACAAGGTATGGGCCTCCAGTGACAACCCGGAAGTGAAGAAGGCGCAGTTGAAGGAACTGGTGACGCAGTATGGTTCCATAGAGTTTTTCTGGATGGACCACGCGCAGGGGACAGGCGGACTGGGCCACAAGGAAACCGATGCCTGGGTCCATTCATTCCAGCCGGACTGTTTTGTCGGTTTCAACCACGGCGATCCCGCAGGTGAATTGGCCATCCGCGAAGTGGGCCGTCCCGGCCCGATCGGCGCCGCCGAGGCCTCCGAGTTCAACAAGGAGGCGGAGAAGAGTTACAAGGGATACCTGCTCGCGGAATTCACCTATCCGATCCTGCCCAAGCACGAAGGCGGCGCGATGTGGTTCTACTCCTTGCCCATGCACGACGGACTGGCCGCCCCGGCGCAGCCGATCTATGACGACTATGCGGGCGCGGTGAAGTACGGCAACATATTCTCGCTCGACGTCGGCCCCGACTACGCGGGCAGGCTGCGCGATGTGGATGTCAAGACCCTGCATGAGATAGGCGATAAGATCCGGGCGGGGAAAGGCAAGTGAGGGAAGGGGGCAATCCTATAGGTTGCGGTGGACCTGCACCGGGAGAGCGAAGTGCAACTTCGCGGTCAAACGCGGCGTTCCCAAGTGCAACTTGGGAACGAGGGAGCCATAGAAAATGGACGAAAGGCGCTACCATGAAGTCGCTTCTTCTGGCGTGTTCAACGCTATTCTTCACAGCGGCCGGTGCTTTCGGACAGGATGCCCCCGTGAAGGACGCGCTGTGGCTTTATGAGCCCTCGGCCCAGGGCACACCCGCCGCCTATGATGAGGCCATGGCCGCGGCGTGCCTGCAGGGGATTATCAACCGCGATGCGCCGCAGGTCTACCTGAAGCCTGCGGCAGCCCCAACGACGGGCTATTGGCTGGAAAAGTTCTCCAAGGACGACGGCTGGCTTGCCGGTCGGGAACAGAAGTTCGTCGCCAACCTCGATGCGCTGGCGGCACTGGCCGGTGAGCGGGTCAAGGGGGCGGTCATCTGGGATCCCGCAGTGCCCGCCACCATCAACGTTGCCACGACCATCGCCGGTGTGAAGGACGCGGTGGTGCTGAGCCCCGAACTGGCGGACCAGGTCCTCGCCAAGTGGAAACTTCCGGTGATCGAGGACCTGCGTGGGCGTTTCACCGGGACCGAGTCGGGTAGCAAAAAGAACGACGCCTACCGCTGGGCCTTGCGCGAGTATTTGGCCAAAGGCCTGTGTTCGAATCATCTCCTGTGCCTGTTTGAGGACTCGGCCACGTCGCGGGCGGCAGGCGCTGTGTCTTATGTGATAACGCGCGACTGGGCCATCAAGAACCGGTCTTTCGTTTTCGACCTGTCCCCATGGGCTGATGAGAAACCGAAAGACGACCCCGATCAGGCATTGGGCACTGACCTGGCCACCTACAACATGATTCTCGAAGAAGTGCTCAGGCAGTCTGCCGGGAAGTGCATGACTGAAATGACGGGTTTCTTCTCGTTCTGGAAGTACAGCAATATTCCTGGTTTTGCCAGCAAACACGAGCCGGTGCCCACCGAATGGGAAACGGTCTGGCTTATCTCACCATACAACTGTTACCAGAACACCGTCTCCAGCGACTGCTACAACCAGTCCTTCCACAGCCAGGCACCGTTCAAACCCCTGAAACAGGTGCGGCCCGCGCCGGTCGGTCCCGTGGAGGACAAAGCCTACCTGTGCTTCCTCATGGCTGACTACGATTCGGCGACGCCGCTCTATGACTTCCTGCCCAAACACTGGGACGACCCGAACCGCGGCAAACTGCCGCTGGCCTGGGGTATCAATCCGGACCTGATCGAAACCTATCCCGACATTGTCACGCACATCTACCAGACCGCGACGCCCAATGACCATTTCGTCAGCGACGCGAGCTGTGCCGGTTATTTCAACCCCAACCGCATCAAACCGGACCAGCTTCCGCTCTTCGTCAAGCACAACAAGCAATTCTTTGACGCCACCGACATGACTATGGCACCCATGGTGCTTGACTGGGACCAGCCCACCCCGGCGGTCAAGGATGCCTTCACGCAGTTCTCTCCCGGCGGCTTTGCCACGATTGTGATGGACATGCACAACACCGGCGGCGTCACCCCAAAACCGCACGTTTGGAAGGGCATGCCCGTCACGGAACTGCTGAACCACACCTGCAATTTCACCAGTCCCAGGCAGACGGCGGACGCCATCCATGAGGCCATCAAGAAGCACGGCACCCAACGGCCCGGGTTCTATTTCTTCAGAATCGTCTGGGTGCATCCCACGGCTGTCATGGATTCGCTTGATGCTTTCCGCAAGGAACATCCCCGCGTTCCCATCGAGGTGGTTGACCCCTACAGCTTCTTCGCGCTCTTCGCGCAGCACTACAAGGATGCCGCACCGTAGGTCTTCGGTTGTTGGAGCCTGGACAAGCCTGCGCCAAGTTTGCAGGCGTGGAGCAAATGAATGAACGTGAGACGAGTCATGTCTGGGGCCGCGCTGTCATGCGGTCTGTTGTTGTTTGCGCTTTCGGCCACCGCATTGGACGCAAAGGTCCTGGACGTGGATGCGTTGAACCGCCTTCGGGCAAACGATGCATCCGCCTCAGCCCAACCCACGCCGATGACCATGGCGCCGGCGCAATGGATCTGGCTGCCCTGCGAACGCACGCTCTGCAACACCTTTGCGCTGTTTCGCAGGGAAGTCGATTTGAAGGAAGCCCCGGTCCGCGCACTGGGATGGATCACGGCGGACAGCCGGTACCGTCTCAGCGTGAACGGGCAACGGGTGCAGTGGGGTCCCGCGCCCTGCGACCCGCGCCAGCTCGATGTGGACCCATGCGACCTGACGGCCCTGTTCAAAGCGGGCAAGAACGTGGTGGGCGCCGAGGTGTTGTTCTATGGCCTTGGCGACGGCACGTGGGCCGCGGGCAAGCCCGGATTCATCTTTCACGCCGTGCTGGAATTCAAAGACGGCCGCAGGGAAACCGTCATTTCGGACGACTCCTGGCAGGTGCTGCTGGACCGGGCGCACCGTCCGGGCCAGTACAAGCGCTGGTACCTGCGTGCGCTGCAGGAGGAGTTCGATGCCCGGCTCCACCCGCAGGGGTGGGACAGGCCCGAATTCACGCCCGACGCCGCATGGATGAAGGCAGCCCCGACGGAGTGCGACCCGGACAAGCCGCCTGTGTGCGGTCCCGAGAACAGTAACGACCTGGTCGACCGCATTGACCCTGCCAAGGCCTCTCTGCGCGCGCGGCAGATTCCGCCGGTGCGCGAGGTGGAAGTTCATGTGAAAGGTCTGGCCGACGCCGGACGGGTCGCGTGGCTGCGCGACCCCGACGACTGGTTTGAACAGCGCATGGCGAACAGCTTCAACATTGAGCGCGCCGACGTGGCTGCCGCGCACGGCGACGACTGGGTATTGCCTGCCACACCGGACACGCGCCAGGGAGTCTTTGCCACCTTTGAACTGGAGGAGCAGGTGGTCGGCTGGCCCGGTTTCACCATCGATGCGCCGGAAGGCACGATAGTCGAGCTGATCCCGCAAGAGTCGCACGATCCGGTCAAGGGACCGGCTTGGCTGGACACGCATTTCTATTCGTGGACCCGCTTCATTTGCCGTGAGGGGTTGAACCGTTTCGAGACCTTCGACTACGAAAGCTGCCGCTGGATACAGTTGCATGTCCGCAACGCGGGTCGGCCCGTCACCGTAAGCGGCGTGGGCGTGCGGCGGCGCATGTATCCCTGGCCCTTCGAAGCGCGCATCACCTGCGACGAGCGCCCGCTGCAGCGGCTCTTCGACGCCACGATAAACACGATTAACAACAGCGCCATTGAGAGCTTTGTGGACGGCATGGGCCGGGAGAGGCAGCAGTACAGCGGCGATTGCGGCCCGCAGCTCTTTGTGGCGCGCTCCGCCCTGGGTGACACGCTCCTGCCGCGGCGCTACCTGCGCACCTTCAGCGAGGGGCAGTCGCGCGAGGGCTGGTTTATGGACTGCTGGCCCGCGTTTGACCGTTTGGCGCGGGTGATGCAGAAACAGATCGACGGGGCATTCTGGGGGCCGTTGCTCGATCATGGTGTCGGTTTTAATTTCGACTGCTGGTGGCATTATCTGGACACGGGCGACCTGGACGCCATCAAAGAACCCTATCCGAGGCTGTTGCGATTTGCGGCCTATATTGAATCGCTCCGCAGTGCCGACGGGCTTTTGCCGGTTGAAAACCTCGGCATCCCCACCGTGTGGATGGACCATGTCGCCTTCAAGAAGGCGCGCCACAAGCAGTGCGCCTTCAACCTGTACGCGGCGGCGATGTTCCAGAACGCCCTTGCGCCGCTGTGCCGCGCCATGAACGATGCGGACAAGGCGGCGCACTATGAGGAGTTCGGGAACGCCCTGCTTCAGGCCGCCACACAGCGTTTCTGGAACAGGGAGAGCGGCCGCTTCGAGGACAATCTTCCCTGGCAGGCCGAAGAGGGGGAGCCGCGCACCAGCGACCGTTCCCTGGCGACTTCGATTCTCTACGATCAGTGCCCGGACAACAACAGCGCCGGGGCTTTGAAGGCGCTGGCGGAGTTGCCCGCCGACATGGGCCTGTCCTATCCGGCCAATGCTTACTGGCGCTACTGGGCGCTGGCCAAACTGGGCCGCACCGATGTCATCGTTAAAGACTGGCGCGAACGCTGGGCCACGATGGGGTCCGTTGTCCTGAACAACACGCTCCAAGAGAACTGGGAGGCTGAGCCGGATGGCACGCTGGAGTGGAGCCACTGCCCCCTGTCTCCGGTGTATGTGCTGTTGATGGATATCGCCGGGATACGGTCGGCGGCGCCGGGCTTTGCCCGCTGCACGGTACGCCCCCAGTTGGCCGATCTTGGGCGGCTGGAAGTCACGGTGAACACGGTGTGCGGCCCGATCCCGTTTTTGGCCGTGCCGGAAAAGGACGGCCACCGGGTGACGGTGGTATTGCCCCCCGGATGCGAGGGCGAACTGTTGCTGCCCGCGACAGCCCATGTAGAACTGGAATCCCTGGCTCCAGACCATCCTTTGGGACTGAAGCGTTACCTGCTTCCGGCCGGGGCGGGCAGTACGTTCATCGTTCCAAAGCAATAAGGCCGCCGCGGCGGGATTGCTTTTCGATGCCGGTGCCGGGCACTACCATTTCATAAAGGGCGGCGGGCTCAAGGGGTGCCTGGCGAAGCACAGGCCCGCCAACTGCGTCAGCCGTTTGTGGAAGCCCGCGTTGGGGAAGCGGGCTTTGACGTTCTTGACATAGTTTCCGGGCAGCCCCCATTTGAGCAGTCCCAGTGAAACATCCACCAAATCGGCCCGGCGAAACAACTCGACCAGTGGATAGCGGTCATTCCGGTATTGTCGGAGTTTGTGGTGCATGTCTATCATGAGTTCGATTTCGTTCGTCCAGGCTTTGCGCCCGGTCTGGGCGAGATAGGCCTTTGCCAGCGCGATGGAGGGGGGCAGGTAGTCGATAGTGCCGCTTGCCCAGATACCAAGGTCATGAAAGCAGCCGGCAATGACAATCTTCTCCCGGTCCTCAGCGTTGCATTCGCGCAGGGCGAGGCAAAAATGGACTATCCGGTAGACGTGATGCTTGTAACCGGGACCGTCTTTCCCCAGTTCCTTATCCCACCGGCCCAGTATCTCTTCCAGCAATGGAAGGGATGCTTCTATTTCCATGGCGCGCTCCCTTTTCAAAGCCAACCGGAAAAAGAGCTGGATAGAGTCTATCACAGGGCCACCCCGGGAGGCTTTCAGTTACCTGCGGTATATCCGCCCGTCATCTTTCCGTTCCGCCCAGTCGCAATCTTGCCTCCGTCTCTTTACTGTTAAATCCCCGGCCCACTATACTGCGACTGTCCCTGCGCAGCAGGGCCAGGCCATGAATGCGGTCCGTTGCCTTTGCAGGAGGTCTATTTCGACATGTTCACCTTTCTTGCCCTGTTCACGTTCACGCTTGCCGTAGTCCCCTCCGAAGCACCGCCCAAATCCCCGGCCGATTTGACAGGTCCCTGGCAGTTGTTTGTGGACGATGCCGGGATTGCCGAGAAGACAAAGGCAACCCGGGTATATCACGCCTTTGAGAAGGCGGCATCCAATCCCGTGCTCGCTCCCGGGAAACCCTGGGAGGGCTCGACCGTTTACCTGTACGGTACGGTGCTTCCCGGTGAAGACGGGGCCGGTTATCGGATGTGGTATCACAGTTGGGCCGAAGGGGAATATCATATTCTCTACGCCAACAGCCTGGACGGGCTGCATTGGATGAAACCCAACCTGGGGCTCGTTGCCTACGACGGCGAGACAAACAACAACATTCTGCTCCGTCGCACCAAGGAAGACCACAATCCGCAAGTGATTTACACGCCCTGGGACCCAGCCCCCGAGCGGCGCTACAAGCTCATGAACTGGGATTACGGCCGCACCCCGCCTACCAACACCGTCAGCGGCTACTATGGCGCCTGCTCCCCCGACGGCATCCACTGGACGGACGTGCCCAAGAACCCCGTATTGCGCGATCCCATCGGTGATGTGGGCAACTTTACCTGGGACGCCCATGCCGCGCGCTATATTGGCTATCCCAAGCAATTCGCCGATGTTCGCGGTTTTCGGCGGCGCTGTGTTGGTTTTGCCGAGACGAAGGATTTTGAATCGTGGCCCGCGCCCCTGCTCGTGCTCACTCCGGACGAATACGACGACCGTTGGGCAGGCCAGCCCGGCCAGCACACCGATTTCTACGGCCTTTGCGGCTTTGCCTATGAATCCCAATACCTGGGGTTCCTGTGGATATTCCGCATCACCGGCGCAGGTGACGACGGCGCTGTCCATGTCGAACTGGTGAGCAGCCGCGACGGCGTCCATTGGACCCGGCAGGAGGTGCCCCGCCCGCCCGTGCTTCCGCTTGGTCCCGCTGGCGCCTGGGACAGCAGCATGATTTACACGTCCAATCAACCGCTTGTCGAGGGGGACACCATCAAGC
The DNA here is from genome assembly GCA_903893795.1 of Candidatus Hydrogenedentota bacterium. Classification (GTDB taxonomy): domain Bacteria; phylum Hydrogenedentota; class Hydrogenedentia; order Hydrogenedentales; family CAITNO01; genus CAITNO01. Next base: position 12,421 of record CAITNO010000058.1, on the reverse strand, counting down.
TCTACTACGGCGGTTTTGACGCCACCCATGCCATAGACAAGGCAAAGGCCGCGATTGGTCTGGCCACCATGAGGAAGGACGGGTTCGCATCCATCGACGCGGGATCGGAAGAGGGCATGGTTGTCACCGCACCCCTGCGCAATTCGGGCGCAGCTCTTGCCGTCAACTACACGGTCCGTGACGGCGGCGTGCTGCGTATCGAAGTTCTTGACGAGAACAATGCGGTGATCAAAGGCTACGGCCGGGAGGACTGTGTGCCCTTTTCTGGGGACAGCGTTGACGAGCCGGTGCGATGGAAGACGAAGAACGCACTGCCGGAGGGTTCGGAAAACATCCGTCTTCGTTTCCTCCTGAGAAACGCATCCCTCTATTCCTTCAACGCGGGACCGCAACCGGCCGTCTCCGAGCACGCCATCTCCGCCGGGGAAATGAGAAAGGCGCGCAAGGAGGCCGCCGGACGGCGGCGCCGCATCATGTACAACGATGACGGCTGCGACACCCGCCCCTATGCCACTCCCGACGAGTTCCTTGCGCTGCGTCTGCGGCAGTTGACCGGAACACAGGTCGACACCATCTGCTACTGCACGGGAGGCGGGGGGTTGTTCTGGGGGCATGTTCCGAAAGTGGGGGAGGCCATCGGCGAGTTTGTCTCCGACAGCGACGGGCAGTACGTCAAAGACCTCTGCGCGGGTCTTCGCGCCCTGGAAAAGCTGGGCACCGACCCGCTGGCGGAGGCTGTCAAGTTTGGCCACGGCCAGGGTATGGAAGTGTTCTGGTCGAGCCGCATGAACAATGTTGAGGACAGCTTTGCCCCCTGGTCGCACTCGCGCCTGAAGCGGGAGCACCCGGAATGGCAGCTCGGTGCGCCCGCGGACTGGGACAAGTATGAGATGACGGACCCCCGCAAATGGTGGGCGGCCTTTGATTTCGCCGTGCCCGAGGTGCGGGCGCACATGCTGCGCATATTTGAGGATGTGTTCACGCGCTATGACATTGACGGCATTGACATGGACTGGTTTCGCCATCCGCGTTTCTTCCGCGAGACCACTGAGAACCGCAGCGTCACGCCCGAGCATGTGGCGATGATGACCGACTTTGTGCGGAGCGTGCGCGGACTGGCGGATCGCATCGGCGCACTGCGCGGGCGTCCGATTCTGATTTCCTGCCGTGTGGGGCTGGGCATGGCATGCTGCAGGTCCATTGGCCTGGATGTGGAAACCTGGCTGGAAGAGGGCCTTGTCGACATGCTGGTATTCGGCGGTGACTTGGGACCGATGTCCATGGCGCATCAGTTGCGTGAAATGGTTGCCCAGACGCACAACCATACAATTCCCGCATTTGCCAACCTCTGCGGATCGGGCCTGCAGCCCGCCCATGGGTACCACACCAAAGAGGCCTGGTACGGCGCGGCCATGAATGCCTGGCAGTGCGGTGTCGACGGCATCTATGCCTTCAACCTGTTCCCCGCCGAGCCTGTGGAACAATACAGCCACATGGGATCTCCCGACACCCTCAAGGGGCTTGACAAGATCTACGCAATCGATTCCATTGAGGCACGGGACCTCTGGGGATTTGACCGCGCCGCGGTATTCGTGCCTGACCGTCTGCCCATAACCCTCGTTCCAAACACGGTTGCGAAGGCCATCTTGCCCGTGGGAGAAGACATCGCTGGCAATGTTCCCGAAAGTAAAGTGCCGCATGCCCTATTGCGCGTTCGCGTAGTGCCGGCGGCCCAGGGTGACCAGTTGCGTGTCACGCTGAACGGCATCGACCTTGGCGCCGCAAAGCCGGAGGAGGCGCTGGCGGCGGCCCCCACGCCCGTATGGTTCCAACTGATCCCGCCCCTGAAGGACATTCATCCCGGCGAGAACGCCATTGAAATTCGCCTTGACAGTTCACGCACCGGCAACACTCCGACCGTCATGGATCGACTTGAATTGAACGTGAGTTACAAGGGGGAGGTCAAACAGTAGCCGGATTCGCCCGGCGCGGCGGAAAAGAGCAGAATGCCAACCACGCAATACTTGGCGCGGCCAGCGACGCAACCAAAACACGGGAGAGGGCGGAACCACGGAATTCACGGAAGCACACGGAAAAAGGCAAAAGAGAATGTGACATGGATGCACAGGATGAATCGACGCAAATGACCAGGCGCGCTGTACTGCCATCTACAAAGCCATCGCAATGCGCGAAAGCCATGCTGAGCTTTCTGTGTATTTCCGCACTACTATGTTCCAAGTCCTTCGCAAGACACGATTGTTCCGGTGTGTGCGGAGCATACACCCCCCGCCCTTCGGGCGCCCCTCTCAAGGGGGGACCTAACAGCTTGCGACTCGTGGCGCCATTGTTTGCGGCTCTGCTGCTCCGTGCCTTCCGTGGCAGCCCCTTCTTTGTTCTCTTTGATTCATCTTCCGAAAAGGTGTGCCAGTCGCGACCGCGACGAAACATGGAGCAACTGAACATGAAGAGTTCCACCCTTTGGGCTTTGCTGGCATTCTCCACGCTTGCCAGCCTCGCCTCCGCAACGGCCTTGGCGCAAGACACCGCAAGTGTCGGTCCGATTGACATCGGGTCGCGCCGGGAGCTTTTCTGGGATGACTACCTCATCAACCCTGAAAAGACAACGGCGGTGCTTACCCTGCACCACCTCCAACCCCGCGAGGTCGTCATCAACAGCGACGAACCCTGGGAGGGCGATGGGGGTGGTTACTACAATCTCCTCAATGATGACGGGCTGTACCGCATGTACTACCTTGCCGGGAAGCAGTTGAACGCGGACGGCACCAATCTGAGCACCCAGCCCTTTGTGGTGTGCTACGCTGAGAGCCGCGATGGCAAGACCTGGGTCAAGCCGCACTTGGGCATATGCGCCTTCAACGGGATGAAAGAGAACAACATCATCCTGGACAGCGCCACGGCACGCTTCGACAACTTCTCCGTGTTCAAGGACGCCAACCCCGCGTGCCTGCCGACCGAGCGCTACAAGGGCGTGGGCGTGGACTGCAACGACCATTACCTCTGGTGCTTCACCAGCGCCGACGGTATCCATTTTGTGAAGGCGTGGCAGATGACCAACAAGGGCAAATTCGACACGCTCAACATCGCCTTTTGGGACCGGAACAACCACCAGTACCGCGGCTATATCCGAGATTTCCACAGCATCCCGGGCGGTGATTTGAATGCGGGCGTCCGCGATGTCCGCTGGATGGTTTCCAAGGACTTTAAGGACTGGTCCGACCCCGTGCTCCTTGACTTCGGCGGCGCGGACGACTATCCCCTTTATACCAACGCGGCGCAGCCCTATTACCGCGCCGATCACATGTTTGTCGGCTTTCCCACGCGCTACGTAGAGCGCAGGGAATGGACCGACAACTTTGCGCAGATCCCCGGCGCCGAACGGCGTAGGGCGCGCATGCAGGGGCATCCGCGCTTCGGCCTGGCGGTCACGGACTGCGTCTTCATGTCCTCCCGCGACGGCGCAACATGGAAGCGCTGGGACGAGGCTTTCATGTCGCCCGGCCCGGAGGACGGATACAACTGGGTCTATGGCGACTGCTATCCGGCGGTCGGCATGATTGAAACCGCCAACGACCAGCCCGGCCTGCCCAACGAGCTTTCCATGTACGTTCCCAGCGGCCACTGGAACATGAAATACCACACAGTGCGCCGTTATACCATCCGGCCCGACGGCTTCGTTTCCTTCAATGCGCCCTACAAGACGGCCACCATTGTTACCAAGCCGTTCGTGTTCACGGGGAAAATGCTGTCAATGAACTTCTCCACTTCGGCGTTGGGATACGTCCGGATGAGGCTCATTGGTGAAGGTCAGGTGCTCGATTCCATCGAGCTGTTTGGTGACACGCTGGACAGGAAGGTGACCTTTGAAAGCGGCGACCCCGCTGTGCTGTCCGGCAAACCCGTCACGATGGAAATTACCTTGCGCGATGCGGACATCTATTCCTTCAAGTTCAATGCGGAATGACCGATCTGTGCCTCCATAGGGCTGCGGACGCATCGCTGTTGTCTGAATAAGAGAAAGCCGGAGGCGCGTCGTTTGCGCCTCCGGCCTGTGCTCCTGGTTGGTTGTTGGGTCTACTTAATGGTCTCGACCCGCAGCATTTTCGTCCCCGGCTTGCGTCCTTCGACTACCGTGCCGGTGATTTCGGCGGTCTTGCCGTCGAATTTTGCAATCTCTTCCATCTTGGGCTTGGGGCCCAGGTGCAGGGCCTGCCCCTTCAGGCTGTCGATGGCCTTGCCGTCCGCGCCTGTTGCCGAAGTCACGGTGACTTCATAGACCTTCATGTCCTGGCCCTTGCGGGTGACGGTCTTGCTGGACACGGCGCCCTTGACGGTGGCCTTTACGCCTTCGTGCCCCTTCGCGGCCGGTGCCGCCGGTGTTGCCGCCGAACCTGCCGCCGGTGCCGCGGCGGGTTTGCCGGGGGCTGCAGTGTCGGCCGCAAATGCCGCACCGGACAGGGCAACCGCCAATGCCACAGCTATCATCACCACAAATCTTGTCTTCATCGTTTCTTCCTTTCCTGCATGCCGGAAATCGGCATGGCGTTAGAACCTTCAATACAGCATTAAACACCGGGCGGAGGGCAAAGGTTCCACCCGGCAATTGACAATGGACATTTGATAATTGACAATTGAGGTCATTTCGAGTTTGGGCTTTTGGTCACAGACGGCAGGAGCGGCGCATATGTGGCTTCGCAGGGTTCCTTTGGCAGGCAGACGGCGCGAAAGAACGCTTCGGGTTCGTTGCTCGGCAAGGCATGTTTTCCCCTTTGCCGTGAGCCTTGCCGCGTCCCTGGTTATCCTCCTGTTCCTGTCCTTTTCCGCGTCAGCCTTGGAGGCCGAACTCCGTTCTGTAAACGGATCGTCCATGATCTTTGTTGACGGAAAGGCGGTCAGCCCGCTCATGTTTTTCGGCTGGGAATCGGGCATTGGCGGGCCAACCGTGGTGAACCTGACCACGGAATGGCAGGAATACAGCATCACCGTCATGGCCCTGGAGGACACGGACGGGGCCAGCGGCATTCATTTCCGCCTGGGCGGCGAGGGGCCGGGCACGGTGTGGGTGGACAATATCCGCGTTTATCCCGGCGAGAGGAACGTCGCGCCCGCCGCGAACCTTGCACGCAACGGCGATTTCGAGGGCACGCGCGGGGACATTGAGCGCGACTGGCACCTGTTTCAGCGGCCAGAGGCCAAAGCCACCTGGACATTGAACCCCGATACGAAGGTCAGCGGGAAGCAGAGTCTGCGCACGGACATCACGGAAGCCGGGACCGACCACATGCACCTGCACTGGTACCAGTCGGGCTATTCCGTCAAGGCCATGCAGAAGTACACCTATTCGCTCTGGATGAAGGCGGACAAACCGCGCACGGTCGACTTCATGATGCTGCACATTAACGGGCCGTGGACCATCTATCCTGCCGACGCGGACCCCGTTTCCCCCTATGTCCAGCAGTTGCGGCTGGCGCGCGATGCGGGTGTTCACCTGTACAGTTTCAGTCTTGGCATGCCCTGGCCCGAGCCGGGACAGGAAGCCGATTTCGCCGAAGTGGACCGGTGCATCGAGACCACGCTTCGGGAGGACCCGCAGGCGCTGCTGCTGCCCCGTTTCGGCATGGCCCCGCCGGAATTCTGGCTGGCGGCCCATCCCGGCGACAGCATGCTCTTCGATGACGGCCAGACGCTGGGCATGTCCATGGCTTCCGAAGCGTGGCGGGCCGAAATGCAGGTGCATCTGCGCGCGTTGGTTCGTCACTGCGAGTCAAAATATGGTGACCATATACTGGGCTACCACCCCTGCGGCCAGCACACGGGCGAATGGTTCTACGAGCGTTCATGGGAACCCTGCCTCTCCGATTTCTCCCCGGCCATGAATGCGGGGTTCCGCGCGTGGCTGCAAACGCAATACGCTTCGATCGATGGCCTGCGCAAGGCCTGGAAGACCCCGGAACTGGCCTTTGAGCAGGTCCAGGTGCCCTCTGCGGAGCAGATGCGGTCGAGCAAGCTTGGCCTCTTCCGTGATCCTGTCGCCGAGCGGCCCATCATCGACTATTACCGTTACAAGCAAATCGCCATGGAAGCGCCGCTGGAAATGATGGCCCATGTGATCAAAGATGAAACTCACGGCAAGAAGCTGAGCTGTTTCTTCTATGGCTATTTGTTCGACATGCACGGCATTCCCATGGGACCGCAGAACAGCGGTCACTTGGCCATGGCGCGCATGCTTGCCTGCCCCGATGTGGACATCCTTTGTTCGCCCATCTCCTACCTCGACCGCGAGCAGGGTGGCGCGGGCATGTTCATGAGTGCCGTGGACAGCGTGCGGGACCACGGAAAGCTCTGGTTGAACGAGGACGACACGCGCACCCACCTGACCCCGACCGCATCGGGCTTTGGCCGCGTGGACACGCTGGAGGGGACACGATGGGTTCACCAGCGCAATTTCGCCCAGCTTTTCCCGCGCCGGTTGGCGACCTGGTACATGGACCTTGGCGGAATCGGCTGGCTCAACGGCAAAGAATTGTGGGACAACGTCGGCGGACTTCAGCACTTCTACCAGGAGCATCTGACCGAGCCGTCCTCCTGGAACCCGGACGTTGCGCTTATCGTGGACGAGGACAGCCCCGCCTATGCGGCCTGCACCATCCAACTGGCCTGTCCGCTGGTTTACGAAATGCGCAGCCAGTATTACCGCATGGGGGCGCCCTTCGGCATTTACCTGCTGAGCGACTTTGTCGCGGGCAAAGTCCCTCCCGCAAAGGTGTACTACTTCGCCAACTGCTACCACCTGGACGCCCACCAGCGCGAGGTCGTGCTGCGGGCCACGCATGGAAGCACGGCAGTGTGGTTCTATGGCGGCGGCTTTCTCGATGAGACGGCCAGCGATGCCAACATGACCCAGATGACCGGTCTACAACTGCGTCGCGGAGCACCCGCACCCGGCAAAGTCGTTCCCGAGAAAACAGGAAAGGGTTTGGCGGCGGGGCTGAGCGAACCGTTTCGTTGTGAAACGCTGCTCGATCCCGTATGGACGGTGGACGAACCCAGCGTGGAGGTCATTGCGCGCAACCCCTCCGGGGGCGTCGCCGCGGCCGCCAAGCAGACTCCCGACGGACTTCGTGTGTACGTCGGCGCGCTCCACGTCCCGGCGCGGCTCCTGCGAAACATCCTTGCCGCCTCCGGCGTCCACCTTTACAGCAACACGGATGACGTGGTGCTGACCGACGGGCATTTTCTTGGCATCAGCGCCACCGCGGCGGGCCGCAAGCATCTTTTTTTTCCGCGCCGGTGCGCCGTGACCGACGCGCTGACCGGCAGGCCCGTCGCTGAGGACACAACCCACCTGGACATTGACATGGCTCTTGGCGAAACGGGCATGTACCTGCTGCAGTAGGCGAAGATTGCCCGATGTGCCAAGCATCGAGGACCACAAAGCACAATGAAACCCCACCCCGCAGTGGGGGCTGCACGGCGTCTCAGAACTTGTGCTCGTACATCATATATACGGACAAATTGTTGAAGTCTGTCTCGTGGCGGTCGAAGAACAGATACCCCGCCGCCAGGACGAACGAATCGTTCTTGCCAAGCGGCGTTTCCAGGCCGATACGCGGACTGATGTACTCCGTCGGATGATGCAGGTATTGCTTTATCTTTATAGACGGGTCAAGATGCTGAAACTTTAGCCGGGCGGTGGCCGTTTCTCCGGCATCGACAAAGCCGATGGCCCCCTCAAGAAAGGGTCTGCTTGAACGCAGCGCATTCATGATGGCGTTTCGGGATGGGTCGCGGTCAAATACAGGTTTTCCCCACGGGTACCAATCCAGGCCAGCGGCAACAAACCAGAGCTTACGTCCGAAATCAACCTTAACGTTCAGCGGCAGGGGAAACAGGTAGTTCTCCTTGGTCCGTACTTTTCCGATAATGCCGCCCACGTCAACGAACCAGGACCAATTCGGATTGATATCGCGGCCCAGCGCCAGATGGGCGTCAAAGAGCCCCCAATTGTTGCTCAGGTCCCTGAACGTTCTCGCCCTGTCCCATCCGGGGATCAAGATGCTGAACGGGCCGTTCAACTGGCGGTTGATCTCATTCTCCGATTCCTGGAGCCGGGCATGCACGTTGGCCAGGCCCCACTTGACGAACCAACGGTTCTCCCACTCCTCTCCCGTCTCTTTCTTGGCAATGCAGGACTCCTCCTTGACGGGGGCGGCAACTGCCTTCGCGTCCACTGCGGCGCTTCCGCAACCCTGCACGGCCGGTTCATTGGTCCAAGCTGGTCCGCACAGGAAACACACCATGACTGCACACAGAAACTCGTTTCGCAGGAGAAACCTCTTGCACGGCAACATATTCATAAGACCCTCGATTCTTGATCAATCCCCAACGTTCTGTCAACGAGATAATAGCACAATGAGCAGTTGTCGTCCATGCGCGCCACTCGGCATTCACGCATATCGTCTTGATGCGCGCGGGGTGCAGGGGATAAGCTGAGAGGGGTCAGAAAACAAGCCGAAAAGAATCCAACAGCGAAGGGATGCACTATGGAACTCACCGCAATTCAGGAAGCGCTGGGCGGACGCATTTCCGCGACACCGTTACTGGATGCACACACGCATCTGGTGGGCGGAAAACTGGGCGCGCGGGGGTTGCACGACATTCTGCTCTACCATATGTGCGTGAGTGATCTGTATGCGGCGGGCTGCCCCAGCGGGAAGCGCCTCACCGAATACCCCAACTGGCCCAGTCGTGAAGAGGCTGAGTTCCGCATTCAGGAGGCGATTCCTTACCTGCGCCACGTGCGGAACACGAGCATGACCTGGGCCATGCGCCTCCTGCTCCGCGAACTGTATGACTGGGACGAGGAAATCACACTGGACAACTGGCGCACACTGGATGGCATCATCCGCGAGCGGGCCGACGACCGCGCCTGGCACCGCGAAATCATACGGCGGGCCAACATCAAGCGTCTCTGCACCGAATGGGCGCGGCGCGGCGCCGACGCGGATGGGAACGGCCCCGATGAGGCCTTACTCCAGTACTCGCTTGAATGGGCCTTCTTTTCCCGCTGCCAGTGGGGCGAATACGACACGGCCGTCTATGAACTCGAACGCTGCTGGGGGCGCAATCCCGAAAGCCCCACGCCCATCGGCGGCATCAGGCCGGCGCCCGACCGGACCATCCGCACGCTGGACGATGTGCGGGAGGCCGTCGAGTGGTTCGTCAGCCACATCCCGGCCGATCAGATCACGTCCAACGCCACGCACATCTCGACCGACGTGGACTTTCGGCTGGTAACCGATGCGGAAATGAATGCCGCCCTCGCCCGACGCGAAAGCGCCGGTCCCGCCGAGCGCGATGTCTTCGCCTCCTACATCAATGAGGCCTTTCTCACATCCTTCGAAAAGCACTTCGGCGACACACTTCTGTTCCAGTTCAGCACGGCCGCCGAACCGCTTCCCTTCGAGACCTCCAGCCGAATCACACAGCGCACCCTCGCCCAGCTTGCTGAAATGATCGGCCGCCACCCAGGCGTGCGCTTCCAGTGCCACGTGTCCAGCGCCCATGCCAACCAGACCCTTTGCACCATGTGCCGCGAACTGCCCAACCTCTCGCTGGCGGGTTACTGGTGGCACAACTTCTTCCCCTCCATCGTGACACGCATCATGGACGAACGCATCGACATGCTGCCCACGAACAAACAGGTTGGTTTCATCTCCGACGCGTACTGCATCGAGTGGACCTACGCCAAGAGCCGTGTCGTGCGGAAACTGCTCACAGAGGTTTTGTCGGCAAAGGTGGAGCGTGGAATGTTCGACTTGGACACGGCGGCCGGCATTGCCCATGCTCTCTTCTATGAGGCCCCATGGACACTGTGCGGCATGCGGCCCGCTTCCGAAGAAGCCCTCGGCGCCTAGCCGTCCTAAAACAATCCGTAAAGCCCGGTGCCCATGGCTAAGGGGGAAAGCCGCCCCAAGGCGGCAGGGGTGTTTTGTCGGAATTTTGCCCGGGACTCCACATTCCCCGGCGGAATAAGAACCGCAAAGCTTATTGTTGCGTGGAACAGCGAGCAAGAGCGAGCAAAGTATGCATTTTCGCCGGAAGAACTGTGCAGGAGAGCGCCACATGAAGCGACTGTCGCGGTCAATGTGCCTGGGAATGGTGGCCACATGCCTGGTGATTGCCGGGTGTCCGCCGGGGTCCAAGACCGTGCCCAATGTGGTGGGGCAGACACAGGCGGCGGCAACCACCGCCATCACGGGCGCGGGGCTCACTGTGGGCACCATTACACAGGAGTACAGCGAAACGACGCCCGTGGGACAGGTTGTCAGCCAGAATCCCACGGCAGGCGTTGGCTTGCTTCCCGGTTCACCGGTAAGCCTGCTGCTGTCGGCGGCCGAAGAAACAATCATGCTGCCCGGAGAGGTGCCGCTGGAAATGGTTTGGATTCCGGGCGGGACCTTCACCATGGGCAGCCCGGCCGCCGAAGCGGACAGGAATATTGATGAAGGACCGCAGCATTCGGTGACGTTGAACGGTTTCTGGACGGGCAAGTACCAGTTGACCAAGCGGCAATGGACGGCGGTGATGGGGACATCACCATGGATATTGCACGTGAACGTGATTGGCGACGGGGAAAGTCCCGCCGTGTTCGTTTCCTGGAACAATGCCCAGGACTTTATCGACGCACTCAATGTCCTGACGGGCCAGACCTTCCGGTTGCCCTCCGAGGCGGAGTGGGAATATGCCTGCCGGGCGGGGACGACGACCCGGTTCTACTGGGGCGACGACCCGGCCTATACGGTCATCAATGGCTATGCCTGGTGGAGCGGAAACACGGGGCCTGCCGCAGAGGCGTGGGCGCATCTGGTGGGTCAGAAACGGCCGAATGGATGGGGGCTGTATGACATGAGCGGAAATGTCTGGGAGTGGTGCCAGGACTTTTACAGCTCAGACTATTCGGGCGCGCCGACGGACGGGAGCGCGTGGGAGTTTCCGGGCGGCTCGGACCGTGTACTTCGCGGTGGTTTCTGGAACGGCACCGCTGCGTTCTGCAGGTCGGCGGCCCGCCTGGGGGGCGATCCGGAGGCGCTCGCGGGGAGCAACTACGGGTTCCGTCTGGCCAGGTAGTTGCCTATTGGCGGCGAGGGCCCGGCACGCGCGCGGAGAAGTTCACCGCGTGGCCGCCTTGACCGAATCGGTTGGGGCGGTGGCCAGTTTTAGTTGCTCCAATATGGCCTCCGTCAGCCGGATGAACCGGTTGCTGTAGTGGTGGCCGCCGGGAAGCTTGAGCACGGTGACGCGGCTGGTGTCCAGTTTTTCACAAATGCACTCCCGGTCGAGCACGCTCGTCACGCAGAGCACCCTGGGTCCCTGAATCTTTCCGATTTCCCCCATCACATCGTAGGTGGGCCGGCCCTTGGTCGAAAACAGCCAGTCCATGAAATGATATTCGAACATGGTTTCATCCGTGGGCCCCAGCATCACCACCATCGCCACCCTGTCCCGCAAATCCTCCGGCACGCGCGTGGCGACGAACGGGACCAGTTCCGCGCCCAGTGAATAGCCCATCAGCACGATGCGCTGCTTGTTCCAGGCCTTCATGTAAAACCGAAGCGCGCGGTACATGTCTGCCGCGGTTTCTTCCGGTGTGCGCGCCTTGGCAAAGTACCTGTACGAACTCAGGCCGATCATGGGCACACCGTGGTCCGCCATCTCCTGCATTACCGCCTTGTCCAGCGACCACAGCCCCCCGTCGCCGCTGATGAGCACGCCCAGCATGTCCGTCGATTCCTGTCCCTGGGGCCATACCTTGATGGGCAGGTCCCGCAGCTCAGCCGCAGAGTCCTGCGCCACAGGCTTCGTCACCGCCGGGGCGGTCTTTTGCCCGGCCTGGCAGGCCGGGTCCACCATGATGACTGCCAGGATCACCGTCAAAACCCCGGCCATCAATGCCGGTGCTGCATGTACTCTCATGAATCCGTAATACTCCGTTGCCAAGATTTCTGCACCGGTGGAAAAAGTCAGGCGGCATTATACGCTCAGTGGGCATCAGCGCGACATTTTGCACCCGCCTCTTTGCCTGGGCAGTGTGGCAGCAGGAAGCGGCTTTATGGCTGGACACCTAATCGCTGTCCAGCACCTTGCGCACCTTCACCGCCAAATCGGTCGCGGAGAAAGGTTTTTGGATGAAGTGCACGCCCTCTTCCAGCACGCCGTGGTGGGCAATCACATCGGCCGTGTAGCCTGACATGAAGAGATGCTTTATACGCGGGCGGCCAGAAGACAATTGGCGGGACAGGTCCCGGCCGTTCATGTCGGGCATAATCACGTCGGTGATCAGCAGGTCCACCTCCCCCGGATACTGCTCTGAAATGCGAAGGGCCGCGTCCGGCGTTCGGGC
>CAITNO010000057.1 GCA_903893795.1 Candidatus Hydrogenedentota bacterium | reverse complement strand
TGGTCTCCATCACACGGGAGCTTTCTGTCGCCGTCACAGAAAAAGACATCCTCCCGGCGGTTGCCCCGCTGGGTGATGTGATAGGGCACCCCCGGCACCACCATGCGCGCTGTTCTCGGCATGCAACCAGCGTGGCACCACTGCGGGCCGGTGTCAATATGACGAGATAGGGAAAGCGTCCGAGGTCTTCCCCTTTACAGTCATCACGTGCAGCGCGCCGTCCCGTGTCTGTTCGCCCCCTGCCGGGGACGGGTCTCTTTTTCCTGTTGACCACGGGTTCCGCTTCGCTCCACCCGTGGCTACTGTTGTGTGACCCCTCCGGGGCCAAGAGCGACAGCCTAATCGCGCGCACGCCTTCGCTCCACCCGTGGCTACTGTTGGGTGACCCCTCAGGGGCCAAGAGCGACAGCCTAATCGCGCGCACGCCTTCGCTCAACCCGTGGCTACTATTGTGCGCCCCCTCCGGGGCCAAGAGCCGTAGCCCCTGTGAAATAAGGCGGGCATCTGCGAAATGGCGTGATGTCGGGAAACTTTCTGCCATAATAGGGGGAGTAACAATCGCCGGGACCGGTGTGATGTGAGACCCTGTTGTCAGGAGGAAAACAATGAACGCGGATGAAGTGAAAGCGGAATTGCGCCGTGTGGCGCGCGCGGACAAGGTGGCCATTCTATCGGGATTCTTCAAGACGGGGAAGGGTCAGTACGGCGAGGGGGACCGTTTCCTGGGCGTGGTGGTTCCCGACCAGAGGAAGATTGCGAAGCGGTTCTTCGCGGGCCGGAACGACCTTACCTGCGCCGAAGTGCTCTCGGTGGTCCGCGACCTGCTGGCCAGTGAGTTTCATGAGGACCGGCTTACGGCTTTGTTGATTCTGGTGGAGCAGTACAAGAGAAGCGGGGAGGAGGACCGGCAGCGCATCTTCGAGTTATATTTGAAGAGCCTGCGCCGCATCAACAATTGGGACTTGGTTGATTTGAGCGCGCCCAATATCGTGGGCGACTATCTGCTGAACAGGGACCCGGCCGTGTTGTTTGAGCTTGCCGAGAGTGACCATCTCTGGACACGCCGGGTGGTGGTGCTCGCGACCTTTTCCTTTATCCGGGTTGGCCGATTCGCGGAGATACTTTCCCTGAGCGAACGCCTGCTTGTTGAAAAGCGGGACGCACACGACCTGATGCACAAGGCGGTCGGGTGGATGCTGCGCGAGGTGGGCAAGCGCGACCAGGCGGCGCTGGAGGCGTTTCTGGACCGGCATGCGGCGCAACTGCCGCGCACCGCGCTGCGCTATGCCATTGAACGGTTTGCCGAACCGCTGAGGCAGAAATACCTTCTGGCGGGCAAAGCGTCATGAGTGAACTGCCCTTCCTTGTCCATGCTGACGCTCAGGGATAGTTGCGCAGGAGCCCGAGCCCGTTCTTGGAGGGGGGCGGCACAAAGACCCGGCTCGGCCTGACGGCCATGTTGCCGATGATGGGCTGAAACACGGTGTCGTTATCAAAAAGACCGAAAGGGACCTCGTGGTAGTTGAACTTCTGCGCCGTGGCGGCGAAGCCGAAATCGTTGGCGGGCAGGATCACCGCGGCGTATTTCTTCTGCTTGAGCGCTTCGACAAGTTCGGTCTGAAGCTTCTTTTTCAAGACCTCGTTCTTGGCCATCAGAATGTCCATGGTCGTCATGGTGTGTGAAAATGTTTTCTTCCCCGCCATGGCGGCGTAGTAGGTGCTGCAGGGGATGAAGACGTCGCCCTGCACGCCGCGCAGGTAGTCGATAAACTTCCAGCCGGCCGCCTCGTCGGCTTTCGTGGGGATCCTGGGTGCCGGATTGTGGAACAGGACCCCGAACTGCGCGATGACCGCCACGGCGGCAACGAGCGCCAGAGCGCTCAGTCGGCGATCCGCCGATGCAGACAGCCGCTGTCCCAGGGCATGCAGCGCCAGGGGCAGCGTCATGGCCATGACGGCGTAGGCAGGCATGTTCACATTGGGCACGCTGCTTTCGTGCAGCCGTGAAATCCAGCATCCGGCGAAGGCGCTGGAGACGATCAGGGGAAAGTAGAGCCGCCGCCGGTCGCGCCATCCGGTCAATTCGAAACAGGCAAAACCCAGCGCCGCAATGAGCCACACAGGAATGACCAGGAGCAGGTCGTTTTTCCAGAAACCCAGTATGTTCGCGAGGACGAAAGGATGCTCTCCGGCCAGTTTGAACGCGTAGAAGGAGTACCACCCCTGGCTGGACCAGTCGAGCAGCAGGGTGGCAATGACGGTGCCACCCGCGAAGAGGGCGATCAGGAGGAGGCCCTGCCGCCAGTTCACGAGGGTGAGATAGAAGGCCGCGCCTGCAACCACGAAGATCGCGGGCTGTTTGGTGAAGAATGCGAGCAGAAACAGGAGGGCCGCGGGCGCGCTTGTCCAGAGATCCGCTTTGGGGCGGCGCACGGCATAGAGCCCGGCAACCAACCAGAAAATGAATAGGGAATCGTTGCGGGCGAGGTCGAACCAGTCGCTCAGGCAGCCGTAGGCGGCCGCATAGGTTCCGCCTGCGATGATGCCAAGAACGAGACTCTTTGTCTCCCGTCTGACGATGAGGAAGAGCAGGATGAAGGTGCCCGCCGTTGACAACACCGAGACCAGCCGCAGCGGGAAATAGCCCACGCCAAAGGGAAGGCAGGCGAGGGCGGAGGTCCAATAGTAGAGCGGGGGATAGTGATAGCAGGTGAAATCCTGCGACGGCTCAACGTAGGGACTCTGGCCGTCAAACACGCGCTGCACATTGACGACCATGCTCCCTTCGAGCCATTCCAGATCAAAGGGGTAGCGAATCCGCGACAGCGACACGTACAGGAACAGCGCAATGAACGCCACGGCCAGGGCGAGTACCAGTCCCAGGGCAATTTTGAACAGGAGGGGCATTTCGGCCGGAACGGAGGGCTCGGCAGATGTGGGGGAGGCAGTGCGTTTGTCCGGCGGTGTCTTGTGCTTTTTTCCCACGTTGCGGTCCTACCCAGGTTTGCCGTTCCTACCATTCCCAACTGCAAAGGCCCCCAATTGAATTATTCATTGGGTGGCGTGATTATACCTTGGCGGGAAGAAGCCTGCAATTGCAGGTTTGCTTGCACCGCTCCCCGGTTTGTACTTTCCATTCCGATGGACATAGACTGTTTACGGAACGGAGATGTTGGGGCTGTCACGAAGACAGGAACCGACCAGAATGGAGTAGGCGATTCATGAAAACGCTGTTTAATACGGCCCTATGGGCCGTCCTGGTGTGCTTGCTGGCGGGTTGGTGTTTCCAGGGTGCCCGGGCCGCGGATGGCGTACCGGCAGTTCCGGCTGAGGGCACCGCCACCGTGCGCGGGGAAATGGTGCTGTCGCGGGCGAGCCATGCGTGGATGTCGCAGCAGATTGAAGAACCCTGCATCCTGCCCAATCCCAAAGTGCCGGGGCGGCTGATTATTTTCTATGGCGCCGTTCCCGCTTCCAACCGGAGGTTTGCGGCGATTGGCAAGGCTTGGGCAGAGGTGAAGGAGCCTTTTCAGTGGCATCAGGATGAGGCCAATCCGATATTCGGACCGGGCGCGGACGGCTGGGACAGCGGCAGTATCCGGTTGGACACAGTGCTGTATATTCCGGAGGAAGACGCGTACTACATCTATTATTCCGGCACTACGGGCAGCGTGCAGGATCGGATTGGTTTGGCCATATGCCCCGCAGGGGCGGACGGCTATTCGGACGTGACAGCCTCCGCAATCAAACGCCATGGCGCGGCACCGGTGCTGGCGCCGGAACCCGCCGCGCCGTATCACGAGGAAATGGCGTCGCAGGCGGCGGTGATGCGCGAGTGGAATGACGGGGCCAAACGCTGGGACTGGCACATGTACTACTCGTACCGGGGAAAGGACGGGTGCCTGCCCGGCATCCGGCTGGCGACCTCGCAGGACGGCAAGACGTGGACGCGCCAGTTCAACGCCGATGACCCGCGCGGCATGGGGCAGATCTTTCCGTCCACGGCAAACGCCTATTACGAATGGCACCAGATTCTCAAAGTGGGGGGAACCTATGTGCTTTGCATCGAGGTGGGGGTGGAGCACGGCGCGCGCTGGCGGCTCGGGCTGGCGGTCAGCACGGATCCGGTGAAGGGTTGGACACAGCTCGACCTCGACACGGTGCTGCAAACGAAATGGCAGGGGCTCTACGACGACCGCACGCTCTATCACGTTGCGACCCCCGCGCTGTATGAGATCGAAGGGAAGTGGTATCTCTTTGTGCAGGCCTGCGGGCGGCCGTCCAATGACAACTACATCGACGGCGGCTGGGAAATGTGGGGTGTTGCCTGCGACCGCGTGATTCCCACCCGTCCGGGTTGTGCCGACCTGCACATCCCCGGCGTGCCGTCGAAGTGAGGCCGTGAGAGTGGGTGCGGGGTACGGTAAGATCGGCATGAAGCATAAGAAGGGTGCGGCGGAGACCGCAGGCGCGGGACCGGCTGAACGAAACCACTTCTTCTTGCTGGGATGCGCGCTCACCGTTCTCGCCGCATTTCTGCTGCGTGTGTGGCAGTTGGGCTTCGATCCCCTTTGGTACGACGAGTCGATGTATGGCTACCTCGCGCGGCATCTGAGCCGGGAGGCCATGAGCGGTTCCTTCATCCTGCCGGAGCCCGCGTTCATCCTGCTGCTGAAGGCCTGGCTGGTGCCGGGCCACGGGGACGCATGGATGCGGTTTCACGCGGTGCTTGCGGGCATGGCGGCGCTCTATCCGGCATGGCTGATTGGACGTCGCGTGGCCGGCCGCAGGGGGGGGCTGCACTGCCTACTCTTTCTTGCCCCGGCGCCCATGCTGGTCTATTACAGCCGCGATGCGAAGATGTACAGTTGGGTGATTCTTTTTGTGCTTGCCGCGGTGTATCTGGCCATGCGCTGTGCCGACAGCGACGCCAAGCCGCGGCATTACGCTCTGTATGTGCTTTGCGCCACCCTGCTTTGCAACATGCTATTTTTTGCACCCCTCTTCCTGGCGCCGTTGAACATGCTCTATATGCTCTTTTTTGCACGGCGGCTCCGGCAGACGATGGCCTGGCTGTTTGCCCAGGCCGCCGTGATTCTCTGCTCCGTGCCCTTTATTCTCATGGAGCTACATTACACGAAAGCGATGCAGGGCAGGGTGTTTCATGCCCCCGTGCCGTCGGCACACTCGCTTTGGATCACCCTGCACAACTTTCTCACGGCCTATTCACCCAACTCAACGCTGCATGCCGCCGCGGCGGCATTGGCCGCCGTGCTGGCCCTTGCCGGCCTGCTGTGCCTGCGGGGACGGCGCACGGCGCTGCTGTTCATGCTGGGAGTATTCGCGGGCTCGGTGGCCATACTCTTTGGCCTTTCCCATGTGCTGAAGTGGTCGCTGTACATCGACCGCTATGTTGTGGGCGCCGTTGGTCCCCTGCTGGTCGTGATGGCGCTTGGCAGCGCCGCGCTGCCCTGGCGTCCGCTGCGTGCGGTTGCCGTAGTCGCGTGGGTTGCGGTGTGCGCTTTCGGGTTGCATGACCTGTACGCAAAGCACCTCTCAACGATACAGCATGAACACCTGGGGGTCTTTCCCACGTTGGATGCCAAGTCGATCGCCAAGGCGGTCAACGAGGAGGGCCAGCCGGACGACGTGGTGTGGCACGTGTTTTGGGAAACGGAAGCGCCTGTGCGCTGGTATCTTCCGGAGCGGCGGCATGTCCTTGTGGACATGGGCGGGCTGCTGCAGAGCAACGTCGACCTCATATGCAGCCGTGCCTACCAGGAATTTCACCAGTGGAAGACATTGGAGTTGGAAAAGGCAGGGGCAGGCGTGTCGCGGGTGTGGTATGTTATGCCCGATCCCGGCATCGGCCTCGACCCCTTGTCGCGCGGTGTTTTGGACTGGCTTCAGGCGCACGGCACCCTGATCGCGCGGCATGAATCCGACCCCCGTTATCTTGCCGCCACGCTCTATCTGTTTGACCTGCAGAAAAGCGCGGGGAACAAGGGCAGGAAGACCGCGGACCTTTCTCTGCAGGGCATTTACGATCCGCCGGGAACAGGCGGGTCCGGGCAGGCAAGCATCAGCGCCGAGACAAGCGCGGACGGGACCACGATTACTCTAGCGGCGAAAAGCGGTGCAGCAGCGCCGCAGACGCTGCCCTATGAGGTGCTGCACGCGGGGGCGGTCTGTTCCCCGAATCGTTTGGAACGTGTGTTGGGTGAGCATAGCCAGTGGAACATCCAGCGCTATCTTGCCAACGGCAGGATGCGGCCGGGCATGGTGTTTCGCGTTCACAAGAACGCGGATGTGAAGGACCTTCTCGCCTGCACGACACGCTGTCCAGAGGGTGAGTATGGCGTCTATCTTGAATACACGGCCAAGGGTGCCGGATATGTGATCCCGACGGCCTCGATTAAGGTCAAGGTGGATGAGGCCGAGTTTGAGGCACCCTCTTCGACCGCGGGGCCTGCAGGTGGGTGGGTGTGGCGGTACTTGGGGAGGGTTCACTGCGGGCAGGAGAAGGACCTTGCGATTGGGGTGAGCGCTCGTGACCCGGAGAACCGGCCCGAAGCCTATGCCGTGGTGGGCAGGTTGGTTTTTGTCCACCTGACCGGTTTGGGTGCAACGCCGCCGGAAAGTCCCACGCTGACCATGGGGGCGATAACGATTCCCCCCAAAGGCGAGGCCTCCGCAAAGATTCTGTTTCCCCCCTCGGCGCAATGCGCCGATATTCTGGTGCAGGCTCCCGCCGACGTTGCCGAGTTGCTGATAACGCGGTAGGCGCAGTCCTGCTTCGAAGTTACTTCGCCAGGTAACCTAGTGCCTTGACGGACTGTTTTGTTTCTTCGTCCAGCGCGCCTGATTCATGGGGAAGGGATTGAAGGCGGCTCTTCATCTGTGCCGAGTGCGTTTCCAGCAGCTTGTGCAGTTCGGCGGTCTTTTCAGGCTTGGCTGTGGCGAGGTTCCTGGTCTCACGTGGATCCTGGCCGAGGTCGAACAGGAGGTCGGTGTTCTTCTTCCGGTCTACTATCAGTTTGTCCGAACCGGACTTGACCACGTCGAAATCCCTTGGAAAGCCGGGGAAGGCGCCTTTGCACTGTGAGAATTGCGGACGGAGCGCGCTGCCAGAGGGCGCCTGCATCCGGTTCACGCCCTGCCATCCCGGGTCCGGGGGCAATCCGAGGAATCCGGCAATGGTCGGCAGTATGTCCACGGTTTCAACCGGGGTGGCGTCTGCCTTCTTCGGCAGCCGCGACGGGTGATGAAACAGGAGCGGAACGTGCAGCAGCTCTTCATAGGCGGTCTTTTCATGGCCCAGTTCACCATGGTCCCACAGTTCCTCGCCGTGGTCGGCCGTCAGAACAATGAGCGTGTTTTCGGCCAGCGGGGCAAGCGCGGCGAACATCTGGCGAAGCTGGTCGTCCACCAGGCGGCATTCCACGTCATAGCAATGGCGCAGGTAGTCGCGCCCCTGGTCTGACAGGGGCGGGAACTTGGAGGTGGCGGTCAATCCGAGGCAGAAGCGGCTGAAGTCCAGGTAATACTCTTCCTGATGCTGCTCCAGCAGCACCTTTTCCGCCGGGGGCAGGACCGGCATGTCGCCAAACGCCGAATTGTAGGGGGGCAGGGCAAGGTAGGGCGTGTGCGGGTCAAAGTAATGCACATAGAGAAAGAAGGGTGCCCTGGCCTTTTTTATTTCGCCCAGCACCGCGGGGGTCACCAGGATACCCGGCGAGGCCTTCATGACGGTGTACCGGTTGAATCCGTTTGCGAAGCCGAAACGGGCCTGCAGATGGGGGTTGGTCTGCACACCGATGGTGTCATATCCCGCGCCCTGAAGGATGGTGGCGATATTGGGAATCGAGGCGGGCAGCGCGTCGGCGTGCTCCGGTGCGTTCTTGTCATCCGACGAATACTGCGTGCCGAACTGCACCCCGTGCGCGTCCGCATGCAGGGAGGTGTAGATGGAGGCCATGGCCGGCTTTGTCCACGCTTCGGCGGTCATGGCGTCGGTGAATTGCCAGGAGTCTTTCGCAAAGGCCGCCAGCACGGGCATCACGGGTTTTCCGTGATTGCTGGCAAAGATGCGGTCCGCCCGAAAAGCATCAATTACAATCAGGACAACGTTGGGCTTGCCCGCCGCCCGCGCCGTGTCAGGGAGCGCGCGGGACGAGGAGGAGACAAGGGCCAGACCCAGTGTCATCATGGTCAGAAATGCGCTGCATGTCATCTTGATCCGCATGGAATGTGCGCTCCTCGTGGCTTTTCCGGAGCCATTATATGCGTTCCAGCACGTGCCGGAGCAATCGTTGGGATTTGGCCAACACGCTTGTGGAAAGGCGTCCGCACTGCCGTGGTTGAAAGAGCGGTAAGCACGGGGCAGGCGGGACGCCTGCGTTACACAGGCCGGTTATTGCGTGAACGCCTACGGTTATTTGGCGTCGTTTTGGGCACGAACGGCTTTTCTTCCAACCTCGGAACCGCGTTGTACGACCTGCCGTGCCTCGTGAAGTGCATTGCCCGCTAAGGTAATGTGGCCCGTTTCTTTGCCGTGCACCTCCAGATAAACGCCGGTGTTTTCTGGCGCCCGGTTTCCGTGGAGGAGCGCTTGGCGCACGTCGGTGAACTGAATCAAGGGGTTCTCTTTACCGTCGGCGCGCGTCTGCAATCCTTCTACATCCAGTCCGACCACGTCTTCCGCGACAAACGCGCTTCCGGCGTCATCGCCCTTGAAATCATCGGGCAACTTCTCCGGCGCCTGCCAGTAGGGGTTGCCGTTCCGCTCGACTTTGGTCAACGGCATCCGCATGAAACGGTCCGTGGTCAGCAACGCCACGTTGTTCAGCACGATGTCCTTTGCGTGGCGGCAGTAGAGCCCGTAGGCCGGCAGTGTGCCGAACATGTTTGCCGACGGGTAGGTTCTTTCACGTTCCGGGACGGGAGACTTGCAGGCCTCCAACGGCCCGCCGCCGGCGTACTCCAGCCGGATGTTGGAGAGTGTTACGCCCTCGATGCTGTATCCCGCGATGCCGGAGAGGACAGCCGTCCAGGACGCGTTCGTCGCCACGACGTTGTTGATGACAATGTTTCGGATGCTTCCGGGGACGGGGGCATGGTCGCGCAGACGGCTGCCCAGGCGGATGAAGAGGGGGCAGCACGCGTTGTTCATGACGACGTTGGATATGGCCACGCGGTCAATGTTGGCACCGTCCACGGACCTGAGAGATATACCGCTGGTGGCATGGCTGCCTTCTGGGTCCCGTTCGGCGAAATTCGTCATGACGCAGTTGTCGAGCGTGACGGACTTGACGTCGCCGCCGGTCTCGGTGCCGATGGCGAAACAGTTGGCCTGGCTCGCCAGAAAGCAGTTGCTGACGGTCACATTTTCGCAGGAGCGGCGCTCACCGAGGGAGAAACTGGTCTTGAGAACGATGGCATCATCGCGTGCTTCAATGTGGCAGTTGCTGATGCGCACGTTTTGGCACGCATCGGGGTCGATGCCGTCGGCGTATCCGTTCAGAATGGTCACGCCGTCTATGTTCACGTTGTCCGTGCCGAGCAGGCTGATGTTGTAGTTGGGTGCGTTGAGCAGGCGAACGCCCCTGATGTCCACGAACGTGCAGCGTTTGAGGGCAATGGTCTTGGGCCCGTGACGGTCGTCATAGTTGGAATCGATGGTGCCCTCGCCGGTGATTGCGATGCGCTCCGCATCCTCGGCCCAGACGAGCGCGTAATGAAAGAGGGCTGTTTCATCGTCGGCCCCGTTGGGAAAACCGAGTTTCTCCGGCGGGTCAAAGTCGGCGTTGTTCCGGCTGCCCTTGAGCGTGGCACCGGCATCCAACGAGAGGCACACACCCGATTTCAGATGGAGGCTTCCGCAGAGATAGGTCCCCGGTCCAAAATACACCCGTCCGCCACCGCCCGCCGCGCAGGCGTCGATGGCCTTTTGCACGGCCGCCGTGTCCAGGGTGGTGCCGTTACCCACAGCGCCGTAGTCGCGCACGGAGAAGCCCCTATGCGTATCGTCGGACGCGGTGGCAACCCACGCGAAAAGGCATAGAAAGCACGTGGCGGCGACACTGCGTTGACTGCGCACGCGCCCCATTAGCCAAAGCGGTGTCGCTGCCACCGCACTCCAAAATGTGGGCATTCCTTGGCTTCTTTCCTCTCCTGACGAGGTTTTCGCCCAGCCCGTGCTGGTCTGCTGAAACTGTCGGGCGAAAGCTCAGTCCTTGATGACCAGTTTGTCCTTTTCCGGGAGCGGCGGGAAGGCGGCGTGGGGTTCGGTCTGATACCAGTAGGCGACGGAGCCGAGGTCGTCCTGCAGCGGCAGGTAGCGGCCCTCGCTCTGCCAGCCAATGCACTGGAAGGTCACGCGCAGGTCGCTCTTGAAGCGGATGGGGTCAGTCAGGTGCCAGCGGTACTCGCCGAAGCGGCGCTGTTTGCCCTCGTAGGGGATTTGGTGGAAGCCGGTGTAGGGGCTGGAGAAGTTCTCGTACAGCGTCTTGCCCTTCACGTCGTGCTCGTTGTAGCCGTAGGAGCCGCAGAAGTAGTCCTCCTCGCCGGTGCCGCAGATCGTGGGGAACTGCTTGTCGCCGTCGACGAAGAATTTGGCCTCGCCCTCACCCCACCAGCCGGGGCTGTTTGCGCCGTGGGTCAGGTAGGTGCCCACGTACTGGCCTGTGCCCTTCACGCCGTCGAGGATGGTGTAGTCCTCCTTGTTCGGCAGCGGGTTCACGCGGCGGAACTGCGCGTGGAAATAGGCGGCATTCTCCGGCAGGGCTTCAAGCGAGAAATTGATCGAGTAGTAGACGGTGGCCTGCTTGTCGCCCATGTTTTCCATGGTGATGCGGAATCCCTTGCGGAAGGGCATCTGCCAGTAGGAATTGAGACCACTTCGCGGATTGACGCAGATCGCCAGCGAGGTGATGCGCGGCTCATTGCCCATGCCCCAACCCGCGGCGAAAAAGTCGCCCGCAGGCGCGACCACGGAGGGTTCGGCCTCGCCGTCCCAGTAGAAGCGCATGATCAGCAGGCGGTAATCGCCGACCGGCGTCATCCAGATGTGGTTGATAACGCCCGAACCGTCGAACTGGCCCAGCGTGAAAGTCTTGCCGGCCTCAATCTGAATGTAGGGGTTCACCTTCCAGCCCAGGCCCAACTCACGGGCCGCATGCTTGGCGGTGCCCTGTTCCAGCGCGGTCATGCCGCCCTTGCCCTTTTCTCCCGTCAGATTCTCGGGGCTGATGGAGCGCGTTTCGGCGTCCTTCATCTTGTAGGCCTGGCCCATGTCGGCCGTCTGTGCGGGGGCGAGGGGCACCCAAAGCGTGAGGAGAAGCAGAAGCAGGGGCAGTATCCAACGGTTGGCGTTCATGTTGCGGCGCGCTCCCTTAAGTTAGAGGTTCGTGTGTTTGGCAGAACTCTGCGGCACTAAACTTACATCTTTGGCCGCATGAAGGTCAATCGTTTGAATATCCCTTTCGGGCTTCATACACTGTGATGTATTTCCCACCGGCGGCACGACCCGCGATCCTGGAGTTTTCGCATCATGTTTCGCTACGCAATGATTGTACTTGTCCTCCTCGTGTTACATGTTTCGAGTGCATCGGGGGAACCCTTCGTGCCCGCATTTCCCGGTGCCGAAGGCGCAGGGGCCGTGGCTCTGGGCGGACGGGGCGGCGATGTCTATCATGTCACGAGTCTGGAGGACAGCGGGCCGGGTTCTCTGCGGGAGGGCATCGTTTCGGCCAAGGGACCGAGAACCGTCGTGTTTGACCTGTCGGGCACCATTCATTTGAAGAGGGAACTGGTCATTGAGAAATCGCGCCTGACCATCGCGGGCCAAAGCGCTCCGGGTGACGGGATAACGCTGGAAGGTAACACGCTGAAGGCAAAGCATGCCTCCGACATCGTCATTCGTTACCTTCGCGTCCGGCTGGGCGACCGCCATCCGGAAATCCGGGGCGCGGACGGGCTGACGATCGACTACTGCGACCGGATCATCCTGGACCACATTTCGGCTGGTTGGGCCATCGATGGGACGCAGGACGAGCGGGGCTGCAAGGATTACACGATGCAGTGGTGCATCATGAGCGAGGCGCTGAATCACAGCATTCACGAGAAGGGGGCGCACGCCATGTGCGCGTCGTTCCGCCAGCCGCTGGGCAATCTCAGCGTTCATCACAACCTCTTTGCCACCAGCCGGGACAGGCATCCGACGCTGGGCGGAGGCATTCTGGAGCCGCAGTGGGTGATCGACTTCCGCAACAATGTCGTGTACAACTGGACCGGCACCGCCAACGTCTGCGACAGCCAGGTCAACATGGTGAACAACTATTTCCGCCCCGGGCCGGAGAGCAGTCCCGACGCGCTTCCCATTGCGATGAAGTCCGAACTGCCCCTGACCGCGCACGGATACATGTGCGGAAACGTGTTTGAAGGCCGGAAGGACCTGACCAAGGACAACTACACTGCGGTGGACTTCAAGCGGTGGCTCAAAGCACCGGACACGAAATACCGCTATGACGGTGATGTGGACACGTGGAAGGTCGAACTGCCCTTTGAGACGGGCGTCACCACACCGCACACAGACAGCGCCAAGAAGGCACTGCGCGAAGTGCTCGCGCATGCGGGCGCGTCGCTGAAACGCGACGCCGTTGATGAGCGGGTGATGCGCGATGTCGAGCACCACACGGGCCGTGTTATCGATTCGCAGGACCAGGTGGGCGGCTGGCCGGAACTTAAGAGCGGCGTCGCGCCGCTGGATTCGGATGGCGACGGCATGCCGGACGCCTGGGAGCGGAAGTGTCATCTAAATCCGAACGATCCAAAGGACGGGGCGCAGGTTACCAATGGGGAGGGGTATACCAACCTTGAGGTTTATCTCAATTCACTTGTGCCGGGCGCTAAGGGCGCCGGGTGTTTCTTTCAGCGGTGAACGGAGCGCCTCGCTCCATGCTTGCACCGCTGTGGCTGGCTTAATGCGGATGTCAGCCAAAGCGGCATCGTTGCCGCCGCACTCCAAATTGGGCAACCGTGCCGCAGGCAATAACAGGGTTAACATGGCAGCATGAGCTTAGGTCAATTCCATGCGCTTTGCCGGGTGGAATGTCTGTGGTGATATAATCGGCCGCGTGAAGAAGACTATATCCATCATCTTTGGCACGCGCCCCGAAGCGATAAAGCTCTGCCCCATCGTGCTGGCGCTCCGCGATCACCCCACGCTTCAGGCGCACGTGTGTGTCACCGCGCAGCATCGCCAGATGCTGGACCATGTGCTGGAAGTGTTTGGCGTGGTGCCCGACACGGACTTGGACCTTATGCAGCCGGACCAGACACTGGGCGGGTTTGCTTCGCGGGCCCTGGCCGCCGTGGACGGCTATCTTGGGGAACACAAGCCCGACATGGTATTGGTGCAGGGCGACACGACCACTGCGTTCACCGCGGCGCTGGCCGCGTTCTATCACCATATCCCCGTTGGTCACGTCGAGGCGGGGCTGCGCACGGGCAATCTGGATGCCCCCTGGCCGGAGGAGGCCAACCGGGTGCTCACGTCGCGCATCACTTCACTGCATTTTGCCCCCACGGAAGCGAACCGGCAGAACCTCCTGCGCGAAGGGGTTGCCGACACGAGCATCTTCGTCACGGGCAACACCGTCATCGATGCGTTGCTGATGGTGCTCGAAAGGGTTCGCGCGCATCCGCCCAACATTCCGGGACTTCCTGCACGGACCGATGCGGCATGGTGGTCTAGGCCCATGGTGCTGATTACGGGGCACCGGCGTGAGAGCTTTGGGCAGGGCTTCGAGGAGCTCTGCCGTGCCGTGGCCGCGCTGGCGCGGCAGCATCCCCGTAGCGTGTTTGTCTACCCCGTCCACCTCAATCCCAACGTGCGCGAACCGGTCGCCCGAATTCTCGGCGCGCCGGGACTGGACAACTTCTTTCTTGTCGAGCCGCTGCCGTATCTGTCCTTCGTGGGATTGATGGACCATGCGACACTCCTCCTCACCGATTCCGGCGGGATTCAAGAAGAGGCGCCCAGTCTCAACAAACCGGTGTTGGTGATGCGCGAGAACACGGAAAGACCGGAAGCAGTCCAGTCCGGCGCCGTTCAACTCGTAGGCACCAATCCCGACCGCATCATCAGCGCCGCCAATGCCATTCTGGACCATCCAGAGCGGCCATGGCCCGGTATCGCCAATCCCTACGGCGACGGCCAGGCCACTGGTCGCATTCTCTCGGCGTGCGAGCGGTTTCTGCTGAAGGGTTGAGGGGACCGGGAACTGCCTGACGCTGACAGGCGCGGACGGAGAAATCTTGAATGCCGAAGGCGGTCCCCTTCACGGAAAGCGGAAAATATCGGTGTCAAAGGGATTGCGCGGCGGACTCTCCGGCGAGCATTCCACTGGAAAACGCCCACTGCAGGTTGTAACCGCCGCAGGGACCGTCGATATCCAGCACCTCCCCGGCAAAATAGAGCCCTCTCACGATATGGCTCTCCAGCGTTCGCGGGTTCACCTCGCGCAGGGCGACGCCTCCGGCGGAAACCATCGCCTTGTTGAATCCCTCGGTCTCAACGATTTCGACGCGGATGCCGGCCAACCCTTCGGCCAGACGGCGCTGGGTGATGCGGGGCAATTCGGCGGCGCGCAAATCATCGCCCACGTCCGTTTCGGCGCAGAGCGCTTCGGCCAGACTGTGCGGCAGGTGGAGCGAGACAAGGTTTCGCACCAGTTTCCGGGGGTGTTCGGTGCGCCACTTTCCTATCGCCGCCGACCATGCCTCCACGTTGGTCTCCGGCGTGAGATGGAGACAGAGGGGCACCGGCTTTCCTGTTTCGGCCAAATGGCGGGCAATCTCCCCGGAAAGGTCGAGTGCCGCGGGGCCGGACAAGCCCCGATGGGTGAACAGGAGGTCACCGGTGATGCCCGCTTTCGAAGCCTTGGGCAAATCGATGCGCACTCGCGCGCCGGGAATGGCAATTCCCGCACAGTGGCGCAGCCACTTCTGCTGGGTGACCAGCGGGACGAGCGCCGGAACGGGCGATGCCACGCTGTGCCCGACGGCCTGGGCCAGGGCAAAGCCCGAACCGTTCGACCCCAGGGCGGGCCATGCACAGCCTCCGGCGGCAAGGATGCCCCGGGCTGCCTCCAAGGGCCCTTGCGCGGTTTCAATGCCGCCGATCGTTCCGTCTTGAACCTTCAAGGCGGTGACATTTGCCGACGGGAGCACCTCAATGCCGAGTTCCCGGCAGCGGGACAGCAGGGCATCCCGTATCTCCACCGCCGATTCAGAAACGGGAAAGACGTGAAAGCCGTCCGCACAGTGGGTCTTGACGCCCAGGGACTGAAAGAAGGCCAGAAGTCCCGGCGCATCGAGCCTGTCCAGCGCGGGGCGCATGAACTTGCCCTGTCTGCCAAAGGAGGCCAGATAGTCCCCCTTTGAAAGTTTATTGGTGAGGTTGCAACGTCCGCCGCCGGTGGCCACGAGTTTTGTTCCAGGCCGCGGCAACCGTTCGACGAGCGCCACGCGCGACCCTGCCTGAGCGGCAGTGATGGCCGCCATGAGTCCCGCCGGGCCGGCACCCACCACAAGCAGATCCACCGGAAGCTGCAAAATACAAGTTCCTTTCAGTTTGTGGGTTATCTTATCAAGACGTGCCTGTTTCCTGTGATTCGAGGCCGTCCGATATTGCTGTTGACCAAAATTATGACAGCAGTGTAACATCATCTGACACGGTGGACGGGCAAGAGTCGCCTTTCGGCCGTTCAAGACTCGGAATTGGGCGTTGTGCCAGAATTCCAAGGGTAATGGTGAAACGGATCGAGGAGGTAAGGGCTATGTCACGCAGGGCGCAAGTGCTGGGTTCTTTGCTGGTTTGCCTGCTTCTTGCAGCGGGATGCAAACCGAGCTCGACGGTTCCGAATGTTGCGGGAATGACGGAGAGTGCGGCGACCGCTGCTGTGGCAGCCGCGAAACTGGTGATTGGGGAAGTGACCAGCGCGTACAGCACCACCGTGCCGCTCGGCTGTATTATCAGTCAGGACCCGGCGGCAGGTGCCCGGGTTGCGACAGGGGGCACTGTAAACGTGGTCATCTCCATCGGGCGCGAGCCACTGGTGGCATGGTCCTACATTCCCCCGCTGGGCACTATATGGGGGCTTACCGCCGACAAAACCTCTGACGGCGGGTTTATCATCGGCGGCGGCCATAATAGCACCTATGACATGTACGCACTCAAGCTGAGCGCCACCGGGGCCAAAGTCTGGGACAAGGCCTATTCCAACCTTTCGCCTGACAGTAACCACACGGAACTATGGCGCCACAATGCGACCGGTGCGCGGCAGACCGCCGATGGCGGCTATATACTGCTTGGCGCAGGCGACTTCTACCACGACACCCTGCCGGATTTTTCCTATCTGCTGGTCAAGACGGACGCAAACGGCAATGTAGCCTGGTCCACGGCCTATGCTCCAGATGACCCGCACAACACGGGCCATTTTGCCGTGAACAATCAACCGGCCGCGCTGCAGGTTACCAGTGATGGTGGATATGTAGCCTTTGGTTCGTCCCACAGCGGGGGCTATCCCCTTGCGAGCATCCTCAAGACGGATGCTGCCGGAAATGCAGAATTTTGCAAAGTGATCAACGACAATGCGGGGGACTACAGCGAAAACATTGCCGGTGGCCAACAGACCCAGGACCATGGCTATGTCTTGGTTGGGTATTCGGATGATGGATCACCGCTTGGCCATCTGGCCTTGCTCATCAAGCTGGACGAGAACGGCGATCTCCAGTGGAGCAGGACCTACCAGTATCCGCCGGACAACCATGGTGCCGAGGCATATTGCGTCACACAGACCGCCGACGGCGGCTATGTGCTCGGCGGATTGTTGGTCAACGACATCGGCAAGGTGTCCACCCACGGACTGTGGATCACCAAGGTGGACGGCGCCGGCGACCAGATCTGGGCCCATTCCTACGCGAATGAGGAAACCATTCATTATACGAACGCCATTTGCGAAACACCGCAGGGAGACCTTGTCGCCGGCGGCGCGGACAGCCGCGGCGAACTGGCCATCTCAAAACTTACCA
The DNA here is from genome assembly GCA_903893795.1 of Candidatus Hydrogenedentota bacterium. Taxonomy (GTDB): domain Bacteria; phylum Hydrogenedentota; class Hydrogenedentia; order Hydrogenedentales; family CAITNO01; genus CAITNO01. The sequence continues at coordinate 11,190 of CAITNO010000057.1, read as the reverse complement.
GCGGCGGAAGCCTGCTGTGGACCTTCAGCGATGAGAACCTGCCATCTGCATTTGCGAATGCGGTGGTACTGACCGATGACGGCGGTTGCGTGGTGGTCGGTTCAGGGGTGTCCGCCGGTACGGTTATCATGAAGGTCAACGACGTCTATACCGTCGAATAACTGTCCACTTTCTCAATCCGACTTGTGGAGAATGTCCGTGGGAAGGTTAAGTTCGCGCAGAGATATGCTGGGCTGGCTGGGCATGCTGGGGGCGGGCACCGCGCTCGGCGCCTGGTCCGGCAGGGCCGGGGCCAGACCGGAACCCGGCCGGCCCAATATCATCTTTATCATGTCCGACGACCATGCGGCGCATGCGATTGGCTGCTATGGCAGCCGTATCAACAAGACGCCCAACATTGACCGCATTGCCCGTGAGGGGCTGCGCCTGGACAACTGCCTGTGCACCAACGCCATCTGCGGTCCCAGCCGCGCGTGCATTCTGACCGGCAAATACAGTCACCTGAACGGGTTCAAGACCAACAACGACAAATTCGACGGCAGCCAGCCCACCTTTCCCAAAATGCTTCAGGCCGCCGGATACAAAACGGCCATGATTGGCAAGTGGCACCTGGTCAGCGACCCGACCGGTTTTGATTACTGGAACGTCCTTCCCGGCCAGGGAGCCTACATCGACCCCGTGATGATCGAGTTGGGCCGGAAGGAAAAGCGTTCGGGCTATGTAACGGATCTGATCACCGATTCGGCCATCGAGTTTATCCAGAAGCGCGACAAGGCCGCGCCCTTCTGCCTCATGTGCCACCACAAGGCCCCGCACCGCAACTGGATTCCCGACGCCAAGCACGGTGACATGTACGAGAAAGAGGACATTCCAGAGCCGGACACCTTCAAGGACGACTACGCCAACCGAAGCCGTGCCGCAGCGGAGGCGACGATGCGTGTCAACCGTGACCTGACCCCGGAAGACCTCAAAGAGTCGCCGCCCGACGGGCTGGAAGGCGATGCGCTGGCGCACTGGAAATACGAACGCTATATCAAAGATTACCTGCGGGTGATCGCCTCGGTGGATGACAATGTGGGTCGCCTGCTAGATTTTCTGGACAAGGAAGGGCTGGCGGACAACACGCTGGTCATTTACACCTCCGACCAGGGTTTCTATCTGGGTGATCACGGATGGTTCGACAAGCGGTTCATGTATGAGGAATCGCTGCGCATGCCCTTCCTTGCGCGCTTCCCCGGCGTCATCGCTCCAGGAACGGTGAACGGTGACATGGTGCTCAATGTGGACTTTGCGCCCACCTTCCTGGAAGTGGCCGGTGTGAAGGCGCCGGACGACATGCAGGGCCGTTCCTTCCTGTCCACTCTGCGCGGCACGACGCCCAAGGACTGGCGCACCGCCATGTATTACCAGTACTACGAATTTCCCCAGCCGCACCACGTGTACCCGCATTACGGTGTCTGCACGGAGGGGTACAAACTCATCCATTATTACCTGCCCGGCAAGATTGATGAATGGGAGCTGATTGACCGCAAGAAGGACCCGAAAGAACTGCGCAGCGTGTACGATGACCCGGCCTACGCCGACACGGTGAAACAGCTCAAAGGGCAGATTGCCGGATTTCGCAAAGAACTGCGGGTGCCTGACGAGACGGCGTAAAGTCCTTAAACGCTTTTGACGAAGCTCAGCGCAGATTCAGGTGCAGATGGGTGAATGCGCCGTCGATCACGTCCGGCACATTGCGTAGCTTCTGCCAGTTCCAGGAAGATTTGCTCCAAGTGAAGGGCGCGCCGTTGACGTGAGCGGACCCGTAGAGCATCCATATGCCCCTAGCGCGGGAAGTCAGGTCCAATTCGCCCTTGAGGTCCATCGAGGACAGGGCCATGCCGGTCGTGGCCACCTTGGCGTCGAGCGAGCCGTCAGGGATCATCTTGGGGAATTCCGTCCACCCGTATCCCAAATCCCAGCGCCCGAAGATGGAGAGGGGATTGGTGGGGTCCGTGAAGGTGATTACCTCCTTGGCGTCCTCGACCGTCTCCACGCCTGGCAGCAACTGGGCAAACTGCTGTCTGCGGGCCGGGCGGTTATCCTTTGACCCGAGGTCGGTGCGCACCTGGGTTGATGCCGGAAAATTGATTCCCATGATGTAGTCCGGGGTGACCAGTTCAGGATCGTAATCCGTGGAAAAACCCTCGGGTTTTGTCATCACAGTGTAGGGGCCGCCGTTGGAGCGGTAGAAGACGAAGCACTGCCAGGACATTTCCACCAGGCCGGTCTCATTGTTCTTGCCGTCCGCGACCATGTAGCCGTTCAGATAGGTGCCGGAATTGTCCAGGGAGATGTAATGGAAGAAGTCGTCAATGGACGCCGAGAACTGCTCGGCGAGAGCCGAACGCCAGAACAACCAGAGAGCATCCGTCTTGGTGTGCGACTGGGACACGCGGTGGGTGGTCTCGTTGAACAGCATGCCCTTGTTGTTGTAGCCGAAATCGGTGTTGGAACCGACCAGTCCCGGCGTGGCGGCATTGACGGTGATGAAATCGCCGTTTACAAACAGGGTCATGGCCATCGTTTGCGAAAGGAACCCGGACCAGGTGTTGTGTGTCAGGATTACGTCATTGCCGGTCCTTTTCAGGAAGGCGGAACATTTGTCCATGTGCGACGCCCCGCCGTTCTTCTCGTTCGAGAAGGAAATGACATCGGACACGTCGCAGAACGCATTGATGTAGTAGAGGTCCATGAAGGTCAGGGTGGGGCTCTCATAGCCGTTGGAGAGTTCTGCAGGAGAGAAACTGGCGGGCTCCGGCAGCCAGTTTCCGGAGAAGTCCAAGCCGGCCGGATGCCTCAATGTGGCCCCGTGGTAGATTCCCAGCATGCGGAAGAGCAGCCGGGAAAGCTTTTGTGCCGCGTCCCTGTCCTCCGTGGTCTGGATGTACTGGATGAAGTGGGCGTAGTTCTGGTTGAGAATTCCCGAGACTTCGTAGAGTTCGGCCAGGGTTGGGCCGGGCTGCTTGGGGAAGGAGTGGGTGGGATCGGTTAGATAGGCATTGTCCCAGCAGTTGTCACGGGCGGCAAGAATGGTGTCGCCCTGCAGTTTGCCCTGCACGAAACCGGCCTTGTATTCGGCCCGCAGGTCATTGTCGTCTTTGGACACCACCGTCAGGTTGGCGATGTTGTTCACTTTCTCCAGAACGCCCGAGGCATTTTGGTCAATCGCATAGACGGCGGGAATGCAGGGTATGGGCGGATATCCGTCCAAGGGACAGCCTGCAAGCATGATGGACAGGCCGATGAAAACCAATGCGGTGCAGAACGATTTCCCCAACATGCGACCCTCCTTTTGCACTGCGGCAATTTTGCTGCGGTATTGCTGACCCCACCCAAAATCTACATCGGCTTTACTTGGTTCTGACCCAGCCAAGCATGCAATCAGTATGCGACTGCGGGTGATGGACATTCAAGAGAAAACTTGCGAAACGACCGGAGATGCACGTTCAGTGCAAGCTTGTCTGCGCCCACAACGGCACGGTAATGGCCGCTATGATTTTCCAGTCGCGGCTGGGGCTATTCGGCGCTTGACTGAAGTACAAGCCACCACTGCGGATTGACACCTTCGAGACGGAGTTCCGCCACGGGCAGCGTGCTCTCGGCGACCCATTGGCGTGTCATGGGGATGAGATTGTAGAAGAGGTCCCAGGGAAACCAATCCACGTCGATGAAGCGGCACCAGTTGAAATGATCAAAGAGGAGGTAACCGCCCGGGCGGACCAGGCGTACGGCATCGGAAACGACTTGCATCAGTTCCGGTTTGCCCCGCTGTTCGAGCAGTCCCGCGGCCGCATCCTCGGCCAGCCATTCAATCATCTGCCGTTCGTTGGGAAACCAATCAATGTCGGTGGTGTCCATGCCGCGCGGTTCCGACACGGCCGTCTGGAGAATGTCATTTACGGCGTGGTGAAAACAGGCGACGTCAAAGCTTCCCGGGTGAAGGTGGCGCAATGCCTCCTGGGCGTTGTCTTCGATAATGTCCAGAGGCATCTTTACATGCGCCGTCTTTGCGCGAAGCTGTTCGCGCAGGCGGCGGTTGAGGTTGAGAGAGAGGTAGGAGGCCAGTCCGCCGCTGTGGGCCTCGGCTGCCAGAATGACCGGACAAGAAGCGCCGACGCAGGGTTCGTAGACCGTCATGTCCTTCGGCAGATCGAGCGCCTGAAAGACCTCGTAATACTGGGCCGCCAGCACGGCGTCCAGCACGGGCATACATATGTCGAGCGGCTTTGGGTCCTGTAGCGCCCCGGAAACCTTGTTGTGAAGGTCGGCAACCCCCGCCAGTTCAAGCTTCACCGCATCGCTCAAGACGCGGTGGATCGCTCCCGTGGAGATTTCTTCGGTGACACGCGTAGGCTCCCACAGGGACGTTCGAGACGCTTGGCCTGACTCGTTTGTCATGAAGATTGCTCCGCTTATGTAGACGCGGCACCCTGACGCGTTTCGTGCGCGCGAGCGCGGGCAGGAGGCGTGGGCGGAAAGAGGCTGGAAGCCTCTTCCACTTTCGACACGGAATCTTGCCCGTTCCCAGGCGAAAGGATGAACTCAGTTGGCGGGCTTGGGATTCTTCTCGACGGCACCCTTCATCGGGATGAAGTGCACGCCCACGTCACGGCGCGAATGCACCTTGCCTTCGGCGTCCTTCGTGTACACAAAGAGGGTCTGTGTGCCGCGGATGGGCGACCCCACGGGGATGATGAGCTTGCCATTGGGCTTCAACTGTTCCAGTAGCGCCGGCGGCACGTAGCGGGCCGCGCAGGTGACCATGATGATGTCAAAGCCTTCCTTGACCTCGGGCCAGCCGAAATAGCCGTCGCCGACCTTGGAGTGCACGTTGGTGTAGCCGATAGGCTTGAAAAGTTCCCCAACGCCCTTGCCGATGGGCTCGATAATCTCAATGCTGTAAGCCTCTTTCACAATCCGCGACAGCAGGGAAATCTGGAATCCGCTGCCGGTGCCAATTTCCAGCACCACGTCCGTGGCCTTGGGCTGGGCCAACTGCGTCATGTAGGCCTGCCCGAGATAGTCACTCATTACGGAGCCGTAGCCCAGGCCCCACGGCTTTGCCTCCGGATCGTAGGCGTTGGAGACAGTGTTGAACTTGCCTTCGTAGTTGTAGTGGAAGTATTCGCGGGGGACTTCCTTGAAGGCCTCCATCACTTCCGGCTGGGCGCTCTTGAACTTGCCAACGAGGTACTCATCAATGCGTTTGAGGACTTTCTCCCGGCGCTGCTGCACCTTCTTGAAGGCGTCCTCGGGGATGTCCATCTTGCGGCCCGTGGCCTTGACCAGCTCCGTGTATCGGGCATAGTTCCATTCGGCCGTCTTGGGGCCTGCCATGACTGCGGGTCCTGCCGCCGGCGCGGGTGTGGGCGCGGCCGCCGGGGCAGGCGCCGGTGCCGGTGCTGCCGCAGGCGCGGCCGGTTGCGGCGCCGGGGTCTGGGCATAGCCAAAACCCGCCATCGCCAGAAACACCAGAACCATGCAAGTAATCGGCTTCATTGTCTCAGGGTCTCCCATCAGATTAAGACGCCCGCTTGGGGAACGTCATCCATGTCAGCATATACACCGCCAAGGCACACATCATAACAATATGGTAGCCGTAGCGAAAAGCAAGAACGGTGGCCAGGGGCGGGGCGATGACGGAGAACGCTCCGTTAATGCCCCACGCCATCGGCAGAAACGCGGCCATATCGCCCTCCAGACTGCGCAGTCCCATGGAGAACGGTGCGCCCATGGCGAAGGAAACCGGCGCTATGAACACGAGTATGGCGGCACACTGCCCGACAAAGGGCCATCCGCCAATCCACAGGGTGGCGCGGTCGAGAAAGAGCCAATAGGCCGCGACAGTCGCCGCGACCACGAGCAGCGTGACGAACACCCCCAAACGGGGTGCGCGCTCAAAGCGCCTGGCGGCATAGACGCTGCCGAGGCCCGAGAAGATAAGCATGCCCGAAAGCACAATGGCAAAAGAACTGACGGCGTCGTTCAACACCAGGGTGAAGCGCTCTATGAGCGTCATCTCAACGAACAGAAATCCCAGCCCAAGGCCCGCAAAATAGACAATGCCGCGCAGGACCGTCAGAGAACCGGCCTTCACCCGCCCCACCCGGGCCAGCGGCAGCAGGCAGACCACCAGGCCGAAGAGCGCCGCCTGCGCAAGGACGCAGTAGTTCACGAGCAGGCCGATTTCCGTCTGGGGTATCTGGTCGAGTTTGTGCATGACCTTCTTTAGATTGCCCAATTGGACAATGGAATACAGGAAGGGGCGTTCATTGGAGAAGGCGCTCAGGTCGAAGGTGCTGTTGGCTTCCCCGCCTTCCTGATTGCCGGACAGCAGGGCGACCAGGTCCGTCATAAGCGAGTCCTTCGACGCGCCCGGCACGGTGTTGGCCTGCTCATCTTCAAGCGTGAACGGGGGGGATTCGTTCCAAACCTCCACCTCCTCCGGTTTGATGCCGGGGAACCAGGGAGTATCGAAGGAGCGGTCTCCGCAGAAGGCGCGCACCTGGGCGATGTCTTCCGGCGTGAATGCCGATTTGCACACCAGCACCCGCACTATCCATTCGGAGCGGTAGACGATGATGTGGTCCTGCGGGTTGGCCACCCCTTCCCGCCGCAGCGCGTCAAGCACGGTGTTGACCGCCTTCACCGCATACCCGGGAAACTGGCGAATCGTGATCGGCATGGACACGAGTCCCTTCGGGGTCAGCGCGCGGTAATACCGCTGGATACATTCGCGGGTGAAGGCGTATATGTTGGCCTTGCCCCCGTCGAGATGCTCCACGGCAATGTCCACGACATCAAAGGGCTCGGGGCTTCGCGAAAGATAGGACTGGGGACCTTCGTAATACACGTCCAGTCCGGCCCCCACATTAGCCAGGAGGTTCTTGTACACAATCTCATCGGACTCCAGCACGACGGTCTTGGAGCATTTTGCGGTGCCGACCTCGGCAATTCGGAAGCCGCCCCCGGAACCGACGAGCAGCGTCCGCGGTTGCCCGCGGAGCACATAGGGCAGGGTGCACAGGGCTCCGTTGACGTAGCTCAGGTCGGGCTGGATGCCCGGTTTCGGCAAAGATGTAATCCGGTTGCCGTCACGGTAGAGTCCCAACGATTCAGGCGGTCCTTCAATTTTAAGCAGGCCGAGATTGTTGGTGACCGGCAAATCGCGCCGTTCTGTGAAATTGTCCAGGATCAGGCTGTACCCCTTCGGGGACCGGTTCTCGCGGACAATGCGGTTGTTTTCCACGTTCAGGACGGTGTAAACCGCCTTGTATTCATAGAACCGCGCGCGGTTTTCCTTGATTACCCACGTCTCGCAAAGTACGAGCGTGACCAATGCCACTGCGACCGCGAGCTTGCGGCGTTTCACAATGGCGTAGGGCAGATTGACCAGGGCGGCCAGGAAGAGCACCGGCGGGATGGCGCAGACGAGGTAGAAGGGGTGCACCACAAACATCAGCAGCAGCACCAGAACGGCGCCAATGCCCGCGCCAATCAGGTCGGCCCCGTACAGTCCCATGATCTGTTCTCGGAAGGCCATGAAATTCAGCCCGAGAAAAGACCCCACGAGGAAAAAGAACGGGAACAGCGCCAGATAGTAGAGTCCGATATTGACGAGCTGGGTTTTCCATAGCACCGGATTCTCCAGTGCGAGCGGATTGAAGGGGTTGACCGTGGTAAGGTGGAACCCCGCGATGGCCACCAACATCAGCAGCACGGGGAGCATGAAAAGGAGCACACGGTGCATTCTCACGAAGGAGGAACTGAACACGGAGAGCATTACGCCGCTTAGCGCGTAACCCACCATGGCCATGGAAATGACCCAGTAGCCGAACTCGGAGAAACTCGCAATGGCAAAGTAGCGGGTAAGCATGACCTCGAAGGCGATGCCGGACATGGATACCAGCAATACGGCAAGACCGCGAAAACGTATATTCTGCGCCGTTTCCCCGGTCATAGGGTAAAACACTCCGTCCTGCTTGTTGACGGACAGGTCATGGCAACTTCCTTCGGGGTGCCCCCGTGTTTAAGTCTGGTTAATGTTGGATACGGTGCGTTTCGTGCCGTTTCACGGCACTTCACGCACCCTACGTATTCAATGTCTTCCCGTGGCAGAAGGGTTCCTTGAAGACAGATTATGCCTGCCGCCTTCATAATCTTGAATACACCCTTGCACCGGCAGGACACACACTATAAGGAAAACCGGGCCACTGTTGCCAGTTTTACCGCCTTTTCGGAGGCTTCTTGGCCGTCTTGGGCGCTTTGAAAGCAGGGGGCGACTGTGTCAGGCCCCCATCCGTGGGCAACGGTGGAACCGGCACATCATTCTTGGCGTAGAAACCTTCATAAATCCATGCGAATGTATGCAACTCCCTGTCTCCCATGACCTTGGCGGCAATTTGCTCTGCCACGCGCAGGCCGTTTCGCCCATTGGTGCAGATGACCACGCCCCGGCGAAGGGCCAGCGAAGCGACCGCATAGTTCATGTAGCCGCGGCTGTCACCCCAGTGCCAGAAGCGGTCCCCGTCTTCCGACAGGTGCAGGCCCCAGCCCAAGCCCCAGGCCAGAGTGTCGGTCAGCCGCACCTGCGGGCTCAGCATCATCCGCTTGAGGGTGTAGTCGAGGGGCAACGCCCCGTTCTTTCGGAACAGTAGTTCAACGAGAATCCGCGCATAGTCCTTCGGTGTGGTGTGCAGGGAACCGGCGGCATTTGCCTTTTCAGGACGACTGCGCTCTGCTTCCCGGATGGGGGTGTTGTCAAAATCGTGGGCGACTGCGGCGTCGGTCTCATATTCCGGTCGCCAAGTGTATGCGCTGTCCGTCAGGCCCAGGGGACGGATTACATAGTCATCCATTACTTTCAGGAGCGGCATGCCAAGGACGCGTTCCACGACCAGTTGCAGGTAAATGTAGGCCGCCCCGGAATAACCAAAGCGTTCGCCCGGCGCGAAATCCATCTTTTCGGGCCATTTTGGAAAATGGGTAATGGGCAGTCCGCTCATGTGGGCGAGCACATCGCGCGCGGTGATGCGGTCCGCGCCTGGACCGGTCGAGGGGGCCAGTTCGGGGAGATAGGTCTGCATCAGGGGAGCGTCCAGATTCAATCGGCCCTCCTCACACAAGCGCAGCACCACATAGGCGAAGGTGGGTTTGGTGAGCGATGCCGCCTGAAAGATGGTTGCGTCCGTCACGGGCTGCTTTGTCTTACGGTTGGCATATCCGAAGCCTTGGAAGCTGGCAAGGCGCCCTTCATTGATTACGGCTATCGATAGACCAGGCAGACCGGAGGATTCGAGCAGGTCGGTAATGAAGTGATGCAGACGGTCCGGCTCAAAATAACTGCCAGCGGCGGAGCTTGTTCTTTCTTCAGCCAGCGCAGGATGGTGGACAGAACCCAGCGCCGCCAGGGAAGCGGCGGAGAGTTTGAGGGCTTGTCTGCGGGACAGGTCTTTGGGCATGGGGTATTCTTCCGAATGGGCCGTTGCGCAGTGGAATAACAGCACGACGATTATAAAGCACGCGAACGCCCGGAATCTTGATTTTCCCCCTTGACAAGCCTTGAACTTCCGGGTATACTTAGCTTAGAACATCGAGGTAGTCATTATGAAAGCGCAGAAAGAATTAATCGGGGCCACCACAGGATTGCTCATCCTGTCGGTGTTGGCCAAAGAAGCCAGTTACGGCTACGAGATCATCCGCCGCATCAACGAGGAAGCGGACGGCCTGTTCACCTGGCAGGAGGGGACGGTGTATCCCGTGCTGTACAAGCTGGAGAAAGACGGGCTGCTACGGGCGCAGTGGCAGCAGGCGGACACGGGACGGGAACGGAAGTATTACTACATCACAGCGAAGGGGTGGGACGCCCTGCAAACCGGCGCGCGCGAGTGGAATGCCTTCCACGCGGTCGTGCTGCGCCTCGTGGAGGAACCCCATGCCTGATTCAATCAGCCGCGAGACCCGGGAACAGCTCGAAGCCCTGTGCCGGAAGATTTCCGTGTCGCACAAGATTGACGTGGAGCTTCGCCGGGAACTGTACGGTCACATGGAGGACAGGCTGCTGGCGCACATGAACGGCGAAATCCCGCTCACCGAGCAGGACGCCTTCATCCTGGTCCGCGAACATTTTGGAGATCCGGCAATGATCAAGGAACAGATTCAGGAAGTTCATGCCGAAGAGGCCGCATCGTATCTGGGACGGAGGTTGTTGGCCGCGTTTGCCGCAAGCACCGCAGCCAACTTCATCTGCACAGTCCTGCAGTTTTGCACGGGGGCGGTCCCGGCCTTTCTGGGCACGTGGCGCGAGCCGCTTCAGAAGGGGCTCTTCGGCGCGATAGAAATCGTGCTCATTCCGTGGGTGATGTACGTGATTTTGCGCGCATGGCGGAGACGCATCGATCACGGCGAACCGGTCTGGTTCCAGACCATGTCCGCAGGCCGCGCGCTTGCAACATTTGTCGGGCTGTTCATCGTAATGGCGGCCACGCTTCCCTTTGCCAAATGGGTGCAGGCAGCGGTTCCCAACCCCTTTATGGGCAGGGTAGGCGCCTTCGTTGTGCTGGGTGCCTTTGCTGCCATTTTGGCCATGGGCATGATTTGGATTTGGTTCTGTGACCAGCCGCCACGTACAGCCCGAACGCTTCGCCTGGCCATTCCAGCCTGGGCTTTGCTGCTCGCCATCAACGAGACGCCGCACGCCTACAGACAGGGCGTTCCCTGGAATGAAAACCTGTTCAGCATCTCAGCGAACCTCTTGATAGCCGTCATTATCGCCATGATCAGCCTCGCGCTGTACCGGCTTGCGGGACGTTTTCACCGCCAGACCGATTTGTCGGTTCAGCCCGAATAGGATAGACCCGCGTTCCGTTGAGAACTCGGTGAGCCGTCCATGCGGGGCAGGGTGGCCTTTGTCCCCGCGCAGTAGTGCACAGTGCTGGGGCCGGCGTTCCCTTGGGACCTGGGAGAAGAACGGCAAATGCGCGGGCAAGAAAATGCCGTCCCCAAACTTGACACGAATCATTGAATGTCGTATTATATCCACGTCGTGCCGAGGTAGCTCAGTTGGTAGAGCAGCGGACTGAAAATCCGCGTGTCGGCGGTTCAATTCCGCCCTTCGGCACCATTCTTTTTGTCTATGCGAGCCGG
>CAITNO010000056.1 GCA_903893795.1 Candidatus Hydrogenedentota bacterium | reverse complement strand
GGGGCCAGCGCAAACAGCGTGACCAGCAGTGCAGCCGCAAGCACGGGGAACCTGACGCCGGGCGCAATTCCCGCTGATTTCATCGTCGTGGACATTTGCGGGGAGGGCAATGCCAATAACGCGCTGACGCCAAGCCAAAGCCAGACCAATGTCTACGCAGACCCAGGAACCATTCCCACAGGCGTCAGCAACCGAAGATACTCGACAGGCGTTTTCTATATGGCAACCTCGGCCACCAAGGCCATGGGTTACACCATTGCCGCATCATCCAGATGGAACATTTGCGCGACAGCGTACAAGTCCAAATACGGCGTCACCGCAACGGCGGGTACGGGCGGAACGCTGACAGGCTGGACGGATGCCAGTTATGACTCCGGCGCGGCCGTCAGCATCACGGCCACACCGAGCGGAGGCTACTCCTTTACGCGTTGGGAAGCGAACATCGCCCCCCAGGGCACCAGCGGCCCCGGCACCGACAATTGGCAGCAGGTTTCCACCAGTGCAACCTATAACTTCAATGCCGGTTTCAAGAATGACGCCCCGGCAACGACACTGGACCGCAACGGCCATGCGCTGCGCGCGGTGTTCACGGCCAATGGCTATACCATTACCTTCGATCCCAATGGCAGCGGCGCTTCAGTGACGCCCACCAGCGCCTCCATCTCCAGCGGCCAGGCCTATGGACAGGGTTCTGGACTGGGCGGCGTGCTTCCCACGCCCACCCGGTCTGGCTACAACTTCCTTGGCTGGTTTCCCTTTGCGGACGGCACGGGCACCGAAATACTTGCCTCGACAACACTGAATACGTCGGTTCTGACGCTCTATGCGAAATGGGCGGCCACGGTCAGCCTTACCGTGAGCGCCAATGCCAAGTCCAAGACCTACGACAACAATATCGCCACGGACCCGGCGCTGGACTACACCGTGGTTCCGGCCCTTGATCCCGGCGACAACCTGACCGGTGCGCTGACGCGCGCTGCGGGCCAGGCCGCGAACACCTACGCCATCAGCCAGGGCACCCTGGCGGTCCCGGCGAAAACGAAATACACCATCACCACCTTCAATTCCGCCAACTTTACCATTAACGCAAAACCGCTGACAGTGACTGCGGACCCGAAGACCAAAGTATACGGCGCTTCCGACCCGGCGCTTACCTATGTGGTCACCGGAACGCTCATTTCGGGTGACTCCTTGACCGGCGCACTTGCGCGCGCGGCGGGCAACACGGTTGCCAGTAGCCCCTACGCCATCAACCAGGGGACGCTGACCGCGGGTTCAAACTACGCAATCACCTTTGTTCCGGCGAACCTGACCGTCACGGCCAAGCCGCTCACAGTGACGGCCGATGCAAAGACGAAAGTTTACGGTGCCGCTGATCCGGCGCTGACTTACGTGCTTACCGGCGCAATTGAGACGGGGGATTCCTTCAGCGGCGCGCTGGGCCGTGTGGCGGGCAACACGGTTGCCGGCAGCCCCTATGCGATCACCCAGGGAACCCTGACAGCGGGCACGAACTATGGCATCACCTTTGTGTCGGCGAATCTGACCATCACGGCAAAGCCGCTGACCGTCACCGCCGATGCGCAGACGAAGGTGTACGGTGCCTCCGACCCGACACTGACCTACACACTGTCCAGCGGCACCCTTGAGACCGGCGACAGTTTCACCGGCGCGCTTGCGCGTGCGGCGGGCAACACGGTTGCAGGCAGCCCCTACGCGATTAACCAGGGCACCCTGACGGCGGGCACGAATTACGGCATCACTTTTGTTCCCGCGAATCTGACCATCACGGCCAAGCCGTTGACCGTGACCGCCGATGCGCAGACGAAGGTCTATGGCGCTTCCGACCCGGCGCTGACCTACACGCTGACCACCGGCACGCTCGAGACGGGCGACGCTTTCACCGGCGCGCTTGCGCGCGCGGCGGGCAGCACGGTTGCCGGCAGCCCCTATGCGATTAACCAGGGCACCCTGACGGCGGGCACGAACTACGGCATCACCTTTGTGTCGGCGAACCTGACCATTACGGCCAAGCCGCTTACCGTGACCGCCGACGCCAAGACGAAGGTCTATGGCGCTTCCGACCCGGCATTGACCTACGCGCTGACCACCGGCACGCTTGAGACCGGCGACGCTTTCACCGGCGCGCTTGCGCGTGCGGCGGGCAACACGGTTGCCGGTGGCCCCTATGCCATCAACCAGGGAACCCTGACAGCGGGCACAAACTACGGCATCACCTTTGTCCCGGCAAATCTGACGATTACCGCGAAGTCGCTTACTGTGACGGCGGATGGGCAGACAAAGGTCTACGGCTCCGCCGACCCGACCCTGACCTACACGCTGACCACCGGCACGCTGGAGACAGGCGACGCGTTCACCGGCGCTCTTGCGCGTGCGGCGGGCAACACGGTTGCCGGCAGCCCCTACGCCATCAACCAGGGCACCCTGACCGCAGGCACGAACTATGGGATCACCTTCGTCCCGGCAAACTTGGCCATCACGGCCAAAGGCCTGACGGTGGGGAACGCCGCCGCCTCAAACAAAGTCTATGACGGCGGCACGGCCGCCACGGTGACGGGCACCACCCTCTCGGGCGTTGTCAATCCGGACGTCGTGACGGTGACCCCACCCGCCGGAGGAACCTTCGCCAGCAAGAATGTCGCGACCGGCATCGCGGTGACAGCGACGGGTCTGTGGGTCCTCGGCGGTGCCGATGCGGGCAATTACTCACTGACGCAGCCGAGCGGCCTGACGGCAGACATCACCGCCAAGACGGTGACGGTGACGATTGTCAACAATCCGACCAAGCTCTATGACAGCAACACAACGGCGACACTGACGGTGGACAACTTCTCCGTGACCGGCCTCGTGTCGGGCGAAAGCATCACCGTCACCCAGACTGTTGGCACCTATGCCAGCTCCGCCCTTGGCACGGGGATTACGGTTACGGCCTCGTTGACCGGAAAGTATTCCGCCGGCTCGGGCACCAGCCTGGGCAACTACACGCTGCCCGCGTCGGCCACGGGAACGGGTACAATCACGGACAAACTGATTCCGGTGGTCACCTGGCCGTCGGCCTCGGCGATTTCCTTCGGACAGCAGTTGAGCGCTTCGACGCTCAGCGGCGGTTCGGCGAAGGACCCCGTAACCTCCAGTTTGGCGGTGGCGGGCAGCTTTGCGTTCACGACGCCCACGGCCGTGCCCGCCACGGTGGGTTCCAATTCGGTCAGCGTGACCTTCACACCGACCGACCTTGTTACCTACGAGGCGACTGGGCACAGCGTGAATGTGACCGTGAACAAAACGACGCCGACCCTCTCCGGGGTGGCCGCCACGGCCATCACGGTGGGACAGGCGCTGAGCGCCTCGACCCTGAGCGGTACGGCGACGAATGCCTTCAGCAGCGCCGCAGTGGCGGGTGCCTTCACGTTCAACACGCCTGCGGCCACGCCTGCGGCCACCGCATCGCAGAACGTGACCTTCACACCGACTGACTTGGTTGACTACAACACGGCCACCACCACGGTGAGCGTGGTGGTCAATCCCCTGCCTGCGGGTCTGACGGTGGACCCGGTTAGCGCGGTCGATGTGGCAGCAACCCCTGGCGGCTCCGCGACCCTGGAAGTGCGGGCGTTGCACACGACGGGCACGGTGCACTATGTGTGGTACAAGAGCAACGGCAGCGGCGGCTGGACAGCAGTCATCGGCGGTGACGCGGCGGCACTGGTCTTTAATCCTGCGGCCGCAGAGGATGCAGGCCAGTACAAGTGCGTTGTGTCCGATGATACGGCCACCGTGGATGTGCCCGGGACACCGGTCTTCACGCTGACCGTGAGCAAGGGCGCTCCCGCGGCCGGTCTCGCCGGGCTGGTGGCGCTGGCAGCGGCGCTCGGCGTGGGCGGTGCGGCCCGGCAGCGGCGCCGCAAATAGGCTGCGTGGAATGCCGCCGAGCGGCATTGCCAAAACGAAGTAGATTCAAGCCCCCGGACGGGTAACCGTTCGGGGGCTTTGTCATGCTGGTGGCGGTACACCGTCAAAGGGGCGCCCACCATGGAGTCCCAACGGATCAGGCTTCAGCCTTCTTGATCACGAAGGGACTTTCGAGGTATTCGCCGGAACCGGCATTGGCACTGTTCAGCGGATGAATCCGTTGCCCGGTCGTGTTCGGTCAGTCGTTTGTCCCGCCGGATTGCCATGTCCGTGCAAAGGGGCAAACAAAACGCTGGAGTGACTTTTCGCCCAGGTTCGCCCCCGTTGGGGACGGAAATATTTTTCCCGGCGGACCATGGGCTCCCTTCGGTCACCCATGGCTATTTTTGTGTGACCCCACCGGGGCCAGGAGCGGTGATGCAGAGGGGCCAGGCCGGTCTTTACTCTGACGCTGCCTGTGTTACGGTCACCGGGCTGTTGAGCACGGTGGCGTTGGGTACGAGATGGCGTTTGCCGTCTGCCTCCAGCGTGGTGTAGCGCAGGTCGGTGCCGGCCACTCTGCCTTCAAAGCCCGCCACGGCGATGGTGTCGCCCGCGGCGAAGGGGCGGTGCAGCAGAATCATCACGCCCGCGACTGCGTTGGAGAGGGCATCCTTGAGCGCGAAGCCAAGGGCAAAGCCTGTCAGGCCCAGTCCCGCGACCAGCGGGACGATGTCAAATCCCGCCGTGCCCAGCGCGCAAATCACGCCAAGGCCGATGATGCCGACGTAGGCGATGCCGTCCAGCAGCGTCCAGAGTCCGCGTCGCGCCTCATCGTGGACGATCAGCCGCGTAAAGGCATTGCGCGACAGGTGGCCCGCAACGATGAAACCCGTCATGATCAGCGCGGCCCGTAGAATCATGGAAAACCAAGTTAGCATGGCGCGTGTCTCCTGTCAGAGGCCAAGGGTGAAAGACCTGATTCAGGATACAGTTCGCGGGGTGGGTGAAGCAATGCGGCGTTCATTCATGCCGGAGCGGTTCAGCTTGACCGGTCAAAGATGGTGCGTTCCGTTTCGCCATGCGAAACTTCACGCACCCTATCGTGCGATTCACCGAATCAGCAACACCGGACAGGGGGCATGGTGAAGGGTTTGCGCCGTGGTGCTGCCCACGACCAGTTCGCGCAGTTTCGTGTGGCCGAAGGCACCCATGACAATCAATGCCGCGCCGCATTCCGCGGCATGGGCGACGATTTGTTCCCCCGGCTTGCCCGTCTTTGTCTTGTATTCCACGGTCAGGTCGTGTGACTGGAGATAGCCCCGCGCCTCTTCGACCAGCGGCTGGGGCGCGTCGGACACCACGAGGAGGCGCAGGGGCAGTTTCCACTCCGTGGACACTTCAACCGCAGTGCGCAGGGCGTTTCGCGCATGGGCGGTTCCGTCATAGGCGGCGAGGCACAGGCCTGTGCCCAGTTTGGGCACGGCGGTGACAAGCACGGGCACGGCGCTGTGCCGTGCCACGCTCTCGGTGGTGGAACCGACAAACTCCTCCATCCGCTCGCCGTGGCGGGGGGCGCGTCCGATGACAACGAGGTCGGCCAATGCGGCCTGCTCCACAATCACCAGCGGCACCACGCCGGTGGCCAGGGTGATTTCACAACTCACCCCGGCGGCGGCGCATTCGGCCTGCAGTGCGGCCAGCGCGGTGTGGCCGCGCATCTGGAGCATTTCGGTGATGCCGTCCGGGTAGTTGAGAAAGGGGGGCGTGCCCAGGCCGGAAGCCATGTCCCGAACAAACACGTTTTCTAGCAGGCGCACGTCCACCACGTTCAGGCCGATGACATGCGCCCTGAGACGGGCGGCCAGGGCAATGGCGCAACTCACGCCGTGCGCCGCCGCTTCGCTGCCGTTGGTCGGCACCAGAATGCGCTTAATCATGCTTCGTCCCTCCACTGCCGCAACGGACGATCTTGGTCCGCACGGCCGGATCGGACACTACACGTGTGCGCCGTTCTCGGCGAGTTGGCCGAAGGCTCGGAGAATTGACAGACCGTCGGTCTGGCTTTTCTCCGGGTGAAACTGCACGGCAAACATGTTGCCGCGGCCCACCATGGCCGCAAACGGCTTTCCATATTCACAGCGCGCGAGAACGTAGGAGTCGTCCTCGGGTTGGCCGTAATAGCTGTGCACAAAATACGCGTAGGGCGTATCGCTCATGCCGGCCAGCAGGGGATTGTCGCGGCCGGGCGTGGGGATGAGTTTGTTCCAGCCCATGTGCGGAACTTTGAGGCCCGTTTCGCGGGCTTCCGGAAAGCGCACCACCCGCCCGGGAATCAGGCCCAGGCCAGGGCTGTCCGGGCTTTCCTCGCTACCGTCAAACATCAACTGCAATCCGACGCATATGCCCAGGAAAGGACGGCCACTCAGGGCAGCCTCCTTCACCGGGTCAACCAGTCCGCGGTCGGCCAGTCCGTCGTAGCAGTCGCCAAAGGCGCCCACGCCGGGCAGCACCACGCCGTCGGCTTTTTCCAGCGCGCGGGGATCATCGGAGATCTCCGCCTCATATCCCACACGGGCAAACCCTTTTTGGACACTTCGCAGGTTGCCCAGTCCATAGTCAACGATCACTATCATTTCTCAAGCATACCTTTGGTTGACGGCACCGACTGCACACGGGGGTCAATGGTAAGGGCCTGGCGCAATGCGCGGCCCAGCGCCTTGAACACCGCCTCAATGCAGTGGTGAAGATTCTTTCCATAACGCAGGTCCACATGAATCGTCATGCGGGACTGCACGGCAAAGGCGCGCAGGAATTCCTCGGCCAGTTCGGCGTCAAATTCGCCCAGGCGGGCCTTGGGCAGGTCGGCGGAAAACACCAGGAACGGACGGCCGCTGAAGTCAACCGTGACTTCCGCCAGCGCCTCGTCCATCGGAACCACCGCATGGCCGTAGCGGGTCAGCCCCTTGGGCTCGCCGACGGCCTGGAGAAAGGCATTGCCCAGGCAGATGCCCACATCTTCCACGGTGTGGTGCGGGTCAATATGCAGGTCGCCCTCGGCCTTCACTTCAAGGTTGAAGAGGCCGTGACGCGCCACATGGTCGAGCATGTGGTCGAAAAAGCCCACGCCGGTGCCAATCTTTCCCGTTCCGTCGCCGTCCAGATCAACGGCGATGCTGATTCGGGTTTCCTTGGTTTCGCGTGAGATGTTGGCGGTGCGCATGTTCTTTCCTTGGTGCGGGGTGGCCCTTTAGCGGCCCACCGCAAGCCGATCCGCAAGAAAACGGGGAAGCCTGGCTTCGAGCACCCGTCTTGCTGCCTCTTCCACCGGGTAGGCCACCCGGAGCAGTTCAAATGTGTTCGTGTCCGTGTCCAGCAGGCCGAAAGATGCGCGCGGGTCATCATCGCGCGGCTGGCCCACCGAACCGGGATTAATGAAAAACAACTCTCTCTTTCCAAGGTGGAACCGGGATTCGGCATCCACCTCATAGGCGCCGTCTGTGGACAATATGGCCGGTGTGTGGGTGTGGCCCACAAAACACAGCCTGCAATTCTGCTCTTCAAGGAACAACGTGTGTGGAAGCACATCTTCCCAGGAGAAGAGATAGGTGTTGTGGTTCTTCGGTGCGCCGTGGACCCCGACAAAATCGCCAAAGTTGAGCGCATCCGGCAGACCACGCAGCCATTCAATCGCGTCATCGTTGAGGTGTTCGCGCGTCCAGAGTGCCGCGGTCAACGCGATCGGATTGAACCCCCAGGGTTCCTCCAGTCCGCAGGCCACGGCATCGTGGTTGCCCAGGATGGTGAGAATATCCCGTTCTGCCAGGATTTCCACACATTCATTCGGATTCGCATTGTAGCCCACCACGTCGCCCAAACATACGATCGCATCCACCCCAAGCCCGTCAATGCGGGCCAGCGCAGCCTGTAACGCGTCGATGTTTGCGTGAAGGTCGGATATTATCGCGTAACGCAAGCGCACCTCCAACTCGGCGGAATCGCCCCTGTCAAGCCGCAACATTCACCGGTCGCAAAGCACCGCTTTCGGTGTCCCTTTACCTTGCGACCAGTCTTTCGGTTTGGTCTGAAATTCACGCCACTTCCACCCGGTCGGGTTCGGAAAAAGTACGGACCACTTTAGTAAAAACCGGCGCACTTTTCACATCCCGAACGTTGCGGGGTATTTTGCCCTTCTTGGTGCGGTGGAATCAAGTAAGAAAAAGAGCCAAGAAGCTTTTCAGAAAGAGCTTGACAAGGCAAGGAAAGTATATTATCATACCGTTAGAAAGCTAACAGTTAAATCCTTCCGTGCATGGAGTCTGGGCGTGCACAGAGGTTTTTCGCACGAGTGAATCGTGGTTGAGGTTCAAGGCGGGCACGAGCGTGTCCAAGGAGACAGCCATGGAAATTCTGCTGTTGCTGCTGGTTGTGGAACTGGTCATCGTGGTCATACTGCTGGCGGGTGTGAAAAGCACAGTGCAGGATGACATGGCAACCATGCTCTCCGGGTGGAACCGGATGGAGAACCTGCTGGAGAAACTCCTCAAACAGGGGGAGGTGCCTCGCGGTTTGCCGCTTGTCTTGGAGAAGGAATCGACGGAGGCTACGGTGGCGGCTGAGGACACAACGCCCGTGATTCTGTCAGCCACGGGGGAATCAGAAAAGCGGTCCGAAATGGCACCATCCTCACTCCCGGTAATTGCCAGCGCGCCGAAGGATAGGGAGGAGGAAACCGGGATTCTCCATGCGGAAGATAAAGTGGAGTTGCCGTTGGAGTGCCTCACAGGGGCCGATGCCTTACTGCCAGCGCCACTGAGGGAGATGGAGGAGGCATTGGGGGCGGCCGATGCCGTCCCGGTCATTCCCGTGATTCCGGTCCGCGCGGAAAAGCCACCGACGGCACTGCCGGTGCCGACGGAATCTTTCCAGAAAAAGGCGGCCCTGACCGGGAAGGGCTTCTTCGAAAAGTTCGAGGCAGAAATTCAATGGGAGAAGCTGCTTGGTTTCCATGCCATCGCGTGGATCGGCATTGCCATGGTGCTGGTCGGCGGGGGCTTCTTCCTCAAACTGGCCATCGACAAAGGCTGGCTGACCCCGTCTGGCCGCGTGGCGCTATGGACGGCGGTTTCCGTTGCGGGTCTCATCTTCGGAGAACTTGCCTTCCGGGCAAACTACAAGGTGCTGTTCAAGGCGCTGACCGGCGGCAGTGTGGCCGGTTTGTATACGTGTATCTTCTTTGCCATGGACCGATGGCACCTGTGCAGTCCCGGCACGGCGATCGTGTTGGCGAGCGGAGTGACTTTCTTTGCGATCTTCATCGCCGTGATGCGCGACACCCAGTCTCTGGCCCTCCTGGCGCTGCTCGGCGGTTTCATGAGTCCCTTCCTGTTCTCCACCGGTGACAATCAGCCCTACGCGCTGTTCACCTACCTGTTGGTTCTCGACTTTCTGGCGTTCGGCGCGGCCTTCTTCCGGCGCTGGCGACACCTGAACACGGCCGCCTTTACGGGCACCATCCTGCTCTACCAGGCGTGGATGTGGCAGGTCCAGCGCGGCATGCCGTCGGTCGATATCTCCTCGCAGCTCATGCCCGGCATGGTCTACGCCACCGTGTTCTACCTGTTCTTCCTGGCCGTGGCCGCGACGTACAGCCTGACGCGGCGCGAGCACGGGGTCACGATGGAATCGCGGATGATCATCGTCAACTCGGTGCTGACGGCGCTTTCGTACTGGGTGTGGCTCAAGAATGACCATCAGATGGCGCTGGGCTTCTTCGTGCTTGGCATGGCGGCGGTGACCATGGGGCTGTTCTGGGGATGGATGCGTCGGATTGGCCGTCTCGACCCGACCACCCGGGTGCTGCTGGTGCAGACGCTGGTTTTGGTCACGCTGGCCGTGCCCATCCAGTTCAAAGGGTACGCCACCATGCTCGTCTGGGCCGCGCAGGGCGTTGCGCTGCTCTATGCGGGTGGGCTCTTCAAGGACAAACTGGTCCGCATTGGCGGGCATGCCGCGCTGGCGCTGGGCACGGTGAAGATGCTGGGCCATCTCCCGCTGCATTCGGCCGTGTTCACGCCGGTGTTCAATCCGGACTTTATGACCTGGGCCTTTATCACAGGCACTTGGGCGGCAAGCGCCTGGGTGATTCTCAACAAGCAGGTGTTCGCGGCGGAGCAGGAGAAGGCGCTGGCCGCCGTCCACGGTGTGGGCGCACTGGTGCTGGGCGCGGCCGCCGCGAGCATGGAGGTTTCCTTCCTGTGGCAGCTTAACCTCTGCGATAACCCGCTTTGGTATTCCTGCCAGGGCCAGTCGCTGCTGGCGCTCTGGAGTGTCATCACGGCGGGCACGGCGCTGCTGACCGTGCAGCGCCATCCCGACTGGCGCCCCATCTCCTGGATTTCCACGGGCATTACGGCGTTCATCATGCTGGTCTATTTGATGGAGTACCGGAGCGGCATCGCCACGCTCGCTTTCAATCCCGCATTCCTTTCCCACCTCCTTTTCATTGGGGTGCTGTGGGGCATGGCGTGGGGCTATTGGCGCGCGAATGAGCGCATGTTTGCCCGGGGCCATGAATTGGCGGGCCATGGCCTGCTCCTGTTCATGGTGGTCATGGAACTGCTTCGCTGGGACCGGGGCACGGGCATGGCGGACCAGCGCATTGCCATGAGCCTTATTTCCGCCGTCTGGGCGGCGCAGGCGCTGGTGCTGGTGTGGCACGGCCTGGTGTCGCGCGAACTGTTCCGGCGCGGGGTGGGCATGGGGCTCTTCGGCGTGACGGTCGCCAAGGTGATTCTGCTCGACACGGCGCAGTTGGAGGTGGCATACCGGGTCATTTCCTGGGTTGCCTGCGGCGTGCTGCTGCTCATCGCCGCGTACTTCTACCAGCGGTTCAGTGCGGCCCTGTCCAGTGTGGAGGAGACTGCGGCGAATGCGCCGGAGGAACCCGTCGCGGCCAAATCCGAGGAGGAGAGGCAATGAACGCGTTGTTGTTCACTGTTTGTGTGGCGTTGTCGGCGGGTGCCGCCGAGACGCCCGGGACGGTTGATCCGGACGCGTTTCAGTATCATGCGCCGGTCACACTGGGGGAGGCGCCGCAGGGCTTTGTCCGGCTGATGCTGACGACCGAGATCCTTGACAAACTGAATCCAGTCTGGGGGGACCTGCGCGTTGCGGACGAGCAGAACCGCACGGTGCCCTATCTGCTGCAAAGGGACACCTCCGCCTATCATGCGCTCGCACGGCCGGTTTACGGCGTCTGCCAGGGAATGACCGTGCTGGACGACGGCACAAAGGCTTTCCTGGTGGACTTTGGTGAACCAGCGCGCAAGAACCGGGTCGATCTTCAAGGCTGGATGCACGATCCCTGGCCGCTGCGCGTAGAGGGTTCGAGCGACAAACAGGAATGGCACGGTCTGCTGGATGCCGACTACCGGGTTCAGGCCAGGCTGGACGCGGAGGGCGCGTTGTCACGCTGGCTGCAACTGGAGGAGGGCAAGCACCGCTGGCTGCGCGTGGTCTATGCCGCCGACAAGGCCCCTTCGGCAAACACGTTCACCATGCCCGTGCTGGCGGATTATGTGCCGGACTCAAGGGAGTCGGGCCTTGTGTTGGCGGCCATGACCCGGGTGGAACCGGTCGCCGCGAGCGCCGCGCCCCGTCCTGGGTGGACCGCATATGAATGGGCGGTGAACTGCCGCAATCTTCCGGTCGCGTCCACGCGGTTTGTGGTGGACGACCCCTACTTCTCCCGCCAGTTTACGTTTGAGGGCTCCGATGACGGAAAGCACTGGACCGAAATCTGCGCCGGAATGCTCAAACGGACGCAGTGGGAGAAACACGCGGTGGATGCGCTGTCCCTATTGAAGGGTTACGTCACGCCTGCCAGACTGCGTCTCACCGTCAACGACGGTGACAATCCACCGTTGTCCGTTCAGGTGCCGGAATTGTGGGGAAGGACCGGGCAGTTGTGCTTTGACATCTCGGGCAAGAAGACGATCATGCTGTACTTTGGAAATGCGGGTATGGCGGCGCCGAAATACGATCTGGCACAGTCAGTGAAGGATTTGCGATTGGGTTCGCTGCCTGAGTTGAAGCCGGGCAGTACGGAGCTCCGGCCGCCAAAACTGCCCAAGCCTGTCGAAAAGCCGGTCTATAGTCCTCCGTATCTTCTTTGGGGCATAATGGCGGTTGCCGTGTGCGTTATGCTTGCCATTGTGCTGGGGGCAATGGGCACCATGACCCGGGCGGAACACAAAGAACAAAATTCGCAGGGAGAAGGCAAATGACTCTTGTCCGCATTGCACCGGCGGTGCTGGCTGTCGGGTGTGCCGTATGCGCTGTCGCGGCGCCGGCACCGACGCTGACCGTGCTCACGTACAACATCCATCACGGCGCCGGACGCGACGGAAAACTGGACTTGGAGCGCATTGCGCGGGTGATTGAATCGGCCAAAGCCGATGTGATCTGTCTCCAGGAGATGGACCGCAATCTGCCGCGCACGAATCACGAGGACTTTCCCGCGTGGTTTGAAAAACGGCTGGGCATGAAGGCGGTCTTTGGATGCAACTACAAGTTCGACGGCGGCGAGTACGGTGTGGCCACGCTTACCAAGCTGCCCATTGTTTCCAATGAGAACACGGCATTGCCCAATCCCAAGAGCGTGGAGCCGCGCGGGTGTCTGCGCGTGACGCTGCAGTGGGAGGGGCGCGAGGTGGACCTGTTCAACACGCATCTTGGGCTGAAAGGCCCGGAACGGGACGAGCAGGCGGCGGTGGTGGTGAAGCTGATTGAAGTAAAGCGGCCGGTCATTCTGGCGGGGGATATGAATGAGGGCTTGGAAGCGCCGGGGTTGAAGCAGTTTCTGGCCGTGCTGCACGATGCGCTGACAGCGCCGGATGGACCGAGGGACACAAGACGCATTGACCACATTCTGGTGTCCGATGCTTTTGCCGTCATGGACGGGCGGGTAATCGAGAATGAGGAGACCCGCGTGGCCTCGGACCATCTGCCGCGCGTTGCGACGGTGAAGTTCAAGTAGGGTGCCCGGAGCGAAGCGGAGCGCACCGTTCATCCCACGTGACACAGGCAGAAAGATGGTGCGTTCCGTTTTGCCTCGCAGAACTCCACGCACCCTACGGGCTGTCGAATCCCCCGGTATTCACGCGGTAGAATGGTCTGTGGTTATATTCGGCCAACGGAAAGGAATTGGGGCTCTATGCGCGGATGGATGACGGTGTTAGCAACGGCAGGGGCGTTGCTAGCCTCAAACATGAACGCCCAAGCGCAGGACAAGGACGAGCACCGGGCAGGGAGTCCGCTGGGCGGGATGACGCTGCATGTGCTGCCGCAGTCGCACATTGATCTCGCGTGGTGGTGGCGCTACGACCCCGAAACGCTGGAGGTCGTCGTTCCGCACACACTCGAAACCGCCTTCGGCAATTTCGACAAGTACCCCGACTACACCTTCACCTATTTGCAGGTGCCTGCCATCGAGCCGCTCGAAGTGCGGCATCCGGACCTCTTCTACAAACTGCGCTACTATGCCCACCGCGACGACGCCCTCGACGGGCGCATTCCCAACCCCGATGCGCGGGGCGACGACGGCAGGTTGGCCATCGGCGGCGGCACCTACTGCGAGTTTGACGGATGCATTCCCTGCGGCGAGTCCATCGTGCGGCAGTGCCTGCACGGCAAGCGCTATTTTCTGAAACATTTTGGCTTGGATGTGAAAACGGCGTGGTTTCAGGACGCATGGACACTGCCCTGGACACTGCCCCAGATCCTCAAGAAAAGCGGCATGGACGCCTGTATGTTTACCCGGCCCCGCAACGGCGGGGGGGAGCAGATGTTCTGGTGGGAGTCGCCCGACAGTTCGCGGGTGTTCGCGTTCAAACCCGCCTGCGCCGACGGCGCAAGCCTGCCGTCGCAGACAAAGCTCGACGCGCGCCTGGCGGACATGCACCGGCGCTACGGCGTCGATGACGACATTGCGCTGATAGGCGTGGGCAACCATGGCGGCGGCGCGCTGCGGGCCGATGTGGAGCGCATGAAGGGCGTGATGGAACGGCGCGCATCGGCCAAGCAAACCGACGAGCGCCCGCCGCGTCTCCAGTTCAGCACCCCCGCCAAGTTCGTGCAGGCCGTGCTGGCCCAACCGCACAACTTTCCCGTGGTGCAGACCGAACTGGAACCCACCCTGCGGGGTGCCTATACCAGTGTCGGCGAGATTAAGAAGGGCAACCGTTGCAGCGAGAATCTGCTGCTCACGCTGGAGAAGTTTGCCTCCGTGGCCGACCGGCTGGGTGCGCGGTCCTATCCGAAAGCGGCGCTGCTGAATGCGTGGAAGGCGGTGATGCTCAACCAGTTTCACGACACCATTTCGGGCACGGACGTGCCGCCCGCCACGGAAGACGCGCTTCGGCAGTACGGCGAAGTGATATCCATGGCCGGCACGGAACTGCGCGCCACGCTGGGGGCCCTCACGGAGCGGATTGATACGAATGGCAAGGGGGGAATACCCGTCGTGGTGTTCAACCCCGTCGCATGGGACCGCACGGACGTGGTGGAAGCGGAACTGGAGGTGCCGGAGGGCGGGCAGGACGCCTGTGGCACCGTTTCGGATGCCCAGGGAAAGGCGCTTGCCACACAACGCCTGGCGTCGCATGTTCCCGGGCGGGTTCGGCTTTCCTTTGTTGCCGAAGACGTGCCTTCGCTTGGCTACCGAGTTTATTGGGCTGCCGCTGGAAAGAAAGAGAAAACATCGCTAAAGGTGACGCCATCCGAAATGGAAAATGAATTCTTTCGCGTCTCCATCGATCCCACCACCGGCTGTCTTTCGAGCGTATTTGACAAGGTCGGCAACCGCGAAATGCTCGCGCAGCCCGGCCGGGGCAATCTCATTCAGGTGCTGGATGACCCGGGCGACTCGGAGGGCTTCTTCTTTTCACCGGAAGGCAGGGAGGAGCACAACATCTGGGACGGACCCTGCGCGGACGTGGTTGCCGAGCCCCAGATTCGCGTGATTGAGGAGGGGCCCGTGCGGGCCACCGTGGAAGTGAAAAAGAAGCACGGACTCGCGCGCTTCACGCAGCGCGTCACGCTCAGCAGGGGCATTCGGCGTGTGGATTTTGGACTCGATGTGAAATGGCGGGGGAACAACAAGATGGTCAAGATGGCCTTTCCGCTGGCGGTGAACGCGCCGGAGGCGGCCTACGAGATTCCCTACGGTGTCATTATGCGCAGGAGCCGGGGCGAGGAATTCGCCGCGCAGAACTGGGTGGACATCACGCAGGACAACTATGGCGTGAGTTTGCTCAATGACAGCCGATACGGCTATGACATAACGCCCAACACCATCCGCCTCAGCGTGCTGCGCAGTCCCGATCATCCCGTTGCCGCCACCGAGGAGGCCGGTGTCCACAGGGTAAAGTATGCCCTCTGTCCTCATGGGGGCTCATGGCAGCAGGCGGGAATCGTGCGGCGCGGACAGGAATTCAACAATCCGCTGATTGCCGTGGCCACGACCGCACACAAAGGGGAACTGCCGCACAGCGAGGCCTTCCTGCGCGTGGAACCGGAAAACGTGCTGGTGTCGGCGTTGAAGAAGGCGGAGGATTCGGACGACCTCATGCTGCGCTGTTACGAATCAATCGGCACGGCCAGCACGATGAAGGTCACACTGTCCGCCGCACTCGCCGCCGATGCGGTTCATGGCACGGACCTGCTCGAAAACAGCCAGAGCGACCTCGCCGTCACCCCCAAGGGCTTCGAAGCGCCGGTGGGGGCTTGGGCCATCGAGAGCTACAAACTGGTTCGGGACTGACGTTTCGCCAAATCCCGGTCAGGTTCCGGGCTGGACCTTAGCCACGGGTATTGGCGGCACGACCGGCGGGGGCGTCGTGTCCGGAGCGGCCGCAAGCAATTGCTGGAGAATTTCTTTTCCCTTGGGTATGAGCGTAATCCGGCCGTTGCCCTTTGCAAGGGACTGGAACTCCAGCACCTCGAACATGGCCTTGGACACCTGGGGTTTCTTGGATATTTTGCCCAGCGCGTCGCCCAGTATTTGCGGTCGTACCGCATCCGCCTTGGCAAACTCCGACGCGGCAACCCGCGCCGCTGTGCTGGTGATGACGCTCACCTGGTTGGCACCGTCCTGGCGAATGGCCGAGGTGACCTGCCGCAGCCGGTTGACCACCTTGTGCTCGATCTGCCCGATCATGCCCGCATCGCGGAAGTGCACCTTGCGGATGTATACCGAGCCCAGGCGGTAGCCATACTCGTGGGACTGGGGCGATACCTCCTGGCGCACCATGAGGCTCATGGCGTGGCGGGTTTCCAGCATCTGCTCCAGCGGCATGTTGCTCAGGCACCGGACCACGGCATTGCTCACGTTGGCCGACAGCGAACCATGGGGGTCGGCGTTCTTGAACAGGTAGGATACGGGGTCGCTGATGTACATCTCGTACCAGATGCCGATGCCCATGGGTGCGCCTTCCTCCGAATTCACAGGCGCACTGCGCAGATAGCACTGGTCGAGCCGCATGTCGATCACATAGCGGGCGCCGAGCCAGCGCACGAAGAGCATCTTCCACCCCAGTTCCACGAGGGGGAAATGCAGTCCCGCCTCGCTCAGCGTGCCCACCACCTTGCCGAAGAGGGTGTACACGTGGGCATTGCCTTCCTGAACAGTCTCATAAATGCCGAACATTTTGAGTATGGTCAGTCCCAGGGTGAAACCGATGAGACTGCCTCCAAAGCCGACTGCCGCGAAAATGATGAAAGTCATTCTCCCACCTCCAGAACGGCCTGTTTGGCCTTTGCCACCACGCTGAGCCGGACGCTGCGCACATAGGCATCCAGCACGTCCGGTCCCGCCTTTTCCAGTTCCTGAAGCTGTGCGGCCAGGGCCAGCAACGGCTGCACCTCGGCCTGGGCGTTGAGCGTTTGGATTTCCACGGCCCGCCGCGACTGCACAATTTGCTGGTCCGCGCCCGCCTGCGCGAGGCTGATCTGCGAGGACACCTCGTTGTGGGCAGTGTTAATGGCGGCCAGGGCCGACTCCACCTCGGGGGGCGGGTCGATTCCGGTAATGAGCGAGGCGTCCAGCACCATCCCGTAGCGGGCCGCCGAACACTGGCACTCGCGGAACATGTGGTCGTTGAGGTCGCTCACGTTCTTGCGCAGGTCGTTGATCGACACGCCGGACACAATGTTCGCGCTGACATAGGCCCCTTCAATGGCAGGCTTTTTCGGTGCCTCGTAGTTCGCGATGCGCTCGCGCAGCACGGACACGAAATAGCCCATGACATGCACAAAGGGGTGCTTTACACCGAAGAGATAGGCGTAGATGTTCCGCTCCGACACACCATAGCGGATCTGGCCGGTCAGCCCCGTGTTCAGTTGGTCCTTGGTGACCGCCTCCAACACCGTGCCCATGCGGTTGGCCTTCGGGTTCTCGGGGTCATAGGCCATGTTGGCTGTCTGCACGGCCACATCCACCTTGTGGACCTTTTCCCAGGGCCAGGCGAAGTAGGGACCTCCCGGCGGAATCACCCGGAGCTGGGGGAAACGGTAGCGCGCCTTTTCCTCGTCCGTCAAGCCCGCGCTGATGGGGTCCTCCAGCGTGGTCAGCGTCCCCAGCCGAATGGCGCGGCCGAAGCTGGTCTTCACCGCGCGTTCGTTCGGGGCGACCGTGTACAGCCCCGCCACCAGGTAGAACAGGAGAAACCACGCCACAAATCCGACAACAATTCCGGCCAGTGCAGCCATACGCTTCAAGCCTCCCTTGGTGTCCGTGCGGCAGGCGTGCCGCGCGGCATGCGCAGTTACAGTAGCAGAGTGTGTCCGCCCCATTCCACGGACGGACCGTTATTCAAAGCGCACACCCACTTTTGGGCCCAGATTAAGCAGGTAGGCGCGCGGGGCGTCGTACTCATTGACGGAGGCGAGGTGCTCCATCATGAGCGGTGCGTCCTGCGGCAGCATGGCCAGCCGCCTGAGATAGGTGGTGTAGTCCATCTTGCCCTGGCCCGGTCCGACCTCGCGGAAATGGACGTTCATCTCGATATCCCATACCAGATCTTTGGCGTGGCAGCTCACAATATACGGGCCGAGTTTGTCGAAGCACTCGTTGAACAGGGCCGTGTTGTGGTAGAAACGTTCGGGACAGTTGACGGCGTTGCACGGGTCGAGATGGACGCCAAAACCCTCGCGGTCGATGGCCTTGATGAGTGCGAGATAGGCATCGGGACCGTCCGGCAGCGCCCAGCCCATGACCTCGTAGCTGAACTTGGCCCGTTTGGGTTTCACCGCATCTACAATCGTCCGTGCATTCTCCACCGCCGCATCGAAGAACTGCTTGGACAGGTTGTCCGGATGCGGGCCATACCAGGTTTCCCGGTTGTAGGAACCGGCGATGTTGACGCAGCAGAGCGCGCCGATCTCCTCGGCCAGCGCCAGTCCGTCGATCACCGTCTTCAGGTTTTCCTTCCGTTTGGCCTCGTCCGCCTCCAGCAGGTTGCACCAGCGGCCCACCTCGGCAATCGCCACGTCATGTTTTGCAAAGGCTTCCGAAACGGCGCGGATGCGGTCTTTGTCTTCCAGTTTCACATCGGGACAGTAGGCCGCGCGGTATCCCAGCTTGCGGTGGGCCAGCGCCAGCGCCTCGGGGTCGTCGCCGGGGGCATCCACCGGCGCGCCCAGGCGCACGGCATGTCCGCTTGGGGCTGTTGCATCCTCGGCAACCGCATGCCGGGCAAGGTTGGCGGCCATCAGCCCCCCCACGGCACTGCCCACAAACACACGACGACTCATTGTCTGCTTCTCCATGATCAGGCCTGCTCCTCTTCGGGTTCTGAGTCTGTTTCGGCAGCCGCCTTCGGTTCCGTTGGCGCTGTGTTTGCCGGCGCGGTCTTGTTGCCCAACGGCTTCAAAATCGCGAAGTGCTGTTCAAGATACATGTCGGCCGGCAATCCCGAAATCATCCAGCCGGTGGCCGCGGCCGCCATGGTAACGAACATCGAGCCGGTCAGCCGGTATGCCAGCACGGACAGGGGAAAGCAAAGCAGAATCCCGCTCAAGGCCATGGCCGGCCAATAGAACCAGCGGTGCTTGAGGACGAGGCGCGCGCCGCAGGAGGGGCAGGCCATTCGTCCCAGGGGCGACCGGAAATAGCGTGCCCAGGTCAACGTGAAGGCATCTTTGCATTCCGGACAGTTCATGGGAAACTCCCGCCTATTTCGCGCTGTTCAGGGCCGCGTGCATGCGGTTCAGCAGCGCCATGGCCTCATGGTGGATGACCGGGGCGATGCCCGGTCCACCGGAATTCTCTTCGCCGTACTGGCCGTCGGGTTCATAGGCGTGGGGCGCGACCGCGTCAAACTGGCTCCTGGGGATGATGTAGCCGATTTCATCGTTGGCCAGGCCGAAAACCATGCGCATTCTGCCGTTCATGACCTCCTTGCGCAGCGGCGGCACCTCGACGGGCGCGAGGGGATAAAAGTCCGCGCCCACCGGGTTCTCGATGCCGCCGTCGGCGATTTCGGGGTAGAGTTCGCCGGGGATGGTCAGGATTTCCAAACCGCCCACACGCACCACGTCCACCTCGGTGCGGGCGTTGAAGGGCCAGTACACGCCCGGATGGAGCAGGCCCAGCGCGATGGCATAGCGGAACAGGCCCGATATGGGCGCGTAGATCGTCTTGGCCGCCACGGCCACGCGGGGCTTCTCCTCTTTCCAGGTGTCCGTGCCGCGCAGGGCCTTCACGGTTTTGATGGCCAGGTTCTGTCCGAGCGCCTCGGCCTTTTCGAAAGAATCCTCCTTGAAGCTGCGCACACCGTCGCGGTGCGGCACCGTGATGTCCAGCGGGGTGGCCAGTCCGCCCACCATGCCCTGGAAATAGAGACACATGCCACCCAATCCCGGCACGCCGTTCGGGTCGGGCACACCCTGCTCCACGCCGTCGCGCCAGTAGCCGCAGAAGTCCGAGGTCAGGTAGGGGTTATTGCCGCCCAGCGTCTCCGGGTGGTTGCTCCAGTTGACCATGGTGGCGATGGTTTCGTCCGTGCCCGGCTTGGTGAAACGGACGCAGTTGAGCTTGGTGTCGATGACGATGGGCTTGCGCGTGTCGGTGACGAAGCCCTCCGGGTTCAGCTCATAGGTCGTGCCGCTCATCTCGGCCGCCTGCAGGTTCTTGACGGACTCTTCGACCGCCTCTTTGCAGGCGTTCTCGATGCGCTCGATGTTGGCGTAGTCAAAACTCCACGGGCTCGGAATCAGCCCGCTCCAGTTGCCCATCGTGTCCGGCGCCTCATGGTCGTGCAGGCAGGCCACAATCACATGGTCCACCTTCAGCTCGGGGCTGATTCTCTGGCGAATGTTGATAACCTTCTCATGAAACAGGCCAATCGCGTCCAGCGTCACCATCGCCACCGTCACGCCGTTGTTGCGAAAGGCAATCGCGCGGGCCCAAAGCGGATCATGCACCCCCTTTGCCGGGCGGTCATTGCCAAAGCCCGCGATCCAGACCGGATCAAACTTGCGGTTGCCGTTGCGGTCCACATAGGTGTCGGGGCCTTTGGCCGCCTCGATGTGGCTCAGCAGTCCCGTGCTCGGGCGGTACTTGTTGTCCTTGTCCACATCGTTGAAAATGTCATACAGGTCCAGATTGGGCGTGATGTCCCGTTTGGCCACACCCACCTCCAGCACGCCCGGCGCGCCGCTGCCCGTGTTTACAAAATCAACCCCGTAGTTCCGGTATGGCCCGTGCATGCGCCAGGCCAAGAAACCCGCCAGGGACAGAACGAGCAGAACAAACAGAATCCCCAGGGTGGAGATGAATTTGTGACGGCGAAAGAACGATTTGTCAGAGGACATTGCCAGCTCCTGAATGTGCATTGATAAGTGCGGTCCAAACTTGGATGGGGATCATCATAGCAGAGCGGACGGGCCGGGAGGCATGTTTGCGCGATGCACTCCCTGGGACCGCCAATCTCCCGATTGGCTCCCCGGCAGGAAAGC
>CAITNO010000055.1 GCA_903893795.1 Candidatus Hydrogenedentota bacterium | reverse complement strand
CGCAAGACGGTCGCACCGGAAGAGGCGGCGGGTTTTCAGTTGCCATAGTATTTCGACAGGCGAACAGTCCCGTCATCCCCGCGAAAGCGGGGATCCACGCGGTTGCGCGGGCGACTGGCGCGAGGTCATGGATTCCCGCCTGCGCGGGAATGACGGAGAGGGCGGCCTTGGTGTTCTGGCCTTATTGGAAAGCCCCTTGCACGGGAATGACGGGGCGGCTTGGGACGGATGGTTTGGCACGGCCGGACATGGCGCGGTTTTAAGTCCCACTTTGACGTGTCCGCCGAAGCTGCCTTGGCGAAGACGGAAGGCGGATTTAGGGGGATGTTGGCCTAGCTTCGGGCTTCAGTTTGACCGCTTCACGCCGACCGCTGCATCCGCGCCACGCGACGGGCGCCGTGGCGGACGAGCCAGAACTGGAACAGGATGGCGGCGCCGATGAACAGGGGCGACCACTGGAAGGGGAAGGCCATGCCGTGGCGGTTGGCGAGCCAGCCGAACACCACACTGCCAAAGAAACCGCCCACACCCACCGCACCCTCGTTGATGGCGGCGCGCCGGTGCTTGAGGCGGGGGTTCGCCACGCTGTAGTACACGCTGGAAAAGAAGCCCACGCCAAGCGCCGCGCCGCCCAGCGCAAAGGCAATGAGCATCACGGCCAGACTGGTGGTGGTGGACAGGGTCCAGAAGGCCGCACCGGCGGCCACCTGGATGCCGATCAGCCAGCCCAAGCGGTGCCGCCACACAACAGAGTGGCCGAAGTAGAGGAAAATAAGCACCGTGAACAGGGAGCAGGCAAAGGCCAGCCAGGAATACTTGGTGGCCGCGTCGACCGTGAGGAAACCGGCGGGGCTGCCTTCAAAGAAGATGCGCAGTTGACCGGCGGCGACCAGGTCGTTTACCCGCTTGGGATAGACGGAGCGCATGACGCCCATGATGATGTTGGCGACCAGCGTGGCCATCCAGGAGGCGTACAGAAAGGTTTCGCTTTTCCAGTCGACGGGGGTCTCATCGTTGGCGTCTTCATGGGCGGGCACGCCGAAATAGTCGCGTTCGCGCGGCAGCG
Source organism: Candidatus Hydrogenedentota bacterium (assembly GCA_903893795.1). Classification (GTDB taxonomy): domain Bacteria; phylum Hydrogenedentota; class Hydrogenedentia; order Hydrogenedentales; family CAITNO01; genus CAITNO01. The sequence goes on along the minus strand of CAITNO010000055.1, from coordinate 146,543 downwards.
ACCAGACCAGCAACAGCGCCACGCCCGTGCCAATAAAGACAACCGCAAAGGGCATCCAGTAGGCGTGGTCGTAGAGCGGCCCGGCAAAGAGCGGACTGACGGTGAATCCGCCGCTCCAGGCGATGTTGAACCAGCCCAGGCTCTTCTGTCGGCGTGCGGGATCGGGGTCGGCGCCAAACCAGGAGTAGAAGGCCGGCCACACAATCGCCAGCCCCGCCCAGGCCAGGGCGCTCAGCCCCCCGGCGACCCATGGATTGCGCGACAGCAGCATGGACGGCAGGAACACCAGGTAGATCAGCAGGCCCGCATAGGCCCAGCGCAGCCCGTGCTGCGACCGGCCAACATAGCGCGAGGAAACCAGGCAGGTGCCCGCATACAGCACCGACTGGACCCCGCCAAAGAGGCCGGACATCATCTCATCGCCGCCGAGCTGGTTGTAGATGTAGAACGGAATGACCGTTATGGCGGTCATGATCGCGAAATCGAGGATAAAGCCTGCCAGATACAGGCGCACATGGGGGTTGAACATGAACGGCACTTCCGTAGTATGGGAACGGCGGCGCGGAACGGTATAAAACAACCGCGGAACAGGCCGCCGGCCGTTCCGCGAACAGGGCTATTATCCCAGCATGAAGCGGTCCGGGGCAACTGCCGGGATAAGGTGCCCGGAAAATGTGGGGCAGACATTCCTGTCTGCCGTCTTGCAGTGGAGTTCCGGAGAAGGGCAGGCAGAAATGCCTGCCCCACACTTCCGGAGCGCCCTTCCCCAGTGTTACAGCTTCACCGGCATACCCGTCTCGGCCGACTCGTTTGCCGCGCAGGTGACCTGCAGGGTCTTCACCGCGTCCGCATAGGCGGAGCGGATGCCGTTCTTCTTTCCCGTGCGCACCGCCTCGATGAACGCGCGGCTCTCCTCGGCATACATGTCGCACTCGGGCCGGTGTTCGGTGACGCGGTGGTCCTCCTCAATGCGCACCGTGCAGCCCGTGAGTGTCAGCGTGAATTCGGGCGTGACGATTTCCAGATGCGTCCGGGTGGGGTGGTTGGTGACGCAGGTCGAGGTGATGGACGCCACTGCGCCGGTCTTCAGGCGCAGCGTTACCACGCTGCTGTCGTCCACGTCAAAGCCCTCGACCCGGCTCATGCACCCCCGCGCCGCCATGGCATGCACCTCCTGCACGGGCCCGCACAGATAGCGCACCATGTCGAACAGGTGCGTGGTCTGCTCCAGTAGCTGGCCGCCGCTCTGCGCGCGCCGGCGCCACCAGGCCGTCGGCGGCAGGCCGCCAATCCATGCGCCGCTCACCAGCGACACCGCCCGGCCCTTGAGCAGGCCGCGCGCCGTGTCGATCGTGTCGCAGTAGCGGTAGCAGTATCCCGCCGAACTGAGAATGCCCGCCCGCTTGATCGCACCCGAGACCCGTGCCGCCGTGGCCGTGTCGATGGCCACCGGCTTTTCCACAAAGAGATGAATGCCCCGCGCGGCCGCCCCCTCCTCAATCGCGCCGTGCGCGAAGGGCGGCACCGCCACGTATACCGCGTCCGGTTTGGCCTTTTCGTAAAGCGCGACGCTGTCGGCGTAGACCTCGCAGCCAGCGTCCGCGGCAAACGCCTTGGCCCGCCCCGCATGGGTGTCGCAGGTCCCGACGATCTTTACATCGCTCATCCCGCGAAGATGCTTAAGATGCTCCCTGGCAATACCCCCGCACCCGACGAAGCCAATCTTCACCATAATCAACGACTCCCAACGGCCGGACCGCACCGCATTGCCTACCCAAGGTCGTTCAGAACGCACACCCACGCTGCGCGGACATACCCCCACCGCGCAGCGTGAACAGGTATTCTAACAATTATCACCCGAAGAGAAAAGAACAATTTCTTGGAAGATTGACCCGAAGGGGAGAGGAGACTAATAAGGGGTCAGGAGTGAATGGCACAACTTAAGCTGGAATATGAAACATCAGGTGGCTTTCGTACCGCAGGTGTCTCTGAAATGAACGTGGCGCCGCCAAGCCCCTTAAACCTGGCGGCGCCGCCTTCCTACACTTCCCTGCCTATACTGCTTCGCCGTACTGTCCGGCGCCCATGCCAAACTGCGGGGCCTGCGCCCCATGTCCCGTGCGGGGTGTCCCGTACACACCCCGCACGGGCGGCGGCGACGTCCCTTTCGGGGCGCTCTGCCGGAAACCCAGCGCGTTGCGCGGCCTTCACAGGCCGTTCTTCCCCAAGATTCCTGCTGTCGGTTTGGCGCCTGCCTCAGCGCCTCGCCGAACCACCAGCCGTTCCGTATAAGACCGTTTCGCGCATCGGTTTCAATTATTGCGTTAGCATCCCCCGTGCCAATTCGCTAAGAAAAAATATCCTGTGTCACAAACCTTTGCAGCACAATCCTTTGCGAGAGACAGGGGCAAACGGCTGCTTTTCGGCCCCCGTCGATCAAACCAAAATCGTCCCAAAGTGGGGCGACAAACTTTCCCAAAATGAGATTCTGCCCAGAATGGTTCTAGTTTCCAGCGGTCGATCCCCGTGTGCTCAATCCTTAATCGCCGGGTAAGCAGGGGTGCCCCCCAAATGAATGGACAGCATATCCCAACGAGATTATGGAGCAAAGCCCCGGTTGGGGCATCGGAGAAACCGAGCCGAATTCTGCACTTCCGGGATGCTGCCGCAGGCAAACGGCCGCCTTCCGGGTCGCACCCCAAGAAGGTCATGCTCTTATTCTACGCACTTATCCAGCCATCCTGCGCCATGTGCCAAAACACGAAGGGATTTCTTCTCCCCCACCTGACGCTATTCCCAGAAATTGCATTATCCATAGAGGCATCGTTATACTCGAAATTAGGTTGTCACCTTTTATCGTTAATGCTGGGGTTGTTAGTTTTGGGTTTTGGAGGTCCGTCCGCAGAGAACGCCTTAGACACAAAACCGTCCCGATGGTATAAGGTGCACAGCGGCGAGCTGCTAAATCCAAGACTTGAGAGTCTTAATTTAGTTTGTTGGGTAAAATGACAGAGAACCATCAGGAGGGATATTGGTATGGCTCAGTGCGTAACATGCGGTGCAAGTCTTAAGCCAGGGGTTCCACGCTGCGTCAAGTGCGGAACAATTGCCGAAAACTTTGTGCAGCCCCCACCTCAAGTAAACCCTTATGCTCCACCTCAGCCTGGCGTTGGAGCACCACCATACGGACCTCAGCCTCAAATCATTTACGTGCAGCAGGCGCCACAGATTCAAGTGCCTCAGTGTACCAAAAACAAGGTCACCGCTGGGTTACTAGCCATATTCCTTGGCGCTTTCGGGGTCCATAAATTCTATCTTGGCAAATTCCTTCAGGGAATCCTCTACCTTATTTTCTTCTGGACGTACATTCCAGCGATCCTTGGATTCATTGAAGGAATTGTCTATCTGACAATGAAGGATGAGGTGTTTTGTCAGAAGTATGGGTCAAGATAGGGCTTGGGAGGTCATGTTGTGACTAATGAAGCACAGAGGCAGTCGTCGGCGAAGTTTGTTTTTTCCTTGCTCGGGTTAACCCTCGTAGCACTCGTAACCACTTCGATAATTGCTTACATAGTAAGCAGCCCTCCACGAGGAACTGTGTTTTGGGCCGTAATTGGGTCCATATGTGCTGTGGAATTCTTGCTGGGCGTTCTCTCTGTCAATCAGTTTTCGCGTGCCCAGTGTCAATACAGGCCAAGCGGCGCAACATTGAGTATTACTTACAGCATTGTTGGCGCTTTTGCCGTATGTAATTTCATTAGTATCGCACTGTATCGGCTTCTAGGCGACGCTCGGGGCGGAAGTGACGGCATCTTCTGCGCCATCCTAATGGGCATAGCGGCACTGTGGTTTATCGTTGCGGTATTGTTGTATTCCTTCGATCTGCACAGTCAAGCGTCAGCATATGCCGTTAAAGCAACCCGCGCAAAGCACCAGGGTTACGCCCGTTCACTGGGTCCCGTTCTAACTGAAATCCGTTCTGTCCGGACCGATGACGATACACATAGAAGCCGACTGGCAGTAATTTCAAAGAAGCTCGAAACCATCGACGTTGCTCTGTCGCATTCCCATGGCGGTGGGCAGGGTTCTTGGGAACATCCTAGTGGGTTGTCGGTTGCGGAAGACAAGAATCAGGCCGTTCAAGATATCTTGGTCGCCATACAGCAAATTCTACCCAGGCTGTCGGGCGGAAACTCAAGTGACATTGAATCCGCTATCAGCGATCTCGAAGGGTGTGTCACAAAAGCATCAGGAGCTGTTCGGGCATTGGGCCTATAATAGGAAGACACGCAGATGGCAACTATGGACCTTATCGAGTTCTTTGATGATGCGGGTGACATCATGGTCGCCAAAATACCATATGAGGGGTCTGGCGAATTCAGACTGGGATGCCAGCTTATAGTACAAGAGAGCCAAGTTGCTGTTTTCTATCGCGATGGACAGGCACTGGACGGATTCCTCCCCGGACGTCATACGCTATCCACCCAGAATCTCCCGATGCTGGGAAGGATTATCGGAGCCCCATTTGGGGGAAAGTCACCATTTCGTGCTTATGTATACTTCGTAGCCATGAAGGCATTTGTCAACCTTGGATGGGGAACTCAAGCTCCGGTATTATTCCGGGACACTGACTTCCGCATGATCAGTCTTAGAGGACATGGTGCGTTTTCTATCCGAATTGCGAATCCGCGAACGTTTCTTAATACGCTCGTTGGCACTCGTGGTATGGAAACAACATTCGCATTGGAGGAGTTTTTTCGTTCTGTCATCATATCGAGGCTCAATGAAACACTTGGCTCGGTTATGAAGTCGATACTTGATTTGCCGACTCATTACAACACAATAGCGCTAAGAACAAAAGAGGCTGTTGCAGTAGACTTTGAGCAGTACGGAATTCAACTTGTAGATCTTCTCGTGCAAGCCATAACGCCGCCCCCCGAAGTCCAGGAAATGATCAACCGTGCAAGTGGAGTGGCGGCACAGGATGCTGAAAAATACGGCGCAATTGCTGCGGCGGACGCCATGAGAGACGTTGCAAGAAATCCTGGTGGAATTGCGGGGGAGGGGATGGGCGCAGGCCTGGGGTTGGCCTTGGGATTCGGCATGGCTCAACGCATTGCCCACGGCAGTGGTGCACCATATATGCAGACTGGTGGTACGCCTTCTTCGGCAACTGGTGGCCCCGAAAAGGAGCGTTTGTCACCTGCGGATCTAAGGGGTAGGCTTAAAGAACTAAAAGACTTAAAAGACGAGGGGCTTATAGAAGAACAGGATTATGAGGAGCAGAAGAAAAAATTGCTCACGATGATGTAGACGTCCAAAGAGAAAGTGAGGCAGAATATGAACGTATTGCCTCAAGAATCTTGATCAAATGTTTACACCGCCGGAGCAGATTGAAATGCAGAAGACCGAATTTCCCCTGGGCGCGATGGTGTCCGACGGATGGCGGGTGTTCATCGATCATTTCATGCTGCTCTTCTTCGGCCATCTCCTGATTAATCTGATCCTATCGTCCGGGCCGGGCTTTATCATCGTCGGTCCGCTGTGGTTTGGACTCTGCGCGGTGGCGCTGCTTGCCCTGCGGGGACTGCCCGTCAAGATCGACGATTTGTTCTCCGGGTTTCAGCGCTTTCTCCCCACGCTGGTGCTGGGTCTGCTCATGAGCGCCTTTATACTCGGCGGGTGCATCGTGCTGGCGGCGCCGGTCCTGCTGGCCACGCTGGCGGCATGGACGACCCAGTCGGCGCCGCTCCTCGTCATGACCTTCTCGGTCGGCATGACCCTGACGCTCGTGCCCATCTGCGTCGTAATGTTCTTCTATTCACCGGCCTTCTTCATCCTTTTCGACGGGGAAACGGACGCCATCAGGGCGATGGCGGCAAGCCGCCGGATGGTGTGGAACAACGCGGGGCAGTGGCTCGGCCTGTGGGCGGTGCTTTCCCTGCTCCACGTGGCGGGATTGCTGCTGTGCTGCGTGGGACTCTACCTCGTCACGCCCTGGATGGTGGTGGTGCTCGCCATGGCCTATGACCGGGAGAAACAGGCGGCGAGTCAGGCGGGAAGTTGAGCTGCGACGCCTTCTCTTCGGTCATTGGTGGCTATGACGGTTGCCAAGTCGGTTTGAAACCGACATCCTACTTCGCCAGTTCCTCCAGGCGTTTGACCAGCGCAGCGCGGTCCTCGTCGCTCAGGCTCTTGAGGTGTTTCTTCCAGCCGGGACACCAGCCGGTGTGCCATTTCCACACCCGGCCCAGCAGGGATTTGGGCTTGCGCTCATAGTACCGGTGTATTCTGCATTTCGCACATCCCGCTTCGCCCATGAGGGGTCTCCTTTTCAGTGCTTTACGCTATTTCTTTCCAAAGACATCGCGCAGCGCGTCGAGATAGGCCATACCGTGCACGGCGTCGGGTTCGAGATAGCTGCCCTCGGTCCACTCGTTCCACGCGTTGATGGTCAGGACGCGACGGTCCGCCGGTTGCGTGTCGAGAAAGGCCCTGGCGCGCTGAAGCGCCTCTTTGAAGTGCTCGGGCGAGTTGTTGGTCACGACGGTGGTGAAGGGATAGCCCACATTCTCAAACTTGTCCGCCTGGTTGGTGCGCGGCGACGAATCCCAGCCCATGCTCACGTTGGGATAGTAGGGCACGGGCCAGCGCTTGACGAAATCGGGCCACAGCACCGTGGACTTGTCCATCCATTTCACATAGTCCGAGCTGGGAAATCCCTCGGGAACGACGTGGTGAATCCAGCAGTAGCTGGTAACGCTGTCGAAGCCGAGTTTGGTCAGCATTTCCTCGGGGTTCTTGATAATGTGCTCCGTGGGCAGCACCTGAATGCCCCACATGACCGCGTTGAGGTGAATTTCACCCACCCCGGCTTTGCGCGCCCGGTCACGAAAATCATCGAGCGCGGTCCGAGTGGCGTCCACGCTGCCGAACCCCTTTACCAGCGTCATCAGTTCGTAGATCGAGAAATAGGGCTTGCCGTTGATGCGCCAATAGTTGGGCTGGGAGAAATACGTGTGGATGATGTGGTCCGTGGCCTTGACGAAGGTCTCCGGGGTGACCGGGCCGGGGTGCATGATCTCCGGCTTCACGCCGGACTTGGCGGGGAAGATGCTGATCCAGTCATGGTTGGCCCACATGAGCGCGAACTTGAGCCGGTCGCGGTTGGGTGCCTTGAGGAATCCCCGCTCCAGTCCGCCGTCTATGTAGGGGCCCGAGTCGTGCCAGTACCAGTCGAAGAGGAAAGCCGTGAGGCCGTTGTCCGCCGCGGCGTCGATGCGCCGCGCCATCGCGGCCGGGTCTGACTCGTCATCATAGCCCCATGCGGGCACCTTCGGCTGCTGGTGTCCTTCAAAGCGCGGCTTCGCCTCTTTGAGGAGCTGCCATTCCGTCCATCCCTCGCCGTGCTCCTTGGAGTAGGCCGCGTTGGGATGGTAGCTGGGGAAGTAATAGGCGGCAACCTCATAGGCGGGCTTGGCCGCCTTGGACGGCTCCTTAGAAGCGCTGCCTTGCGGTGTTTGGGCCGCGGCACTGACACACAGCGTCAGCGCGGCCAGGACAGGCATGCCGCAGGTGAAGAATGAAAGACGCATGGCAGTGTTCCTTTTCTGTCGCAGGCTTTGCAAGCATCTTAGGCAAAGCACGGGGGGTGAGTCCAGAAGGACGAGACAAAGGGAACTGCGGGCCTACTTCTCCCCCTCCGGTGTGGTCGGGGTTTGGGTGGCATCGCCGGGTGGGGTGCTGGGGGGAGCCGCGGCGGGTGCGTTGGCCGATTCCGCCGCTTCCGATGGCGGCGTCTCGGGGCCGGGGCCTTCGGGCGGCGCGGGCACGTAGGCGGGCGGGCCGTAGACGAGTTCCTGGAAATCGGCACGGTCGTGCAGCCCTTCCAGGTCGGGGTCGTTCATGGCGTCGCGGCGCAGGGCCTCGGAACGGCCCACCGCCTCGGTGAGCATTTCCATGGCATCGTCGTCCCTTTCCTCCTGGGCGTAGAGGCAGGCCAGATTGTAATAGGGCCGCGGATGGTTGGGATCGAGGTTCAACGCGGTGCGGTAATGTTCCTCGGCCTCGGTCATCCGGCCCAGCGAACTCAGCAGGTTGGCATAGTTGTTCTGCGAGGCGATGTCGTCGGGGGCCAGCTCGATGGCGCGCAGGGCCTCCTTCTCGGCCTCTTCCGGCTGATGCTGCAGGCGCAGCACCACCGCCAGGCTGTTGTGCGGCCGCGCCCAGTCGGGGTCAAGGGAGATTGCCTTGCGCAGCGCCTGCTCGGCCTCCTCCAGCCGGTCGGGCGCGTCCCGCCCGACCATGCTGCCCAGCGCCGCATAGGGCCAGCTCCACTGCGGGTCCAGCAGGATGGCGCGCTTGAACATGGTCTCGGCCGCCCAGGCGTCGGCCTCACGCTGGTGCTGCATGGCCATGATGTAGCACGACGGCGCCGTTTCAATGCGGGCCTCGTCCACGGCAACCGCTGCGGCGCGCACGGCAAACTGGGTCTCCACCCGCCAGGCGACCGGGTCGTCGGCCAGCAGCGCCAGCGCGGTGGCCACCCGCTCCTCCGGAGACGGGGGGCGCGTTTCCCAAAAAGACACCGCCACACGCACGCCTGCCGCGGCAAGCGCAATCAAAACAGCCGACAAAGCCAGTTTCCATCGAAGCTTCACGGGTGTCTAGGGGGCCTCCCCGGGAATAAGCCGGGCTTCCCGGCTGTAGAAAAAGTCATGCGAGCACATACTTTACCATGTAACGCTGGGAAAATGATGCGCGGAAGACAGGACTATCTGGGTTTTGTGCATGAAGAAGCCGACAGGAATGTCGGCGCTCCCCGTCTCCATCGGTTTGCGCCCGACACCGGCGCTTGGTTAGAGTGACACCATGACTTGGCAACCCCCCACACCCTTTGCATGGAACTACTGCGGCACCTGCGGCGCGCCGTTGGTGCACACCCACGACGGGGAGCGCGACCGGCCCTATTGTGCCGCCTGCAACCGCTTCTACTACCGCAATCCGGTGCCAGCCTGCTGTGTCTTCGTGCGCGACAACACGGGGGCGCTGCTGTTCGCCCTCCGGGCCCAGGAACCGGGCAAGGGGCGCTGGTGCCTGCCCGGCGGGTTCATGGAACCGGACGAGACGGCCGAGCAGTGCGCTCTGCGGGAACTGCGCGAGGAGACGGCCCTGCAGGCAGGCGCGGCGCGCCTGCTGGGCGTCAGCATGGGCAACAGCCCCCTGTCGGGCAGCGTGGTGGTGATGGGGTTTGTGGTTGACCAGTGGGAGGGAACGCCCTGCCCGGACAGTGACGCGGCAGAGTTGGGCTTTTTCCCGCGGGACGCAAGGCCTGATATCGCCTTTCTGGCCCACCGCGAACTGCTGGCCATATATGACAAGGCGCACCCATGAAGAAAGACACAGACCAGCAAAACGGCGCGACGGCGCCGTGGAAACAATGGGGAACGGGCTTTGAGGGCGATGCGGTCAAGCAGATGGAGAATGCCTGCCGCCTGCCCGTGAGCGTGCGCGGCGCGCTCATGCCCGACGCGCATGTGGGCTACGGCCTGCCCATCGGCGGCGTGCTCGCCACGCGCAATGCCGTCATCCCCTTCGCGGTCGGTGTCGATATCGCCTGCCGGATGAAGATGACCGTGCTGGACTGGCCCGTGTCGGCCCTGGAGGAACGGGAGGACGAACTGCGCAAGGCGATTTCCGCCGAAACACGATTCGGCATCGGTTCCCAGTTCAAACACCGCCGCCAGCATCCGGTGATGGACCGGGACTGGTCATTTTCCAAGGTCGTCCGCGAGCACAAGGACAAGGCCTGGTCCCAGTTGGGCACCAGCGGCAGCGGCAACCATTTCGTTGAATTTGGCACGCTGGAGGTTCATGACCCCGCCGTCGGCCTAGACTCGGGCACTTATCTGGCGCTGCTCAGCCACAGTGGCAGCCGCGGCACCGGCGCGCAGGTCTGCGAGTATTACAGCCGGATTGCCCAGCGGATTCATCCCGGTCTGGACGCCACCATGCGCCATCTTGCCTGGCTCAATCTGGACACGCAGGAGGGCCTCGAATACTGGAAGGCCATGAATCTCATGGGCGAATACGCCGCAGCCAACCATTCCCTTATCCACAAACATCTGGCGGCGCACCTGGGCGCGCAGGTGCTGCTCGACATCGAGAACCACCACAACTTCGCCTGGAAAGAGACCCACGACGGGCAGGAGGTGGTGGTGCACCGCAAAGGCGCCACGCCCGCCGGCAAGGGCATCCTCGGCATCATTCCCGGTTCCATGGCCGCGCCCGGCTATGTCGTGCGCGGGCTGGGCAATCCTGAAAGCCTGGAAAGCGCCGCCCACGGCGCGGGCCGCGCCATGAGCCGCACCCAGGCCAAGAAGACCTTCAACTGGCAGCAGGCCAACGCCGTGCTCGAAGAACGGCAGGTGAAGCTCATCGCCGCCGGGCTGGACGAGGTGCCCATGGTGTACAAGGACATTCACATCGTCATGGCGGCCCAGCGCGACCTCGTGGAGACACTGGCCCGCTTTGACCCGCGTCTGGTCAAGATGGCCCCCGCAGGCGAACGCCCGGAAGACTGAGGCGGGCGCAGGGGACGGCGACACAACGGCCAAAGACACTTTATTGACGGGAAATGCTCCAGTTGCCAAAAGTGTCCTTTTTGCGGAACTCTTTGGCTGATCCGGGGATATAGAGGGTTGGAGTGGTGCCTTGTCTCGGGCTGTTTGAGCCCCCACGGCAGGGTCGCCTACAACCCCAAGCTGATGCGGATCTCTTTCTGGCAACCTTTCCGGGCGCTTGTCGCCCTGAGCGTGGCGGCGACCTTCGCCGGCGCGGCCGTGGCCGCATATCCTCCCTCCGTGGTTGAACTTAGCCCGGAACATCCCTTCTTCGTCTTCGCCGACACGGCCGCCGCCGGGGCGGGTCCGGGGGCCTATGCGGCCGCCGTGGCCCAACACTGGGCAAGCCTGCCCGAAGCCCTGCGCCCCTGCAGCGCCTTGGGCATCGTGCTGCGTCCGGAGGACGCAACGGCCGTGCTCGGGCCCCTGCAGACTGCGGCAGTGCCGGTGGTGGTGCGGGTGTGTGACATTGCCGCGGGCACACGCTGGCCCCTGCGCGAAATAGAGGCGATGGTAAGCGCCTTCACCATGGTGCGCGCCATCGAGGCGGCCGGCTTCGCCTTTGACGATTATGACCCCGACACGGCCGACGACGCCGGTCTCCAGCCGCGCACGCGCTGGCTGATGCAGGCGATGGAGCTGGCGGCCGGCTATGGGCGGATGCTGCTGCTGCCGCTCGACGGCATCGCCGCGGCGCGGCTCGGCGCGAACGCCAACACGGCCCCGCTCTACGCGAAAATGCGCGAATGCCGGGACCACGTGGCCCCCATATGCCAGCAGCGCGGCGCACAGACGCTGCCGGGCACGGCGGCGCTGATGGGCATGTGGCTGGAGGGCGCCGTGACCAACTGGGGCGTGGCCCCCGATGCGCGCTGGTACCGAGACGCCCGTTTCCTGGAACCCGGTGTCTTCGGCGGCGGCGTGGACCCCGCGCGCATGCCTTCGGGACTGTACCGGGCCATGATTCTAAACGGTGCCATGACCGGGGCGACGGTCTACCAGTTTCCCTGGGACCCCGACCTGTGGTTCGGCGTGAACACCCCGGCCTGGGCGGGGGCCATCCTGCCGACACTGGAGCAAATTGTGGAGGGTGGATTCATTGCCCGGCGCGATTTCGCGGCCAAGCGCGCCCCCGTGGGCCTGCAGCTCGTTCCGGCGGCGACGCCGCTCGACTTTGCGGCCAACTTGCGCGAGATCGACGGTGCCTTCAACGCGGGCCTGCTCATCCAGGGTGCCTACGGCATGGAGCGCCCCGCGCAGGTGCCCGAACTGATTCCCAACCGGGGCGACCGCTACTGGGTACCCATCCTGCCCGCCCACGCCGCGCCGGGCGCGTTGAGCGGATTCACCGAAATCGTGCGGGCGGGCCAGTTTTCGACGGCGGCGCAGTGGGATGAACTGCTGTCGCGCCGTCACACGCCGCAGGCGGGAAAGGCGGCCTTCGTGACGCGGGTGGGACGGGGCATTTTTGTGCTGAACACGCGGGAGAACGTGATTGAGCCGCAGGCTTTCACCCTGCCCGACCTGCCCGCTCCGGTGCGGGCCATCACCGCGCGGCGCGAAGGCGCCGGGGTGATTGTGGACTGGCCCTTCCGCGAGAGTGACGTGTCCTACAACGTGTGGCGGCGCGTGCCGCCGGAGACCCATTTCTCGCTGGTGGCCAAAGGCATCGACCAGCGCCAGTTCACCGACACGCCGCCGGCGAACGCCGAGTCAGTGGCCTACTCGGTGACCGCCCTGACCGGGGAAAAGGAACCGCTCTCCGGGACGGTCGGCTACGCCGAAAGCCTCGTGTTCAGCACGGTGGAAAGCCGTATCGCTGAGGAGGTGCAGGTGACACCCGTGCTGGCCCAGTCGCAAAGCACGGCGCTGCCCGGCTACGGCGACGAGTCGGCCCGCATTCATCCCCCGCTGCCGCTCCTGCACGATGCGCAGGGCACGGTGGCCGCCTGGTGGCCCTTCTACGGCGGACTCGACGAAAGCCAGCGCGCCGTCGCCGAACAGGTTGTGGCGCGCATCGAGGCGATGGACGCCGCCTTTGCCTCCGCCGACCTGGAAGGGGTCATGTCGGTCTACGGGCCGGCCTATGCCGACGCCCAGGGATGGGGGCCCGACTATGTGCGCCGCGCATGGCAGTGGTTCTTTGAACATTGCCGCGGCCCGCGCATGCACTGCCAAATACGGCGCTGGGATTTTTCCGGCTACGGGGCGGAAGGGCTGGTCAGCGTGCTGCTCTATTGCCGCTTTACCGGCGCGCCCCTGTCCGACCCTGTCGGCCACCATGCGGCCCCGCCAATCAGTATTCCCCGCGAGGAGCCCGGCGAGGTCTGGTTTACCTTCATGCAGAACGAGGGGGCCTGGCGCATCCTGCGCACCCAGCCCACGCTGCCCAATTTCCGCGACCTGCTCTCCTGGTCCGCCAGCCCCGCGGACAAGCTCGTCCCCGGCCCCGACCAGTACACCCCGGTAAAATAGAGGGTCCGCAAAGACCTCGGGTTCCCCGTTGAGGCGGGATTCGCGGCAGGCTAAGTCCTGTGAAATCCCAAGTTCCCCCCGGCAAATTCCCGCAAATGGAAAAAAGTGCGGTATAATAGCTACTCTACGGCAAGGTCTCGGTACAATGGGGTGTATTATTGGAACGGACGCCAGCCATATCACGGTTTGAGCCCGGCACGGTGTTGGCCGACCGCTATCAGGTGCGCGGCATCATCGGAAGAGGCGGCATGGGGGAGGTATATCTGGTCGTTGACCGCACCAACGGCCAGGAGGTTGCGCTCAAGACCCTCCACAGCAAATATGGCACGAGCCGCCACGCCATCGCGCGCTTCGTGCGCGAGGTGAAGCTCGCCCGCCAGCTCAACCATCCCGGCATCGTGAAGATCTACGATGCCCAGAAGTGGCAGAACACGCTCTTCTACACCATGGAATACCTGCAGGGGAAAAGCCTGCGGCGCTGGCTGCAGCAGCGGCAGCGGCTCGATTTCGGGCCGACCGTCCGTGTGCTCTGTCTGGTGGCCGCCGCCCTCGACCACGCCCACCGCATCACCACCCACCGCGACCTTTCGCCCGAAAACATCATGGTGCTGCCCGACGGTTCGGTCCGTCTCTTCGATTTCGGCCTCGCCAAACTGGATGACCAGTTCAAAAACCTGACCATCGCCGGCGCCAACCTGGGCAAGCTCAAGTACATGGCGCCCGAACAGGAACTGAACGCCTCCGAAGTGGACCACCGCGCCGACCTCTATTCACTGGGCGTCATCTTCTTCGAGATGCTCACCGGCAACGTCCCCCTGCCGGGCCAGAGAATCACCGATTTCCGCCCCGACCTGCCGCCGGAGGCGGACCTCTTCCTCATCCGGGCGCTGGCCCGCGAGCCGGAAAACCGCTTCTCCTCCGCCCGCGAGTTCTACGACGCGCTCCTCCAGTTGTACAAGATCCAAAAGGAACGCGCCGAAAGCGGACTGCTCCCCGTGCCCCCTCTCCCCGCAGCGCTCCGCGCAAACGCTCCGCCTCCCGGCCCGCTTGCGCGGGCAAAGGCTTTCCTGCGGCGCTTACTGCGCCGCGGCAGAAACTAATCACCGCAACGTTTTGGACGGGCTGCAGCGACATTCCAATGCTCTCCCTGCAAAAAGGGCGAAGAGAAGAAAACGCAGCCACACCCAAACACGGCCTGAAGCTCCTTCCACTGGGCCTCTTCGCCTGACGCGTTTGAATGGGATTCATTGCGATCATACTCCCTTTCACATTTCCTTTCTTTTGACCGGAAATGGCACCCCTGATAGAATGCCTTCAGGGTCGCACAGAATCGCTGCAGCGCGGACGGCGCGGCACAACATGGGAAGGCCAAACATGTCGGTTGCGGGTGGCATTACACGCCGGGGATTTCTGAAGGAATCGGGCGCCCTGGCGGCGGGCGTGGCGGTGTTTCCGCAGATTGTGCGGGCCTCGGTGCTCGGCAAGGGCGGCGCGCGGGCGCCCAGCGAGCGGATCGTCATGGCCGGCATCGGCACGGGCGGCATGGGCCGGGCCGACATGAACTGTTTCCTCGATTCGAAGGATGCGCAGTTCGTGGCGGTGTGCGACGTGAAGCCCGAGGCGAGAAAGGCCGCGCGGGACTTGGCGAATGCGCGTTATGGCAACCAGGACTGCGTGGTGCATGACCATTTCCAGGAGCTGGTGGCGCGCGACGACATCGACGCGGTGCTGGTGGCATCGAACGACCATTGGCACGTGCTTCATGCGCTGGCCGCCGTGCGCTCGGGCAAGGACGTGTACGTCGAAAAACCCCTGGGCGTCAGCATCGAGGCAGTCCAGGTGCTGCGCGAAGCCGTCCACCGGCACGGCCGGGTCTTTCAGTTCGGCACGCAGCAGCGCTCGTCGCAGGAATTCCGCCATGCCTGCGAACTGGTGCGCAACGGACGCATCGGCAAGTTGCTCCACATCGACGTGGGCGTCCATTCGGGCTCGGCCGAACGGACGGGCCTGAAGCGCTATGACCCGGAGCCCATCCCGGAGGGGTTCAACTATGACCTCTGGCTCGGGCCGGCCCCCGTGGCGCCGTACATCAAACAGCGCACCATTAACCCGCACTGGTTCCATATAAGCGACTACTCGCTCGGCTACGTCGCGGGCTGGGGCATTCACCATATCGACATCGCGCAGTGGGGCCATGGGACGGAGGAGACCGGACCCGTAGAGATCGACGGGGCGGCGCTGTTTCCCACCGACGACGCGATCTGTGACAATCCGCTGTGGTGGGACGTCCACTGCCGCTACGCCGACGGCGTGACGATGCACTTCACGGGCGCCGGGCCGGGGCTGGACGGCGTGCGCCAGGGCATCACCTTCAAGGGCACGGAGGGCTGGGTGTGGGTGAACCGCGGCGCGATTGAGGCGGAGCCGAAATCGCTGCTCACGGAGAGCTTCGGGCCGGACGAGATTCGGCTGCCGGTCAGCGACCAGCACCAGCAGAATTTTCTCGACGCGGTGCGCGGGCGCACAAAGCCGATTGCGCACATCGACACGGCATCGCGGTCCGACATCCTGTGCCAACTGTCCTGGATCGCGTTCAAGCTGCAGCGGAAACTGCGGTGGGACCCGGCCAAAGAGCGGTTCATCGACGACGATGCTGCAAACGGAATGCTGAAGCGCGCCATGCGCGAACCCTGGCGGCTGTAACAAGGAAGCGGGTCAATGATGCGTAGCATATTCTGGATCTGCCTGGCGGTCGCGGTGATCGCCTGCGGCACGGCGGCGGCGAAAGACGCGCCGCTGCGCGTGCTGGTGTTCAGCGGGCTGAACAACCACGACTGGAAATCCACCACGCCGGTGCTGCTGGACGCGCTCAAGAAGTGCGGGCGCTTTGGCGTGGTCGATGTCACGGACGACCCCGGAAAATGCGACGCGGCCCAACTGGCCCGGTACGACGTCATCGTGTCGAACTGGACGCCCTATCCGAGGACGGCCCGCGAATGGTCCGGGGCAACGGAAAAGGCCTTTCTCGATTTCGTCCGAAACGGCGGCGGCTTTCTCGTGATTCACGCCGCCGCCTGCACCTACCAGGAATGGCCCGAGTTTCAGAAGGTCATCGGGCTGACCTGGCAGGCCGACAAGACCAGCCACACGCACTACAGCACCTTCAAGGTGGGAGTGAAGGACGCGAAGCACCCCATCGTGCGCGGCCTGACCGACTTCTACACGACCGACGAGCTGTACCAGAACATGGTCTGCCTGACCGACAACCCGTTTAAGGTCGTGTTCGACGCCTATTCGGCCAAGTCCGTCAACGGCACGGAAAAGAACGAGCCCATGCTGATCACGATGCAGTATGGGAAAGGGCGGGCCGTGAACCTGATGCTGGGCCACGACGCCCCCGCCATGCGCAATGTCGGATTCCAGACGCTGCTGCTGCGCGGCACGGAATGGGCCGCCTCCGGCCGTGTCACGATTCCCGCGCCTAAGGACTGGCCATCGAGTCACGCTGCGGGATGCGTTTCGGGCATCGACACCGCGGCCGCTGTGGAGACCGCCAAGAGCTACCGCAGGAATGAGGACCGCGCGGCGCTGGCGGTGGTGGAGAATCTGGTGGCCGCCGCGACAAGCCGCAAAGAGGGCGCGGCGCTTGCCGCCCTGCTGGCGGACGCATTGAAGGGCGACGCGACACCGGATGCCAAGGCCTTATTCTGCCGCGAACTGGGCAGCATCGGCACAGAGCGCGAAGTTCCCGCGATTGCGGCGCTGCTGAGCGACGAGGCTGTCGAGCCCTCCGCCCGGCGCGTCCTGGAGCAGATTTCCGGCGATGCTGCGGACAGGGCGTTGCTCGATGCGCTGTCCCAGGCCTCGCCAAAACTGGCCGTCGGCATCATCAACTCGCTGGGTGAACGCCGCACGCGCGGTGCCGTGTCGGTGCTGGTGGCACGGCTCAACGATACGGATCCGGAAATCACCACTGCCTCGGCGGCCGCACTGGGCAAGATCGGCGGCAAGGAATGCGCCGCTCCCCTGCGCGAAGCCTTGGCCAAGGCCCCCGCAGAACAGCGCGCCGCCCTTGCCGAAGCCTGCATGAACTGCGCTGCCCGGCTGGGCGGTGCCGAGGCCGGCTCCCTGTACAAGAGCATCGAGGATGGAGAGGTCGATGCCCCAACCCGCGCGGCGGCGTGGCTGGCCCGCGCCAAGCTGTCCGGCGCGGCCGGTGTCGCCGGGGCCGCGCAGTCCGTTCAGGGCCAAGACCGGCTCCTGCGCGAGGCCGCGCTGCATTACCTCCGTGAAGCGCCCGGCCCTGCGGCAACGCACACGCTGACGGGACTGTTGAAAAACGCCGAGCCGGGGCTGTCGGTGCTGGTGCTCGCCGCATTGTCCGATCGCGGCGATGCGAAGTCCTCGAAAGAGGTGCTGCCTTTGGCGGGCCACGCGGAGGAGGCCGTGCGCATTGCGGCCATCAAAGCGTTGGCGCGCATCGGAACGGCGGAAGCCGTGCCGGTTCTGCTGGAACGCGCCGCCCACGCCGAAGGCACCGAGCGCGACGCCGCCCGGATGAGTCTGGACCGGCTGAACACCAGGGGCGCAAACGCCGCCTTGAAAAAATCAGCCACCGACAAGGCGCCCGAACTGCGGATGGAAACGATGCGCGCGCTGGCGGGCCGCAAGGCGGTCGCACTGTTGGATGTCGCGCTCAATGCAACAGCAGACCCCGACCCGCGCGTCCGCGAAGAGGCATGGAAGACATTGAGAATGCTCGCGGACAGAAAACATCTGCCGGTGATGCAGGACCGCCTAAAGGCGACCAACGGCACGGAACGCGCCGTAGCCGAAGAGGCCATTTCCGCCGTCGCAAAATAGCGGCGGGGACGTAAAGAAATGGGAAGCGTCCTTACCTGTCAGTCAGCCCCCAAGACACCCTCCAAGTCAGGCTCCAAATCGAACCTCAAGATGGTTCTCCTGCCGGACTCTTCGTTTCGCCTTGGACGCTTGTCGTTCGAACCTCCCGTTGGGGTATCCGGAAATGAAGCCGCCGCGCCAATTCGGTTTAACGGGGGTATCGGATGGCCTAATTTTCCGCCGCCTTGCGTTTTCGCGTGACGTTTCCTTAGGCCTGTCAGATGCCTGCCTTGGGGCGTTTGGAGCAAGCCCCCCGTCCTACGCCCCCGCCGCCGGATTGAGCACCACGTAGAACAGGATGGCGAAGAAATGGGTTACGGTGCCCGCGAGGACGAAGCCGTGCCAGATGGCGTGGTTGTAGGGGATGCGGTTGCAGGCGTAGAAGAACACGCCGGCCGTGTAGGCCAGGCCGCCGAGAGCCATTAGCACCATGGCGCCGAGGGGGATCAGCTCAAGGGCGGGCTTGATGGCGAAGATGATCATCCATCCCATGGCCACGTAGGCGGCCGTGGACAGCCGGTCGAACTTGCCCGTGTGGAAGGCCTTGAAGGCGCAGCCGATTACGGCGATGCCCCACATGACGACCAGCAGGGTCCAGCCCGCGGGGCCGCGCAGGGACACGAGCAGGAAGGGGGTGTAGGTGCCCGCGATAAGCAGGTAAATGGCGCAGTGGTCGAACACCCGCATGACCGATTTCACCGACGGCCAGGGTATGGCATGGTAGAGCGTCGAGGCCAGATAGAGGATGATCATGGACGCGCCGAAAATGGCCGTGCTGACAATGCGCCATGGATCGGCCATGCCGACGGACAGGGACACCAGCACGACCAGGCCCACCACGCTGAACACAATCCCCAGTCCGTGGGTGACGCTGCTGGCGATCTCCTCCCGAACGGTGTACTCTTTTTCGGCCATGTCAATAACTCCTTAAATCAGGAACACGCTTCCCCGCCGGGAAATGCCGGGCGGCAGTGTAGTGGTTGCACGGGACACAAGACAAGGCGCTTGGGGAGAATTCTTCACACTAAACCGCATCCCACCGTTTCCCTGGGGGCTTTCTTACGCCAAATTGTACCCCGAAAGCGTTAGGATAGCGTCAGTGTGAACCCCGGAATTCCAAAGGCGGTGATTTCGACCGGGCACATCACGCCGACGCTGCGGCACCAACGGTTACTGGACCCTGGCTGTGAAGCTCTTGGATCTGGTGTCTCCGTGCGTGTCGGTCACCGTCAGGGTCACGGGGTAATCACCGGGGGTTTCAAAGGTCCACGGCACCGAAGGCTTGCCGATGCGCTTGCCGGCGAAATTCCATTCCACCTTTTTCACGGCGTTGTCGGGGTCATAGTGCCCGGCGCTTCCCGCTTTACTTTGGTCGTTCAGGTCCAGCGGCAGGCGGCCCGGCGGGGTCTGCACGGTGTCGGCAATGCCAAAACTGCGGGTCTCGTTCACCTTCAGGTTGAGTATGTCGGGCAAATCCACAAAACCCAGCGCGCCCGTCCCCAACAGGGCCTCGGCCATAACCGCCATGGTTTCCGCCACATGGTCCGAATTGGAATAGCCGAGCAGGACGGCGTCGGCCTCGCCCAGGAAGGCCGCATGGGCCGGATAGCCCAGATAGACGACCACCAGGTGGGTCGTTTTCTTCTTGAGTTCCCGAACCAACTCCACCTGTCCCTCGATCTTTTCCTGGTCGGTGAGCACGCAGACGACCGTGTTCAGGCCGCGCATGTTGTCCGTGAGCCGTTTAATCTCGAAGCGCTGAATGTCGCCGATGTGCTTTGCCGTCATGATGGGCTGCTCGAACACGTCCTTGAGCGGTTTTTCCAGCGCGGCTTTCAGTTCTTCTACCCCGACCGTGCCCGTGATACCGACGGGGGTGGACACTTTCTTGACCAGCGGCAGGGTGCCGGGTCGGTAGTGGGCCAGCGTGATGGAGCGCCGGTTCACCGACTGCACCAGCTCAAGCAGATGGTCCAGTTTGTCGATGGCGTGGGGGTCCCGGTCTTTCGCGGCGGCCGTGGCCAGCTTGGCCAGTTCGGCCTTGACGTTCAGCACGTGGCGCACCGTCACATTAATGGCGTCCTCCGACAAGTCGCCCTTGGCCACGGCGCCGCAAATAAACTCGATGGCACGGATGGGCTGGGTGGAGGAACTGCGCCACAGCAGCATGTCCGCGCCGCGCTCCAGTGCGGCCGCGGCGGCCGTGGCGCTGTCCATGAGGCCGGTGACATCCTCGCTGTCCATTGGGCCGCTCACAATGATGCCGTCAAAGCCCATTTCCCTGCGCAGCAGGTCGCGCATCACCGCGTCGGACAGACTGGCCGGGACGCCGCCGGAGGCCAGCGTCGGCACGAGCGTGTCCGCCACCTGGATAATGCGGGCACCGCCCCTGATGGCGGCGGCGAAGGGCAGCAGGTCGCTTTTCTTGAGCGCATCGCGCGGCGTGGTCAGCACGGCCGCACCCCGGTCCGAGCGGTTCAGCCCGCCGCCGGGAAAGCCCATGGGCATGGCGGCCACGCCCAGCTTTTGCAGTTCCTGGCAAATGGTGCTGCCGGCCTCGGCCACAAAGGCCGGATCACCTCCCAGACAGTTCACCGTGCCGCGGGCGTTTTGGATGCTGGGCGCCAGCGAAAGCGCGGGGCCGAGATAAAGATTGAACCCCATGGCCGCCATCTGGGCGCCCAGGATCTGTCCCATGCGCTTGGTGGTGTCGGGGTCGTTCGCCGCGGCCACGGCCAGCAGGGAGGGCAGTTCGGCAAAGCCCGACATCAGACCCGGTCCCGGCGAGGCCAGTTCGTACAGGTCGGCGCCGACAAGCATCGGCACCCCCGACTTCTTTTCCATCACACGCAGTTCGGCCACGCAGCCTGCGGCAAAGGAGGGCTTGGCGGAGCGGCGCACCAAAACGCCGCCGGGAATGACCGATTTGAAAATGGCGCCGTCTTCCCCCGAAAGCCGCACGCCGCCCTCAATGGTGACCAGCATCAACTGGGCCACCCGGGCGGGCAGGGAGGCCTTGGCCATCCAGGTCTCGATGGGGTCGGCCGGGGGCTCGGCGGGCTCCTCCTTGGGCGGCGCAACCGGGGGCGGAGCGGCGGTCGGAGCGACAGGATGCTCCGGCGCAAAGGCGGAGGGCTGCCCCCACGCGACTGCGGCGCAGCACGTTAGAAGGACTATTAAGATCGCCTGACGGCGCAGGATGTCGGATTGCATGCCCGGACTCCGGTGTGTGCTGGGGTGCGGTTTTCGGCCGGAACGGACAGCCGTCCCCAGTTTCAAACACCTTACCATGAACCGCCCCCCCAGCCAAACTTGCGGCTTGGCGTTCAGCCCCGCCATGCGCTAGAATTCGCCCGTAATCTGTCGGCGGCCAACGCCGCACAAACGCAGGGGCAAGGCATGATGGAAAAAGCGCAAAAAATCTATCTGAGCGGGCCAATCATGGACGCCGACGCGGCCGAGAGCAAGCCCTGGCGCCAGCGGGCCAAGGAACGGCTGGCGGGCAAGTTCATCCTGCTCGACCCCATGCGCCGCAATTTCCGCGACCGCGAGATCGATAGCGCCAATGAAATTGTCGAGTTTGACCTGCAGGACGTGCGCGACGCCGACATCCTGCTGGTAAACTACAACAAGGCGTCCATTGGCACCTCGATGGAGGTGTTCTACGCCGCGCACGACCTGGGCAAGTTTGTCATTGCCTTCAGCCCCATGAGCTATCAGGACATGTCGCCCTGGATGGTGCGCTACTGCACCAAGGTGCTGCCCGACCTGGAGGCTGCGCTGGACTACATCGAGCGGCATTTCTAAGACTGCGTCCGTCGTTCTCGTTACCTCCGTCAGTCCCGCTGCTCCCGTCATTCCCGCAAGGGCGGGAATCCAGCAGCGGAAACAGGCGTCCGGCCCGCGGGCCTGGATTCCCGCCTGCGCGGGAATGACGGAGGCGGCAGGATGATAAGAAAAGGTTTGGTCCCCCACAAGGAGAAACAGAGCATGCCGGAGAACAACCCGCTGGTGGCGGTCATCATGGGCAGTGAATCGGACTGGGAGACGATGCAGCGCGCGCACAAGACGCTGGCCGAGTTCGGCGTGGCGCACGAGTGCCGCGTGCTCTCGGCGCACCGCACGCCCGACGCGCTGACGGAGTATATTCGCAGTTGCGAGGAGCGCGGCGTCGAGGTGTTCATCGCTGGGGCCGGACTGGCGGCGGCGCTGCCCGGCTGCGTGGCCGCCTGCACCATCAAGCCCGTGCTCGGTGTGCCGCTCGCGGCGGGCGCGCTCAACGGCCAGGACGCCCTCTACGCGATCGTGCAGATGCCGCCGGGCATCCCCGTGGGCACGCTGGCCATCGGCAGTCCGGGCGCGACCAACGCGGCGCTGCTGGCCGTGTCGATCCTGGCAAACACGCGGCCCGAACTCGCCGATGCGCTCAAGGCGCACCGTGCAAAGCAGTCAGAAAAGGTGCTCGCGGCAAAGCTCCCCTGCGATTGAGCCATTTTCGGACCATTGAACATGGGTGTACAGGATAAAAAAGACAACGGCTTTCCGTCTTATCCTGTCCATCCTGTTCATCCATGTGAAAGATTCTTCTGTTTTAGTGTCTTTTCCTCGTTCCCAAGTTGCACTTGGGAACGCACTTGTCCGCGAAGTTGCACTTCGCGCCGCCGGGGTACGGCCCCGGCAAAGAATAGCGGCGGCATGGCCGCACGCACACAAAAGAAGACCATCGTCGTTAATCCATGAACCACACTCCTGACATCATCGTCGTCGGCGCGGGACACGCCGGTATTGAGGCCGCCTTGGCCGGGGCGCGCATGGGCCGGTCTGTCATGATGATCGGGCTCAACCTCGACAGCATCGGCCAGATGTCGTGCAACCCCGCCATCGGCGGCGTGGCCAAGGGCCAGCTCGTCCGCGAGACCGATGCGCTCGGCGGCGAGATGGGCCGCTGCATCGACCGCACCGGCATCCAGTTCCGCATGCTCAACCGATCCAAGGGCCCGGCGGTCCATTCGCCCCGCGCCCAGGCCGACCGCGTCCTCTACCAGTACGACATGAAGCGCGTCTGCGAGAACGAACCCCATCTCGTGCTCAAGCAGGCCGAGGTGACGGACCTAATCGTGCACGACGGCGCGATTGCGGGCGTGCGCACCAGCTACGGCGAGGAGATCGCGGCGCGCGCCGTGATCGTGTGCACGGGCACCTTTCTGCACGGCCGGCTGCATTTTGGCATGACCACCGTTTCCGGCGGACGGGGCGGCGCACCTGCTGCGGACGGATTAAGCGAGGCCTACCGTCAGCTCGGCTTCCCCGTGGGACGGCTCAAAACGGGCACCTGCCCTCGCATCCACCGGCGCAGCATCGACCTGGACGCATTGACCAAACAGCCCGGCGACGCAGACCCGCGGCCCTTCTCCTTTTCGACGGTCATTGCCGGATTCGACCGCAATCTGGCCTCCTGCTGGGTGACCCAGACCACCGAGGCCACGCGGGATATCATCCTGCGCAACATGGACCGTTCCCCCCTCTATTCGGGCAAGATTGAGGGCGTGGGCACGCGCTACTGCCCCAGCATCGAGGACAAGATCGTCAAGTTCCCCGACAAGCCGCGGCACCATCTCTTTCTCGAGCCCGAAGGGCTCAGCACGGCCGAATTCTACGTCAACGGCATGTCCACCAGCCTGCCCGAGGATGTGCAGTTGGAAATGCTGCACAGTTGCCCCGGTCTGGAACAGGCCGAGATCATCCGGCCCGGCTACGCCGTCGAATACGATTTCGTCCCGCCGACCGAATTGAAGCTGACGCTCGAAACGAAGCGCGTGCGCGGGCTCTTTCATGCGGGCCAGATTAACGGCACCTCGGGCTATGAGGAGGCCGCCGCGCAGGGCATCCATGCGGGCATCAACGCCGTGCGCCTGCTGGAGAACGCGCAGCCGCTCATTATCGGGCGCAATGAGGCTTTCCTGGGCGTGATGATTGACGATATCGTGACGCGGGGCGTGCTGGAGCCCTACCGCCTATTCACCTCGCGCGCCGAATACCGGCTGCACCTGCGCCACGACAACGCCGACGAACGCCTGGCGAAATACGGTTTCGCCAACGACGCCACCCGCGATGCCCTGGCGGAGAAACAGCGCGGCGCCGCCGAAGAACTGCGCCGCATCGAATCGACCTCGGTGGCGCCGTCGGAGGAGTTGAATGCGCTGCTGGTCGAACGGGGCGGCGCGCCCATCAGCCAGTCGCAGCGGGTGGCCCATTTGCTGCACCGGCCCAACCTCGGACTGGACGACCTGTGGCGCTTCTGCCCGCCGCCGACCCCCGTGCCACTGGAGGTGCGCGAGCAGGTGGAGATTCGCATCAAGTATGCGGGCTACATGGAACGGCAGGACAAGGCCATCGACCGTTTTCTCAAATCCGAGTCGCTGCCCATCCCGGATGATTTTGACTACGACGTGCTGGATGGGTTGCCCCGCGAAAGCCGCCAGCGTTTGAAAGAGGTGCGTCCCGCCACCTTCGGCCAGGCCGGCCGCATTCCAGGCGTGCGCCCCCCCGACCTCGCCGTGCTGCACATCCATTTGGAGAAACGGCGGCGCGCCGGGCAATAGCACTGGGAGCGCCGGCATCCCTGCCGGCTGTTTTATTTTTTCTTACTGAGCAGTTCCCTGATCTCCCCCGTCTGCCGCAGAAAACGCTCCTGGTCGTGGACAATGTACTCAGCCATGGCGCTTCGCCAGGTGTCGCGCTGCGCATACGCGTCAAGCAGGCGGGCGCGCATGTCCGCTGGGCTGTGGTCGGTGAACAGGCCCAGTCCCTCGAACTCGGCCAGCATCACGGGCGAACGGCTGGCCACAAAGGGTTTGCCCAGCGCCAGACTCTCACGAATGGACCATAGCAGCGTGTCGGGACGCAGTGTCAGCGACAGCGTGACATCGCAGGCGTTCATCAGCGCGATGAACACCGGCTTGGGCAGCAGGCCCGTCAGCACGACGTTTTCCGGCATCTGGTCGGGCGTGATGCCCGCCCGCGCCGGGTCGCCCGTGACAAAGAAGCGCGCTTCCGGCGTGATGCGGGCCGCCGCAAACACCTCGCGCCAGGCATCGTCCACCGCGAAGCGGTTGACCATCAGCACGCGGACCAACCCCGGCGCTTCGAGGTCCTTTTGGAATCTCGACAGGTCGGCATGAGGGTCCAGAATCTCCTCCCGGGTCACTGCGGGCGATTTGAGCAGCATCACGCCTGCGGCGTTCCAGCCGCGCAGCAGGTCGGCGTTGGCCTCGTTGTGCACCAGGTTAATCTTGATGCGCCGCGCGAGAGGCTTCTGCAGCCAGTGAAACATGCGCCAGCGCCCGTCGAGGATGGACGTGTGGTTGTCCGCGATAATCTGCGCGCCCGTACGCCGGGCATACCACCACGTCTGGAGCAGCGGAAAGACCGGGGGAAGCTGCACATAGACCACCCGGGGCTGCTGTTTCCGCAGAAATCTTGCCGTGTCCACGGTCTGCAACAGATAGCGCAGCGGCGTTTTCCACAACGCTCCGGCCAGCCGGGCCCGCCAGACATGGACCGACACCGCGCCCAGGGCGCGGGCAAGATGCTCGCCCCGCCCGCTGCCGGAACCTTCCCGGCACCAGAATAGAAAGAGCGTTCCGCCTTTCGAGGTGGGCGTTTGTTCACGTAATTGAGTCAACGACTTCATCCTCGCTGCAGGGACTGCGGTCCTGGAAGTCCCCCCGTTGAGGGGGGTGACCGCCGAAAGGCGGTCGGGGGGTGTCTGTTTTCACGCAGTCATCCCTAACCATACACCCCCCGGCCCTTCGGGCCACCCCCCTCAAGGGGGGATCTCAAAGGAAAGCATGGCATTTAATGCAATTGCCGGCCCCGCCAAACAAGTTCAAGCGCATCGGCCAATGCGTTATGATAACGTAGTATCGGCTCCAATTCTAACCGATGCAGGGATGGCACACGCGGACCATGGAAAACAGCCGGGAACATAATGCCAGCATATCGGGCCGTCGCGGCGCGGCGGCACTGGTGCTGATCCTCCTCGCAGGACTGCTGTTGCGTGCCGCCTTCCTCTTTTCCATATGGCACGCGCCCGATTTCGCCTCGCCCGTGCTGGACCCGCAACTCAACGATTATTGGGCCCGCGCCATCGTCACCGGCGACTGGTCGCCCCCGGCCCACGCTGACGACCCCGAGATTCGCACTACCCCCTATGGCCGCCCGCCGGGCTATCCCTATTTCCTTGCGGTCGTGTACCGCTTCCTTGGGCTGAACTACGGCGCGCCGCGCATCGTGCAAATGGCGCTGGGCCTGGCGAATCTGCTGTTGCTGTACCTGCTGGGAAAGGCCTGGTTTGGCCGGGGCTCCGGCTTGGCCGCGGCGGCGCTGGGCGCCGTCTTCTGGTCCTTCATCTACTTCGAAGGCGAACTGAACTCGCCCGTGCTCGAGGTGTTCCTCTATCTGGCGATGGCGGGCGCGCTGTGGAAATGGTTTACCTCGGGCCGATGGGACTGGGCATTGCTGGCGGGCCTCCTGCTGGGCCTCCATGCGCTCGTCCGGCCCAACGTGCTGCTCCCCGGCGTCTTCGCCGCCGGGTGGATGGTCTGGACGGCGTGGAAGTCCAAGTTCGCACTCAAGCGGGGCATGGCCCATGCCGCTCTGTTCCTGCTGGCGGTCGCCGCAGTCATCAGCCCCGCCGTCGTGCGCAACTACCGCGTAGCCCATGAGTTCGTGCTCATCTCCTACTACGGCGGCATCAACGCCTACATCGGCAACAATCCCAATTCCACCGGCGATTCGCCCAAGATCGCCAATCTGCGCGACATCGCCGGGCAGGCAGAATGGAACTGCTTCAACTATCCGCAACTGGTGCGCGGGCTGGCAGAGAAACAGGGTCTGCCGGACGCGTCGTTTTCCGGCGCATCGGGCTGGTTCTATAGGCACGCCTTGGACTTCTGGAATAGCGATCCCATGGCGGCACTGTCGTTGACGGCCCGCAAAACGGCCCTCTTCTTGGGGCCGGCCGAGGTGTCGGACAGCAAAGTCGTGTCCATCGAACGGGACCATTCGCCGTTGCTGCGCTGGCTGCCGGGATTTCCCGCGGTGCTTGCACTGGCGCTGTTATGGTTCGTATTGGCCTTGGCACGACAGGACGGCTCAAACATCACGGGCACGCGCGGCTTCGGCAAACGGGACAGCCTCGCACTTTTCGTGTCGCTTCTGTTTATGCTTGCAGGGGCACCCGTGCCGCTCATGCTCGCCCTGATGTGGGC
This sequence comes from Candidatus Hydrogenedentota bacterium, assembly GCA_903893795.1. Classification (GTDB taxonomy): domain Bacteria; phylum Hydrogenedentota; class Hydrogenedentia; order Hydrogenedentales; family CAITNO01; genus CAITNO01. Next base: position 119,272 of record CAITNO010000055.1, on the reverse strand, counting down.
CATCATCGCCCGCGCCTGGCTGCGAGGGGATGCAGGGGGGTGCTGTCTTGGGTCCCCCTTTGAAGGGGGCAGCCGCGAAGCGGCGGGGGATGTTGCCTTAGGTCCCCCTTCGAAGGGGGATTTAGGGGGATGTTGCCTTGGGTCCCCCTTTGACGCGTCTGCCGAAGCTGCGTTGGCAAAGGCGGAAGGGGGTGCTGCGCTTGCCGAGCCGAAGTCCGAAGGACGCAGGCGGGAAGCGGCGGGGGATGTTGCCCCGGGACCGCCTTCGAACACAGGGAGAGCAAACGTCTTAGATCCCCCCTGCGAGGGGGGTGCTGCGAAGCAGCGGGGGGTGTATGCGGTGGCGGCATCGCTCGCCCTCACCCTAATCCTCGGCCATTTCCTGTCCGTTCTGCCCTTTTTCATTGCCGGACGCTACCGCCTGGCCGTGGCGCCATTCCTAATCCTGCTCGGTGGCGACGTGCTCGCCCGCCTCGCGCAATGGGCCGCCACCCCGGGCCAGCGCCGCCGCGCGGTCATCGGCGCCACCGCGGGCATCGCGTTCTACGGCGCCGCCTGCCTGCCCGTGGCGGCCTACACCCCCAGCCTCTCCACCTGGCACTACCACCGCGGCGTGGCGCTGGCCGATGCGGGCAAACCCGGCCCGGCGGCCGAGGAATTCCGTGCGGCGCTCCATGCCGACCAGAACAACGCCGCCGCATGGCTCCGGCTCGGCTTCGCCTGCTCAGCCAGCGGCGACGCACCCGGCGCAACGGATGCCTACACCAACGCGGTGCTCATCGCCCCGGAAAACGCCCTCGCCCACAACAACCTCGGCTGGGAACTGCAAAAAACCGGACAACTCAACAACGCACAAAAGGAATACGAACGCGCACTCGCGCTCGACCCACGTCTGGAAATTGCGGCCGTCAACCTCAGCAAGCTGCTGATGGGGGAGGGTGAGCACGACAAGGCCATCGCGGTTTATGAGCGGCTTCTGCAGAAGAATCCGAAGGTGGAGCAGGCAAAGAAGAACATTGAGGAATTGAGGGGAAAAGCGCCGGGGTCAGAGAATTAGCCACAAGGGGCCCAACGAGCGCATAGCCCACAACCCAAGACTGATTCATTGTGAGATTCTTCTTCCGTGCAACTCCGTGAATTCCGTGGTTGGCAATTCCCCCAAATAGGAACTAACCACGGAATTCACGGAACTACACGGAAAAAGGCATTAGATGGTTTGACATGGAAGAACAGGATTCACAAGATAGACCAAAGGATTAAGGCTACCCAGTTTCTCTGTGTCCCCCTGTGCCTTCCGTGGTTTGTCTTCTTTGTGCAGAATGACTTATGGCTGAGGCGAATGAACGTCTTTGAAAAGACTGATTGAAAATGGCAGATAACAGCACAAAAGGCACAAGGCGATGAAACAACGCGCCGCACTCCCGTCTTGGAGTGCGGCGCGCTTTGTTTCAGACTGTCTTCTTAAAGCTTACAGCACCGTGAAGTTGGCGCGGCCGGAGATGGCCGACCGGGCGGTGCGCACCGTGGTCACCACGGAATACTGTCCCGGCTGGATGTTGCCCGGAAGGCGGAAGGGCAGCGTGCTGACCCAGGTGCCGTCCTGGCGGGTGAAGTTCTGGGTGGAAATGTCGGCAACGGTGCGGTCACCCTGCATGATGGTGCGCTGTTCGCCAACCTGCACCCCACCACCGGTGCCTAAAAGGGCATACTGGATGGTGCCGGAGATTTCCTCGCCGGGACGCACGGAGGGCGGCAGGACTTCGGAACGCTCCAGCGTGAGCATTTCGCCCTGCGTCGGCTGGTAATTGTAGACCTGCGCCGTTTGCTCCCTGCTGCGGGCCTGTTTTACCTTGATATCATGCACGATAAGGCCGGTGACCGCGCCCAGCGCGCCGCCGATCAGCGCACCCGCAACGGCATTGTGCGACTGGTTGCCGATAATCGCGCCGGTGCCGGCGCCGATGGCGCCGCCCAAACCGGCCGCCTCGCCGTAGGTCTCGCAGCCCACGATGCCCAGTGCCACCACGCTCGCTATCAGGGTGCAACTGAGAACTCTCATCCACGTTTTCGACATTGCTCTTTCCTTTCCTAGCCCGGGAGCGCGCTCCCGCCTCCGATAAACAGTCAATTCCAGCCGTTTTTGCCCCGCTTGGGACTCGGCCGATATTCAGTTCACATTGTACTAAACGCCGGGAGCGATGCAAGTATTCATTTTACAACGCGGGCCAACAAGGCGAATTAAGACAGCGCCCCCCCGGCGCGGGGGCCGGGGGGGCGGGGATGGGTCGCGATGAAGGGTGGATTATCCCTTGTATTTCTTGCCGGGGACGGGGATCGGGCCGACCGGATAGGACTTGTCGAAGTCGAGCACTTCGGGAACGATGCTCAGGTCGCTGTTGAGCGCCTTGTCCCAGGTGAGTTCCTCGCCGGTGTAGGCCGCCATGCGGCCCATGATCGCCGTCATGGTGCTTTCGGCCGTGCGGAACAGCTCGTTGGCGTAGGGGGCTTCGCCGCGAATGGCCGCGAAGAGGTCGATGTGCTCCTGCACGTAGGGGTCGATGCCGCCTTTGGCCAGATCCTGACAGTTGCTGACACCCGTGGTGCCGACCACATGCTCGGAAACATCGTTGGCCGTGTCGTTCCAATGGCGGGACATGCTCAGCACGTGCACGTCGTTCGCGTAGGTGTAGTCGCAGGAGAAGTTGTCCCAGATGTCGCCGAAGCGCTCTTCAACCGGCTTCCAGGCGCGGCCGCCGGACGCGGTGACCTTCTCGGGATGGCCGCCCAGCACCCAGTTGAGGACGTCCAGGTTATGGACGTGCTGTTCGACGATGTTGTCGCCGCAGGTCCAGCACTGGTTGTACCAGTTGCGCAGGCGGTATTCGAGGTCATTCCAGCCGTCCTTGCGCAGGTGGCTGAAGGGCAGACCGCCGTTCCAGTAGGCGCGGCCCGCGACGATCTGGCCGATCTTGCCGTCCTGAAGCTGCTTGATGGTCTCGATGTAGGGAAGCTGGTGGCGGCGCTGCAGGCCGGTCACGATGCACTGCTTGTTGTCCTGCGCCTTTTTGGCGGCGGCCAGTACGCGGCGGATGCCGACGGGGTCGACGGCCACGGGCTTCTCGGTGAAGAGGTGCTTGCCGGCGTTGATGACCGCCTCAACGTGCAGGGGGCGGGCATAGGGCGGCGTTGCATGAATGACCACATCCACATCGGTCTTGAGCAGCTTCTGGTAGGCGTCCAGGCCGACAAACTGCATGTCGGGCTTCACGTCCACCTTGCCCCAAATCTTGTCGCCGGCCTTCTCCAGGTTCTTAAGGCACGCCTCGATCTTGTCTGGAAACGTGTCGGCCATGGCCACCAGCTTGATGTTTTCCACGCCGGTGAGGCAGTTGACCGCCGCGCCCGTGCCGCGTCCGCCGCAGCCGATAAGCCCAATCTTCAGGGTGTCCGTGTTGGTCGCCGCCACGCCTGCTCTTGCAGAAATCACGGCAAACCCGGCCAGCGCCGACGCCTTGGCAAAGTCCCGGCGGCTGATGCTTCCGCGCTCTTCCATATCCCAATACCTCCTGACCATTGTTGAAAAAGGTTGTTCAATGTGCTGCCAGCGGCCGACGGCCGCAATAACGTCTTATCAGAATAACAGAAACGTCCCGCAAATTCAGCGTTGTCAGCAGTCAGCTTTGGAATTGCTTAACCTTTGAACTCATCCCACTCCAAACCGGCCTGTTGCAGTATCCGCCCCAGCACAGATATTGCAATATCGCGACGATGCATTGGGACCACGACCGTATAAACCTTCCCACCCCGTTCCCGCCGCAACTTCAGGTGGCTGCCCTTCTGAGAAACCCGTTGAAAACCAAGTTTCTCTAACCGGCTCACCACCTCCCGCGCAGGCATCGGGTTAAGAGGCAAGGGGCACCTCAATCTCCCGCGCGTGGGCATCCTCATAAGGCGGGACCGTCATTCCCGGCATGTCTTCAAAGTACAGTTCTATCGCCTCTTTGAGGTTCTCTATCGCTTCCTGCTCGGTATCTCCCTGACTGGCAATTCGCACCGCCGGACAGTCCGCCACGTACACTTCGCCCTCTTTCCACGTCAGAATCGGCATCCGCAGTGTCTGTTCCATGTCATGAACTCCTGCCAATTTGGTCTTCACAGGTCGATTCTAGGACAAAAACGCAGAATTTGCAACCGCTTGGCCTGTCTCCATGGGGCACTTCAGGGCCGCGTCAACGCCCCGGTCAGCGCCTTCTTGAACCCTGCCTGGTCTTTCCAGCCCAGCGCGCAGTGCACCGGACGCCCGTTCGGGTCCTCGATGGTCATGCCCTTGTCGTTCACACTCAATTTGACCGTTTCCAGCGTCAGAAAATCGGTGGACCGGGTCATGTACATCGCCTGGGTGTCAAACAGGATGCTGCTCGAATCCTTGGCATACTGGCCCCGGTTCACCCACTGGTCATAGTTTTCGACCACGATCCGGGCGAGTTTGGTTTCAGATTTCGCCACTGCCGTATAGTCTTCGCCCTCCAGCTTGAGCGTGCCGCAGGTGTCGAGTGGGGCAATGGTGATGTCCCAGGGCGCGGCGAAGACCGCCTGGGCCGCGGGCACGTCGCACACCACGTTCCATTCCGGGTCGGGCGTCGACTTGCCGCCATAGCCGATGCGCACGCTGCCGAACATCAGCACCAGCCGGGCCTTGGCCGCGATGGACGGGTCGCGCTTGAGCGCCTCGGCCAGGTTGGTCAGCGGGCCGATGGCGCACAGGGTGATGGGTTCCCTGGCCGCCTGAATCGTGTCGATCAGCGCCTGCACCCCGTCCTGATAGACCTTGCCCTTGTACTGGTCCAGGCTGTAGTCGCCGAGCCATTTCTCCTGGTTGATGGGCGTTTCCTTGGTTTTCTTGCCGATGCCCAGCGGAATGTCGGTGCGTCCGGCCCGTTCCAGGATCTTTGCCACCAGCCGGGCCTTGACCGGCGTGTTGTGCACCGCCGTGACGATCAGTTTCAGGTCAATGTCGGGCGAACCCAGCGCCATGCACAGCGCCCACGTGTCGTCAATGTCGTCGCCGATGTCCGTGTCCAGAATCACGGGCGTCGCGCCTTGAACGGCGCTCAGGCAGAACAGGCTCAGCGGAATCATCCAGGTCATGGTCTTGGGCTCCTGTGTTGGATGGGGCAGCATCCCAATTCTCGCTATTACCCGCGGTTGAATCAAGGGAGGAAATGGCTTACGCTCAAGCCCTTGCCCTGCCGCGGGGTTCCTGCGCACTGGGAGCGCCGGCATCCCTGCCGGCTTCTGTCTTTGTTTTTGCGCGGGGCAATTGAGCTGAACGGGAGACTGGGCATGGCGGATACGTTAAGAATCGGCATCACAGGCTGCGGCAAGATTGCCCATGAGGATCATGTGCCGGGCTGGCTGGGCGTGAAGGGCGCGAAGATCACGGCGCTGTGCGACGTGAACCCGGCGCAGATGGAGACCCTGTCGGCGAAGTTCGGCCTGGGCGATGCGGCGCGGTTCACCGACTCGGCCGCCATGTTCCGTTCCGGCGTCGATGCCGTGGTGGTCTGCACACCGAACAAACTGCACCGGCCCATGACGCTGGATGCGCTGGCGGCGGGGCTGCATGTGCTGTGCGAAAAGCCGATGGCCGCCACGACACCGGAAACGACGCGCATGATCGAAACGGCCCGCAGGGCGAACCGCATCCTCCAGATCAACCACACGCTGCACTATCACCCGCCCTACGCCGCCTTCGCGAAACTGGTGCAGCAGGGCACCATCGGCACGCCCATCCACCTGCGCTGCCTGCGCGCGGGCGGCACCACGCCCGATGTGGGTTGGTCGCCCGGCGCGACATGGTTTGTGCAGAAGGCCTGGGAGGGCGGCATTGTGCTCGACATCGGCGTGCACATGGCCGAGATGATGCGCTGGACCGCCGGACCGGTGACGGAGTTGGCGGCGCTCACGGGGACGCGCAAGCCCGGCATCGACGTGATCGACAACGCCTCGGTGATCATGCGTTTTGAGAACGGCGCAACAGGCGTGCTCGAATTGAGCTGGGTCACGCCCTGCGGCGGCGGATTCCTCGAGGTCTACGGCGAGAAGGGCACGCTGCGCATGGGCTTCACCGAATCCGCGCCGATAGAACTGATCAAGCCGGGCCGCAAGGGCACGCCCGATGTGGTGACGCACCCCAAGGTGCCCGCAAAACGCACCACCAGCCAGCAGGCATTCTTCGACGCCATCCGCGGCAAGATCAACTCGCCCACGCCGGGCGAACTGGGCCGCGACGCCATCGCGCTGTGCGAAGCGATCGTTAGATCTGGCGAGACGAGGAAATTTGTGAAAGTTAAGAGATTCTAGGCAGATTTACCACGGAGGCACATAGAACACGAAGGAAGAAAGTTGCACAAGGATGTAGGGGATAAAGGGTTCAGAAGAAACCCGTTGCGCCTTGGAGCGCCGAAGGAGTGGCAAGTATCGGAACCGTCGAGCTCGAAGTTGTCACGAATTGCGACCTCAGAGTAGTATGCCTTGGTCATGTGACACAACGGCGCCATAAAGAAACCATATAACCATTTTGAGGCGAAAGCATGGAACTCTTTGGATTGATGTTTGCGTTCCCAGTGACTCTTGTCACGAGCGTGGTCTATTGCTATGGTGCCGCCTCCCTTTTCACCAAGTTGCGTCTATTGCAGTCGGTGGCATTTGCTGTTTCTTTATCCGTCGCTCTCTGTATCCTCATTGAGATTATTTTACTTATCACTCTCGGCGCGAAGCCGACATATGCTCATCTTGGTGTTGGCTTCACAGTGGTTCACGAGGTTTCGTTCTGGCTCGGTCCGCCGGCTATCGCGAACTTGTTGCTGATTCTATGCTGGCTGCGGCATGACATTCAGAAACCGCCGAAGACTGCGATTGTTTCTGTGGTGTGCTGGTTCGCCTGCATGTGCGCTTTACTCGGTAACATCTCGGTGGATGAGGCGATTGTTGGCATCGACGCAGACGTTCCCTTTTACATGACGGATCCTTCCAGCCTGACGTTGGAGTGAACCTGCCGCTTCCAGTAGACAACGCCCACACCGGGTGAATTGAGCCGCTACGCGATTGCGCTGTGCGAGGCGATCTTGAAGTCCGGCGAGACGGGCAAGTTTGTGAAAGTGAAGCAATTCTGAACCATCGGCCACTAACGAAATACCGCCGTTCCGTCATTCCCGCGCACGCGGGAATTCAGAGGCTGGAGGCAGACGCCTGCACGGTTATTGGAACCCCGCCTTCGCGGGGATGACGGGGGGCATGAACAGGAAATGACAACATGAAAATCGGTGTAAGTTCGTACAGTTTCAGCCAGTTGGTGGAATCGGGCGCGATGCAGCCGCTCGATGTCATCGCCAAGTCAAAGGAACTGGGCTTTGAGGTGATCGAGTTTGCCGGGTTGGCGCCGCCGGAGGGCGTATCGGCGCTGGACTTCGCGCCAACCGTGCGCGATGCCTGCGCGCAGGCCGGGCTGCCCATTGTGAACTACACCATCCCCGCCGACCTGCTCTGCGGCAGTGACAGCAATCTGGACGCCGAGGTCCGGCGGCTTTGCGATGAGGTGCTGGTGGCCGAGGCGCTGGGCGCGCCGGGCATGCGCCACGACGCGGGCTGGGGCTTTCCCGTGGGACATCCGGGGCCGAAGTGTTTCGAGGCCGCCCTGCCGCGCATGGCCGAAGGCTGCCGGGCTGTGACCGAGTTTGCCGCCGCGCGCGGCATCCGCACGATGGTGGAGAACCACGGCTATTTCTGCCAGGACAGCGAGCGCATGGAAAAGCTCATCGAGGTGGTGAACCATCCCAATTTTGGCGCGCTGGTGGACGTGGGTAATTTCATGTGCGCCGACGAGGACCCCGCCCAGGCCGTGGGCCGGATGGCCCCCCATGCGTTCCACGTGCATGTGAAGGATTTCCACTGGAAGTCAGGCAACGGCCCCGATCCCGGCGAGGGCTGGTTCCCCACCCGCGCCGGCAACCGCCTGCGCGGCGCGATCGTGGGTCATGGCGAGGTGCCCGTGGCGCAGTGCCTGCGCGTGCTGAAAGAGGCCGGATTCGACGGAGTGCTGTCCCTCGAATTCGAGGGACTGGAAGACCCCATAAAAGGGATCACCATCGGCCTGGCCAACCTGCGCCGCGCCGTGGAGGAAGTCTGGGGACCGAGCGGCAGCTAGACCGCCGCTCAGGGCCGGCGCTGCACGAAGCGCAGCCCGGCCGGGATGCCCGGGCGCGTCAACAATCCCCCCCACCCCAACGTGGCCACCGGGATTTCTTGATTCCCGGCGGTTGAAGCTGTATGACATAGGGACGCGGCTTGCGGACGGGTCATGACAGCCCCCCATGGTGCAATGCCGCTTTGATTCGCTGTTCAAAGGAGGCCGGTCCCCATGAATGGAAAAGAACTGTTGCTCAAGGCGATCCAGGGCCAGCACACGCCGCGCCCGGCCTGGGCGCCCTTTGTGGGGGTCCACGGCGGAAAGTTGCTGGGTGTGACCGCCACCGAGTTTCTCCAGTCGGCCGATCTCATCGTCCAGGGACTCGAAAAGGCGCACGAACTCTACCGCCCCGACGGGCTGCCGATTGTTTTCGATTTGCAGATGGAGGCTGAAATCCTGAACTGCAAACTGCACTGGGCCAACGAGGTGCCCCCGTCGGTGGTGTCCCATCCGCTGATGGATAACGGCCGCCTGGAGAACCTGCCCGCCTTCGACATCACCCGGGGACGCTTCCCGCTGGTGGCCGAGGCCACCCAAAGGCTTGCCAAAAAGCTGGGCGGTGAAATCGCGCTGTATGGGTTGATCACCGGTCCCTTCACCCTCGTCTCGCACCTGCGCGGCAGCGACGTCTTCCTCGACATGCTCATGGCCCCCGAGCAGGTGAAGGAAATGATGGCCTTCGCCGTGGAGGTGGGCAAGAAGACCGCCGAGTTCTATTTGGAAAACGGGTGCGACATCATCGCCGTGGTCGATCCCATGACGAGCCAGATTTCGCCCGAGCATTTTGCCGAGTTCGTCTCGCCTTACCTCAATGAACTCTTCGCCCATGTGAAGGTCCGGGGCGGCTTCTCCTCGCTCTTCGTCTGCGGCGACGCCACCCGCAATCTGGAGGTGATGTGCCGCACGAGCTGCGACAATGTGTCCGTAGACGAGAACATCCCGCTCGAACTGCTCTGCAGCCTGGCGCGGCGCAACGGCAAATCGGCCGGGGGCAATCTCAAGCTCACCTCGGTGCTGCTGCTGGGCAAGCCGGCCGATGCCATGCTCGACGCCATCCGCTGCATCGACACGGCGGGAACCACCGGGTTCATCCTCGCACCCGGCTGTGACCTGCCCTACGGCACGCCCGAAGCCAATTTGCAGGCCGTCACCGCCATGGTCCACGACGAGTACCAGCGCCAGGTGGCCCGCACCACCGTGGTCGTGACGGACATGGGGCCCTTCGACGACATCAAGCTGCCCAACTTCGCCCAGGAAAAGGCAGTCATTGTCGACTGCATCACCCTCGACTCCGCCGCCTGCGCGCCCTGCCTCTACACCCTTGATGCGGCCCTCCGCGCCGCCGCACGCGCCAGCGTGACGGTTGAAGTGCGCGAGCACAAGATCAAAAGCCGCGAGGGCATCGGCTACATGGCCAACATGGGCGTCAAGAACATCCCGGCCATATGCATCGACGGCGAGCCAAAATTCATCTCCATCATCCCCGACATCGGCACGCTGGTAAAGGCCATCGAGGACAGGGCGCAGGAGATGGGCAAGACATGAGCCCCAATGTGCCGCAGGCGTCCGCCCCCCCCTGGGACCGCCAATCTCCCGATTGGCCTTCCCGTACCGCAGGCGTCCCGCCTGCCCCGCAAGCCCCATGATCCCCCTCTGTCTGGTCACAGGCTTCCTCGGTAGCGGCAAGACCGCCCTGCTGCGCCACATCGCGCACCAGCACAACGGACAGCGGCTCGTCTTCCTGGTCAATGAATTCGCCGCTGTGGATGTGGACGGCCCCGTGCTGGAGCACGACGCGCCCGGCCAGGTGCTGGGCCTGCCCGGGGGCAGCATCTTCTGCACCTGCCTGGTCACCGAATTCATCCGCGTGCTCCAGGAACTGCCCGAACGCTTCGGCCCGGACATCGACGGGGTAATCATCGAAGCCAGCGGCGTGGCCAATCCCAAGGTCGTCGCGCGCATGCTCGCCGAAACCAAGCTCGATGCGGTCTATCAAATTGCCTCCGTCATCGCCGTGGCCGACCCGGGCACTTTCGCCATCCTCCTGCAGACCCTGCCCAACCTCCGCGCCCAAATCGAGGCCAGTGACCACGTGCTCATTAACAAGAGCGATCTCTTCGATAAAGAAACGCTGTGCGCCACCGAACGGGCCGTGCGCGAAATCAACCCTGCTGCCACCATCACGCAGACGCAATACGGCAAGGTCAATCTTGAACCTATCCCAAAGTCCACGTGCCTCGGCAAGATGCCTGGAACCTGCAATGACCACTTGCATCACCGTCATTCCCGCGATGGCGGGAATCCAGGAAAGATCGACACTCCCGAAATCAGATGCACTACGCAAGAAAGACCGCCCGTCCCCGTCATTCCCGCGAAGGCGGGAATCCAGGTTTTGCAAGGACTTGCGCACACGCGCGGTCCCCTGGATCCCCGCTTTCGCGGGGATGACGGCAAAGGCAGTCGTTGGAAAGAAGCAAGAGATGACGCACAGCTTTCGGGACCGGTTTTGGACCTCTTCGGCGTCCACACCCCCCGCCCCATTGAAGGCGAATACGCCTCCTGCAAAGACCCCAACTACGCCAAGGCAAGCGTGCGCTTCACCCACCCGGTGAATCTGGCGCGCTTCCTCGCCGCACTGGAGAATTTCGGCCCGGGCCTCTACCGCGCCAAGGGCTTCGTGCCCACGCCGGAAGCAGTGTTCTATGTGGATGTGTCATCAAGCGGCGTGCAGACCACGCCCCTGCCCGAATTCGCCGGCACGGCGGATTTCGCGATCATCACATCCCCGGACGCCGCCGAACAGGCGGCGACACTGGTAACCAGATTCAAGACCAGAGAATGCTATTAAGATTAAGGTCCTGCCCCCCGCCATTGCGTCCGAAACATTTTCTTTTCAAGTTGTATAACGCAAGTTCTGCATAGAGGTGGTGTCCCTGCCGTCTGTTCTCGCAGGCCTTTCGCTGGTATAGGTTCTGGTCTCTACCGCCTAAGGGGTCTTAACCCAGCGGGCGTAAGCCCGACGGGCGATGCGGTAGCAGGCCAGAGATCGCGCTCCGCTTGCTTTCGGTCACCGGAGCCCTAAAGAGCGATAGGTGCCGAGCAAGAAGCAGGATTCTTCCCTTACATCCGCGTCCTTCCTCCCGCCTGGTGTTCCCTTCCATATTGTATGAAACCGTACAATTGTGCGGAAAGAATCGGGCGAAGGGTTGACAAAATTTCGGGTGCCGTGCTATATTCGCCTTGCTGGGGGTGGGAACTGAACAGGGCGGCGAAGTATTAAGTAAGGTGTTGCCCGGTAGACAGGCCTAGTGGCCACGTAATTGTCGTACACCGTATATGGTGTTTCTTAGGAGAATATGCCTGTGATGAAGACGTGGACAGTGATGCTCATCCCCCACGACCGGGGTGGCACACGCACGCTCACACTTTGCAATCTCCACTTCTGGGCTCTTGCAACGCTTCTTGTAACCCTGTCTTTTGTTTCTGCCTTCTTCTACCAGCGAAACTCCGAACTGTTACACCGCACGGATTTGCTCCGTCAGGCTAACCGCGTGCTGGAGCTGGAAAATTCCCGCATCCCCGAAACGGCGCCGCAGCCGGCCACCTCGCGCGACGAGGTGCACCAGGTGGAAACGCGGCTTCGTTCAGAGTACAGCGCCAGCATCGCGGCCATCACGGCAGAGCTGGGCGAACTGTATGAAATGGAGACCAAGGCCCGGAGCATCACCGGTCTGGCGCCGCGCAGTCCGCAGAAGGCCGAAACTCCCCTCTCGCCGCGGGCCGGCAAGGGCGGCGCGTTCAGCGGTGTGGGCGGGCTGGTTCTTGCGCGCACCGAGTCGCCCATGCACCCGCCCGCGATTATCTACGGCATGGCCCGCCCCTCGGCCGACCTGATCGTTCAGGAAATCCGGTTGCGCACCCGCAGTCTGGGCGAACTGGTGCGGGAGATGCAGGTGCAGAAGGACAAAGTGGACCGGGCGCCGGCCGGCTGGCCCATGGCCCGCAACGCCGGACAGGTCTCCTCCACCTTTGGCTACCGTCTGGACCCGATCAACCACCACCTGAGCCTCCATCCGGGCTATGACATCTGCGCGCCCTATGGCACGCCGGTCTTCGCCACGGCCAAGGGTGTGGTCACCAGCGCCGGGTATGACGGTGAATACGGCAACTGCGTTGAAATCGATCACGGCGGCGGCCTGAGCACCAAGTTCGCCCATCTGTCCAAGATCGAGGTCACCGCGGGCCAGACCGTGGAACGGGGCAAGACGGTGGGACGCGTAGGCAGCACGGGCCGCAGCACGGGCAGCCACCTCCACTACGAGGTGCATGTCAACGATCAGCCGGTCAACCCCGCCAAGTACCTTTCGAACTGATCCCCGCCATGGCAGACCCCCGCAAGAATAAGACGTATAACGAGAACAAGGTTGTCACCATCCTCGGTCCCGGCACCATGCTGCGGGGCGATCTCCAGTGCAGAGGCACCATCCGCGTTGAGGGCACCATTTTTGGTGACGTCACCAGCGACGACAGCATCGTTCTGCTGGAAAGCGGCCGCGTCCAGGGCGTGGTGACCGCCGGCCAGGTGATTGTGGGCGGCGAGATTCTGGGCAACGTCTCCGCCGTGGAGCGGATCGAGATTACGGCCAAGGGCCGGGTGGTGGGCGACATGGTTGCCCAGCGCATCAGCATCCACGAGGGCGTGCTCTTCGAGGGCCGCTGCACCATGAAGCCCGGACCCGACCCCGGCGTTTCCGAACCCGATGCGCCCGTTATTGTCTGACGCCTTCCCGCTTGCGGGAGCTTGGACAGACTTCGCATGACCCCCTCCGGCGACAGCCCCAACCGCATTCCGCCGCCGGGCGCGCGCGTGCTGGTGGCCATGAGCGGCGGCGCCGACAGTGCTGCCGTTGCGGCCTTGCTGGTGCGGCGGGGCTGTGATTGTATCGGCGCCACGCTGCGGCTGGTGCCGGAGCCCCCTGGCAAATCCCCCTTTGAGCCCTGTTGCGGCCTGGACGCGGCCATCGACGCGGCCCGCGTGTGCGCACGGCTCGGCATACCCCACGAGGTGTTCCATGCCGTGGACCGCTTCGACCGCGACATCATCACCCGCTTTGTCCGCGAATACGCCGAAGGGCGCACGCCCAACCCCTGCATCCGCTGCAACCGCATGATCAAGTTCGGCGCCCTTTATGAGCGCGCCAGCGCGCTCGGCTGCGAATGGGTGGCCATGGGCCACTATGTGCGGCTGGAGGATCGCGGCGGCCGCATGGCCCTGCGCCGCGCCGTCCACCGGGTGAAGGACCAGAGCTACGTGCTCGCGCCGCTCACGCAGGCCCAGTTGCGCCGCGCCTGCTTCCCACTGGGGGAGATGACCAAGGAGGAGGCCCGCGCCGCCGCGGGCGGCATAGACCGCCGCTCAGGCCAGAAGCCAGAAAGCCAGGAAATCTGCTTCGTCTACGACGACGACTACCCGCGCCTCGTCGAGGAACGGGCCGGGGCGTTTCCGCCCGGACCCATCCTGGACCGGCAGGGCCGGGTGCTGGGCACCCATCACGGGCTGGTGCGCTACACCCTCGGCCAGCGCCGGGGGCTGGGCATAGCCGCGCCCCGGCCGCTCTACGTCATTGCCATGGACCGGGCCCGCAACGCCCTGATTGTCGGCTATGACGAGGACAGTTTCTGCGCCGAATTCACCACGGGGCCCGTGTTTTGGGGCGCCCTGCCCCGGCAGGTTGAGCCTTTCGACTGCCTGGTCCAATTGCGCTCGCGCCATGTGCCGGGTCCGGCCAGCGTGGTGCCGGGCCGCGCCAGCGCAACGGTCACGCTCCTCGAAGCACAGCGCGCCGTCACGCCGGGCCAGTGGGCCGTCTTCTACGACAACGAAGGATACGTCCTCGCAGCCGCGGAGATCCGGTCGGGGCCAGTTGATGGTTGACAGCCAAAGCTGCAAGGCATGCCCATTTGGACTGCGGCGGCAACGACGCCGCTTTGGCTGAGCACAGCCGTGCAAAGCATTCCATTTGTCGGCAGTTGAAATGAATTCGACATCGCCCCCCGGACCGGGCGTATGATACTATTTTAGCGGTGTTCCCTTTTCTCTTTCGGGCACGGTGGGCAATTCAGGAGCACTTCATGCTTGCAGGGCTGATTATCACGCTGGTTGGGCTGGTGGGCACACTGGTCTCCCTGTCGTTTACGAGCAGGCAATTTGCGGGGCTGTTCAAGATGGTGGCGTCGACGGGCTTTATCGGCGCGGCCATCGATGCGGGGGCGTTTCATTCGGTTTATGGGGGCCTGATCCTTGCGGGGCTGTTCTTTTCGTGGTGGGGCGACCTCTTTCTCGTTTCCAACAACGAGCGCATTTTCCTTATGGGCGTCGGCGCGTTTTTCCTGGCCCATGTCACTTACGGGGCGGCGTTTATCGCCATCGGGGTCGATCCCCTGTGGACGGTGATTGCGGCGGCGGTCCTTGCGGTTCCGGCGGTGGTGATGCTCCGCTGGCTGCACCCGCATCTCGGCGACATGCGCATCCCTGTGTACGCCTACATTGCCGTGATCAGCGTGATGGCCGCGCTGGCGGCGGGAGCCACCGTCAAGGGCACCTCTTGGCTGGTGCCCGTGGGTGTCGTGCTGTTTTACGTGTCCGACATCTTTGTGGCGCGTGACCGCTTCGTCAAACGAACCCCCATGAACGAGCGCATCGGCCTGCCCCTGTACTACGCCGCGCAGATTGCGCTGGCCTGCTCCATCTCCTTCCTCCTGTAAACGCCCGGTCTCACTTTCCCGTCCATTGCCCCGTCCAATACTTCGTGCGGTCCAGGTACCATCCCGGCTCCAAGCCCTCATAGTCCGGGCAGGTGAAGCCCGCCGCCGTCTTGGGCACGGCAGGCTCGATCTGGGTGCCTTCGTGCCATTCGTTGTAGGACGTGATGGAAATCATGTCGGGGTTGGCCTTCAGTGCCGCGCCAAACATCCGGTCGTAATAGGCGCCCTTTTCCCGTGGGCGGGTATTTGCGCCGTTCCAGGGACGGATGCGGGTGTCGTCATAGCCCGGCCCGACGCTGGGAATGAACAGCAGGCCGTGCTCCCGCGCGAAGGCTTCCATTGTGGGCCAATGGGCCGTGGTGGACCCGTAGGTGAAACCATCCGTGGCGAAATAGGTGTAGAAGCCGTCAAAGCCCCCGCGGACGAGCGCCTTGCCATCGCCCTCCTTGACCCACAGCCCAACCATCAGCGCATCCTGCGCCGTGCCGCGAATGGTGTTGGCGCCGTCCGCTTTCAGCAGCGTCGCCCACTGCTCCGCGGGCACCAGATAGGAGTCATAGACGTAGAAAAGCGGCTTGCCGTTGTGCCGATAGAAGGCCGGGTGGGCGCCCCAAGTGTCGATGATATGCGCCACGGCGACGCGTGCGGTCTCCGCGTTGCGTCCCGGAAAAGGCTCCAGGTGAAAGCATATCTTCACGCCTTCCCGGTCCGCGGCATCGAGAATCATGCGGACCTGGCTGTCCGGGGTTTGATCTGTTCCCCACCAGCTCAGCGCCGCCACGCCCGCCCCCGCGCGCTTGATTTCGGCCATGTGCCGGGCCACGTCATCGGGACTGTTGGAACTGTAGAGTCCGGCGGCGGGGTAGAAGGTTGCCCCGATATCCCCGGGCGGCGTGTGACCCGCGCCCGAGCCGCCGCCGCGCAGCATCACGCTGGCATCCCAGTGAGACCAATGCCCGTCAGTCTTCGGATTTCCATACCACGCGTAGTAGAAAGCGTGGACCTCGGCGGCGCTGTGCGTCACCGGGTCCGCGTGGCACCCGCCCCAGGGGCCTGCGAGGAGCAACTCGACCAATCCGGCCAGGACCGCCAGCACTGTTCCCATGCGCATGCGTTTTTACCTTTCGCCTTTTGCCTCACCGCGGCCGCCCAGTGACGCCGCGAGTTGGTCCACCGATTTGCCTTCCCCGGCGGCCCGGGCAACATATTCGCTGAGCGCGTCGGTGTACGTGAACAGGCAGGGTTCGGCCGCGGGCGCCTTGCCCGCATCCCGGTTCCACAGTTTGAGAAAACGCGTGGTCCATTCCAGTTCGGGCATGACTGTCGTGTACACCTGCTCGGGTTTGAGGTCACCGGTCACGCCCTTTTCCCTGACGGTGGCTTCAAAGCCGGAGAACATGGTGGATCCTTTCTTCTCGCGCGCCAGCCCGGTCAGGTAGTCCTCAATATTGCGGCCGGTCAGCTTTGCGGTGACCAGCTTTGTGCCGCGCTGGCCGCCGGTGAGGAAGAGCGCATTCACGTCGACCTCGCCCTGCGGCAGGGGGCTGCGCATCACCTGGCTTGGATGGCAGAACTCGGCATCAACGCCTGCCTTTGCGCGGAAGGCGGCCGCGGCGATGCGGGCCATGGCAGCCTCGCCGACCAGTTTGTCCGCCTTGCCGACCACGCGGGCCGCTTCGGGGCATATCCGCTCCTCCTCGGCGCGTATCCAGGCCAGCATATTCTCATCGCAGGGCACGGTGTCGTGTTTCATGTCGACCACAACGCCCTCCACCAGCGTCACTTTCTTGGTTTCGGTGTCCACGGCGAGGTCAATGCGGCCCAGCCGCTCGGCGTAGCTGCCGGTCTGGACGATAATGGCGCCGCTTTCGGCGCGGACGGGCTGACGCAGCAGTTCGTGGGTGTGGCCGCCGACAAACACGTCGATGAGGGGCACCTTGGCCGCCAGCCGCCTGCAGTCGTCCACACCGAGATGGGCGAGCACGATCAGCGGGGCGCAATCCTTGTGGAGGCGCGCGGCCTCTTCGGCAATGCGGTCCGCCGTGGCGTCGAGGCTCAGCGTGTTGCCCTTGTCCGTTTCAATGGTGGCGCCGATGACACCGACGCGCAGCCCGTTCACCTCGAACACATGCGACGGGTCCCAGTGCGGTTTTCCCGACGTGTCGAGGCAGTTGATGCAGAGAAAGGCCGTGCCGCCCAGCAGGGCGCGGTTGGCATCGATGCGTTCCACCCCCTGGGAAAAGTCATGGTTCCCCGGCACCGCCGCGTCGTATTTCATGCGGCCCATGACCCCGTAGGTCACTTTGTTCTGCGAGACAAAGGCGACCATGTCGCCCTTCTCGGTCACATCGCCCGCATCGAGGAGCAGGATGTCGCTGCGCTTGGCGCGTTCCCGCAACACCGCCCCCGCGACATAGGGCAGACCGCCCATCCCCTCCGGTCCGGGACGCACATGGTCATGTATGTCATTGGTGTGCAGAATCAGCAGGCTGCGGGTTTCAGCCGATGCCGCCAAGGCAAGCAAGAGCGTGAATAAGAGCAAGAGCACTTTGAGGCGTGACAGGCAATGCGGCATGGCGGGGTCCTCTCCGACGGTGAACGGACATGCTTCGCGCAAACGAAAAATCAGACCCGTTACGGAAGTGATTTGTTTCAGCGGGCGCGCGGAGGACGGAGGATCAGCGGGCCTTGTCAAAGGCGGTGGGCGGGGCGATTTCGACGGAACCGGCTTCCACGCGGCCCTGCCAGGAATCGGCCAAGGGCTTGACCACGATGGTATAGGCGAACCAGCCGAGAAGGATGACGCCACACACCGTGGCCCAGGTGGCAATTCCGTCCATCCAGCGGGGACGGCGTTTGGCCATGCTGTCCATCGCCGAGGGACGGTTGATCCAGGCAAAAGAGCGGCTGTTGCGCGCCACCTCATTCATGACGGAATGAAACTGGTCGACAAAAGGCTCCTGGGGCACACCGAGGGCGCGGCAGTAGGATTGAATGAAGCCGAGCGTGTAGGCCTTGACGGGCAAGTCGGTGAGGCGTCCCTCTTCGATGGCCTCAAGCGCTGCCTGCGGCACATGCGTCAGGGTGTGCATGTCGGCCAAGGCATGGCCGAGCGCTTCGCGGCGCGCGCGAAGCAAATGCCCTGGAAAACGCAACTCTTTCATGCCACTTCATCCCTTGGCGGAGAATCCACCAAAATCTCTCGGACCTTGCTGCCCAAGGAAGGTCCAACTATACCCCGCAGCTCCATCATGTCAACGAGCCGCGCTGCCCTAGTATATCCCACCCGGAGGCGCCGTTGCACCATTGATATGGACGCCTGCCCCGTTTCCAACACAACATGTACGGCATCTTCGAACAACGGATCATCGTCGTTCTCCAAGTCGGCAAGCTGATCCTTGCTCTTCCCGAAGTTCTCAATCTCATCACGATACTGCGGCGGGGCCTGCCGTTTCAAGTAATAAACCAGATCGCTCATTTCACCGTCACTGACGAAAGCGCCCTGGATGCGGTCCGGCTTGCTCTGCCCGGCGGGCAGATAGAGCATGTCGCCCATGCCGACGAGCCGTTCGGCGCCGATTTCGTCCAAAATGCAGCGCGAATCGACCCGCGAGGACACCTGGAAAGAGATACGCGCGGGGAAATTGGCCTTGATGACACCGGTAATCACGTCCACGGAGGGGCGTTGCGTGGCGATGATAAGGTGGATGCCCACGGCGCGGGCCAACTGCGCCAGCCGCGCGATGGCCTGTTCCACTTCCACGCGGGCCAAGATCATGAGGTCGGCCAGCTCGTCGATGACGCAGACGATGTAGGGCAGTTTGCGCACCACACTGTAGGAGGCGCCGTGATCCTCGCCCTCGCCGACCATTTCAATCGCGCCGTTCTCGACGCTCTTGTTGTAGAGTTCGATGTTGCGGATGCGCAGGTCGTGGAAGAGCCGGTAGCGCTCCTCCATCTCGGTGATGAGCCAGGTCAGCGCGGAGGCCGCTTTCTTGGCATCGGTCACGACGGGCGTGATCAGGTGCGGGATGTCGTTGAAGATGGACAACTCGACCATTTTCGGGTCGATTAGCATCAGTTGCAGCTCGTCGGGCGTGTGCTGCACGAGCAGGCTCGCCAGCAGGGACTTGACGCACACGGTCTTGCCCGCGCCGGTGGCGCCGGCCACGAGCAGGTGGGGCATGCGGGTGAGGTCGGCGATGCACACGCCACCGTCGATGCCCTTGCCCAGCGCCAGGTTCAACTGCGCGGCCTGGCCGTCGCGGAAGGCGCGGTGCTCGAGCAGTTCGCGCAGCACCACCGGGTCCCGCTCTTCGTTGGAAACTTCGATGCCCACGCGGGCCTTGCCGGGGATGGGCGCCTCGACGCGCACGCCGCGCGCCTCCAGCGCCAGCGCAATGTCGTCGGTGAGCGCGATAAAGCGGGCCACCTTGGTGCCCGGTGAGGGTTCGACCTCGAAGCGCGTGACGGTCGGGCCGCGGCGCACGTCGGTCACGCGCGCCTCGATGCCAAAGGTGCGCAGGGTCTGCTCCAACAGGTCGCTGGTGTTGCGCAGTTTCTCCGTGAGATTGGGGATCACCCGCGGGCGCGCCGGCTCAAAAAGGTCCAGTGAGGGGCGGGTGTAGTATTTCGGATAGATGTAATCGTCGGGCAGGTCGTCCGAGTCGGTCTGCCTGCGGCGCGGACGCGCAGCCTGGGCCTTGGCCGCCGGACGCACGACGGCATCCTCGAAGCCGGTGCGAATCACGGGCGTCTGGGGTGTGGCCGCCGACGCGGGGAGCGGCGGGGCCGGGGCGGTCGGCACGTCGAGTGCGTCCGACGCGACCGGTTCCGGGGGGGCCGGAGGCGCGGGGGGCTTCACGGCCGGACGCGGCACACTGCGGGGGGGCGCTTCGACCGGAAGGTTTGCGGCCGCTTCCAGCAGCGTTGACAAACTGTCCACCAATTCATCATCGTCCTGGTCGATCAGAACCGGCGGGGAGGAAGTGCGGGCCATCGTGGGAACCACGTCGCTGAAGGTCAGGTCCGCTGTCTGCGGAAGAACGGGAGCCGCCTGCGGCGCGGTCTTGGGCGTCGACGCGGGCTCGGGCATGAAGGGCGTCTCTTCAGGCATCTCGTCGAAGGATTCGTAAATCGCGGACAATCCAGCCAGATGGATGGTGGGGTCGGAGCGGCGCGGCTCTTTGCGGACTTCGGTCTTGACGGGGGTTATTGGGGCAAGCTGCTCCACTTCGGACGAAAACAGTTCCCCGGCCGGTTCATTGGGCATGTTCCGGTCGGCATAGAGATTCTCTTCCGGCGTGGGGGCCATCTTGGTGAGGGATTTGCTCGCCTTGCGCTTGGCCTGCCAGCGCGGGTAGGAGCCCGCCAGGCCCAGGCAGGTCATCAGGACAATCATGCCGCCGCGGGCAGAAGCCACGATGCCGCGCTGTATGTAGATCAACAAATGGATAAAGAGCAGGTCCGTGGCGAGCAGCAGGCCCGCAAGGGCCAGCAGCAGGCCCACCACGTGGGAGCTGATCCGGCCAAGGTAGGGCTGAAACACGTGCTCGGCCATAAAGACGCCGAGCACCCCGCCCGCCTGCCGGTTGGACCAGCCCGAGTTCATGTCGATCTGCAGGAGACCCGCCACCGAGGCGGCCAGTATGGCCACGCCGGCCAGTCGGGTTATCAACCGGCGTTCCCTGACCCCTCCGGTGCACAGCATGAGGAACCACAGGAGGGTCACCGCATAGAGCATGTGTGAGGCGTCGCCCATAAAGTATGCCGCGAGACCCGCGAGGAACGCGCCGGGCCATCCGATGGCATTGGGCACCTGGAGAACTCCGTCAATGGGGCGCCCTCCCGGCGCGCCTGACTCGAATCCGTCCCCCACCAGCGCGGCAACGAGAATAACGGTCGCCAACAGTATGACCGCCGCGATGGCCCTGTGTTTCAGCTCTGCGCTAATTAATCCGCGTTTTCTCAAGGCGCACTCTCCTTGACTGAGTCTCAGCCCATGTCAACGAAGAGCTTAGCACACCCTTCCGATTTTTTCAACAACATCTTGTGGATGGGCTTGTCTCACTCACTAGATACAGATTTAGTGTTTGGTGTGCCCCCAATATATAGCGCTCAACTTTTTTCCAAACACAAGCCAAATCTGCCGTCTTTTCCGGACAAGATGCACAGTATGCGCATATTACACCGCGGAATTCCATGCCGGGGAGGACATGTACCGGAACGGCGGCGCTGTCCGGCCGTGGTCAGAAACCCTCCTGCATCAACGCCAGCAGGTCATCGGCGGACATGCGTCCGGTCATGTCGCTGCCTTCCAAGAGGCTGTCTGCGAGGTCCCGTTTGTGGCGGTGCAGTTCGACAATCTTGCTTTCGATGGTGTCTTTGGTAACGAGCCGGTAAATGGTGACCGGGCGCAACTGGCCTATGCGGTGCGCGCGGTCGGAGGCCTGGTCCTCGACGGCGGGATTCCACCACGGGTCCATGTGGATGACGTAGTCGGCGGCGGTGAGATTGAGGCCCAGGCCGCCCGCCTTGAGACTGATGAGGAAAAGGTCCCCCTCGCCCGCCTGGAATGCGTCCACGCGCTTCTTGCGCTCGCGCTGGGGCGTGGACCCGTCCAGATACTGGTAGGCGACGCCCTTTTGGTCCAGCTCTTTGCGCAGAATGGACAGGTGGTCCACAAACTGGCTGAACACGAGCGCCTTGTGGCGGTTCTCGATGAGTTCCTCGACCAGACCTATGAAGACCGCCAGTTTAGAACTGGCGATATTGACGCCCGGCGTGACCAGTTGGGCATTGCAGCAGGCCCGGCGCAGCCGCATGATTTCGGCGAGTATCATGAGGTGCTTCTGCGCGGGCGGCCCGCTGGTCCGCGCCACCTTTTCGAGCGCCTTGCGGCGCAGTGCCTCGTAGAAGGCGGTTTCGCCGGGGCTGCACTCGACATGCAGGAGTATTTCCGTGCGCGGGGGAAGCTCTTCGAGCACCTGCTCCTTGAGCCTGCGCAGCATGAATGGCTGAATAACCTTCTTCAGGCGCGTGCGCGCGTCGCGGTCCTGGTGCCTTTCGATGGGACCGGCAAAACGCCGGGTGAACTGCTCCAGCGAGCCGAGCAGGCCGGGATTGATGAAACGGAACAGGTTCCACAGTTCGCCCAGATGATTTTCGACGGGCGTGCCGGTGGTGATGATGCGAAAATCGGCCCGTAAACCCATGGCCGCCTGCGAGCGCCGTGTGGCAAAATTCTTGATGGCCTGGGCCTCGTCCAGCACGGCCACGCGCCAGGTGACGGCGGCAAGCTTCTCCGCCTCCTGGTGCAGCAGCCCGTAGCTGCACACCAACAGGTCAAAGGGCTTGAGGGCGTCCAGCGAGGCCTGACGGTCGCCCGCGCCGAACAGGATGGGATTGAGCGTGGGGGCGAAGCGGCGGGCCTCGTCGAGCCAGTTCATGCACACCGACGTGGGCGCAACAACCAGCGCCGGACCCTCGGCGGCGGTCGACAGAATGACGGTCAGCGCCTGCACGGTTTTTCCCAGGCCCATGTCGTCGGCGAGGCAGGCGCCCGCGCCCCAGCGCGCGAGCCGCGCGAGCCAGCGGTAGCCCTCGGCCTGATAGTCGCGCAATTCGGCGCGCAGCGTGGACGGAAGCACCGGTTCAAACTCCTGCGCGCTGCGGAAGCGCTCGATGTGCTCCTTCCACGCCTTGTCGGCCTTGAGCGCCCCGGCGCCCTCCAGCAGGCTCTCGACGGCCGGGGCGGCGAGGGGGTGGAAGCGCACGCCGCGCCCGTGCTCCTCGGAGATGGCGCGCAGCTCGTCGAGGCGTTTGCGGAACTCCCGGGTCAGCGCCAGAAACTGCCCGTCGCCGAGCGGCACAAAGCGCCCGCGGGCCTCGTCCAGCAGTTCGAGCAGTTGCCGCATGTCGAGCACGCGGTCTTCATCGACGCGCAGTTGGCCGGTCGCCTCGAACCAGTTTTTGGCCCCGGCCACCTTCAACTGAAGGCTGCCCGAGGCGGCATGGGCGGTGATGCCTATCTTCTGCCCGTGCGGCCATTCGAGGATCACGGCCTCGCCCAGTCCGTCGAGCTCGTCGAGCAGTTCGAGACAGTCCTCGGGGTCTTCCACAAGCCATTCACCGTCGAACTCCTGCGAGCGCTCCAGGATGGTGCAGGCGGCGACGGCCCGGTCGGCCAGGTCCTTCTCGGCCGCGAGATTGCGGCGGGCCTGCACGGGGTGGCCGTCCACTTCGGCGAGCACCGTCTCGCCGCCGGTACCCGGCCGGTAATAGGCGCCCCCGTCGGCCAGCGGCCGGACGAGAATCTGCATGCGCAGCCCCTGGCCCGCGGGCGTCAGCATGATGTGGGGCCGCGAATCCTCGGGCATGACGGGAACATTTTCCAGCCCGCCGCCGATGTCGGAGTGGATGGTGATCAGCGACGTGATCTTTCCGAGGGACTCGAGCACGCGTGATTTGTGCTCCAGGGGCACGCGCAGGCCGGTCTTGATAATGGCGGCCATGCGCCTGTGTTCGGGCCCGCACTCCATGACCCGGATGCGTGTGTGCGATTCCTGTGCGACAGCCACCTCCTGATCGTCATCCAGGAAGGGAAGCAGCTCTATGAGCACGTGCGTGCCCTGCTGCGTCACCCGCAGCTCCGGCGCGCCTTTGACCACCTCAAGGCGCTCGCCGTCGATGTCAAAAACCAGCGGATGACCGACGAGCGCCGTCAGGGCGCGCAGGGGAAGCGCATAGCTGACGCGCGGGCTGGAATAATAGCCGTAGCGGTCCGCATCGGCAGAAATGAAGGCGCACACGGCCGTGTCCTGCGGGGTGAGGTAGGGGAAATCGGCCCGTTCCGTGTACAGCCTCTTGAGCGATACGACCTTTCCCTTGCTCCACCGTCCCGATTGAAGGCGCCGGACCTCGCGCGGTTCAATGTGCCAATGATCCAGTTCGGGGACCAGTTGCCAGGTCATGCGCCGGTCCGGTGTGTTGCCCGGTTCGACCCGGACGCTTTCGGCCACGTGTTCCAGCGCGTCCAGGCTGAGCGCCCAGGCTTCCTGGCGCGGGATGAGGTCCACCATGGGGCGCGCGCCGGTTTCTTTGAAAAAGCGCGCCGTCTGCGCGCGGCTTTCGTCCAAACTGAAATCCAGCCGGTCCAGCAGCACCCCCAGTTCGGCGGCCCACCATCGGTATCCCGCCGCGGCGGCGCGCGCATGCTGGTTGGCCAGTGCGGCTTGGCGGCGGTCCGATATGGGGTTGTCGAGCCAGTGCTCCACGATGCAGGTGACCAGCATGTCCACCGGCAGGGCGTCCTCCACCCAGAAATACTCGGGGTCGACGGTGTTTGATGCGCGCGTGTTTCCGAGAAAAGAGTCCACCAGCCGCAGCAGCGCGGCGCTGGCCGCCTTGTACGATGCGTCCGCATGCTTCACCGCACGGGCGAGATATTCCGCGGCCTGCCGCAGCAGGGCGCTGTCGCGGCTTTGGATGAGCGCCAGCGCATAGAACACGCCCTCGCACCCGTACAGCACGGGCTTGCGCCTGCGGTTTTCCCCGCGCAACTCTGCCATTGCCCGTTCATATCCGGCCAGCGCCCCATCAAAATGACCCTCCAGCAGGTCCAGCCGCGCCGCCAGAAGGCGCTGCTCCGCCAAGGGATTCTCCACCGCGTCCACCGTCGCGCGCGCCTCTGAAAAACGGCCGCGCAGGGCCAGCCCGCACCCATGCAGCAGGTGAAAGATGCGCGGCGGCCGGTTCTTGTCCGCGCCGGTGCAGCAGCCGTGCAGATAGGCAAAGGCGCCTTCGGCCGGGATCAGGCGGTCAAAGGCAGAGGGCAGGATTTGCCACAGCGCGTTGTCCCCAGCCCCTTCGGAGAGGCCCGCAAACCATTCGGCGTCGAAAGGCTCGTTGCACAGTCGCCAGAGCGGGGCCGTCCGGCGGCATTCGACAGGAAAACGGTCCGCGGCGGAGTGAATCAGCGTCCACAGGCGCTGGTCGTCCCGGTCGAACAGGGCCTGCCGGATCAGGCGCAGCACATGCTCAAAACTGCGGAAGTAGCTGTAGCTGCCGTAGGCCGTCATCGTTGGCATCAGCGCCTCAATTGCGGCGGACATGACCTCGAAGCGCCCCGCCCGTTGCGCGTCCCGCGCGGCGACCTCCATAATCAGGTCATTGCATTTCCAATACCCCTGGTCATGGCGGGGATTGTTCGATTCGGCGAGTTTTTTCTTTTGCAGGCGTTCCAGCAGGGGCCGTATGTCCAGTTGCGCAAAGACTCCGCCGTCATCCATCCGGACCTTCGTCTTGGCGGCCATGGCCATGAGCGTGATCCGCTTCGCGTCTTCGCAGAGAACGGCAAGCAGTTGCAGCAGGACCTGCTCTTCCTGCGGTGCGCCCAGATAGGCCTCGGCCAGCCTGCCGCGCTGGGCATCGCGCGTGCCGGGAGAAGGGGGTTTCATAGGGATCTTTCCATGATAGGATGCGCCTGTCAGTGCCCCGTCAGCGGCAAACAGCGCACACCCATTGTTCTATGCGCAACGGGGATTTCCACCACTGCGGAACGCCACGGAGGGAAAACCGGCCCGGCACAGGCAACCACGATAACAAACCCCGGAGAGGATCGCAAGGATAGGGCCGCCGCAGGGCGCCCCTGGGCGGAACAGTTCAGGCGTGTCCGTTGCCGCGCTCAGAGCGTCCAGCCGTTTTCATAGGCAGGATTGACCAGCGCGTTGGCCCGTTCACTGTTGGTGAACTTGAAGGCCGCGCCGTCCCACTGGAGTTTGCGGTCTTTCACGCGCATGGCCAGCACCCCCAGCAGCACCATCTCGGTGAGCGCGCCGCCGTATTCAAAATGGGCGCTGGCCGGCTTGCCGTCCTTGCAGGCCCGTATCCAGTCCTGCTCGTGCGGGTTGCCTTTTACGGTCACCCGCGGCAGCGTTTTGGACGGCTGCTTGTACTCGGCGGCGTAGCTTCTGGGCAGTAGCGTGAGTCCCCCCGCCCCGTGGGATTTGTGCAGGATGGTGCCCTTGTCGCCGATGAGCAGCGCGCCGTTGCTGTCGAAATTCTGGCCGGGCGCGAAGTCACGGGGGACGGGCGGCATAAGCCGGCCGTCATACCAGGTCAGATTCACGGGCGGCATCTTGCCGCGCGCGGGGAATTCATAGCGCACGATGGAGGCGCGCGGGAAGGTTTCCGTTTCGACCAGTTTCTCCCAGTGCGTGGTGGTTGCCTGCACGCTGGTGGGGTGGCCCAGTTTGAGCGCCCAGAAGGACGGGTCTAGGATGTGGCAGCCCATGTCGCCCAACGCGCCCGTGCCGAAGTCGTACCAGCCGCGCCAGGTGAGCGGACAATAGGCGGGGTTGTAGGGGCGCTGTTTCGCCGGACCAAGCCATAGATCCCAGTTGAGCGTGGGCGGCACCGGCGGCGTGTCGTCGGGACGCTTCATCACCGGGAAAGTGGACCAGGGGTCGCCGCCCACGGGCCGGTCGCTCCAGGCGTGCACCTCGCGCACCGCGCCGATGGCGCCGTCCTGAATCCACTCGCAGAGCCTGCGCGATTCTTCCGACGAATGGCCCTGGTTGCCCATCTGGGTCTGCACGCCGCATTCGCGCGCCGTTTCGACGAGCGTGCGCACCTCGTGCAGGCTGTGGGCCAGCGGCTTCTGGCAGTAAACGTGTTTGCCGTGCCGCATGGCGGCGATGGCGGTGATGGCGTGGTTGTGGTCCGGCGTGGCGATGATGACCGCATCGATCTCCTTGTCCATTGCGTCAAACATCTTGCGGAAATCGGTGTGGCGTTTTGCGTTCGGATAGGCCGCATAGGTCTTCGCAGCATAAGCGTCATCGACGTCGCACAGCGCCACGATGTTCTCCGTGTTGCTCGCGTCGAGGTTGGCCTTGCCCATGCCACCCACGCCGATCCCGGCGATGTTCAGCTTCTCGTTGGGCGAGATTTTCCCCGGCACCACCTTGGCGGTGTTTGGTTTGGCGGTGGCACAACCGGCCAGCAGGGCAGTGGTCGTGGCGGAAGCGAGAAATGCGCGGCGGGTAAGGGTGCTGTCCATGGTGATTCTCCTCATTGGATGGGTATCGGGACGACATAGCCAGCGTAGCCAACAGGCTTAACCGAGTCAAGCAGACGCATATCTTTTTTTTGACTGCGGTGGCCATGCCGCCGCTTTTCTTCGCCGGGGCCGTGTCCCGGCGCCGCGAAGCGCAGTTTCCCTGGCCACCGGGTGCAACGCAACAACACCATTGTGCTTTCGAAAGCCGTCCGGACCGCTTGAGCGGACACCGGATATGCGGTACAATTTACATAATACACAGGAGGCTAAAACATGACTTTAGCCACAAAGGATTTCAACATTGACGACGCCATTCAGCGCGTCACGAGCGGACATGAGCCCATTGTGCTCAGCAAAGACGGCAAGGAAGTGGCCGTGATGATGTCCATTGAGGAATGGGAAGACCTGATGGATTTGGAATCCGCGCGCCGGGCCAAAGAGGAACCCGGGCAAGACATCCTTTGGGAGGATGCCAAGGGGGAACTGGGTCTGAAATGACCTATACGGTCGTCTTGAAGCCGCACGCCTTTCAGGCACTGAAAAGGTTGCCGCTGGAGGTGCGCAAGCGCCTGCAGCCCGCTATGGACGCGCTGGCAGACGCGCCCCGCCCGCCGGGCGTCAAGAAACTCTCAAACTCACAGGATATCTATCGTGTCCGGGTGGAAGACTATCGCATCATCTACGAGATTCAGGACGCCGTTCTCCGTGTTCTCATAATTGAAGTGGGCCATCGCCGCGAGGTGTACCGCAGATAGTCGCGAGCCCTATTCCACCGTTTCCAAGTGCAAATTGGGATCAGGGGATAAACGGGGTGTCTTCTGAGTGCGCACGTCCATGCCGCCGCTTCGCTTCGGCGGGGCCCTACCCCGGGCGATCAGGAACCCGTCCTTGACTCATTTTTCCGCCGTATGGTAGGCTTCACGCTGCCCTGTGGACGGCAAACATTCTGGTTTGCCCTTGCCCGATGCTGCCGTGGCGGTGTTTTGCCCCCGGTTGCGTCGGGTGGATGCGCGCCGTGGCCGGGGCCGCAAGGACGTTTTTTTCAGTCGAGGGATCCCGGTGCTGACGGCTGGGTCCCGTGCGACGGGATGTCGGCGAACTCGGTCAGGTCCGAGAGGAAGCAGCCGTAGTCGAAAGTTTCCGTGTGTACGGGGCCGCCCGGCCCGAGCCGGGGTCCCCCGGCTGTCCTTGGCGCACTGCCCATCGGGGGTGCGCGGTGTTTTCCCTTTGTGCACAGGCCGGAGCTTCCGGCGCGAGGCGCGATGGCTGACGCAAACTACACTGTTCTGGCGCGCAAGTGGCGCCCGCAGCTCTTCGACGAGGTGGTGGGCCAGGAGCACATCACCCGTACGCTGAAGAACGCCATCGCGTCGGGCCGCATCCACCACGCCTTCCTGTTCATCGGCTCGCGGGGCATCGGCAAGACGACCACGGCCCGCATTCTGGCGAAGGCGCTCAACTGCCAGCACTTCGACGCGCCCACCATGACCCCCTGCGGCACCTGCGACAACTGCGTTTCGATCACGGCGGGCAACAACATCGACGTTATCGAAATCGACGGCGCGTCGAACAACGGTGTGGACGATGTGCGCGAAATCCGCGACAACGTGCGCATGGTGCCGACGAGCGGCCGCTACAAGGTGTACATCATCGACGAGGTGCACCAGTTGTCGAGCGGGGCCTTCAACGCGCTGCTCAAGACGCTGGAGGAGCCCCCCTCGCACGCGATTTTCATTCTGGCCACGACGGAGGCGCACAAGATTCCGGCGACCATCGTGTCGCGCTGCCAGCGCTATGATTTCCGGCGGGTGACCATCGGCGACATCGTGGTGCTGCTGCGCAGCATTCTGGACCGTGAGGGCATGCGCGCCACCGACGAGGCGCTTTATGCCATCGCCCGGGCCGCCGAGGGCGGTGTGCGCGACGCGGAAAGCGTGCTGGACGAGCTGATCACCTACTGCGACGGCGAGATTACCTTCAACGCCGTGTTTGAGGTGCTGGGCCTGGTGGACTGGCGGGTGCTGCACGGCCTGTGCGACGCCATGATGGCGGGCGACGTGGCCCGGCAGTTGATCCTGGTGGAAGAGGTGGTGGCGGCGGGCAAGGACCTGTCCCAGTTTGTCGAGGAGATCCTGCGCTATTTCCGCAATCTGCTGGTGTGCAAGGCGGGCGCGGACGCGGAACTGCTGCGGCTGCCCCCCGAGGAAATCGCCGAGATGCAGGCGCGCGCGGCCCGCTTCATGAACGTGAAACTCATCCGTCTGGTGGAGCAGTTTGCCATGCTCACCAACGGGTATGATTCGCAGCTTGCCCAGCGCACCGCGCTGGAGGCGCTGCTGATCAAGCTGTCCAAGGTGGACGTTGAGGTGTCCCTGGACAGCATCATGGAAAAGCTCATCCTGCTGGGCGCGGGCGGCATAGTTCCCGGCGGCGGCGCGGCCGCCGCTCCGGTGCCGGTCCCGAGGCCCGGTCCAAACCCTCCTGAGGCCGGGCCGACCGAATCCGCGTCAACGGTCCCGGCGTCTCCCAGACGCATCGAAGCCCCCGCTCCGGAGCCCCGGGTGGTCGCACCCGAGCCGGTGCCTCCCGTGCCTGTCCCCATCCCCGTGTCTGTCCCAGACCCTGTTGCAGAAGCGGTGGACAGCGCCGCCATCGAACGGGCCAAGGCCGCCGATCTGCTGCGGGACAATCTCGGCCTTGCCACGGTCATGGCGGTGTTTCGCGGGACAATTGTGCGCATGGGAACCGAGGCGGCCACCCCGGCCGGACCGGAAGCGGCGGCGGAGATTCGTCCGCCGGAAATGGAAGCCACGCTGTATGATGCGGATTTGGACGAGTCTGACGCGCCCATGGAGTGATTCCCGGCTGGGTAATCATGCGAAGAAGGGGTATGAGACGGCGCTGTCAGGCCTGCGGCCTTGATTGGGTCAGGTGTTCCTGCCAAAACGGAAGAGCCAGCTCTTCTTCCTGCCGGATTTTTCCGAGGAATCGCTGCCGGAGACGGGCACTGTGACCGGGATGCCCTGCTCTCCCTGCGACCGGGAGGAGGATACCGGCGCCGGCGTGGGCGGCGGCAGCGTGGGCGGTTTGGCCAGGCCCAAGTCGGCGAGCAGGTCCACCTTCGGCGGTTCCGGTTCGGAGGCGGCTTTTTCGATGCGGGCCTTGATGATCCGGGCCTTGGAGTGCTCGTACTTGGCAATCAGACGGTCGCACAAGTCGATCGCCTCATCGGTTCTGCCAAGCATTTCACTGCATACCGCCAAGGCATAGAGCACATTCTTCGTCTCGGGGCGCTCTGTGTCAATCTCCTGCAAAATATGCAAAGACTCCTCATATCGCCCCACGCGTATGAGCTGAATGGCCTGTCGATACTGGAGATATAACTCGTTGTTGTTCACAAGACAAGCGCTCCTGTATATCGCTAACCACTAGAGAGTATACCCAAAAGCGCCGCATAAACCAACCCGGGGATGCAATCAAGCGCGACTTTTATCGGTTGCGCACTTTTTCCACCAAGCGGGGAAGCGTTTCACCGGCAGGACCCTGCAGGAAGATGTCCGTGATGGTCTCGGTGAACTGGGTGGATTCGGTGTTGCACTCGATGATGAATGCCCCGTTTTCCTTGGCGATAAAGGGCAGTCCGGCGGCGGGATAGACCGTGGCGGAAGTGCCAACGATAATCATGACGCCGCAGTTGCGGGCCAGCGAGTCGGCCAAGTGGAGGGCTGTGGTGGGGATAAGCTCGCCGAAAAGGACCACATCGGGCTTCATGTAACCGCCGCACACACAGCGCGGCGCGCCCAAGGCACGCTGGCTGAGGTCCAGGGGGCGGCGGCGGCGGCAGGCGGGGCAATAGAGGGTGTCGGCCCGGCCGTGGTATTCGATGACGGAAGTGTTGCCCGCCGCATGGTGCAGGGCGTCGATATTCTGGGTGACCACCACGCTCAGCCGCCCCATCTGCTCCAGCTCGGCCAGGGCACGATGGCCGGGGTTGGGCTGAACATCCTTCAGGGTTTCGGCCAGTTCGTACCACAACTCCCAGACCTTGTCGGGGTCGTCATAGAAGGCCTCGATGGTGGCGTAGTCTTCCGGGGGGTATTTGGACCACAGCCCGCCGGCGCTGCGGAAATCGGGGATGCCGCTCTCGACGGAAATGCCCGCGCCGGTCACGGCCACCACACGGGCCGCGTTGAGAATGGCGTCTGCGGCGGCCGTGTAGGCCGCTTCCTCGGCGTCGGCGCCTTGGACGGAATCGGGGTCCATTGCGCCGGGCTCAGACGGGCCGGATGACATCAAGGCCGCCCATGTAGGGGCGCAGCGCCTCGGGTATCACCACCGTTCCGTCCGCAAGCTGGCCGTTTTCGAGAATGGCCACGGCCGTACGGCCGACGGCCAGTCCGGACCCGTTGATGGTGTGGACGAATTCGGGCTTCTTGTCGCGGCGGAAGCGGATGTTCGCCCGGCGGGCCTGAAAGTCGAGGAAATTGGAGCAGGAGCTTATTTCGCGGTAGGCGTTCTGGCCGGGCAGCCAGACTTCAAGATCATAGGTCTTGGCGGAGGAGAAGCCGAGATCGCCCGAGCACAGCGTGACCACGCGGTAGGCCAGGCCCAGCCGCTGGAGAATCACCTCGGCGTCGTGCGTCAGCTTTTCCAACTCCTCCCAGGAATCTTCGGGACGGGTAAACTTGACCATTTCCACCTTGTTGAACTGGTGCTGGCGGATCATGCCCCGGGTGTCTTTGCCGTAGGACCCGGCCTCACTGCGGAAGCAGGGCGTGTAGGCCGTGTAGAGCACGGGCAGCGCCGCACCGTCGAGTATCTCGTCGCGGTGGATGTTGGTGACGGGCACCTCGGCCGTGGGGATGAGCCAGTAGTCCGTGTCCTGCACCTTGAAGAGGTCGGCAGCGAACTTAGGCAACTGGCCGGTGCCACGCATGGAGTCCGAATTGACCATGAGCGGCGGGAAGATCTCGGTGTAGCCGTGCTCGCGGGTATGGATGTCGAGCATGAAACCAATGAGCGCCCGTTCGAGCAGCGCCCCGGCCCCCTTCATGATGGTGAAGCGCGCCCCGGCAAGCTTGGTGGCGCGCTCAAAATCCACAATGCCAAGCGCCTCGGCCAGCTCAACGTGGTCGCGCGGGGTGAAATCGAAGCTGGGGATGTCGCCCCAGACCCGTTCCACGCGGTTGTCGGCGTCATCTTTGCCGTCGGGCACCGATGCGTCGGGGCAGTTGGGCATGGCCAGCAGGAAGTCCTGCAACTGCTCATCGGCAACGCGGACCTGCTCTTCCAGGTCGGCAATCTGGGTCTTGACGCTGCGCAGGGCCTCAATCGCGTCGGCGGCGTCCTCTTTGGCGCGCTTCTTCGCGGCGATTTCCTCGCTGGCGCGGTTCTGCGCCGCCCGCAACTGCTCCATCTCAAAGATGGCGGCCCGGCGCCGCCCGTCCACTTCGAACACGGGCTCCAGGTCGATCTTGGCGCGGCGCCGGGCCATGGCCTCGCGCACGCGGTCGGGCTCGCTTCTTACCAGTCGTATGTCAAACATGTTTCGGGTCCTGTATCTGCCAATGTTCAGCAGGTTTTTATTGGAACAGACGAAACGAGCGGAGTGGGCATACACCCCCCGCCGCTTCGCGGCACCCCCCTCGAGGGGGGACCTAAGACGATGCGCTCATTCGGGTTGCAACAAAGGGGCATCAGTCCTTGTTTTTTCCAAGCAGTGCAAGCAGGCGGTCCAGCTCGTCAAGGCTGAAATATTCGATTTCGATGCGGCCGCGGCCGTTTTCGCCGGAGCGCAACTGCACCTTGGTGCCCAGCCGCCGCCGCAGGTCGTCCTCGATTTGGACCACATTGGGGTCCTTTTCCGGGGCCGGCTTCGCGGCGTTTCCCCGGCCGGCCTTGTCGGACCGTGCCGCGGCGATCTGCTCCACCTGGCGCACCGAAAGTCCTTCGGCGACAACCTTGCGCGCCACGGCGGCCTGTTCGGACGGGGAGGGCAGCGCCAGCAGCGCGCGGGCGTGGCCCATGCTCAGCGAGCCGTCGGCCACCTGCTCCTGCACCACGTCGGGCAGTTGCAGCAGGCGCAGCGTGTTGGTGACGGTGGCGCGCTTTTTGCCCACCTCGTCGGCCAACTGCTCCTGGGTCCAGCCAAATTCGGCGATCAACTCCTGGTAGGCCTGGGCCACCTCGATGGCGTTCAGGTCCTCGCGCTGGATGTTCTCGATGAGGCCCAGCTTGAGCATGTCGCGGTCGGAAATGTCGCGGCAGACGGCGGGAATGGCCCGCTTGTCGGCCAGCACGCTGGCGCGGCAGCGTCGTTCGCCGCTGACCAGTTCATACTTGTCGCCCGCGCGGCGGACGATAATCGGCTCCTGCAGGCCGTCCTTTCGGATGGACTCGGCCAGTTCGGCCAAAGCGCCCTCGTCGAAATGGCGGCGGGGCTGCTTCGGGTTGGGCAGCACC
The DNA here is from genome assembly GCA_903893795.1 of Candidatus Hydrogenedentota bacterium. GTDB lineage: Bacteria > Hydrogenedentota > Hydrogenedentia > Hydrogenedentales > CAITNO01 > CAITNO01. The sequence goes on along the minus strand of CAITNO010000055.1, from coordinate 85,736 downwards.
TCGGACGGGTCGATCAGCACCAGCATCGAACCGTCGGCCAACACCGCGGGCGCCGTATTCACCTGCGGCGCTGAACTTTCCTGAGACGTTGCCGCCGCCGGCTGGAATGCGGGATTGCCGCCGGAAAGGAGCGCACCCAGCCCCCGGCCCAGTTTCTTCTTTTTCAGGTCAGCCACGGGCGATCACCTCGCGCGCCAGGGCCATATAGGCTTGGGCCCCGGTGGATTTGAGATCGTAGTAGATTATGGGCTGTCCGAAACTGGGCGCCTCGCTGAGGCTCACGTTTCGGGGAATGACCGTTTCAAAGACGTTCTCGCCCAGATGTCCCCGCACGTCGTCGACCACCTGCCGGGAAAGGTTGGTATGCTGGTACATCGTCAACACCACGCCGGTGATCGCCAGGGCGGGATTGAACTGGCCCCGCACCAGCACCACCGTGTTGAGCAGTTCCGTCAGCCCCTCCAGCGCGTAATACTCGCACTGGAGCGTGATGATCACGGCGTCGGCGGCCGTCAGGCTGTTCAGCGTCAGCAGTCCCAGCGACGGCGGACAGTCAATAAAGATAAAGTCATAGGCGTCGCGCAGAGGCGCGAGCGCATCGCGCAGCCGGTATTCGCGCCGCTCCGCGTCGACCAGTTCCACCTCGGCGCCCACCAGGTCGCGGGTAGAGGGCACCAGCGACAGGTTCGCCATGCCCGTCGGCAGCACTGCGTCCACCCCGGGCGTGCCGTTGACCAGCGCGTCATAGATGGTGTGCTCTGCGGAGCTCTTGTCGACCCCCACCCCCTGCGAGGCGTTGCCCTGCGGGTCGAGGTCGACCAGCAGCACCCGTTTGTCCGCCGCGGCCAGGCACGCGGCAAGGTTTACGGCGGTGGTGGTCTTTCCAACCCCGCCTTTCTGGTTGGCTATCGCGATGACACGGCTCATAATTGGTCCAATAAAGGTATTACCCGGTGAATCACGCACAGAACGCCTATGATACGGTTCCCCCGCCGGGCTTGTCAAAGACTGGGCGAAGACCTGTACGGGGGCCACAAGCGCCGACTTGCAGCGTGGGTACGGGGTTTGCGATAGTGAAAGACACCATAGGCAACAACAGGAGGGCATTGGGTAATGTTTTCTCCGAATCGTTTCTTGACGCCAAAAGAACAGACCCTGCTGCTGGGGGTGGCGCTGGCCGTGCTGGTGGGCTCGGGGGCCATCTTCTGGCTGTCGCGCCACGGCACGGCGGTAACCGCCGCCACGGTGGCGGCGGAGAAGCCCGCGCAGGCGAAACCCGCGCCCGCACCCGCCGAGGTGAAGCCGCCTGCGGCACCGGCGCAGACCGCCCCGGCAACCATTCCTCCACCCGTTGCTCCGCCGTCCACGCCCGCCGCGGTCCCTTCCCCGGTATTGCCCCCGCCGCCTGCCGTGCCTGTGGAGATTGCCGTGGCCGTGCGCGGCGGTGTGCAGCGACCCGGCCTGTACCGCCTGACCCCGGACAGCCGCATCGCCGATCTGATCATGAAGGCGGGGGGCGCAAGCGCCGAGGCGGACCTTTCGGAGATTAACCTCGCGGCAAGGCTGATGGACGGCACGACGCTGACCGTGCCGGTAGGCGCGCGCATCAGCGAACAAGACGGCCGCATTTCGGGCCACGGCAGTGCGCACCGCGCCGCGGCCAATCCGGCCGCCTATCTGGCGGGCACGGCCATGCCGGAAGCCACCGGCCCCACCCCCGGCCGCAGCGCGGCCAAGGTGGAGGACAGCCCCGGGTCCAGTTCTTCCGATGCCGACACTGCCGCGACGGTGGCGAAGTCCAAGAATGGCGCCGCCGCCGGCGGCGGTCGGATTAATCTCAACACGGCCACGCAGAAGGAACTGGAGGCTTTGCCGGGCATCGGCAAGGTGCTGGCGGGGCAGATCATCGAACAGCGTCAGACACAGCCCTTCAAGAACGTGGAAGACCTTGATAAAGTGCCCGGCATCGGCCCGAAGCGGCTGGAGGCCGTAAGAAATCTCGTCACCGTGGAGTGACGGAAAAACGCGCATACGCGCGGGGAGTGCCACAATGATCTCGACCGTGCTTATGGTGTGCAGCGTCATGGCCCTGGCCGCGCCGGCGGATTTTGCCGCGCGGGTGGAAACGGTGGGGAAGTACGCCGCACGGCTGGAGCTGGATATTGTGCCGCCCGCGCTGGAGGCGGAGAAGACCGCCCGGCTCAAGGCGCTGCAGGAGAAGATTGCCGCGGGCGCGGGGGATGAGGAGGCGTTCAAGGCGCTCTATATGGCCTTCGATGAAACCCGCGACTGGCTGCTGCAAAATGCGCAGGACAAGCCGCGCCGCGCGGAGGGGGAATTCTCCGACACGGAAGCGGCGTGGCGGGTGAAGGGGCCGGAGCTGACGCTGTCATGGGACAAGAAAGACTTTTCCATGACCGTGGAGCCGAGCACGGGCCCGGGCTGGAAGTTTCTGCCCTGCGACAACCACGATGTCGAGTGGAAACGGGAACGCTTCTCCCTGACCGAGGCGAAGCGGCGCGAGGCAAAGGAATTCTTCACCGGCTACGGCGCGGGCATGTCCATCGCGCTCGGTGATTTCGACGCGGTACCCGGATTGGAATTCCGCATCACCGCGCTGCTCATCGGCAAGGAAATCGTGTTCGACATCGCCGCAAAGGAACCGGGACCGGGCTTTGACATGATGCGCTGGCCCAAGCCGGTGGAAAGCTTTGTTTCAACCAACGGCTACGCCGTGATCCCGCGCATGCAGGGCATGCTGCTGCCGGACGACTGGCCCCAGGCCATCCAGGAGGAGGACTTGTGCAATTCGCGGGGCTTCTACATGCCCTGGTGGGGGCAGGTCCTCGACAATAGGGGCGTCCAGGCCATCCTCGAAACCAGCGCCGACGCGGGCGGCTGGTACCGCCATCCCAAGGGCGGGCCGACGCGGGTCGGGCCCTGCTGGTATCCCACCATGGGCAGCTTCGGCTACCTCCGCACCATCCGCTACGTGTTCAGCGACAACGCCAGCCACGTGACGATGGCCAAGCGCTACCGGCAGCAGGTCATCGACCGCGGCGATTTCGTGCCGCTGAAGCAGAAGCTGGTGCGCACGCCCGCGCTGGACGAGGTCATCGGCCGTCCCGTGGTGCATGTGGGCGCGCAGTATCACTTCGTGCCCAAGGCGTCCATGTTCAACAAGGAGAAGATCGAAGCCAACTATCAACTGGAAAGCTATGACGAGATTCTTGCCTCGCTGGAAAAACTGAAGGCGAAGGGCATTGATACGGCCTATGTCCATCTCGACGGCTGGGGCTATTATGGCTACGATGACGGCCACCCCGACGTGGTGCCCATAGGCATGGAACAGGGCGGGCTGGAAGGGCTGAAGAAGCTGGCAGACCGATGCGCTGAGATGGGCTACTTCTTCATCGTCCATGATCAGTATCGCGACTTCTACCTCAATGCGGCGTCCTTTGACGACCGCCTCGCGGCGACCCATGTGGACGGCACCCGCGATTACACGAGCACCTGGTGCGGCGGTCCGCAGACGATTCTCAGCCCACGCTTCGCGGCCGAATACGTCCGCCGCAACCACGACTGGTTTGCCGCGCACGGTGTGCGCGTGCGCGGCGCCTATCTGGACGTGTTCTCCGTGGTGCCGCTGGAGGAGAGCAACCAGCCCACCCAGCCGGTGACCCGCACGCAGTGCGCCGAATACCGGCGTGACTGTTTCGACGTGCTGCTGGCGCGCGGCTATGTGGTCAGTTCGGAGGAGCCGACGGACTATCTCGCCAAGACGATAGAAATGGTCCACCACGGCCCCTATTCCACCATGCCGCACCTCGGCGGCGGCGACGCCTGCGGCGTGCCCGTCCCCCTGTTCAACCTCGTCTACCACGACAGCCTGATGGTGCCCTGGGACATGGGCGAGGACGGCGGCTGGGGCATCCCCAACGGCGACGCGGGACGCATCCACTGCGTGCTCAACGCGGGCATGCCCTACGTCAGCCCCGGCGCCGATGAAAAGGCCATCACGCACACGAAAGAGGCCGCCGAACTGCAGAAGCGCCTCGCCTTCGCCGAGATGACCAACCACGAGTTCCTCAATGAAACGCGCCGCAAGCAGCGCAGCACCTTTAGCGACGGCACGAGCGTCACGGTAGACTTCGACGCAAAGAGCTACGAGATCAAGTATTCGGAAAAGTAAGGTGCGTGGAGTAAAGTAACGTAGGGTGCGTGGAATATTGCGAAGCAATATGGAACGCACCGTCACGGTGACTCTCACGAAGTGACTGCCTGGATTGCGTGTGGGGAAATGGTGCGTTCCGTCTTGCTGTGCAAGACTTCACGCACCCTACTCCCCGCGTTTGCCCTTCTTGACGCCGTCGGACAGCACGTACTTCTTGGCCAGGGCAGTGTACTGGCGCACCTGGTCCTTGCGCCAGGCGGCGTCGCGGCCGAGCTCGGCGGCCAGCAGTTTCGCGGCTTCGGGGGCCGCCTCGATGCTGGCGCGGGCGTCGAGCAGGAGCGCGCGGGTGCGGCGGGCCAGGGCGTCCTCGACGGTGCGGGCCATTTCATTGCGCGCGCCCCACACGATTTCGCCGGCGAGCACCGGCAGGCGCGGATGCAGCGGCTGGTCCCAGCCTTTCTTTTCGCGAAGGAGATTCTGCAGGTCCAAAGCGTCGGAACCGTAGGTGGACAGCGGGCCAAAGGATTCGGAGTCGGTGTTGTACCCGTGGATGTGCAGTTGCTTCGTGGGGCAGGGCCGCGGTTCTAGGCCGCCCACCGATGCGGCGTGATCCACCGTGTCTTCGGCCATGCGCCGATAGGTGGTCCATTTGCCGCCTGTGATGGTGACCAGTCCCGTGCGGGACACGTGCAGCGTGTGGTCGCGCGAGAGCGAGGCGGTGGTGGCGCCGCCCGAATCGACCAGCGGGCGGATGCCCGCGAAAACGCTGAGCACGTCTTCCGGTCCGGGGTCGCGGGTGAGATAGCGCGCGGCATGGGAGAGCAGAAAGTCTATCTCCTCGGGCAGGGCCGTGGGCTCGTCCGAGACTTCGGGAATGGGCGTGTCTGTCGTGCCGACTACGGTGCGGTCGCGCCAGGGGATGGCGAAGAGCACGCGACCGTCGTCGGTGTGGGGCACCATGATGGCGTTGCCGCCGGGCAGGTAGGCCTTGTCGAGCACCAGATGCACGCCCTGGCTGGGCCGAATCATGGGCGGTGTTTCGGGCTCGTCCATGGATCTCACCGCGTCGGCAAAGGGGCCGGTAGCGTTGACCACGGCCTTGGCCTTGACGGTGAATTCAAGGTCCGACTCGCCGTCGCGCACGACGATGCCCTTGACCACACCGGAGCGGTGCGTTATTTTCACGGCCTCGGTGTAGTTGAGGCAGACCGCGCCGTGCTCGGTCGCGGTGCGCATGAGATGGGCCACGAGGCGCGCGTCGTCAAACTGACCGTCGTAATAAATCACGCCGCCGCGCAGGCCCTTGGTTTCGATGGTGGGGATGCGCTTGATGGTTTCGGCGCGCGACAGGTTGCGCGAGCGGCCGAATCCCTGGCGGCCCGCCAGCAAATCGTAGACCCGCAGGCCGATGCCGTAGAAGGGCGCCTCCCACCAGGTGTAGTTGGGCACGATGAAGGGCAGGTCATGAACCAGGTGCGGCGCGTTTTCTCGCATCAGCCCCCGTTCGCGCAGCGCCTCCAGCACGAGCGACACGTTGCCCTGCTGCAGGTAGCGCACTCCCCCGTGCACCAGCTTGGTGCTGCGGCTCGACGTGCCCTTGCCGAAGTCGTGCCGCTCCACCAGAACCACCGAATAACCCCGCGCGGCCGCGTCCACCGCCACGCCCATGCCGGTGGCGCCGCCGCCGATGACGGCCAAATCCCAGGTGCGGCCCGCTTCGGCCGCCCGTTCGATCATGTCCTCACGCCGGGGAATCATCCCTTGCCGCCTCCCTTGTTTGCCACTTTTGCCACGGCACGGGCCACGGCCAGGCCGGACAGCGCGGCGCCTTCAACCCGGTTGCCGGCGAAAGCGTCACCGGCGAAAAAGAGCGGCGCCCGGCCGTCCACCTCGAAACAGCCCACGGGCAGAATGGAGGAGGGCACGGAATAGCGCCACTTGTGGCCGCGGCATTCAACAATGCTGCCCTTGAGCAGCGGTCGGGCAGCCTCCTGCAAAATGAGGGCCACCTCCTGCGGGTCCCGGTCGAGATGCTCTTCCGAGAAGCGCCGCGAGGCGTGCATGGTCACCGCCACCGCGCCGGGCGAGATGCCCTTGCGCTGGTTGTCGGCTATCCAGGCAATGGGACCGTCCTCCACGCGGGCGGCGCCCGGGTCGGGCAGCCCGCTGGGGCCGTCCAGCAGCGCCATGGCCGTAAAGCAGGGGCTGTAGTGGATGACCAGCAGGGGGGATAGCACGGCGCCGATGCGCCAGGTGTTTTCATCGCTGATCAGGCGCAGGGCCTGCGGCACCGGCGCGGTGAGCACAAGCACACTGGCACGCATCCGCGCGCCGCCCTCGATCTCAATCTGCCAGCAGCCGCGGGCCTCGGTCACGCGCTTCACGCGGTGTTCACGGCGGATGTCGAGGCCCTCGGCCATGATTTTGGCCATGCTCGTCATGCCTTCCACGCCGCAATAGCGGGGGTGTCCGGCAAGTTCGGTGATTTCGCCGATGACCGGAAAGACGCGGCTCCATTCGCGGACGGCGCCGCGCTGCATCCACCCGTCCACCAGTTCCTGAAAAGCGGGTTCGCGGACCGTAAAGAACTGGGCGCCGTGGTCAATGATGCCCTCACCGAGGCGGCGGGTGGCGCAGCGCCCCCCTATCCCTTTGGATTTCTCCAGGACAACGCTGTCAAAGCCCATGTCTTGAAGTGTCCGGGCGGCGGTCAGGCCGGCCATGCCCGCCCCGACGATAACGATTTCATGAAGCTCTACATCCCATCCGCCCATGGAGTCCGCCAATCTTGAAAGGTGCGCCGCACCGGCGCAACCAGGGTATGTCCGCGACCACAGAGAACAAGCCTGCGGGGGGCTTACGAATTGGGCCTATTGTAGCGCGATGGGAGGTCCCGGTTACAGCCGTTGCACGTCATGCCACAGGGTGGCATGTCATTAACCCCCCGTTGAAGGTGGATTTGAGAAAACACCCTTTGGGCATGGCAGTCTTGAGCCCCCCCGACCTATTGTTGTTTTGGCTTCCACAGGTCGATGGGGATTCGGACGCCTTCCGGGCGGAACGGCAGGGCAACTTTGCGGCCCGTGCCCGCCGAATGGTAGCCTGCGTAGAGCGCCTCCATGACGATGCGGCCGTCCTCGCCCGTGGCCTGGGGCTCCTCGGCGCCGCGGACACAGCGTGCAAAATGGTGCATTTCCTGCGGGAAACCGTAGTTCCACAATTCCTCGAAGACCGGCCAGGTCCAGCCTTTTGTCGTCGGGGCCTTCTCCACGGCATAGCCGTAGCCGTGCTCGCTGTAGGTGGGCAGGGCGTTGCCCATGTGCAGATCGGCGAGGGTCAGCCCCTCGCTGCCGTGGACCTCGATGCGGTCTTGCATGCCGCCCCGGCGGGCCCAACTGTCCTCGACCAGACCCGTCGCCCCGTTCGCAAACTCGATGACGCAGATGACGTCGTCCTCGCCCCGGGTCTTGTCCCCGTACACGTGGGTGGCCATCTGGCAGTAGACGCTCTTGATGGCCGGGCGGCCGAGAAACCAGTGGCAGAAGGCGATACCGTGGCAGCCCATGTCCATAAACACGCCGCCGCCGGACTGTTCCACATCCCAGAACCAGTCTGCATGGGGGCCGAAATGCTTCTCGCTCTGCTTGACGAGGTAGACCTTGCCAAAGGCACCCTGGTCGGCCATTTCCTTGGCCTTGACGTACTTGGGAGTGAAGTACAGTTCCTCTGCGTACAGCAGCAGCACGCCACGCTGTTTGCAGGTCTCGATCATGAGGTCGGCCTCGTCCAGCGTCATGCACAGCGGCTTTTCGCAGACCACATGCTTGCCCGCGTTGGCGATGTCGACGGTCATCTGCGCATGCAGGGAATTGGGCGCCGTGATGGTCACCATCTCGATGTCGGGCTCGCGGAGCATCTCACGGTAATCCGTAAACACGCGGGGGATGCCGTAGCGTTCGGCGAGGCGGGCCGCATGGCCCGCCGTGGGCGAGGCAATCGCCACCACCTCGGCCGCATCGGGCATGATGCGGAACGATTCCGCATGAATGTCCGCCTCAAACCCGGACCCGATGATCCCCACCTTGACACGTCCTGCTGCGGCCATGGGTTGCTCTCCCTGTGGTCTGGTGTAGTGAGTCATAATTGGTGCCACTTAAACGAATAAAGAAGACCAAGCGAAAAACAGGGACTGAATCGCCTTTCGGCAGTTTGAAAGGCGTGTCTGTCCCTGCTTTTCGTTGCCGGGACGGTTACGCTGGAATCAGTGCCTTCTCATACAAAAATTCCGGCGCAAAGTCGGCGCCGTTTGGCCAGCACAGTGTGTGGAACTCCGGGTGAATCGTGAAACCTTTGAAGATTGCCCTGTCCCTCAGCGGCTCAAACAGTTCCCCATACAGCTCCTGGCTCAAGTCAACATCCCCTTCAGTTCCATCGGCGAAACGAACGTGAATTATATACTCCCCAGCATACAATGCTTCGACTACTTTGGGTATCATGGCCTTACTCCAAGGGTGCTATTTTCTTCGCGGGATGCCCCGCCTGAATCAAATCCCAGTCTTTAAGAAGCTCCTCTTTGTGCAAATCGAGCCATCCAACACAAGCCGCAACGCACGTTTTGGGAAGTCCCCATGCACGATTCCGCTTTGAATATCCACGGTAATCTGATGCTCCCCATACACGGCATGAAAATGCGAAGGCGGGTACTCACGCGGGAAAATACCGATTACAATTCCCAAGAATCTGGACAATTCCGGCATGCAAACAGTTTTCCCTATGGGCCCGCTCCAGCCCGGTAAACGTTCAATTAAGTCATCTGGCACGCGCACTGTTGCTCCCCCAAATTGTAGCACGCGCAACGCCTATTGTTCACGGCGCAGTGAGTCGCGGCCCGATTGGATGGAGGCCTTTCGGAACCCACCGTCCTCATTGTAAAACCTTAAGACGGTGCGTTTCGTGCCGCTTTGCGGCACTTCACGCACCCTACCGCCGTTGTCGCTTGCCATGAAGGGGTCATTGCGCCGATTGTACCCCTGACCAAACAAGGCGCCCCCGGCCGGTCTTTCGACCGGGCCGGGGGGTTGGGCAGGGTGCTAAGGGTATGTCAGCGCGGTCAGGCGATGTTGACCGCAATCTTGCGGGGCTGCTTTTCGGCCACCTTGGGCAGGTGAATGGTCAGCACACCGTATTTGATCTCGGCCCGGATCTTTTCCTGGTCCACGATTTCGCTGAGCTGGAACTGCCGGAAGTAGGGCAGCAGGCGGAACTCCTGCAGGGCCAGGTCCTCGGTGCGGCCCGGTGCGGGCTTGGCCTTGATGGTCAGGATATTCTTTTCCACGCCCACGTCCACCGTGCCGGTTTCCACGCCCGGCAAATCGGCCACGACCACCAGTCCGTCGTTCGTTTCAAAGATGTCCACCGCCGGTATGAGCGTCCGCGATTCGTCACGGGTGTCGGGCACGTTCGTTTCCGCCTTCGCGGGGATCGTTGTCTCTTTCATTTCAGCCACCTCCTTGGGTTGGTTGTTGTTGATGTCTTCACACGCCGGGTCAGGCGACGCTGACGGCGATCTGTTTGGGTTTCGACGCCTCGTGCTTGGGCAGCGTCAATGTCAGCACACCGTTCTTGTAGTCGGCCTTCACGCGGTCCCCGTCAACTTCGGTCGGCAGGGTGAGAGTGCGGGTAAAGGTGCCTGCGCCCCGCTCGTTGCGGTGAAACGCCTCGGGCTTGATGTCGGGGTTGATGGCGGCCTTGCTGCCCGTGATGCGGAGCTGGTCGCGCAGGACCGACACTTCGATGCTCTCGGGAGCAACGCCGGGAACGAGGGCCTCCACGTGGAAGCCTTCCTTGTCCTCGGCCAGATTGAGCTGCGGGTAGCGCGGGGAGGCGCCGGGGAACAACCCGCTTCCCAAGATGCGGCGTGCCGGTTCGTACTGGCCAAACACGCGCTCCATTTCGCGGCGGACGGCTTCCAGGTTCTGGAAGGGATCCCAATATACGGTTGCCATGATTTGCTCTCCTTTTCTTTCTCTTTTTTGCCCCGTGTCGCGCCGGGGCTTGTTCCTGATTTCAGCGCCGGGCTACCGGCCCGACACTTGGGGAAAAGCATGGGGCGTGCCAAAAGAGGGAAAGGGACTCAAGGAAAGCGCAACGCATTGTCATAACAGCAGTTATGAGATATGAGATCGCGGCGGCGCCTTTTGGGAAGTCATGTTGGGCAGGGAAATGCCGTTGCAGAATGAAGCGGGTGTTTCAGCATGAAACAGGGGAGAATGGCTGGCCCCCGTAAAATAGGGCTTTTGCGTCTGGAGCCATCAGGAATGCTGACACTCCCACCGAGTCGCCAGTCCGGAAAGGATTACTCGAAGAAGCGCAGCAGCGCGCCGTATATGGCGCTGGGCTGGAGGGAAAAGATGGTGGCGAGTTCGACAATCGGCGCGCACCAACATTGGGGGCATCCGGGCAGAGCGGTCATCTTGGCAAACTGTTCGGTGATGGAGGGATGGGTGGCGCCCCCGTCTTCGGCGACGGTGCGGGCAAATTCAAACTGGTGGCAGGCGAGCAGCCTGCCGTCGGGCTCGACCTCGACCATGATTCTGCCTGCGCCGCACCAAACACGCCGGTTGTCGGGCCAGTTTGCGAGGTGGCGCAGGCCGGGCACGGAATTGGCCACGGGCTGACCCTGCCGTTTGAGTTCGATGAGCCGGTTCATGGCGCTGCGGTAGGCGTCGCGTTCCGCCGCGATGGGGTTGGGCGCGGCCGATGAATCGAGCCACGCCGTGCCGGGCTGGAACATGACCGGCACCTCCAGCGACCCGGCCAGGGTGAGCAGCTCGTCCACGCTGTGGAGGTTCAGGTTGGAAAGGGTGCACAGAAAGGACACGGGCACGCCGGCCTCGCGGCACAGGCGCGCCGCTTCCAGGGTATGGTCAAATGCCCCGGCGCCCCGAACCTCGTCGTGGATGGCGCGCGGCCCGTCCAGACTGAGGTTGACGTGGCTGGCCAAACGGACCACGTCCATGTGCCGGGGAACCAGCCAGCCGTTGGTGCTGATGAAGGGTTCAAATCCGCGCCTGCGGGCATGGGCCATGATTTCGCCCATGTCCCTGCGCAACAGCGGCTCCCCCCCGCCAAAGGTGACCCAGCGCGCGCCCAGCGCCCACAGTTCATCAAGGCTGCGCAGCACCCCGGCCGTGTCCAATTCCTCTTTGGGGGCGTCGCAGGCGCCGCAATAGCGGCAGCGCAGATTGCAGTGGAAGGTGACATTCCATGCCACGAAAAGCGGCACACGCTTTCCGAGCATAAAGATGCGCCCCAGGGCGACGGCGGCATAGGCCGCCCTGCGCAGGGTTTGCAGTATCTTAACGGGCATTTTCATTTTCCGCCATGTCTTCGTGCGCCCTTGCAGCAACGGGCAGGCGGCCCAGACAGGTCAGCGCCGCCCATCCCACGGGGATCCAAAACCAGAACGTTATCAACCGGAAGGCCCCCACGGCAAGGGCGAGGTGTTCGGGAGGCACGCTCAGGGAGTGGAAGGCGGCGCCAAGATAGCCTTCGGCCACGCCCAGCCCCCCGGGCATGCCGCTGGCCGAACCGAGCAGGGAGTTGGACGGCGCGATGAACAGGGTCTGCCACAGGGAAAGGTTGGGGACGCTGCCACGCAGCACCAGATAGAGGCTGAGCCCGCCGATGAGCCAGCCGACGCCGCACAAGAACGCCACGGCGACCGTGGACGGGCGCAGGAAATAGCCGGGCGGGAGGATGGAGGAGAGGCGCGGCACAAGTTTCAGGGCCAGCGTCGCACCACCCAGGAATCCGGCGATGACCAGTACGGCGGCCGGCAGGGCCGCCCAGGCGTCCCAAAGGCCCGCGAGCACGCTGACGAGTGCGGCGAAGGCGGAAACCGTGATTAGGACGAGTTGCATCACTTCCGCCTTGACGGCGTCGCCAAAGCGGCCATGGCCCAGCCGGGCCACTTCCTCGGGCCGCACGACGCGCCCCAGTTGGGCCGGCAGCAGCAGTCCCGCGAATCCCGAAAAGAAAAGCAGGGTGCCGCGGCGCAACCCCGGCCAGATGCCGAATCCGGCCAGCAGCCACAGCCATAAGAGGTCGTCCAGGGCCATGTTGACGGCCTGCAAACCCAGCGCCGCGCCCAGCACCCAGCCCCTGCCGGACCAGAAACGCAGCGCGGCGCGCCAGTCGGCGGAGAATAGATTGTAGAGTCCGGCGGCGGTGGCAACGGCAAGAAGCGCGAAGGCAATGGCAAAACGGTGGCGCTTCAGAAAAGCCATGAATTTCGTACTCCAATGGCCGGGCACATGCCGGGTGGACCCTATCATACACGGCCCCATAAGTCCTGCGGTATTCAGGGCTTTTGGGACGCTTCTTAGTGGCCCAAGTAACCCAGCGCCTCGAGCGCCTCCTTCTGGCCCGCGTCGATGGTGTTCCTTTCGCCGTTGCCCGAGGTGCCCAGTTGAAGGCTCAATTCCGCTTCATGGCGGCGATGTTCGTCAATCAGTCCGCTCATCTGGCTGACTGTTTCCGGATGCTGGGAGGCCACATCGGCCGCTTCCCCAGGGTCGAGTTCCAGATTGTACAGGTGGGTGGGACCGTCGGGATACTTGCGCCAGAGGGCCCAGGGCAGCCGGACGGCGCTGAACACATCGTCAAAATATCGTGTGTAGACGAAGCGCAGGAGTTTGGGGCTGATACCCATCATGGGACCGAGAAAGAAATGCTCCACCAGTTCATCCGTCGATGGAGCAAAGAAAGAACCCACGCCGTGGGAGAAGACGGTTCTTTCCTGGAACGGACGGGCATCGGTGCCCTCCATGAGTCCGCGCAGACTCAGGCCCTGGAACTGCGGGGGTATGGGTATGCTCGCATAATCGAGAATCGTCGGTGCCACATCGAGCAGGGAAACGGTCTCGTTGAACACCTTTCCCGCGGGAAGCACGCCGGGCCAGGAGATCACGAGCGGCACGTGGATGAGTTCCACGTAGGGCGCGCCACCGTGGGTGATCATGCCGTGCTCCAGAAAGGCCTCCCCGTGGTCGGCGGAGAAGATGACAATCGTGTTTTCCGCGAGCCCCAGGGCTTTTACCTGCGCAAGAACCTCCTCGAAATCCTTGTTGGCATGGGCCACGCCGTCATCGTAGTAGTCGGCCGGCACGGGCGCGTTTCCGGAGGAGAACATTCCCTGGAACGGCGGCGGGGCCTCGTAGCGGGTGGTCTCCTCGTCGTAAGAATCAACGGTGCAATGGGCCTCCATGGTGTGCACATAGAGGAGGAAGGGGCGGTCCCGGTTGGCTTCGAGAAAGCGGGTGGCACGCTCGGTCGATGTGGTGGCGGAGCTTCCATCAACAACCGTGCCGTAGGCACTGCGCGGCGCAGTCTTGGGCGGGGAAAGGGGGTTGTCCGTCACGGCGCAGGTCGTGTAGCCCGCGTCGCGCAGGAGTTCGGGGAAGGTAACAAGGGAGGGCGGAACGCTCTCACCGGTCAGGAGATTGACCTTGTGCACCAGCGGGCCCACGCTGGCGTGATAGCTGGGCACGGAGACCTGGGTCCATGTGGCCTGGGACAGGCACCAGCCGAAACGGACCCCCGCCCCGGCCAGGGCCGTCACGGCCGGGGCCGTCTGCCGCCCATAGCCGTAGGCATCCAGATGGTCGGCGCGGAGCGCATCCACTACGCAATAGACGATATTGGGCGGGGCGGGTGCGCCGGGCGCCCGCTTTTCGAGCACGGCCGGATTGCTCCACAGCGCCACCTGCCCCGGCGTGTCACAGGAGGCGGCCAGCGTGACAGTAGCGTCTTTTCCGGCGAAGGCGGAAAGGTCGGCCTCCACATCGGCCCACTGGCTCGATGCCTCGACCGCGCGTGTCAGCAGTGTTGTGGTGGCATCGCCGCAATGCAGCTCCACGCGGAATGAAACCGGCTGGGCCGAGGCAAACACGGCCAAGCCCACCGTAAAGCAGCCGCGCGGGGGAACGCGCAAGGCGTACTCCAGCGCCATGGGACAGTGGGCGTGCAGCGTCTGCCGGAGTGAATCGCCCACCTTGTGCTGGCGGACGCCGACCGGCACCACGAGCAGCGGCGCCACGGCGCGCACGGCGCGAATTTCCAGCCGCGCGGCGCCCTTCACCCCAATATTGAGTTCATCGGCCGGCGAGGACAGCCAGCCATCCTGCGCGCGGGGGTCTATCCGCGCCGTGAAGAACTGGCCCTGCTGTGGAACGGCAATCTCGCAGGATCGCCTTCCAAACAGCGAGGTACAGATTAACTGAACCGCATCCTGGCCCTCGACGCGCAGCTCCACTTCTAGGCAGCCGACATCGGACAGTTCCAAGTCCAGGGGCGGGCTGCATATCCGGTCTGCCTCCTTGGTGACCGCGACGAGGTGGTCCCCTTCGGTCCAGCACTGGGAATCGGGGCAATAGCCCGAGAGCTTCCATGCAAGCGGGCCGTCCGGAGAGAACAGGGGACGGCTGCCGACGCCGATGGGCGTGGGCGTAACCATAACCTGTTTTGCCTCAGCGAGATGGGCGTCAAACCGATAGCTTTGCGCCGTGGCCGAAAGGGAAAGGCCCGCAAGCATCAGGAGCATAACGATGTAGGGGCTGCGACGGATCATAATGACTTTCAAGACGGGTTGTCGGTATTGCGGCAAAAGGGGCCTGCCGCACCGCCATGGGTTAATTCTACCCCGCAAACGGGCGGCTTTCAAAAGAATTGGGGATTTGATGGCGTTCAAGAGTGCTTTCTTTGGCCTCGTGACGGCGCCATTGAACCCCGGCCGTGTTCAGGCATAGATTAGCAGCGGAAAACCGGAAAGGACAGCCCATGCAGACGGCACGATTGGCAAAAGGATGTATTCTTGGAGCAATTCTATTGGGGGCGGCGCTTTCCGCCCCGGCCTGGGACGATGCCGATGCAAATACCTGGGTGGAGCATTTTGCCTTCTCGCCCGTGCCCGTGGGCGAAATGCCGATGGAGGCGCAGCCGGGACGGTTGCCGGTGGTGCGCCGGTCTGCCTTCCCGGCCGAGGGTGAGCTGGTGCGCATGTCGCTGCCCTTCCCGCCGGGCACACTGCCGCAGGGCAGGGGTCTGACGGCCAATCTGGGCGATGTGACCGTGCCTGCCGATGTGCGGGTGCTGACGGTCCATCCCGACGCGGTCCATTCCGCGCGCCGCGCCATCGTCACTTTCCCAATGGAGCGTTTGTCGCCCGACTATTTTAGTTCGGTGATTACCTTCAGCCTCACCGACACAGCGCCCTTGGCGGCACCCGTCCGGCAGGAGGGGGCTTTTGCGGGTGAACTGGGCGACTATCGGCTGGAGGTGGACGCCAACGGGGCGCGGTTGCTGAAAAACGGCACGGCGCAGTGGCAGGCGGTGCCTGTTGCGCCCGCATTAACCGATGCGCGGGGTGTTACCGCGGAGGTGGTGGAACAGGGCCGCTTCTTCCTGTGGGTACGCGTGCTGGTGCCCGACCCGCAATGGCCGCGCATCTTGGAGGCACAGTTGGACCGAAAGGGCCAGGTCCGGCTGACGCTGCACGTGCAGCGCTGCGCACCGGGCGACGACTATGCGCCCGAACTGGGCTGGAACTTCGAAGGGAATTCGGCGAGACCCCCGAATCCGCTGCCTGCCGAAAAGCTGCCAATGCAGTCGTCGGCATGGCGCACAGTCACGACGACGGTCACCGAAGCCGACCATGCGCAGCATCTGTTTGCCTCGACGGTGCGCTTCGCCGATGAAGATGCCACGTACACCGTCGCACCCGGCATCTTCGACACGCTGTACCATTGCGGTGTGCCGCCCGTGCTGGACCGTCCCTTTGAGGAGGCCCGCCAGCAGCACCAGAACGCGATGGCGGCCGCCTCGCTGGGCGGGCCCGATGCGGGCAACGTGGCGGTCATGCCCGCCGCGGGAACCTACGGCATGAACCGGCTCAACCACTGCCCGGCCATCTTCGACGAATATTACCGCAGCGGTCGCGCCGACCTGCGGCGCACCGCAGTGGGCTGGTGCGACAATTTCTACAACCTGAGCGTGTGGTGGGGCACGGACCGCAAGGATGAATTCGGCGGCGCGCGCTACAACAACAGCGTGGCCAACGGTGACAAAACCCATGAAGGCGACCAGAGCTTCATGTGGCGCTCCAATACCGCCGTGAATTTCTGCACCAAGGGCTACGACTCGTTTCTTTTCGCCTATGAGGAAACGGGCGACCCGCGTTATGCCGCCGCGCTGCGCTGGCAGACGGAGTATGCTGCGCGCATGATCCACACCAACCAGGGGGAATGCCGCAACATCGGCGACGTGCTCGATTTCGTGCGGCTCTATGAGTTCACGGGACACCGTCCCTGGCTCGACGAGGCACTGCGCCTGTTCCGCGAACTGCGCGAAAAGCTCGGCCCCGACGGCCTGTTCAGCCAGGGCGGCACGCCCATTGAGGCCGATCCCCCCTTCATCGACGGCGATGACGTCGGCTACAAGCACCCCTTCGCCAAGCCCTACATCATCGGCTACGCCCTGCAGGGGTTGCCCGAACTGGCGCGCTTTGCGCCAGACGAGCCGCGCCTCGTCGAGGTTATACGCGCAGTGGCCAAATTCCTGGTCGAATCGCAAGATCCGGCGGGCGGGTGGCGCTATCCCCACCCCCGATCGAGCGCCCTGCTGCTCGATCAGGCCATGGAGCACGCCATGCACCTCAGCCGCGCCGCCGCCTTCCTGGAAAAGCAGGGCGACGACATCACCCCCCTGCTGGACGCCATCGAGCGGAGCCTGCGCGCGCGGGTGTTGGGCCTGCGGAAGGCGGGCGGTTTTCTGACCGGCGTGCAGGGCTGGGAAGTGTCCACCGGCGCGCTCAAGGACGGCAAAACCACCCAGAACCTGTACCAGAAACCGTCCGACCGCGACCTGTCGCGCGACTACGCGGAAGGCAATGTCGGCGCCGGGCCCTCCAGTCCGGAGGCCGTGGTCTATTTCTCCGAGGTGCTCGACTTCTACGCCGGGCACCGCGACCTGAAACGCCTGCTGGAGGCCGGTCCCGAATTGCAGCAAGTGCTGGACCGGCTGAAGCCGGTGAGCATGCCCGCGCTCAAACTGCGGCCCGAACTGCTGCCGCCGACACCGTCGGCGGAGTATGTGCCCTACGGTCTGGACAAGGGACTGCCCACCTTTGCCGCTGCGCAGGCCGATGTCATTTCAGGCAACCACTTCACGGGCACGGAAGACCGGGCCGCCTTTACCGCCTGGCAGCGGCAGGGCCGCGGCAAGTTGATTGATTGTCTGCTCCAGGCGCCCAAGCCGCCCACAGACACCGCATACGCCACCATCGCCGAGGAGGACCGTGGCACCTACACCGCGCGCAAGATCGTGTTCAGCCCCTCCGCCGAATACCGCGTTCCCGCGTACCTGCTCGTGCCCAAGGGCCGGGGGCCTTTCCCGGCCATGCTGGCGCTGCACGATCACGGCGCCCATTTCAGTATCGGCAAGGAAAAGGTGGTGCGCCCCTTCGGCGTGGACGAGGCCGTGTCAAAAGATGCACAGGAATGGGTGAGCACGTGCTACGGCGGACGCTTCATCGGCGACGCGCTCGCGGAGAAGGGCTACGTGGTGCTGGCCATCGATGCGCTCTTCTGGGGCGAGCGCGGCCGCAAGGAAGGCGTCGAATACGCCGCCCAGCAGCAGCTTGCCGCCAACCTCCTCCAATTGGGCATGAGCTGGCTCGGCGTCATCGCCTGGGACGACGTGCGCTCGGCCGAGTTTCTGGCCTGCCAGCCCGAGGTGGACCCGGCCCGCATCGGCGCCGCGGGCCTGAGCATGGGCTCCCACCGCACCTGGATGGTCAACGCGCTGTCGGACCGCGTGGCGGCCGGCGCGGCCATCTGCTGGATGGGCACCAGCGACGTGCTCATGGCGCCGGGCAACAACCAAACCACGGGACAGTCGTCCTTTTCCATGATTGCCCCCGGACTGCGCCGCTACCTGGACTACCCCGACACGGCCGCGCTCGCCGCGCCCAAGCCGATGCTTTTCTACAACGGCAACCAGGACGATCTCTTCCCCGTGGAGGGCGTCGAAAAGGCCTGGGGCGTCATGCAAACCGTGTGGAAAGCCGCCGGCGCCGGGGACAAACTGGAGACCCGCATGTGGCCCGCGCCCCACGAGTTCAACCGCGACATGCAGGACGCCGCCTTCGCCTGGCTGGACAGGCAGCTGAATCCCTAGACGGCGGACTGCGTTTTGGCCTGCGCGCACGCAGAGGCGTCTCCAATGATGTTACAATAGGCTTCTGAAAAGGAATCCTTGTTTCATGGCCGAAAAGACCGGAGAAAAGCTGATCGTCAGCAACCGACGCGCGTTCCACGACTATCATGTGCTGGACCGCGTGGAGGCGGGCATTGCCCTGCAGGGCACGGAGGTGAAGTCGCTGCGGATGAAGGGCGGCATGCAGCTCAAGGATTCGTACATCAACTTTGAGCGGGGCGAGGCGTTCCTGGTGGGGGCGCACATCAACCCATATGAGATGGGCAACATTTACAACCATGCCCCGGAGCGTCCTCGGCGTCTGCTGCTGCACAAGCGCGAGATCCTGAAAATGGCGGCTCGCGTGGCGGAAAAGGGGCTTACCGTCATTCCGCTCAGCGTATACTTCAGCAAGGGCCGGGTCAAGGTGGAACTGGGCGTCTGCCAGGGCAAGCACACCTTCGACAAGCGGGCCAGCATCAAGGACCGCGAAAGCCGCCGCGAAATGGACCGCGCCGTCAAGGACGTGCGCAGGGCATAGGAGACCGTCATGCTACGCGCCGTTCCGGGCGCGCGGCCCATGCTCACCGAAGTGGGCATCACCGTGCAGCCTTACGACATTGATCTCGCCGCGCACGTGAACAATGTGGTGTATGTGCGCTGGATGGAAGACCTGCGCCTCGAACTGCTGCGCAGGCACTGTTCGATGCAGGCGCTGGTGGAAAGCGGCATGGCGGCCGTGGTCGTCGAGACGCACATTCGTTACAAGAAACCCGTGCAGCCCTTCGACGCGCCCATCGGCAGTATTTGGTGCTCCGAACTGGGCAGGGTCAGCGGCACGTTTCACGCGCAGATTGCCGTGAACGGAGACCTGTGCACCGAGTTCACGCAGCGGGTCATGTTCGTGAATATGACCACGATGAAGGCCATGCGCACCCCGCAGGAGTTGCGCGACCATTTTGCGCTGATGAATGTACCCGTCGAAGAGGAGACCCGGCCATGAATCTATTGGAAGGAATCTGGTACCTGCTGGAGCGGACATGGTTCTTTCTCAGCAGCGCGTTTATGTTTTTCTTTGGCTGGCTGTTCTGAGTACAGCCGTAGCCGTAGTAGCCGTAGGGTGCGTGAAGTTTTGCGAAGCAAAACGGAACGCACCATCTTCCCCCGCCTTGGTTCAAGCAAACCACTTGAGCTCTCCGGACGGTGCGTTCCGTGTCGCTTCGCGACACTTCACGCACCCTACGCAGATCACCCCGGCGATTTCCTGCTCCAATAATAATAGAACGGCAGGCCCGCGAGGATGAGGGCGAGACCGAGGCCCGCGTCGCGGGGGCGCTCGAAGATGGTGACCACCACGAGCACCAGGCAGAAGAGGATGAATATTGTGGGGACGACGGGGTATCCGGTGACGCGGTAGGGACGGGGCGCGTCCTTCATGGTGCGCCTTAACACAAACACGCCGAAGGCGCTGGCGCCGTAGAAGAGGAATCCCGCGAAGACGACCATGTCGGTCAACTGGTCAAAGGTGCCGCTCATGAGGAGCACGGAGGTCCAGGCCGCCTGGATGATCAGCGAGGTGGAGGGGGTGTGGTGCTTGGGGTGGCAGGTGGCCGCGGCCTTGAAGAAGAGGCCGTCGCGGGCCATGGCGTAGTACATGCGCGACGGCTGCATGAGCGAGCAGTTGGTGGCGCCGAAGGTGGACAGCAGAATGAGCACGGCCACGAAGCCGGCCGCCTGTCCGCCGTAGGCCTTGCGCATCACTTCGACGCCGACGATGCTGTTTCCGCTCTTGACGAGCCCGCGCATTTCGTCCACGGACATCACGTGCAGAAAGGCAACGTTCACGAGCAGGTACACGGCCATTGCGCCGGCCACGCCGATGCCGAGGGCCAGGGGGATGTTGCGGTGGGGTCTGCGGATCTCGGCGCCGAGGAAGGCAAGGTTAATCCAGCCGTCGAAGGCCCAGAAGGCGCCGAGCATGGCGGCAAACATGGCGCCGAAGAGCCCGAGCGGCGTTGCATAGTGCGCGGCCGGGCTTGTCAGGACGGGGCTCAGGTTTCCGAAGCTTCCCCCACTCCACATCAGCCCCAAGACCGCGACCACGACGATGCCGAGGATTTTCAGGGCGGAGGAAAGGCTGGCAATCAACCCGCCGAAAATGACGCCCGCATAGTTTGCCATGGTGATGAGCCACACCGTTCCAATGGTGAACAGCTTCACGCCGAGGTTGTCGAAGGGGTAGAAAATGCCGAAGACGGAAAGGGCCTCCCAGGAGGCGCCGAGCCGGGGAAAGGCGAACAGCGAGTTGGCCGACTGGCCGAACACGTAGGCGATGGAGCCAATGGACGCGGACTGGATCACGATGAACCCGGTCCATCCATAGAGAAACGCGAAGGCCCGTCCGTACATGCGCTTGAAATAGGAGTACTGGCCGCCGGAGTCGGCGATCATGCCCGCCACCTCGGCGTTGCAGAGCGCGCCCAGCAGGGAGATGACGCCCGCAATGAGCCAGCAGGCCAGCATGAGGCCCGGCGACTGCACCGCATCGGCCATGGGCGCGGCCTTTTTGAACACGCCCGAGCCGATCAGGTTGCCCATGATGATCATGATCGCCGTGAACAGGCCCAGGCGCGGCAACAGTCCGCCGTCACGTGTTCCGGCTTCGGGTTTGTCTAATTGGGGTGTCTTGGTCATGTTCGCGCGTCCGCCAGAAGTAGGCGTAGGGTGCGTGAAGTTTTGCAAAGCAAAACGGAACGCACCGTCTTCCCCGCCTTGTTTCAATAAAGCCTCCTGAGGCCCGGAGCAAGCCACTTGAGCTCTCCGGACGGTGCGTTCCGTGCCGCTTCGCGGCACTTCACACACCCTGCGAAAATCACTCCGGCGATTTCCTGCTCCAGTAGAAATAGAAGGGCAGGCCCGCGAGAATGAGCGCCATGCCGATGCCCGCGTCGCGGGGGCGTTCGATGATGGTGACCACCACGAGCACCATGCAGAAGAGGATGAATATTGCCGGGACGAGGGGGTATCCGGTGACTCGGTAGGGACGGGGCGCATCCTTCATGGTGCGGCGGAGCACGAAGACACCGAAGGCGCCTGCGCCGTAGAAGAGGAAGGAGGCAAAGATAACCATGTCGGTCAACTGGTCAAAGGTGCCTGTCATGACGAGCACGGCGGTCCAGACGGCCTGCATGAGCAGGGCCGTTGAGGGGGTGTGGTGCCGGGGATGGCACTTTGCCGCGGCCCGGAAGAACAGGCCGTCGCGGGCCATGGAAAAGTACATCCGGGACGGGGGCAGCAACTGGCAGTTCGTGGCGCCGAAGGTGGAAAGCAGAATCAGCACGGCGACAAAGCCCGCGGCATGGTTTCCAAAGGCCTTTCGCATGACCTCGACACCGAGGATGCTGTTCTCGCTTCCGGCGAACTGCCGCATTTCACTGACAGGCATGACGTGCAGAAAGGCGAGGTTGGCGAGCATGTAGACGGTGACGACGCCGGCCACGCCGATGCCGAGTGCCAGCGGCATGTTGCGGTGCGGATTGCGGATTTCGGCGCCAAGGAAGGAGATGTTGATCCATCCGTCGTAGGCCCAGAAGGCGCCGAGGAGGCCGGCAAACATGGCCCCAAACAGGCCCAACGATGTCGCGTAATGCGCGTCGGGATTGGCGAGGACGGGGGACAGATTGGCATAGGTGCCTCCGCTCCACATCAGGCCGAGGACCGCGACCACGGCGATGCCGAGAATCTTCAGGGCTGTCGAGACGCTTGCGATCCATCCCCCGAAGATCACGCCCATGTAGTTCGCCAGCGTGATAAGGGACAGCGTGCCGATGGTGAACAGTTTTACACCGAGGTTGGCGAAGGGAAAGAAGATGCCGAAGACGGAGACTGCTTCCCAGGAGGCGTCGAGCCGGGGAAAGGCGAAAAGGGAGTTGGCCGACTGGCCAAAGACGTAGGCAATGGAACCGATGGAGGCAGACTGGATCACGATGAAGCCGGTCCACCCGTAGAGGTACGCGAAGGCCTTTCCGTACATTTTCTTGAAGTAGGCGTATTGTCCGCCGGGGTCGGCAATTATGCCGGCGACCTCCGCGTTGGAGAGCGCGCCCATCAGGGAGATGATCCCCGCGATGAGCCAGCAGGCCAGCATCAGCCCCGCCGACTGCAACTCGTCCGACATGGGCGCGGCCTTCTTGAATACGCCCGATCCGATCATGTTGCCCATGACAATCATGATGGCCATGAACAGGCCGATGCGGCGCAACAGTCCGCTGGGATGGGCTTCGTCGGCGGCCGCCTGGGCGTTTTCCGGCAGTCCTTCTTCCTTTGCCACAGCACCTCCTTTGCGTCAACGCCCGCCCTTCGGGACGCTGCCCTTGTGTTGAATGCGCCGTGATACTACGCCAGAAACGCAAAGGATTGCCAGCGGGGGCGGCGGGGATGGACTTTTGGATTCTAGTTGGCCGCGCTCCTCGGTTTGGGCGTTTTGAGGAGGAAGGTAAGCGCCGCGGCCACGACCAGCAGGACCATGGAGCCGTAGTAGGCGATGGCGAAGGTTTTGTAGATGTCGTACGCCTTGCCCGCGGCGAAGGCGAGCACGAATCCGCCGCAGCCCCAGGCGGTGAACACGAGGCCATAGTTCACGCCAAAGTTCTTGAGGCCGTAGAAATCCTTCGTGACGCTGGGGAAGATGGCAAGGTTGGCGCCGTAGTTTGCGCCGACGAGTGCCGACAGCACGCAGAGCACGCCCGGATTGGCCAGGGCCGTTCCGGCCGTGGCGCGGGACAGCAGGAAGATCATCACGGTCTGGACGAGGAACACGATGAGGAGCGTCTGCTTGCGGCCGATCCTGTCGGACAGAATCCCCGAGCCGATGCGGCCCGCGCCGTTGCCTATGGCCAGCGCGGCCACCAGCACGAAACCGAGATCCAGGCTGGCCTGGGTTTTCGCGATGGCGGCCAGTTTGCCGATAACCATCAGGCCCGCGCCTGCGCCGCACGCATACATGAACCAAAGCACGTAGAACTGGGGTGTGCGGAGGACCTCCCCCGGCGTGTAATCGTCCGCGGGCGCCGCCGCGGCGGAACCGGCTCCAGCTTTCGCGTTGGGGTTGTATCCCGGGGGCGGCGCTTTCAGCAACTGGGAGAGCAGTGTCACCACGAGCAGAAAGGCGATGCCGAGGACCAGCATGGTCTTGCTGACGCCGAGATGCTCGGGCTTGGTGAGGTAGTCGGTCAGCGGGGCGATGTAGACCGAGGCGAGGCCGAATCCGCTGACGACCAGGCCGGCAATGAGGCCCACCTTCTCTTTGGGGAACCATTTGACGGCAGGCGGCGTGGAAGAGGCGTAGCCGAAGCCGAAGCCGGTGCCCGCCAACACGCCGAAGCCAAGGATAAACATGA
Source organism: Candidatus Hydrogenedentota bacterium (assembly GCA_903893795.1). Classification (GTDB taxonomy): domain Bacteria; phylum Hydrogenedentota; class Hydrogenedentia; order Hydrogenedentales; family CAITNO01; genus CAITNO01. The sequence continues at coordinate 61,910 of CAITNO010000055.1, read as the reverse complement.
GCAGGCCGGTGGAGGTGCTGGCGAGGATCATGCCCAAGCCCACCAGCACGCCACCAATAGTGGCCACAATGCGGGGGCCGATCTTGTCCTGAAGCCTGCCTGCGGGCACCATCATGAGCGAGAAAACGAGGCAGGCCGCCGCATAGGGAAGAGATTTGTCCGATTCGGACCATCCCCAGTCCTTGGGTATGGCCTTGCTGATCACGCTCCAGGAGTAGAGGATGCCGAGCGCCAGGTTGATGCCGATGGCGGCAAAAGTCACGACCCAGCCACGATTCTTCACCGTTTCGGAACTGTCCATCTCATCGTCTCCTTTGGTCACCGTGCTGCCCGGGGCGAAGTGAAGCGAAAAGGGCCGTGCGCGCCTTTGCGACTGTGGCGGCACACACGGACGCACCTGTGCTTCGCTTCCTTTCTACTTCCTCACCAGCCTGTCATGCTCGGCTACCAGCGCGTCAACCACGAGCGGGTCGGCCAGGGTGGTGGTGTCGCCGATCTGGTCCGTGGCGTTCTCGGCGATCTTTCGCAGAATGCGGCGCATGATCTTGCCCGAGCGCGTCTTGGGCAGGGCGGGGGCGAATTGAATCACATCGGGCGCGGCGATGGGGCCGATTTCCTTACGCACGTGCATGATCAGTTCCTTGCGGAGTTCGTCGCTTTCCTCGATGCCCTGGACGAGGGTCACGTAGGCGTAGAGGGCCTGGCCCTTGATCTCGTGGGGCATGGGGGCCACGGCGGCCTCGGCCACCTTTGGGTGGCTGACGAGCGCGCTTTCCACCTCAGCCGTGCCGATGCGGTGGCCCGACACGTTCACCACGTCGTCGATGCGGCCCATGAGCCAGTAGTCGCCGTCCTCGTCAATGCGGCAGCCGTCGCCGGTGAAATACATGTTCTTGTACATCATGAAATAGGTGTCCACGAAGCGGGCATGGTCGCCCCACATGGTGCGCATCATGCCGGGCCAGGGTTTGCGGATGCAGAGCTTGCCGCCTTCATTGATGCCCACCTGGGTGGTGTCGTCGCGCAGGATGACGGGATCGACGCCGAAGAAGGGACGGCTGGCGCTGCCGGGCTTGGTGGTCATGGCGCCGGGCAGCGGCGTAATCATGAATCCGCCGGTCTCTGTTTGCCACCAGGTGTCCATAATGGGGCAGCGGCCCTTGCCGACGACGTTGAAATACCACATCCACGCCTCGGGGTTGATTGGCTCGCCGACCGAACCCAGAATGCGGAGCGAGCTGAGGTCGTACTTGTTGACCCAGTCATCGCCTTTCTGGATGAGGGAGCGGATGGCGGTCGGGGCGGTGTAGAACTGGGTGCATTTGAACTTTTCCACCACCTGCCAGAAACGTCCGGCGTCGGGCCAGGTGGGCACGCCCTCGAACATGAGCGAGGTGGCGCCGTTGGCCAGCGGTCCGTAGACGATGTAGGAGTGGCCTGTCACCCAGCCGATATCGGCGGTGCACCAGTAGATGTCGTCCTCCTGCAGGTCGAAAATGAGCTTGTGGGTCAGGGAGACGTGCAGGAGGTAGCCGCCGGTGGTGTGGACCACGCCCTTGGGCTTTCCGGTGGACCCGGAGGTGTAGAGGATAAAGAGTGGGTCCTCGGCGTTCATGGATTCGGCCGGGCATTCGGCGGAAGCCGTCGCCATCAGTTCGTCGTAGTACAGGTCGCGGCCGGCGACCATGTCGCAGGGTTCGGGGGTGCGCTTGACGACGACCACCTTTTCCACGCTGGCGCAGGCCGGTTTGGACATGGCCTCGTCGGTGATGGCCTTGAGGCTGATGGCCTTTCCCGCGCGCAGCGACACGTTGGAGGTGACGATGAGCTTGCAGGTGGCGTCCTCGACGCGGGTGGCGATTGCGTCGGCGCTGAATCCGCCAAAGACAATCGAGTGGATGGCACCGATGCGCGTGCAGGCCAGCATGACAATGGGAAGTTCTATGACCATGGGCAGGTAGATGCAGATGCGGTCGCCGCGCCTGACGCCCAGGCCCTTGAGCACGTTGGCAAACTTGCACACCTCGGTGTGCAGGTCCCGGTAGCTTATCCTTATGACATCCTCGTCGGGTTCGCCCTGCCAAATAAGCGCAGTCTTGTTTTCCCGCGCTGTGCCCAGGTGGCGGTCCAGACAGTTGACCGACACGTTAAGTTCGCCGTCCCTGAACCAGGTGTGGCTGATGGAACGGGTTTCGGTGTTCCAGTTGTAGTCGAGGGAGGTGGTCGGGGCCTTGGTCCAGTCCAGTGTCTTGGCCTGTTCGAGCCAGAACGCGTCGGGGTCCTCGATGGACTGTTTCCACATGGCCTCGTATTGGGCCATCGACTTGATATGCGCCTGTGCGGCGATTTCCGGCGGGGGCGGGAAGCTCCGGGTCTCCGTCATCAGCGAACTAAACTTTTGTTTGTCGTCTGTCCCCATGTTCGATGTACCTTTCTGGTTGGTCAGGCCCGGCGTCTTGATTCCTGCCACTGCGGCAAATCCACCGCCGGACGACACAAACACGCTCGCTTTCCGTTCTGAATCGCGAAAAGAATCTCGAAAAACGCTAATCCGACCTTCAATTCATGGAAGCGATCCTACCACTAAACAACGGAAAAGGACCGCTTTGACCGTTCACCAATCGAAAAGAGAATGCTGCCGCTCATTAGGACGGGTTCAGTATAGACCACTATTTAGCATTTTTCAACAAATAATCTTTATTTCGCGCCTTATACCTCCGGGATTGCCCGTATTAACTTCAAGAAATACTGCGGGGTATTCCGTATATGCGCTGTCTGCATGATTTACTTTTCTTGCGCTATTACGGACAAGTCTTTCATAGAATACATACCGCATGATTATGACGGTGTGGTAGGCAAAAAAGAGGACACCGGCACATGCAGGCCTGGACTGGGAAACAGGGTCTGTGTAAGAGATGTTCACTCATGATAGACTGAGGGGCATCTTTTTCATGACGATGCCGCTTTACGCCCAAGGAACGCAACAACCCATGCGCACGCTCTACATGAACCTTTTGAAACGCCTCAGGCGCAGCTCGCCGGGCACCAGCCTGGAGGTGGTCCACCTCGCGATGCGCCTGGCGGAGCATGCGCACTACGGCCAGACGCGCGCCTCGGGCGAACCCTATGTGATGCACAGCCTGAACGTGGCGCTGATTCTGGCGAACCTGGGGCTGGACCCGGTAACCTGCGCGGCGGGGATTCTGCACGACGTGCTCGAGGACACGGAGGTCAAGAGCGAAGAACTGCGGGCGAAGTTTGGCGAAGACGTCGCGCGGGTGGTGGAGGGGGTCACCAAGATAAACAAGCTCAGCTTCCAGGACGACCATGTGACGATGGAGAGCAAACAGGCGCAGAACATCAGCAAGATGCTGGTGGCCACGGCGAAGGATTTGCGTGTCATCATGATCAAGCTGGCGGACCGCCTGCACAACATGCGCACGCTGGAACACCTCACGCCGGCCCAGCGGGAGCGCATTTCGCGGGAGACGCTGGACATTTACGCGCCTATGGCGCACCGGCTCGGCATTTCGAGCTGGAAGTGGGAGCTGGAGGACCACGCCTTCCACCACCTTGAGCCGGAAAAGTACAAGGAAGTGGCGCGGATGGTGGCGATGAAGCGCCGCGAGCGCGAGGCTTTTCTGATCGAAACGGTGGCGCAGATAGAGCGGGGGCTGAAAGAGTCGGAGGTCCGCGCACAGGTGATCGGCCGGCCCAAGCATCTTTACAGCATCTACGAGAAGATGCAGCACCAGGGCAAGGATTTCGAGCAGGTGCTCGACGTGCTCGGCATCCGCATCATCACGCACTCCGATTCGGAGTGCTACAACGCCCTGGGCGTCATTCACAGCCTGTGGACGCCCATCCCGGGCCGTCTCAAAGACTATATCGCCATGCCCAAGCTAAACATGTACCAGGCGATCCACACCACGGTCATGCGCGAAAACGGACTGCCGATGGAGGTGCAGATCCGTTCGGAAAAGATGGACCTGGTGGCCCGCGAGGGCATCGCGGCGCACTGGCGCTACAAAGAGGGCACCAAGACCGCCGAGGACAAGCTCGAGAACCAACTGGCCTGGCTGCGCAAAATGAACGACTGGCTCAAGGACGCAGGCAGCCAGGACGGCATGATGGACACGATGCGGCAGGAGTTCAAGCTTTCGTTCATCTATGTCTTCACGCCCAAGGGCCAGGTGAAGGAGCTTCCGCAGGGGGCCACCCCGCTGGACTTCGCCTACATGGTCCATTCCCATGTGGGGCAGCACTGCATCGGCGCGCGCGTCAACAACCGCATGGTCTCGCTGCGCTACAACCTGCAGACGGGCGACATGGTGGAAATCCTCACCTCGAAGAACCAGGAGCCGCATCGCGACTGGCTGGATGTGGTGGTCACGGGCCGGGCGCGCACGCGCATCCGGCAGCGGCTGCGCGAGATCGGTGAACTGGCGCCCATTGAGGAGCCCAAGCCGGTCGAGGTCAAGCCGCGCGCCCACCCGCCGGGCCGGGTGCCGGTGAAACATGCGGAAGTGCGCGAGGTGGACGAGGCCACGCGGCAGAAGCTTATCCGCATCGAGGGCATCAAGGGCATGTCGGTGCAGTTTGCCAAGTGCTGCAACCCCATGCCGGGGCACCGCGTTGTCGGCTATGTGACCAAAAGCCCCGGCCTTTCGGTGCACCGGGAGGACTGCATCAGTTTTCAGCGCACCGCCAAGGACACGCGGCGCATACTCACCGCGGCCTGGGAGGGCGAGGGTTCCTTCACCGCCAAGGTGCGCGTGATCACGCGGCACCGTCCCAACCTGCTGGCCGATGTGACCAATGTGCTGCGTCCGCTCAACATCGACATCACGAGCGCCTCTTTCGAAAAGACCGCGCCGGACCGCTACCATTTCGATTTCTCCTTCGTGACGCCGGACCACCACACCATTGAGGGCGTGGTGAACGCGGTGCGGAATGTGCCGGGCGTTTTCGGGGCCAGCCAGCTCGACGTGAAAGAGCGCCAGGGCGCACACATGAAGGACGCCGGGTGACGTGGAGGACGACGGCCGGTTCACACTCGTCTCCGACTTCGCGCCCGCGGGCGACCAGCCCCAGGCCATCGAGGCGCTGACGCGGGGCATTGAAGAGGGGCTGAGACACCAGGTGCTGCTGGGCGTCACAGGATCGGGCAAGACCTTCACCATCGCCAACGCGGTGGCCCGCACCAACCGTCCCACGCTGGTGCTTGCGCACAACAAGATTCTGGCGGCGCAGCTTTACGGGGAGTTCAAGGCGCTCTTTCCGGAAAACGCGGTGGAGTATTTCGTCAGCTACTACGACTACTACCAGCCCGAGGCCTACATCCCCACGACGGACACCTTCATCGAGAAGGACTCGGCGATCAACGACGAGATAGACAAAATGCGCCACGCGGCCACGCGGGCGGTGCTGACGCGGCGCGACTGCCTGGTGGTGGCCAGTGTGTCGTGCATCTACGGCATCGGCTCGCCCGAGACCTACCAGGAACTGCGCATCGAGGTGAACGAGGGCGACGCCATGAGCCGCGAGCGGCTGGTGGCCGGCCTCATCGCCATGCAGTATTCGCGGAACGACACGGATTTCCACCGGGGCACCTTCCGAGTGCGGGGCGACATCGTGGACGTTTTTCCGGCCTATGAGGCGGAACGGGCGGTGCGCGTGGAATTCTTCGGCGACGTCATTGACGGCGTGTCCGAAATCGACCCGCTGCGGGGCGTCACGCTCAAACGGCTGCGCCGTTCGGCCATCTTCCCCGGCAGCCACTACGCGACGACGCGGGCGTCGCTGGACCGGGCCCTGGTGACCATCCGCCATGAGCTGACCGAGCGGCTGGGCGAACTGCGGGGCGCGGGGCGCGAGCTGGAGGCGCAGCGCCTGGAGCAGCGCACCAATTACGATCTCGAAATGATCGAGGAGACGGGCTACTGTTCGGGCATCGAAAACTATTCGCGCCACCTCGACGGGCGCATGCCCGGCGATCCGCCGGACACGCTGATCAGTTACTTCCCCAAGGATTTCCTGCTCGTCATTGACGAAAGCCACATGTCGATCCCCCAGGTGTCGGCCATGTTCAAAGGCGACCGCTCGCGCAAGGACCAGCTCGTCGAATATGGATTCCGCCTTCCCTGCGCGCGCGACAACCGGCCGCTGACTTTTTCGGAGTTCGAGGAGCGGATCAACCAGGTCATCTATGTGAGCGCCACGCCGGCCAATTACGAACTGAAGAAGAGCGAGGGGGTGATCGTCGAGCAGGTGGTCCGGCCGACCGGCTTGGTGGACCCCGAGATCGAGGTGCGACCGGCCACGACCCAGGTGGATGATTTGCTGGACGAGGTGCGCCAGTGCGCGGCACGGGGTGAGCGCGTGCTGATCACCACGCTGACCAAGCGGATGGCCGAAGACCTCACCGACTATTACCGCGACCTGGGCGTGCGGGTGCGGTACATGCACTCCGATGTGGAGACGCTGGAGCGCATTGAACTGATCCGCCAACTGCGGCAGGGCCAGTATGACGTGCTGGTGGGGATCAATCTGCTCCGCGAGGGGCTCGACATCCCCGAGGTGTCGCTGGTGGCCATTCTTGACGCGGACAAGGAGGGCTATCTGCGCTCAGAGACAAGCCTCATTCAGACCTGCGGCCGCGCCGCCCGCAACCTGGGCGGACGGGTGCTCATGTACGCCGACAAGATGACCGACTCGATGAAGCGCGCCATCGGCGAGATGGACCGGCGCCGCGCCAGGCAGGTCGCCTACAACATGAAGCACAAGATCACGGCGCGCTCCATTCAGAAGGCCATTCCCGACCTGCTCAAGAACATTAACGAGCGGGACTATGTCACGGTGCCTATGGCCGCGGAGGACGCCGACGTTTACATTTCCACGGAGAATCTGGGCCGCGCCGTGGCCAAGCTGCGCAAGAAGATGCGGGACGCCGCGGACCGGATGGATTTTGAGACAGCCGCGCAGTACCGCGATCGCATATTGGCGCTGGAGCGCAGGGTCATTGAGGAGGGGTTATAAGCTTATGCGAGGATCGGACCGATCGGACTGATCAGAAAAGGCCGCCCGGGTTTTCCCGGGCGGCCTTGAACTTTTCCCTGTTTCGCTTTGGCCGCTTTAGTGGTGCAATGCGCGGTTCACCACGGCCTGAATGTCGGCCGCGTTGACCTTGCCGTCACCGTTGACGTCCGCGTCGATGACCGCTTTGGCGACCGCTTTTGACTGCAGCACCGCACCGGTGACCAACTGGATGTCCACCGCGTCCACGCGCGCATCCTTGTTCACGTCTTCTTTGAACAGTTCAGCGCCGTCACCGACGAAGCGGAAGCCGCTGGAGATGCGGCCGGTGCCATCGGTGGACTCGACCACAACGTCAACCAACCCCGAGGGATGGAGCGGCGTGGTGACCTGAACTTCGCCATCCCCCAGCACGCGCAGGTTGACGCCCTTGATGCCGCCAAAGGTGACGGCCGTGGCGCCGGAGAGACGGGCGCCGCGGATGCTGATTTGGTCGCCGCCGACCGTAAGACCGAAGGCCGGGGTGACGGAGGTCAGTTCAGGGAAGCCCACAATGGTGACCACGGGGGAAAGGACCATGTCGCCCATGGTGTAACTGGCGGTTTCGGGAACCACGCCAAACCACCAGCGGTCGCCCGCGCGGGGCACGTCGGCCGGCACCACGGTGCGGTCGTTCATCTCGTAGATGACCTGACCGTTGCGGAACCAGAAGATGGAGGTGGCGCCCTCACCGTAGTAGGTGGGGTCGGTCGCCGCGAGCGGGTGGTAATACTCATAGGAGGCGTTCAGGGACCGCGTGACGGGAACCGAACGGCTCTGGGTGGGGTCTTCGAAGGGCGTGTTGGTGGAAATGGCGAGATTGCGCGCGGTGGGTTTGTCAAAGGTGCGTCCGATGAAAATGCGGACATCCTGATAGGCCGTCAGTCCGCCCTGCCGGGCAAGGAGGCGCAGGTTCCAGATGCCCCGGTCCTGGGCGGTGGTCTGCCAGTTGAGGCGGCCCGTTCCGTTTTGGAGATCGGCGAACGGCACGATGCCCGCATGGTCCCATGTGGCGGTGAAGACGGGCACGCCCGCCACACCCTGCGGCTGGTTGGCGGTCACATCCAGGGTGACCAGACCGCCCGCATCGACCGTTATGGGCGCAACCGGCGTGATGCTGAGTTTCTGCGCCTGGGTGGGCAGGGTGGACAGGTCGGGCATGGTGTAGGCCTGGCGCAGATTGGAGAATTCGAGAGACGGTTCTCGCGGCACGCCGAGCCCGTCGGAGATGCCCACGTCGGCATTCGTCGCGCCCAGCCCCTGATAGGTGAAGCGGATGGTGCCGTTGTAGAAGAGCTCCACCTGCACGGTGCTGCGGCCCACGTTGTTGGACGGCAGGGAGGCGGGCCACGACGGCATGTTCACAAAGGTGAAAACTTTGCGGTCGGCCAGATCGCGAGTCCAGGCTTCACCGCCCATGTTGGGCGCGAAATCGTTGAACAGGAAGGAAATGCGTGGGACGAAGAAATGGGATGCAAGCGTTGGGAAGTTAAGACTTACATTTGTGGTAGTCCCCGAGATTGTGACATCCGGAAATCCTGTCAGGTCCTGGAAAGAGATATAGCCGTTCGCGGCGATATAGAGTTCCGTGTAGCGCTTGCCAAAGAAGGGGAACGCGTTTTCTCCCAGAAGCACATGGATTACGCCGTCATCGACGAAGCTCAGGATGGTCGCCCCGCCCTGCACGTCATTGCGCGCCACAGGAAGGGAGTAGACATTCTTCTGGATGGTTCCCTCGTAGTTTCCATAGGACGCGCCCAGCGAGTCGCCGGAGATGGGACCCATCGGCGTGCCAACCGGCGAGAAGGTGAGCTGCGAATAGGCCAGGTCGAGCGGGCCAAGGGTTCCCAGCAGCGTGTCGGTGCCGAAGGCCTGGGACAGGAGATTGGGCGCCTGCGCACCCGCCACGGCCCGGGCGTAGGAAACCATGGGGAATCCGGTGCTCAGGTCGGCGATGAGGGTATAGAAGTATTCCACGCCGGGACTCACATTGACATCCAGATAATTTACGGCCGTCTCCGCCAGATTCAGGGGAGTGCCGTCGCTGGGCCGCATGGCAAAGGAACCGATGTTGCGGATGAGCACCAACTGGCTGTAGGTGCCTGCCGGGGGATTGTCCCAAGTCAGGGCAATGCCCGGCTTGTCATTCTTGTCCCGCACGGGCACGGCGCGCAGATTGCGCAGCCCGAGCAGGGCAACCTGGGGAGGTTCAATCTCCACGGCGCGACCGCCTGCGGCTATGTTCATCCGGTCGTCAAAAGTGAGGCCCAAATTGATGCTGGAACCGCCCAGTGCGACGTAGAAGTCGTAGAAATCCGAGGTGGAGGTCATCAGCGGCATGGCGTTGTAGTAGAGGTCGGCAACGGTGGGGATGCCCATGCCCGCCACTTTCTGGCCGTTGAAGCTGTCACCGTCGGTGAGCAGGTAGGTCAGCTTGTTGATGACGCCGCTGTTGGTGTGCACGCCGCCGTAGTCGGACAGCGAGTAGGGGTTGGCCAGATAGGGGCTGAGCAACCGGTCGGGCTGGCCGAAAATGGTGGGGTCCTTCATGTAGCGGATGGCCGTGGGCGGGACGCCGGACAGGCCGGCGGCGGCCGGGTTGAGCAGATGGGTGTCTTCGCCGAGGAACCACCGCACTGCGGGAGAATCGTTGCCGAGCCCGTCGGTCAGGTCGACGAATTCACCGCCCCAGTCGGAATAGGCCTCGTTGAGCGCGCCGGAAAAGCCTTCATAGACAAGATTCACATCGGTTTCGCTCACACCGTGGGTCATTTCATGGGCGGTAACGTCGTCGGCAATGAGCAGGTCGTCGAACTTCATCTCGGCCCCGTCCCAGTAGGCATTGAGCAGGGGCATGTGCACATAGCCCTTCATGACCCCGCCCTTTGCATCCCAACTGTCACGGCCGAAGCTGTTGAAGTACCAGTCATAGGTGGCGCCCAGGTAGTCATAGGCGTTGTCCACGGACACGTCGCCGGTGGCCGCATCGCCCTCTTTGCGGGCCAGGGTCGCCAGGGTAATGTCGGTCTGGTCTTTGGTGTCGTAAATGTTCCGCGACTTGGCGTCGGGACGGAGCGGATAGTGGAAGGCAAAGGTGCCGGAATGGGCGTTGACAAATACGGCCACTTCCGACTGGCGCACATCATTGGGCCGCACTTCCACCCGCCACACGAGCTGGGGTTCGCCGGCGCGGTGGAAGACTTCGGGGGCGTAGATCATCAGGGTGGGATCGGAGGCCGTAAAATCGCGCTCGTCTCGGCCCTGCATGGCGGCTTCGAGGCGGAGGGCCAGCGCAGGCGCCTGGAAGGCGGGCAGGCTTGGGTTGACTGCCACTTTTCCTGAATCGAGCAGGACGGTGTCCTTGGCAAGACCATTCATGATGTTGCGCACGCTGCTGTCATCATTGACCTGCACGACCAACTCGGCGCCCAGCACGGACAGGCCCGCGTAGGTCTGTGCGAGATGGACGAAGGCGTTGGCGGTGCGGCGCACGGTGCGTTCGCAGAAATCCGTCCTGGCACTGAGAATGCCGAAGGCGCCGGAAAAGTCATTGGCGAAGTTGCGGGCGATGCCTTCAGGCCCGGCCGACTTGTCTGCCGGCTGCCGCGCGACAAAGCGCCCATTGGGCGGCGCGCCGAGGAAGTGGATAAACCCGCTTCCGTCGGTGAGCAGCACAGGCGCCTCCGCGGCGCCGGGCGCTTCCAGGGTTCGAAAGACCTTGTTCAGATCTTCCGGCACGGCCTGCGGCTGTGCCATTGCCGGCGTCACTGCCAGCAGTGCCAGCGCAATAAAGGCTGCCACCCACCGTGTCTGTACATGTCCGCCGCCCGCCAGAACCTGCTGCGCGCGCATACGCAATCTCCTTTGCCGGAACCATCCATGCGGTTCCAGAATACCGGAAACCTGTTGCTCGTGTATCACCCCGCGCACGCCGCACGGCCATAGAGGGCGCACGTCGATTCGCACGGGATAACTCTTGTCAATTCCATTTGTCTCGCATGCCGACCCTGCGCCGCCAGGCGCAATCGGCTGGATGCTCGGCATGTCCCCGGTCAGGATCGGCCATCCCCCCCGCCATCAAGCAGATAGAGACAGTAATCCCATCGGGCGCGCATGCTTATGCATCGTATCTGTTATAGTCGAGACTCCTTCATAATGTCAAGAGAAAACTTACAACGGACGGAGGGCAAACAAAGAATACTGTGCATAATGCGCAGGTGGAACAGGTGACTAGCGTCCATACCCCAAACTGCGCAATGCCGCAGCGTCTTCATGATTGAGGGTGGCACCGGAGGGCGTGTCCAGGGGGGGGTGATTTTGCGCCCATAGGGAAACCAGTGTGGACAGAGCCGCCACCCGTTCCGGCTCGCTTTCCGCCCGGTTGTGCTCCTCCTTCGGGTCATCCGGAAGGTAATAGAGTTCGGCGTGATGACCGCCGGTGAGAATGAGTTTCCATCCCTCGCTGATAACGCCCCGATGGCTTGGTCCGGAAGCGGCCAGTATGCGGCGCAGTCCGGGCAACTGCGGCACGGCACCGCCGTAAGTTTCCACATAACGCACCCGGTCGGCTTCGGGGGGATGGCCCAGCAGGTCATACCCGCCCATGCCTGGGGCGGCGGCGACGCCTGCCAGAGCCAGGAGGGTCGGCGCGATATCCATGCCCTGGGCCGGAACAGCGCTCCTCCCCGGCGCAAGGCCGGGCGCGCGCAGCAAAAGGGGCACGCTCAGGTTGTCCTGGTAGATACGTCGACCATGGCCGAGGTGGTTGTGTTCAAAAAGGCTTTCGCCGTGGTCGGCGGTGAACACGACGATGGTGTCGGGGGGAAGGGCATCGAGCAGGCGGCCCAGTTCATGGTCCATGTAGGCCACTTCTGAGGCGTAGCGGGCGCGCACCCAGTCACGCTGTGTCAGGGCACTTTTTGGTTTTCCCCAAGGGTCAAAGCGGCGGTGCATGCGGTAGGGGGCGTGGGGATCGATGTAGTGAACCCAGCCGAAGAAGGGCACATCCGCGGGACGGTCGAGCAGCAGACGCAGCGCGGCGTCGGTCACCTCGTTGGCGGGCCGCTCGGGATTGACCAGCCCCCAGCGCGGATGATGAAAATCCTGGTCATAGACTTCAAAACCGCGTTCGAGGCCGCACAGCTTTGCTTTCAAGGTCCAGGTGCTTTGCACGCAGAAGCTGTGCCAGCCGGAGGCGCGAAGCAACTCCGCGACGGTTGGAATGGCCGGGGCAACGGGGAGACCGTTGCGGGTGGCGCCTGTCATCCGCGGCGGCAGCGAGGTCATCATGGCCGCGCAGGAGGGGCAGGTCAGGGGAACATTGCAGACGCAGTCATCGAACACGAGCGCCCCGGCCGCAAACCTGTCCAACGAAGGGGATGCGCCGAGATGGGAGCCGTAGCAGCCCAGATGGTCGGCGCGCAAGGTGTCCACCGTGATGAGCAGGATGCCGGGCCGGACAGCGTCGGCGGCAGAAGTCACGCCCGCGGTGAACAGGCACACCAGCAGGCCTGCCAGCAGTTGCCTGACCGGCACCCCCGCCGGTCGTCCCGGGGCGTTTGCCACGCGCCCACAGCCGGGGGCCCGTCTTCGCCAAGGGCTACGCCGAGGCAGGCAGGCTATCCCGCATGGCCGATGGGGACGCATCATTTTTACTGCGTCTTTATGATCCGGATGGGCACGGCGGCCTGCAGCGGGTTGACTATGCCATTGCGGTCGCGCACGGACACCGGTTTGCCGTCGGCCAGCAGGGCCGTGACTTCAAGAATATACTGGCCCGGAGGCGACTGGAAGGGCACATCGACGGCCATGCTCCACACGCCGTCCCCCGCCTTCTCATCGGGCGCAACGCCTGAATCGTTCAGCTTGAAGGTAATGCGCGGGTCCTCGACGACAACACCCTCGACGCGGCGCACCACTTTGTTGCGGTCTTTCAGGTTGACCGTAATCACCGCACTGTCGCCCGGTTTGAGTTCGGAGGGGGTGATTTCCGCCTTGCGGATCTCGGGCTGTCCGGAAAGCGTGTTGCAACCGGCCATGACCGCCAAACATGCGGCCAAGGCCGCCCAGCTAAGCATCCGTTTCATCGTGTCTTGCTCCCTTCCGTCCGGCACTTCCGCCGACGGAGGTTATACGCAGAACCCCAACAGTTGAAATCCAGCATCTCAGACTATCGCACCAGCCCGCAGACTGTCAACCTGCCGTGTCCGGCACAGTCATGCCACAGCGGCGCTCCGCATCCTTCAACCGCGCCGCAACATGCTCCTTTGCGAGCACTTCCTCGGCCAGTGCGGGGCTCAGTTCCCGCACCCGCGCAAAGGCCTCCACCGCGTCGCGCTCCCGTCCGGGAACCGCGAACGCGTAGAAAAGCGCCAGATTCAGGTGGGACTGGGCCCGCGAGGGTTCGAGGTTCACCGCCATGCGCAGTTCCTGCTCGGCCTCTTCCAACTTGCCCAAGTGGCTCAGCGCCGTGCCCAATGCCTCGTGAAAGTTGGGCGCCGACGGCCAAACACGCAAACATTTTCGAAATGCCGCAGCGGCGGCTTCCGCGTTTCCACCGGTCAGCGCTTCATGGCCCGCCGTCCACCAACGCTTGATCTGGTGCATGCGGTAGCGCTTCCACGCCATCATGGCGGCAATGTAAACGCCGCCAAAGAGCAGAATGAGGACAGTGTCGCGACTCATTGGGATGTTCCCGGCACGCTTTGGCCTATGCCCGCGCGCGCCGCGTGCCGAAGGCCAGCAGCGCCAGCGCGGCGGCCAACGCCAGCAGGTCCGCCGTTTCGCTGCCGGAAGCATCAGCGATGCCACTGCAGCCAAAGAGGGACACCGCCTTGGGCGGTTTGACGCGGCCGGTGCCAGTGACGGTCACCGTTTGCGGACTGGTTTCACCGCCGGTAAAGGTGAGCACAGCGATGTAGTCGCCGGGGATGGGAGGAATGAACTGCAGGTTGATAGTGGTGGAACGGCCGGGCGGAAGGGTGTACGCGAGCGGCAGCTGGAGCGCAAAGACGCCGGACGGGTCATCGAGTGACACGGCCCCGCTGAGGGGTTGGCTGCCGCTGTTGGACAGGGTGAAGGCCTGCGTGGCCGCCTGGGTTGCGGTCACGATTCCAAATCCGAAACGTCCGGCGTCGCCGCCGGGCGTTATGACCAGTCTGGCCGGCTGGGGTGTCTGAAAGAGCGCCAGGGCACCGCCGCGGGCAATTTCAGCCACCAGCAACCCGCCCGTCTCGGGCACGCTGAGCACGAGCAGGTCATCTTTGGTCCAGGGCTGGTCGCCGGCAATGACGCGCAGGCCCGTGGCGCCGTCGCCCTCCACGAGGGCATCACGGCCGTAGAGCTGGGTGGTGTTTCCAACGCTGGGACGAATGCCCTCCCACTGCATCAGCAAGGGCTGGGGGTCGAGCCGGGCAGGCCCGGCTTCATCAAATACGGTTCCACCGTTAGTGGAAACGATGAGATGGGCCTCCCAGAAACCCGCGCCGGGAACAACGGTTCCGGGACGCGTGTCGGCGGACGGGGCGTTTTCGGGGGCGTACAGGCTGTTTTCGTCACAGGCCGTGGAAAGCATGAGCATAGCGCGCTCATTTCCCAGCACCAGCCCGGCCGGCACGGTCACGGTCCACAACTGGGACATGTTTGCCGGGTTGGGCATGTACACCACGGTCGGCCAGGAGGACGCCTTTAATGCAGTCACCTGCACCAGCCGTGTGCATGAGTCGGTTTGGTAAGAGCCGTGCCACTCGTCTCCGGCGGAGGCAAGCGCCTGAAAAGGATCGTCGGGATAACCGTTTGCGTCGAGGTCATCGGCGAAAAGCACGGCGAAGGAAAGCGGCTGGGACTGTTCAACTTCCAGGGTGCCGCCTGTTTCCCCCTCGGCTGCGGCTTCCCCCTCGGTAATGGCCCCGGCCTGAACCTTGGCGGCCACTTTGTGGGAGGTGCTCATGGGCAGGTCGGCCACGGTCTCCCAGATGCCGTCATGGGCCACGGCGGGATGCTCGACACGGTCGAGCACGAAGCTTACGAGCAGGGGAGTGTCGACCGGCGCGGTGTCGGTCAGCGTCACCTTGGCGGCAAAGAACACGGTGACCGACCCGGTGCTGCGCGGCGCCACCACGTTGCCGTGGGGAGACAGCAGTGTTACCGATTCCAAGACCGGTGGCGGCGTCTCGCCTTCTCCTTCACCCTCGCCTTCCCCTTCGCCCTCAACGGTGACGGCCGCCTTGTCCTGCCCGAAGGCCGGGAACGTCGTGCCCGCGTAGGCCGGGGAACTTGCGTAAAGCAGGCCCCAGCCCGCCACAATGAGCAGCGTCAGGGCTGCCAGACCGGCCAAGACCAGTCCCATGTGCGCTATATGGTCGCGGATTCGCATGATTCCGGTTCCTGTTCTGTTGTTTCAACACGCGCGGCCCGCCCGGTGCGGGTTCGGCCGCCCGGCTGCCATTGTACCCGGTGCGCCGCCCGGTTGCCACCCGGACCGGGTGGCAAAGGCCGTCAGACACACCAACTCACCTGTACTAATGCCCCGCCACGGCCCGAAGTTCCCCGTAATTCCTGCTGAAACCCGGCCGGGTAAAATGTTACAATCGCAGGGATGGTGAAAATGCGGCGTCTTTTATGAAACGGCACGGGGTTGCCGCCGGGTCCAATGGTCGCATTCCGAATCCGCCGGAGACGTCTCAGGCGGTGTTAAACCTCTTCCATTTAAGGAGTTATGCCGATGTTCTCCGAGGATTCGTTCCTGCGGCGGCACAAGATCATTACCGGTCTGGCCGTCGTGCTCATTCTGTTCAGCCTCTGGTTCTTGTCGCTGCGCCGCGGCCCCTATCAGAACTACGCCGTCGACTTCCTGATTCCCGCGAACGGTAAAGCCCTTGAGGCGCCCGGTCCGCTTCAGGTGGGCGTGGCGGTTCGCGACATCACCGCAGACTTGTCGCAGTATGACAGTTGGACCGACGGAAACAACAACGCCAAGTATGACATCATTGAAGACTGCATGAAGCCCTGGCAAAAACCGCTCATGCGCGCCATCAACAGCAAAGCTCATTTCTTCGACACGGAGAAGGCCGCCAAATCGGGCGACACCTACGTGGACAAGAACGGGAACGGGCGCTTCGACGGCTGCTGGATTGCGGGCTTCAGTTCAAACCGTCCGGCCAAGGGCGTCCATGATCCGCAGTGGACCCGCGCCGTGGCCGTGCGCAACAACGGCGTGACCGTGGTAATGGTGTCGGTCGATGCGATCGGCCTCTTCAACAATGACATCGTCGCCATCCGCAAGATGATCAATCCGGCGCTGAAGGTCGACCATCTGGTGGTGTCTTCGACGCACTGCCACGAAGTGCCGGATTCGATGGGCAACTGGTGCGGACCTTTGCCGCAGTTCGACTGCGGGCCCTATGTGCAGAAGATCCAGCGGCTGACGAAGGAGGCCGTCGAGGAGGCGGTGGCCTCGCTGTCGCCCTGCGACATGTACTGCGCCACGGCCGACGTGCCCAAGGAAGGCTATGTGGACGATTCCCGCAAGCCCGTGGTGCAGGACTGGCACCTGTACCTGTGGCGTTTCACCAAACCCAACACGGACCAAACCATAGCGACCTGCGTGAACTGGGGCAACCATCCCGAGACGCTCGGCGGCGACAACTCGCTGCTGACCTCGGACTACTGCCACTACATCCGCGAGGGCCTGGAAAAGGGCGTGCCCGAGCCGAACGGCGTCAAGGGCTTCGGCGGCACCTGCGTCTTCTTCGAGGGCATGGTCGGCGGTCTGGCCACGCAGCTCCACACCTCCGTGCCCAAGCGCGACGGCAGCGGCACCATCAAGGAGGAAACCTTCGAGAAGGCCGAGAACCTGGGCTACAACGTGGCCATCCTCGCCGCCAACGCGCTGCGCGGGCCCGGCGCATGGAAGAACGAGACGCCCTTTGTCGCCGTGGCCGCCAAGACCGTCATGGCCAAGATGACCAACCCGGTCTTCAAGTACGGCATCATGCTTGGCATCATCCACCAGGGCTACTACTGGGGCGGCTATTCCAAGACCGAAACCGACGCCATCCGCATCGGTAGCGTGGTCATCTCCACGACACCCGGCGAACTGTACCCCGAGATCGCCGTCGGCGGTGTGGAGGCCAAGCCCGGCCGCGACTTCGACATCCAGCCCCAGGAAGTGCCCCCGCTGCTGGACGAGGCGAAGAAGTTCGCCAAACAGACGCCCATCTTCGGCCTCTGCAACGACGAAATCGGCTACATCGTGCCCAAGAGCCAGTGGGACATCAAAGCCCCCTATGTCTATGACAACAAGAGCCAGTACGGCGAGGACAATTCGGGCGGTGAAGAAGTCGCCCCCGCCGTTCACAAGGGCATGCTCGAAACGATTCGCCGCATCAACGACACCTTCAGCACCGTGCCCGCGGCAACGGCGGCCGCGGCCAAGTAATTCCTTTTCCGCCAGCGCGCCCCGGCGCCAGGTCCAAAACGGACCTGCGCCGGGGCGTTTCTATTGCCCTGCAGTCCACCGACTCTTCACACCGGCGCGGGAATACTCTCAAAGGGGGTCTCGTTGCTTCTTTACAGTAATTCGCAAAGGCCTTGCGAAAGCCTCTTTACACTGACCTGTGGTAAACGTGCGGACAGGCTTCAATGAGGAGAATGAGAATGCCCGATGTCGAAGCGCGTAGCTATTCCAGCATCTCATTCTTGAACTGCATTGGACCAGAGTAGCGCCGAGGAAAAGGCCGCGTCACAGCAGTTCTTTCGCGCACGCCCCTTAAAGATGGGGGTTGTTTACTGATGCCAAAAGCTTAGCAGCCCGAGTATGCTTTTAACTTAATCATGCTTGTTATCGTTTCTGGTGGCCGTCGCAACTTGAACCTGCAAAGGAGGAAAAGGAAGTACACGAAGAGAGGCATAGCCCGCGCATAACGAGGGTTTATCTTGCGGGGGGGAGCAACTTAGCCAGATGCGAATCTATCAGGCCGATCGGCCGAAACAACCCATGGTTCCGCACTTCGAGCCTGAGTTCCCGAGGGAACGGGCAGCCATCCAACTCCTTAAGGAGCCTTTACAATGAAAAGACGCTTTTGTTTTGACTCATTGACGACCAGGTTTTCCCAAAGCGGCCAGGCGGCCGCTTTACTGGGTGTCTTCGCGTTCGTACTTGTCCTGGCGGGTTGTGCCAACACAACACCGCCGGGCGATGTGTCCAATTTCACTGCCACTGCGGGAGACAAGCAGGTTGTGCTGACGTGGACGCTTCCATCGGATGCCAATTTCAGCGGGGTCAAGATCCAGCGAAAGACGGGAACGGCGCCGACCTCTGACACGGACGGCACCACCGCCTACGACGGCAACGGCGCGACCTTCACCGACGCCAACCTGAACAACGGACAGGCCTACCACTACACGGCATTCTCCTACAACGGCAGCCGCAAGTACTCGGCGGGGGTGCAGGCCTCGGCCAGACCAACGAGCGCCCTGGCCCAGGCGGGTGTGCTTGCGACCATCGCCGACCTGCAAACCAGCGTGTCCACTTTCCCAGGCACCGTCTTTGACGACCCGACGAAAGCGGCGCTGGAAGATGACCTGGCGCAGATTGACGGGCTGTACCGCGCCGGCGATATCTGCGGGGCCGCCGACGCGGCCAAGACCTACCTCGCCGCCCTTCAGGGGTTGCGCCACGACGCGTCCAAGTCCGTTGCGGAGATTTTATACAACTCGGGCCGCATGCTCCGGTATGACATGCTTTCGACAGCATCCGCCAAGAACCTGTGCCCGGACGGTGCGCGGATAGGCGCGGAGGCCGCAACGGACCTGAATCCGCAAACGTCGAATCTGGAACAGGTGGAGGCGACCTTCAGTTTCGGCGAACCGAAACTGTTCACTGCCCAGGGCAACGGCGAGGTCTTTACGGCCCTGCAACTGCCGGGGGTCGGCGCGGGCACAACGGATGTGGGGTTGCCCACCATTCCCGTGGTGACGCGGCTGGTCGCGGTTCCGGACGGCGCCACGGTGGAACCCACCGTGACGGTCGATGAGGCGGAGCAAATCCTGCTGAACCCGCTGCCGACCCAGGAGCCCGGCATCGCCCAGGCCCACCCGGACGGACTCATCCATGACATATCGCCGCTGCCTTTCACCAAGGATGAAAACTTCTACGCCCAAGACACGCTCTACCCGCAGAGCACGGCGACCCTTACGGACCTGGGAAGCGTGCGCGGCCTGCACTTCGTGCGCCTGGAGGTGCCTGCGGCACAATTCAATCCCGCGACGAACACACTGCATCTTTTCAGGTCGACCAACGTGCAGCTCAAGTTCACCGGAGACAAGGGGCAATACGGAACCTATGACCCCTCAAACCTATTTGAGCCGTTGCAGGCGGTGCAGAACGACCTGTTGCTCAATGCGGGCCTGCTGGGAAGCATTCTGCCGAAACCCTTCAGGGGCAGCAAGGAAGGCGCCGAACTGCTGATAGTCACGCACACCAAGTTTCTGGATTCGGCCAACAGGCTGGCGCAATTTAAGACGAACAGCGGGATCATCACCAATGTGGTCCAGGTCGGGCTCGACGGCGCGATGCCCACGTCGGACGCCATCCGCACGCTGATTGTGAACTACTGGAACAACAGCCAGATAAAGTTCTCCTACGTGCTGCTCGTAGGCGACGTGAACTACATCGCACCGTACTATTTCATTGGCGGGAAAGGCACGGGACCGGGGGGCGAACCCTGGCCGCCTTCGGACTTCGCCTACTCCACGCTCGGGGATCCGGCAAGCCTGTCCCTGTCCGACTGGGCCGTGGGGCGCCTGCCCGTAAACGAAACCACCGAGGCGGACGCGGCGGTCAACAAGATTATCAATTATGAAAAGTATCCCACCTCGTCGGCCGATTTCTACAAGCATGTCACCCTGTGCACCGATTTCGAATGCTGCCAGCCGCCGCTCTACGGCTTTCCGGGACTGGTCGACTTCAACCCCCCGCTGTTGCAGGGCGTGGAACAGCAGCCTTTCCTGAAGCCGCTGGAGACGGCCAAAGGAGTGCTGGAATCCAAGGGATTCAACGTGCAGCGCCTCTATATCGAATCGGTGGATGCCGGCGACGCAACCACCACCCCGCCCAGGCCGGCCTACACCGCTGACACGGCGCCCCGGTCTTTTTGTGACGGAAGCGCGCTTCCGGCGGCCCTAGGCAGCAACCCGCCCGGCCATGAGTACGCCACCGCCGCAACGGCCGACCTGACGACAGCGTGGAATGAAGGGCGCATTTTCGTCTTTTACAATTCGCACGGCTGGTGCAACGGACCGGGCTGGTGGGGAACCCCCTTCGGCTACTGGGATGCGGACGCGCTCGCGCAGGACAAACCGCTGCCCGTGGTCTTCAGCACCACCTGCGATTCCGGGTTCTATGACCTTGAACTCAAGCCGTCCTGCAGCCCCATCACCAACAACCCCTGCTTTGCCGAAGACCTGATCCGTGCCGACCGGCGCGGTGCGGTGAGCATCATCGCCGCCCCGCGGGAAACGTACATCTACGTCAACGGCCATCTCACCGAAGGCTATGCCAACGCCATCAAGCATTTTGGAACCACCACCAAGATGCGGCTCGCCGATGTGTTCTGGTACGGCCAGGGATGGGTGGTCGGTTCGTGCAATGCAAACGATGCCCGGACGCACAATCACCTCTACCACATCTTCGGCGACCCGTCGCTGCGCATCCGCATGCAGAAACCGCCCATGACGCTCATCACGACCGGGGTGAAAGTGTCGCTGCTGCAAGCCGGGCAGGTAACCATAAACTATCCCACGGACGGCGTGACGATAACGGCCTATCTCAGCGGGGCAAACGCGCAACAGATTCCCGTGGGTCGCGGCATCGTCCAGAATGGCGTGGCCACCCTGCAAATGCTGACCACGCGCTATGCCTCCACCGTCGCCGTCGGCAGCCCGCTCCAGCTTGTGGCAACCCACCCCGACGCCCTGCCCGTCACCCTCCCGGCCACCGTGGAGCAGGCGGGCCTGTGACATCCAGACATGGCAACCCTTGGGGTGTTGCGCAGAACCCATAAAGCGCTGTAAACATCCCGGCATCCTTTGCAGAGGCCCTTCACATGAAGGGCCTCTGTTCTCTTCGTTGTGGCATGGTCCGGAGACCATGCCACAACAGGTGGGCGTTTCGGTTCCGTGGCCGACCTCGTTTGGTCCCAGATCCTGCAGATTGTGACTCCGGTGAGTGCCGTGCTATATTTTTCATAACAATGGAAACGCGCCGTGACTCATGCGGCTTGATGGACGTCTGGGACGGCGGCACTGAGGGCGAACGGATCACTTTGGATGAGGGGTCTTGGATGATTCCTTTGGGGCTGAGAGGAATGCGGAGCTGGTGCTGCGCGCTGGCTGCGGTCGGCATGATACTGGTGCCGGTTGCGGCGTGGGGGGCTGTTGCAACCCTTCCCTTTTTCGACGACTTCGACTATCCGGTGCTCGGTCCCTGGTGGACCACTTCGGGCACGGCAGCCAATCCTTATCCCATGACGGGGAGCTGGTGGTACCGTTTGTTGAGCACCTGCGGTCCGCCGTCCGGGACCTATCATATGGTGCTGGATTCGAGCGTCGTGGGGACCAGCAACCGCAATGAGGTAACGCTGACAGTGGACCTTGCAGGAAAGAGCAACGTCCACCTCGCATTCTTTGCCAAATCCTTTGCGGACTCCCCAAACCCGCTGACGCCGTGGGCACCCTACACGGGGTCAAAGAATTTTGACGGGGTGGTCATCAGCCCCGACGGCGTGACCTGGTATCCGCTGATGAATCTGACGGAGAGCGACGGGCTTACGCGGTCTTACACGCAGTTCAACCTGTCGCTGGATGCCGCGCTGGTCACCTGGGGCATCAGTTACAGTTCCAGTTTCCAAATCCGCTTCAACCACTACGGCGACGGGCAGGTGGTGAGCAGTTCGGGCAATTCGGGGTTGGGCATTGACGCCGTTTCCGTTTATGAGGCGTCGCCGCTGAATTGCGATTTCGGTGACGCGCCCGCGCCCTATCCGACGCTGCTGGCGGACAACGGAGCGCGGCATGCAGCCATCGGTCCGATGCTGGGCGCCACGCGGGATGTGACGGCCGACGGCCAGCCGTCGGCCGACGCCTCTGGTGACGGCGCGGACGAGGACGGCGTGGTCTTTGTCAGTCCGCTCATTCCGGGGCAGGCTGCCTCGGTGCGCGTGTTTGCCTCGACGGCCGCCAAGCTGGACGGGTGGATTGATTTCAACGAGAATGGCTCCTGGGCGGACGCGGGGGAACAGGTGTTTAACAGCCTGCCTTTGGCCACGGGAAACAATGACCTCGCTGTAAATGTCCCTGCGGGGGCGGTGGTGTCCGACCGGATGTTTGCCCGGTTCCGGTTGAGCACCGCAGGCGGTCTGTCCTGGTTGGGCGCTGCGGCGGACGGCGAGGTGGAGGACTATCGTATTTCCATTGTGCCGGACGCGCCGGTGATGAATGCCGAACCGACCCTTTCGCCGGGCACCTCGAACACGGTCTCGTGGTCCGGCGTGGCGCAGGCGGACAGCTATTATGTGGAGTGTTCCCAAGCCGCCGATTTCAGCGCCATTTTTCAGGCCAGCGGATGGATTCCATCCACGAGCCAGCACTTTGTCGGACTGTGGGACATCGCGCAGTATTACCGGGTCCGCGCCGCGCGGTCGCTGCCCGGAGACGAGGCCTCGTGGAGCCAAACCGATGACGCGGAGTTTGCATCGGACGCCCGCTCGGGCACGGCGCTGTACGGGGATGGCAAGGTGGCTTTGCAGGGACCGGTCGTAACCACGAACACGGTGGGCGGGGCTCGGGAGGACCTGAAAGGTGTCGCGGCAAACACGGGACGCTTCAACGTTTTCAAGCCCACGCAGGCGGTGCGGCTGACCGGGTTTTCCATGTTCCTGTCGCGGGACAGTGCCATGAATGTGGAATTCGCGGTTTATGAGGGGGAGTCCAATTTCGATTTCACCGGATGGACGAACGCGAAGGTGTACAGCAAGATTGAGGCGGTGGATGCCGGCATCGGTTTTCTGTCGGTGGCAGGTCTGTCGATGGCGCTCACGCCCGGGAAGTATTACGCCCTGGGACTTTCCTGGTCGGGCACGGCCACTTCGTACAAAGACACCCTGTCCACTGCCAGCGTGTCTTTTGGAAGCCATACCGGGCGCGTGCAGTCAACGGCCTGTCCCGGTGAGACTTCCCTGAGCGCGGCCTATCCCAACGTGGGCGCGTCGGGGTATTGCTACTACATGCAGGTGACCACCGCCAGCGCGGCTCCCTACCTGCCGGCGGGCGACCTTGTTTCACCGGTCATCGCGCCCGCATCGTGGATAGGCTGGCGGACGCTGAACTATGGGGCCAGTACACCCGCCGGCACGGCGGTGTCGGTGGATATTCTTCCCGAATCGGGCAGCATGCCCATTGCCGGCTGGAGCGGTCTTGCGCCGGGGGCGGACCTGCGTCTGTTGACGGTCACGCCGGTGCGGTTGCGGGCCCATTTGACCACCACCAACACGGCGGTCAGTCCGGCGCTGCTGGACTGGGGTGTCACCTGGCAGGCCGAAGCGGACCGCCGGGTGGAGAGTTCCTGGTCCGCGCCGGTGATGTCGACCCAGGACGGGCAGGCGCCGTATGTGGCTTCGGTCACGCCTGATGGACCCAATCCGGCGCGGACGGCCACAGTGCGTTTCCTGGTGCGCTATTCGGAGGCCGTGACCGGTGTGAGACTGGCCTCGCCATTTAGCGACTTCGCCTTGCGGCCCGGCAGTATGCCGGGCGCAACCATCCTTTCGGTCACCCCGGTGGCGGGCGATGCAAGCCGCTATGAGGTCGAGGTGGACACGGGGAACACCGGGGGAACGGTTGCCATAGATGCGCTGACTGTTGGGAACATTCAGGACCTTCCCGGCAATGCGCTGTCCGCGGGCAACGCCACGGGCGAAGCGTACAGGCTTGACTATACGGCACCGACGGTCACCTCTGTGACCCTGCTGGATGCAGCGCTTACAAACGCGCCGACCGTGCGCTTTGGCGTCACTTTCAGCGAGCCGGTTACGGGCGTGCCCACAACCGCACCCTTTACGGGGTTCAGCGCCACAGGGATTTCCGGGACCAGTGTGTTGTCGGTCACGGGCACGGGCGCCGACTATACCGTGACGGTGAAGAGCGGCACGGTGGACGGTCCCCTTGGCTTGGCCGTAAACATCGGCGGCGCGGTGCAGGACGGGGCGGGATGGCCGCTGGCGGCCGGGATGGTTTCAGCCACGGACTATGCGTTGTCGCACCTGCGCTTTACGGCAGTGCCCCCAGCGCTGACAGTGGTGGATATGGGCAACCCCTGCGGCTTTTCGGTGGAAGTTTCCGGTGGCACGGGCGCACGAAGCTTCCAGTGGTATATTGAGGACGGGGCGAAGGCCTGGTCGGCCCTGAGCGACGAGGTCTACCCGGCCCTCGATATTGCGCATGCAGGCAACAGGGACGCAGGCCTGTACTACTGCGAGGTGACCGATGCGCATGAAACCATCGAATCACCGCAGGCCCGGCTGCAGGTGCAGAGTTATCTGCCTGTTGCGGGGGGTGCGGGGCTTGTTGCCGTGGCCGTAGTGGTGGCTCTTGCCGGGGTGTGGGGCGCAGGGCGGGGGCGGGAACGGCAATCATCGGAGCCGCGCCACTTCCACCACTCTTAGGGGGCTGAGATTCAGCAATGTCCGAATTTGGCACGGTCGTTGGCCGCAACCATGATTCAGGAAAGTGCTGAACCACGGAATTCACTGAACCACACGGATAAAGGCATGGGAGCGTTTTGACATGGACAAACAGGATGAACAGGATTAATTAAAGGTGTGAGGCGGCTCCGAATGTGGCACCCGTGACTTTTTCTGTGCTTCCACGTCTCAAAATCACCGCAAGACACGAAGATTCTCATCAATGTGGGGTGGACATTCCTGTCTGCCGTCCCCTTCCTGGATCTGCTTTCCCAAATCTCAGATTTCAGATCTCCGCACCCGAAGCGAAGAAACCCTATATGGCGTTCACCGGACGCTTACGGCACAAAAAAAACTGAGGCGGGCATGTCATTTCGACATTCCCGCCTCAATATCGTTAATAATTCCGAGTCTGCTAGGAAATTACTTTCCAGGAGGCAGCAAGTGACTGAAGCTGACGACGGTCGTGCCGCCCTTCGCCCAAGCCATCTGAGAACCCTGCAGGTCGGTCGCTTCCGAGCCAACGCCGAACCAGGAGATCGTGATCGAACCATTTTTCTTGGTGTCGATAACAGTCGTGCCCGGGATCACCGTGCTCGCATTGGCGCTGCGCGGACGATTCGGAACCGCCACACCGGCCGCACCTTCCTGACCACCTGCCGTACCGGACGCGCCCCAGGGGCTTGTCAGCCCGGAGATCGGGTCGTCAGCAACCGGACGGAAGCCAAGGGCCGCCTTCGGCTGGATCGTGAACGTGTTCAGCGGGGGCTGCGGGCCGAGGAACGCACCGTCAGCGTTGTAGTAGCCGATTTCGCACGTCAGAACGCGGTCCACTGTGCTCTTCAGGTAGATGAGGGACAGGCCACCATCAACCGTCGGGGGCAGACCGGTGTTCACCGGAGCGTTGTCAACGTACCACGGAATGGACAGAGAACTCGCGAACGCGATGCTGCCCACCAACATGATCAATACCACACTCATTTTCTTCATTTGTATTTCACCTCCTTGCGTTGTGAGAATTCTGTAAATCACGGCCTGAAAGGCCGATAACAGCATTTTCAAATTCAATTCTACGAACTCCGGTCCTCCGAAGCTCAACTAGTTTGTACCACAAACCAGTCTGAATGTCAACACTTTTTTTCGAAATGGGCGCAATGGTCCCCTGCGGTATCCATAGCCAAGGGGATAATTCTCCACAGCGCTGCCATGGTTTTGGGTCAAGTGGGGGCCTGACAGCGGGTTGGGTGCCGGGTTGAAAAGGAATTCCACCGGCAGCTTGCATTCGGGTAAAAGCGTGGTAAAATGTGGGTGTACTTGGCACCTGAGACCAGCGATGGCGCCTGAAAGAGGCGAGCAAAAGATTGGAGGATGGACAAAGTCGCGGTTGCGGGTTTGACAAGTTGTTGAGCGCGCGAAGGGCCGGATGACTGAAGTTGGGTCTCGGTTGCAAGGAGGCGCGCGTCCCGCCAAAGCGGGCGCCGGATGGTTTGGAAGCATTTGAAGCGCAGTCTTGGAAAAAGACTTGACCCGTCCCCAAGGGAGGCGGGCACTGTATGCGCTTGGTGCAACCCCTTTCGGCAAAGGCGTTTAGGCGCGGAAGTTGCGTGGCAGAAAGGTTTTGCAAAGATCCCAAACAGGATCGTGAAGGGCCATGTGGAGTGCCCAGACCTTACCAGCGAAACCTTTAATCAACGCGGCTTCCGCGTTGTTCTGTGTGCGGGGATTCCGGTTCGGGATCTGCGAGAGTGGGTCCGCCGAATTCGGTGTTGGTGCGGTCGAAGCCCGCGGCAGTTTTGCGGGCTTCCTTTCTTTTTATCGAAATTTGGAACCCTGTTTATACCGTGATAAGATGGTTCTTTCAGGTACTTTCTTGTCCGTGGGCAGGCTTCTTGGGGGAGCACGGGCGAAAAAGCATCCAAATTGGCGCAGAGGCGCATCTTTTGCGTTTCGGGCGTGGTCAAAGACGGTAACCGGTCGTTTAATTCACCGTGAAAGGATCTTTTCCATGTTTGCTGAGGATGGCATGTTTCGCAAGGCGGTCAAATGGCTGTCGATTTCCCTGGGCGCGCTGCTGGTGCTGCTGGTGGTGCTTGTGCTGGTGGTACTGAGTCCGGGGCTGTACAACCGTTTCTCTTATTTCCCCAAGGAGAAGGCGGCCTGGGAGCAGCTTGCCAAGACCCGCGTGGAGGTCGGTGTGAGCAGCGGCTGGAACGAGTACAAGGGCAGTATTCACAGCCACTCCGAGTTGTCGCACGACTCGAAGGCCCCGCTTCCCGACATTCAGAAGGCGCTGAAGAGCATTGGGTCGAATTTCATCATGATGAGCGATCATTATGTGAACGGCAAGGCGGACTATTCGCTGGGCTGGAAGGGCGATCATGACGGCGTGCTGTTTATTCGGGGTTTTGAAATGGACCGCGGCCTCATGCCCTGGGGCCTGCCCGATTCAACGGTATTTGACGCCAAGGACGATGTCCGGGCCGAGGGGAAGAAGATCAAGGAACTGGGGGGCATTGCGGCCTATGCGCATTGCGAGGAATCTAAGGAGCGGGACTGGGAAATGCCCGAGCTGGAGGCGATGGAGATTTACAACATCCACGCGACCATGCTGAAGCACAAGACCGAGAAGATGGTGCTGTGGAAAACACTGGCAACCGTGCTGACCTGCTACAACGGCTATGCCGACCAGTGCTTCTACACGCTCTTTGAACGGCCCGACGAGGTGCTCAAGCGGTGGGATGACATAAATGTCACCAGGCACATGTCGGGCTTTGCGGGCAACGACACGCACCAGAACGCGGGGCTGAAGGCCCTGTATCTGGAGAACGGCAATTTTCTGCTGAGCGACACGGGGCACACCTTTGACAATAAAGAGCAGGCGCATGAGATTAAGCTGAACGCGTTCACACGCTTTCTCATGGGGGCCGTGTACGGGCCGCTGGTGCCGGGCAAGCAGATCTTCCGCTATGATCTGGACAATTACGTGCGCTCGGCGCTGTATGTGCGGACCCATCTGCTGGCAAAGAACCTGACAGAGTCGGATCTTGTTGAGGCGCTGCGGGCGGGCCGCGCCTTTGTCTCCTTTGACATGGTGGCCGACGGCACGGGCTTTGTGTTCATGGCGGAGGGTGGCGGGAACAAGGCGGTGATGGGCGAATCGATCAAGATGGCGCCGGGCCTGACGCTGAAAGCCTTTTCCCCGTGCAAGGGCAAATTCATGCTCATGCGCAACGGCATAAAAGTGGATGAGCAGGAAGGCCGCGAATACAGCTACACCCCCAAAGACACCGCGAAGTACCGTGTGGAGGTTTACCTTAACGTGCTCGGCAAAGACCAGTTGTGGCTGATGACCAACCCCATCGCCGTGGTCAATTAACGATCGCCGTTAACGACGACAAGGGCCGCTGCCGCAAGGTGGCGGCCCTTTTTCTTGCGTGCCCCCCATTACACGTCGCCGTGTAATGGGGAAGAATCCTGCACGCTGGGGAAAGACTGAGGCGAGGTAAAGCGGCGGCATGGCCACCGCAGTCAAAACAAGCCGGCGGGGCGCCGGCGCTCCCAGTATGTTCAGAACGACAGCAGGCAGTGCCAGATGTAGGTGTAGGCGAGGGAGTCGATGCTTTCCCACTGGTTCTTCACGATTTCCTCGTCACCGAGGATCTCGGGCAGCTCTTTCATCTTCTCTTCCCAGGGAATGCAGACACCCGGGTCGCGTTTGATTTCTTCGGTCATTGCATCGGTCTCCTTTCAAGAAAACGGGTACAGACCCTTCTGCGCGCCGGGGACAGCGCTCCGCTTGGGTCAGTCCCCATTTTCTCAGTACACGCCGTATTCGCGGGTGAACTCTGTCATGGCCTTCACGTTTTCAATCTGCGCGTCGTTCTGGATGATGGCGCCGGCGTCCATGATGTAGCCGCCGTTGCCGGCGACGCCGTCGATGATCTTCTTGCAGCAGGCGCGCACCTCTTCGGGTGTGCCGTAGGCGAGCAGGTAGTTGGGCACGCCGCCGCTGATGCAAAACTTGTCGCCAAGTTCGCGGTGCACCTGGAAGATGTCGTCGCGGTCGCAATGGTACACGATGCTGCCCGCGGGCAGTTCGGCGAAGTTCTTCAGGTGGGCGCCCCATTTGCCCTCGGCGTAGAAAAGTGTCTGGTGGCCGCGCTTCCAGAGTTCCTCGATGATGGGCTTGAGCGTGGGCCAGAATATGGTGTCGAAATGATCCTGCGTGATGAAGGGCACGCAACCGCGGTGCATCCAGAATCCGATGGGCACGTTCTTGTCGGGGTCGGCGCCGGACAGGGCGACATGGAGCAGGTGCGGCATGAGCGCCTCGCAGGCCTTCTTCACTTTCTCGGGCTGATATACGAGGTCCATGGTGAGGCCGATGTAGCCGCGCATCTTGTCGGCGAGAATGTCGAGGGGGGCCTTGAAGATGCCGGCGATGGCGCCGACGGTGCCGCATTCGGTGCGGAGCATGTCGCCCTGGCGGGGAAAGCCGCCGAAGTAGTTCATCATGGCCATGCCGCCCTTGAGGAAGGACATGTTGCTTCGGAAGGTGCTGGGCTGGCCGGGCGCGACGACGTCGCTGGAGACGCGGGGCAGCCAGACGTTGAAGAGGAAGCCCGTGGGGTCGGCGGCGAGCAGGTCATACTCGTCCTCGCGCATGAAGGCCTCGCCCTCGGGCGGTTCGAGGTACTGGAAGCCCGTCTGGGGCGACAGACCCACGCCGGGGGCGCGGTAGTATTTCAGGCCGATGGCCTGGGTGAGCCCGGTCCACACGTAGACCATGTTGCCGACGACGGCGTCCCAGTCGAAGTCGGTGGCGCACTTGCGGGCGGCGGTGAAGGCCTTTTCGAAGTCCTGCGTCACCTCCTGGCAGGTGTAGCCCGCGTATTTGGCGGTGAACTCCGCCACGAAGGGGCGGATGGGGATGCGGTCCGGTTTGCCGTTGCGCAGCGCCGTGGTGTAGCGCTTGAGCCGTTCCGCGTACAACTGTTCCATTTGCTCGCTCATGGTTCACCTCTTTTGCGCGGGGCGAAACGCCCCGGCATGACCGGCACTCATTCTACTTGGAATGGCGGCGGAAGAAAAGCGCGGCGATGGGGGTGGATTATGGAGGGCAAAGGAGATGGACGAACACGGACCGGCACGGGCTTTGGCTGTCTGCGCCGGAGCGATGATTTAGGACTGGCAGGCGGGGGCGCCTGTCCCACATCCCTGCTGTCGACGCTATGGGCGGGGGCGCCTGCGCAGGGTGCGGACGCCGCCAGCGGCTGCGGCCAAGGTGAGCGCGGCAAGCCCCGGCAGGCCGGAGAGGGGCAGGTTTTGCACGACCGCAATGGTTTTGGAATAGGTGGATTTTTGCGGGCCGTATTCGCAGGTGTAGGTGCCGGCGTCATCGGGGCCGAGGGTGCGGATGAAGAGTTTGGCGCAATGGGTGCCCCAGCAGCGCCCGTCGGCCAGGGGGCCCACGCCAGTTTTTGACCACTGGTAGCTTGTGCCGTCCACGGCGCCGCCGGGAACAATGAGGCAGGCATCTTCGCCCTGTTCGAAGGTGAAGCGGCTCGATTCGCTGCATTGAGGACAGGGCTGCTCCAACACGTAACCCAGGTCGCCGCAGTCGATGGAGCCGCTGTTGTCCTTGTCGACCAGGGTGAACATGGCGGGCGTGATGATGTCGGTGAGCACCTGCAGCTCGGCCAGGGTGATTTCATTGTCGCCGTTGGCGTCCACGGCGGGCAGAAAGCCTGTCACGAGCGGGTTGTTCACGAATTCCGTTTTGGTTAGCGCGCCGTCTGTGTCCAAATCGAACAGGTACCAGTAGGAGCCGAGTGCGGCGACGTAGGCGGTGACTTCCGCCTCGGCCAGCGCGTGGTCGCCATTGCTGTCGGCGATGATTAACAGCATCTGGAAGATGTTTGCCGGCGCATCCACGTCGCAGGTTTCGGGCTCGCCTTCGCCCTCGGTGGTGGCCGTCTTGGGGTTGGCCCGGAACACGATATCGTCCAGGTTCCAGCCCGCATAGGCGTCGGTGCCGTCGGTGGCGCCCATGACCCAGCGGACATGGACCGTCGCCTGGCGGTCTGCAACCTTGGACAGGTCGCACACCTGTTCGTGCCATGCGGACTCGGGCAGGTCGCCGCCATCATGGTTCCACACCTGAACCCATTTGACGCCGTCGGCGCTGGCCTCAATGCTGGCATGGTCCCAGCGCGATGATTCGACGCCGAGCCAGCGCTGGAAGCGGAGTTCCACGTCCTGCCAGTTGCTGAAATCCAGCGCCGTCGTGGTGAGGTACTGTTTGGAAAGATTGTTGGCGTAGTCGCCTGCAAGGTTGTAGCCATAGACGAAGGTGCCGGTGAACGCCGACGCGGGGTCGGCCCCGTGCGCGCCGCTGTGGCCCTGGGGAACGCCGTAGGCCCATTGGCCGGTGGTGCTCCAACCGGGGTCGGTGTCTAGGTTGAACGTGTACACCGGCGGTTTGGGCGAGGTCAGCGATATCCAGCGCCGCTGCTCCTCCCCCGTGAGGGAGTTGCGAAACACTAGGTCAGCGCCCAGCACACCGCCGGTGACGGAGGATGCGTTCACCGAAACCGCCACGGGGATGGCGTCTCCCGGGGCGAGGATTCCCTGCGCGGGGGAGGCGTCGAGCCATGCGGGCGGCAGGGCCTGCCATTGCAGCGGCATGGATCCGGTGTTGGTCACGGTGTAGGTGGTGTCTGCCGGGCTGAAGGGCCCGCCCAGGGGGCCGGAGGAGGAAAAGCCTGACAATGGGGCAACCTGTATGCCCGCCTGGCTGCCCTCGTAGATGACATAGTTCGCCGCGTAGCCGATGAGGTTGCAGCCGTATTCGATATAGCCGAAACCGTCCATTCCCCAGTCCGTGCCCCAGGAGTTCTTGATGAGCCATGCGCCGTGCGCGCCCAGACGGTCGTCCCAGCCCACAATCATGAGGGCATGGTCGATGTCGAACACGGAAGGGTTGTCGTTGGCGTTGAACACGCCGCTGTGATAGGCGCTGAAGGCCGGACTGGTGTAGAGCGAGCAGCCGAGCGGACCGTGGTCGACCAGGGCCTGTTTGATGTCGGGCACGGTCGGCTGAAGCCCGTTGACATAGCTGTAATCCTGGATGCGGTAGCTGCGCGGGGCCTCGCAGAGACAATCCGATCGGACAGCGCTGTAGGGATAGTCGGCCTCGAGGGCAGCGCCCACAAATCCGCAGGAATCGGGTTTGTTAATCAGCCAGGCATAGCCCCAGACGGCACCGCTGCACCCCCAGCCCGCCGTATTGCAGCTCAGCAGGTGCTGCTCCGAAAGGTCCAGTTCCACGCCGTCGTGGCGCTTGATGGCGCTTTCCACGACACCGATGGTGGAAAAGGCCCAGCAACTGCCGCAACTGCCCTGGTCCTTGACCGCGGTCACGCCGCCCAGCACGCGCCAGTCCCACGATTCGGGGAGATTGGCTTTGCGTCCGGGTGCCGGTGCCTGCTGGGGCACGGTTTTCCAGTAGGGGTCCTCCGGGGCCGGTAGGCGCATGCCACCCAATTCCTCCGGAGCCCGGCGCGACGCTTCGGTGCGCCCCAGGTCAAAGGTCCATCCCTTGGCCCGGGCTTCCTCCTGAAACCGGACCAGGTCCGCATCCGAAAGCTGCGCGGTGGCGCTGAAACCAAGAAGCGCGGCCCATACCCCAACCCCAAGAAACAACTTGCCCGATATGCCCATAGCCTTGCCCGCCATACTGCTTAAGACCCGTGACCCGAAAAGGATGGCAGTGCCTGCCCGAAAAGCTCTGCCGCTGGTGTTGCTGAACGCCATTTTAGCACAAAGTCTTCGTCTTTTATGCTATTTTCAATAAAAGTTTGTGCGGAGACGCCAAAGAAGAGGGGCATGGAAATCTGTCCAACTTCCGTCCCTCTGACAGGAAGTTATGCCCGCTGGCGGTACTTGTCGGCCAGGACTGCGGCCAGGATCACCAGGCCGGTGATGAGCCGCTTGGTGGGTTCCTGCGCGCCCACCTGGGCGAGGCCCGCGCCGAGCACGGATATGATGAGCACGCCAAAGAAGGAGTTGACCACCGAGCCGCGGCCACCCATGAGGCTGGTGCCGCCGATGACCACGGCGGCGATGGCCTGGAGTTCGAGGCCCGCGCCTGCATTCGGGTCGGCGGAGCCGAGCCGGGAGCATTGCACCACGGCGGCCATGGCGGAGAGCATGCCGCTGAGGGCGAATACGGCCACCTTGACGGGGCGGGGATCAATGCCGGAGAGGCGGACAGCCTCCTCGTTGGTGCCGATGGCAATCATGTAGCGTCCGAAGACCGTGCGCGACAACACAATCTGGCCCGCCGCCACCACCAGCAGCGCCACGAGAAAGGGCAGGGAGAATCCGGCCAGGGTCAGTTCGGCGATTCGCTCCACCGGGGCGCCGATGTACATGGTCTGCGAATTGGTCACCAGGTAGGCCGCGCCGCGCGAGGCCTCGAGCATGCCCAGCGTGACGATGAAGGACGGCACGCCCCACAGAGCAGTCACCAAACCGTTGGCCGCACCGCATAGGAGGCCCGCCATGAGGCACAACGGCAGCGCCGCCGCCAGCGGCCAACCGCCCTTCACGAGGGCGGCGCCCAGAACGGCACCGCTCAGCCCAAGCACGGAACCGACAGACAGGTCTATGCCGGCGATGATCAGCACGTAGGTCATGCCCACGGCCACGACCACCAGCGACGGAATCTGGTTGGCGACGGTAAGCAGGGTGGTCATGGTGAAGAAATTGTGCGCCGAGAATCCGAAGATGGCGACCAGCACGATCAGCACCAGAGCCATGCCGGCGTAGTCGGTCAGTATGCGGCGAAATTGTGAAGAGGTCATTGTGTGCTTCCCTGACATTGACTTGGTCCGTCCCAAGGCCCCGCAATTACTCCGTGGAATCTGAATTCGGAACGAGCGGCTCTATGCTCCGTATCAATTCGGGCACTTGGCCGACGGCGACGTTCCAGAGACGCTCTTGGAGAATACTGCCGTAACCATGGGCTAGGATGGTGCGCAGTCCAATGATCGCCCGCCAGGGTATGTCGGGATGGGCGGCACGAAACGTTTCCGAGAGTTTGCGAGCTGATTCACCCACAATCTCAAGGGCGCGTTCCAGTGCCAGTTGCTGCGTTCGACCATTCAAATAGCCTGCAAGCGATTTTTCATTTACCAAGCCCATCGCGGTGCGCGCGTAGCTTAGCATGTCCCAGAGATAGGCAGTGTCGCGGTCTTCAGGCTGCATAGATTACCTTCCGGGCAGGCAGAATGGTGCGGCGGAGAAACGGATTTTCCAGCCCTTCCTTTTCCACCAGATCGACCTTGCGCCCGAAGGCGTCGGAAAGCTCCCCGGTCATGACCGCCATGTCGAGCAGCGATATGCCGGAGTCCGGCAGGAAACTTACCAGCACATCCACATCGCTGTCGGGACGAAAAGCCTCGCCCAGCACGGAGCCGAAAAGGGCAAGTTCGCTGACCCGCCATTTCGTGCAGAAGTCGCTGATGAACGATTCAGAGATTTCCAAAGCTTGCTGTTTCATGGCTGTCTAATGGTTCCATTGCCGCCTTGAGTATAACATCTAGCCCGCCGCCGTCTCGCCCAGATGCCCGCTAAGTGCCGCGGCCATGATTCTGTCCTCGGTCCAGTCGCCCCGGGTGAAGACTTCGGCCATGCGGCCCGCGCTCATCACCGCGATGCGGTCGCAGAGGCCGAGCAGTTCCTTGAGGTCGGACGACACAACCACGAGCGCCTTGCCCGTGGCGGCCAGTTCGCGCATGAGCTTGTAGAGTTCGAATTTGGCGCCCACGTCTATGCCGCGTGTGGGTTCGTCGAAGATGATCACACGGCAGTCACGGTGCAGCCAGCGGGCCAGAACCACTTTTTGCTGGTTGCCGCCGCTCAGTTCTCCGGCGGCCTGGTCGATGCCTGCACAGTGCACGGCCAACCGTTCCACCCAGCGCCTCGTCACGGTGTTTTCCGCCCGGCGGCGTATCCAGCCGACGGGCCCGGAAAAGGAGCGCAGGTCGGCAAGGGTCACATTGTCGCGGATGGACCGGGGCAGCAGCAGGCCCTGGCCCTTGCGGTCCTCAGTGAGCAGGGCCACGCCCAGCCGCACGGCATCGCGCGGGCCGCGGATCCGGGCGGGGAGCTCGGACCCACCAAGATAGACGTTACCCGATTCGGGCTGGTCCGCGCCGAAGACGGCGCGCATGGTTTCGGTGCGGCCCGAGCCCATGAGTCCGGCAAAGCCGAGGATCTCGCCGGGTTGCACGGAAAAGCTCACATCGCGCACACGTGCGCCAAGACAGAGATTCTGGACGCGCAGGAGCGGCGGGCCCGGCTGCGCCGTGGAGACGGTATCGGCGTCGCCAATGTCGCGGCCCACCATGCGCCGCACAATTTCGTCCACCGTGAGTTCGCTGGCGGCATGGGTGGAAACAAGCTGTCCATCGCGCAGAATGGTGACGCGGTCGGCCAGGCGCAGGATCTCTTCCATGCGGTGGGAGATGTAAACCACGGCAATGCCTTCGCGGCGAAGCCGCGCGATTTTTTTGAACAGAAGTTCCGCCTCGCGATCGGTCAGCGAAGCCGTCGGCTCGTCTAGGATAAGCACACGGCAGGTGCCCGCGAGTCCCCGGGCAATCTCGACCATCTGCTGCTCGCCCACACCCAACGTGCCCACGGGGGTGCGCGGATCAATATCGGTGAGCCCCACGGTCTCCATGGCGCCGCGCGCGGCGGCGTCGAGGGCGGCCCGGCGCACAAATCCAAAGCGCGACGGCAGCGCATCAAGGTAAATGTTCTCCGCCACGGAAAGCGTGGGGAAAAGGTTGAGTTCCTGCATGACAAAACGGATGCCGAGCCGTTCCGCCGCAGGCCGCGACAGGGGCGCATAGGGCGCGCCGTCGAGGAACATTTGGCCTTCGGTGGGCCGGATGATGCCGCCGAGCAGACGCATCAGGGTGCTTTTGCCGGCGCCGTTCTCGCCGACCAGGGCATGCACCTCCCCCGCGCGCAGACCGAAATCCACGCCGTCCAATGCCCGCGCGCCGGGATAGTCCTTGACCATCCCTTCGGCGCGGAGGAAGGCGGTGTCCACGGAACCGATCACTGCGGTCCCAGCGTCCCCACCGTCACCAGGTCCACGATCGTTTCCCTGTCCTGGGGCTCGATTTCGGCGCGGAGCATCTGGAGGGCGTACTGGATGCCGAAGGCGGCCAGCCTGTCGGCGTACTGTTGGACCGTGCAAAGAATCTGGCCCTTTCGGATGAGATCCTCGACGGCGGAGA
The DNA here is from genome assembly GCA_903893795.1 of Candidatus Hydrogenedentota bacterium. GTDB lineage: Bacteria > Hydrogenedentota > Hydrogenedentia > Hydrogenedentales > CAITNO01 > CAITNO01. Next base: position 25,783 of record CAITNO010000055.1, on the reverse strand, counting down.
TGCCGTCGTAACCGCAGATGAGCACTTTGCCGGTTTTGTCGGCGGCGCGGACGGCGGCGGCGGCGCCGAGGGCCATGCTGTCATTGGCGCAGAGGATCGCCTGGATCTCGGGGTGCTCGGTGAGGATGGACGAGGCCACCTGGTTCGCCTTGTCCATTTCCCAACTGGCGGACTGGGACGTGACCAGATTCAGCTTGGCGTTTTCGATGGCGTCGTCGAAGCCGAGCTTGCGCTGCTGGCCGTTGTAGGCGCTGGGGATGCCCTCCAGCATGGCGACGGGCGCGTCGCGTTCCAGCTTTGAGGCCAGAAAATCAGCGGCCATCTGGGCGCCCTTGCGGTTGTCGGGGCCGACAAAGGGAATGCGGATCTTTTTCTCCTTGAGAACCTCGTCGTCAAACTTGTTGTCGATGTTGACGACAACGATGTCGGCGTCCTGCGCGCGCTTGCACACGCCTACGAGCGCCTTGGAATCGGCCGGGGCGATGACGATGGCGTCCACTTTCTGGGCGATCATCTGCTCGACCAGATTGATCTGCTGCGCCACGTCCTGCTCGTCCTTGATGCCGTTGCAGATGAGCGTGTATTCGGAGGCGTGCTCTTTCTGGTCCTCCTCGGCGCCTTTTTGCATGGTGAGGAAGAATTCATTGGCCAATGATTTCATCACCAGCGCAATGCGGTAGGGTCCGGGCTTTGCGACCCGGGCCGGCTTGTTGGGTGAGGTCGGTTCGGCGCCCTTTCCGCCCGACGACGGAGAGCATCCGGAAGCGGCGAGCAATGCGCACAGCACCAGCGCGGACAGGATGGACAGGCAGGTGAATCGTTTCATGGGGGACATCTCCTTGGTCTTTTATCCAGCAAGATAGGCGGAACGGCGCACTTGGTGCAAATTTGCGCCCGGTGTGGCGGGGGAAGGGATGAGGAAAGGTTGAAGACTCAGGATCTCACCGCGCCGGAAAGCCCTGTCAACGGGAGGGCTGCAACCCCATTTGCGGGGTGCCGGGCGGGCGTGCCAGAATAGCGGGCGGGCGCCCGTGGCGTCTTTTCGGCAGTAAACGGGAATGCAAAACCGGCCTTATTCCTGGTATTTGCGTCCCTTTCCATGGCGTCGCAAAGGCTTGGGGGAATAGAACATGCGCCGGGTACTGTTGCCAAAATAAGTGGTTGTGGCAAGGCGGATGGAGCAGATTGCAAGCAAACACCACGAAAAACGGAGTAAAGTGGATGTCTATCCCGAGAGACAACCTGGAGACCGCCACCTACGAGGGAAGCCGCGTGGAGCGCAGCACCCGCGAGGTGGAGGATCTTGCCCGGGGCGAATACAAGTACGGATGGACCACCGACATCGAGGCGGACACCTTTCCAAAAGGCCTGAATGAGGATATCATCCGGGCCATTTCGGCCCGCAAGACCGAACCGGAATGGATGCTCGAATGGCGGCTGAAGGCGTACCGCAACTGGCAGCGGATGGACGAGCCCACCTGGGCGAAGGTCCATTACGAGCAGCCGGACTTCCAGGACCTGCGCTACTATTCGGCGCCCAAACCGAAGAAGACCCTCAACAGCCTGGATGAGGTGGACCCCAAACTGCTGGAAACCTTTGAGAAGCTGGGCATTCCGCTCGATGAGCGCAAGCTGATGGCGGGGGTGGCGGTGGACGCCGTGTTCGACAGTGTTTCGGTGGCCACCACGCACAAGGACATTCTTGCCAAGCGCGGCATCATTTTCTGCCCCATTTCAGAGGCGCTGCGCGAGCATCCCGATCTGGTGAAGAAATACATCGGCAGCGTGGTGCCCACGGGCGACAACTTTTACGCGGCGCTCAATTCGGCCGTGTTCAGCGACGGCTCCTTTGTGTACATCCCCAAGGGCGTGAAGTGCCCGATGGACCTGTCCACCTATTTCCGCATCAACGCATCGGAAACGGGCCAGTTTGAGCGCACCCTCATCATCGCGGACGAAGGCGCCGAGGTGAGCTATCTGGAAGGCTGCACCGCGCCGATGCGCGACGAGAACCAACTGCACGCAGCGGTGGTGGAGCTGATCGCGCACAAGGACGCGACCATCCGCTACGCCACGGTGCAGAACTGGTACGCCGGCGACGAGCAGGGCCGGGGCGGAATCTTCAATTTTGTGACCAAGCGGGGCAAATGCGAGGGTGCCAATTCGCACATCTCGTGGACGCAGGTGGAGACCGGATCGGCCATCACGTGGAAGTACCCGAGCTGTCTGCTCATGGGCGACAACTCGGTGGGCGAATTCTACTCGGTGGCGCTGACGCGCAACATGCAGCAGGCGGACACGGGCACGAAGATGACCCACCTGGGCCGCAACACGCGCAGCACCATCATATCGAAGACCATATCGGCGGGCCGCAGCGACAACAGCTACCGCGGCCTGGTGCGGGTGATGCCGAAGGCGGACAACTGCCGCAACTACACCCAGTGCGACAGCCTGCTGCTGGGCGACCAGTGCAGCGCCAACACCTTTCCCTACATCGACGTGCGCAACACGTCGTCGCGGGTGGAGCATGAGGCGTCCACCTCGAAAATCAGCGAGGACCAGTTGTTTTACTGCCAGTCGCGCGGCATCGGCCCGGAGGACGCCATTTCGATGGTGGTAAACGGCTTCTGCAAGGAAGTGTTCGACCACCTGCCGATGGAGTTCGCGGTGGAGGCGTCGCGCCTGCTCAGTGTCAGCCTTGAAGGGAGTGTCGGATAATGCTTGAAATATGCGACCTGCATGCGTCCATCGCAGGGAAAGAGATTCTGAAGGGAATCAATCTTTCCGTAAAGGAGGGCGAAGTACATGCGATCATGGGACCGAACGGCTCGGGAAAAAGCACGCTGGCCCAGGTGCTCGCGGGGCACGAGGCCTACGAGGTGGACCTGGAAAAGAGCCGGGTGACCTTTCTCGGCCAGGACCTGCTGGACCTGCCCGCCGAAGAGCGGGCACGGCTTGGGCTCTTCCTGGCGTTCCAGTATCCCGTGGAGATTCCGGGCATATCGAACAGCTATTTCCTGCAGGCCTCACTGAACGAGATTCGAAAGAGCCGCGGCCTGGAAGAGCTGGACGCGATGGATTTTGACGGGCTGCTGCAGGAAAAGATGAAGATGGTGGAAATTGACCCGGGCTTCGCGAGCCGGGCCGTAAACGCGGGCTTCTCGGGCGGCGAGAAAAAGCGCAATGAGATCCTGCAGCTTGCGGTGTTGGAGCCCCGGCTGGCCATATTGGACGAAACCGATTCGGGCCTGGACATTGACGCGCTGCGCGTGGTGTCGGAGGGCGTGAACCGGCTTCGCTCGCCCAACCGGGCCTTCGTGCTGGTAACGCATTACCAGCGCCTGCTGGACTATATTGTGCCCGACTTTGTGCATGTGCTTTACAAGGGGCGCATTGTAAAATCGGGCGGCCGCGAGTTGGCGCTGGAGTTGGAAGAAAAGGGCTATGATTGGATCAAGACGGAGGAAGACGCCGGCGTGCCGGCCTGAGAGGTATGGCAGTGGCGACGACTATCACAGAAGTACCGGTCTTTGACCTGACCCGCGAGCATTTTCTGCGCGACATGAGACGGCTTGCTGAAAAAGCAGCCCCGGCGTGGCTTGTTAAAGCCCGCGCCGAAGGCGCGGCAAATTTTGCGGACACCGTCTGGCCGCACTCCAAAATGGAAGAATGGCGCGACACGAACATCGGCGCGCTGGTGGACACCGAATATTATTCCATGACAACGTTGCCGCGGCACACGCTGGCGGCTTTTGACACTTCGCCGCACCGCATTGAGGGCTGGATCAACCTCGTGTTCGTGGACGGTTTTTTTGACGCCGCGATTTCCGACACGTCCGACCTGCCCAAGGGCGCCGTGGCGGGCAGCCTGGCAGCGGCGATCGCGGGACCGGCCCAGGATCTGGTGAAGCGGCATCTGGGAAGCTGCCTGGGCGCGCGCAGCGCCTACACCGCGCTCAACACGGCTTTTATTCAGGACGGGCCGTTCCTGTACGTCCCGCAGGGCGTGGAACTGGACCGGCCGGTGCATTTCCTGTGCATCGCCACGGAGCGCCAGGAGAATGTGGTGTCCCACTACCGGGCGCTGCTCGTGCTGGAAGCGATGGCGAAGGCCACCGTGGCGGTGACGAGCGTGGCGATGGGCGCGGGCGAAAACCATTTCGACAACGTGGTCGAGGAAATTGTCCTGGGCGACGGCGCGGCGCTGACGCACTGCGCGGTGATTGACGCCGGGACCACGGGACGGCGGCTGTGCACGACGGAAACGCGGCAGGGCCGCGACAGCAGGTTTGACTCATACAGCATCACGCTGGGCGGCGCGATTGTGCGCAACCAAATGTGCGTGATGCTCGGCGAACCCGGCGCGGAGACGCATCTGAACGGGCTGTATTTGAATGCCGCGGCGGCGCTGATCGACAACAACCTCCACGTGACCCATGCGGCAACGAACTGCACCAGCCGCATCGCCTACAAGGGCGTGCTCGACGGCGCCAGCCGCTCGGTGTTCACCGGCCGCGTGCTGGTGGTGCGGGGGGCGCAGAAGACCGACTCTATGCAGTTGAACAACAACCTGCTGCTGTCCGACACGGCGCGGGTGGAGTCGCGCCCCCAACTGGAAATCTATGCCGACGACGTGAAATGCACCCATGGGTCAACCGTGGGACCGCCGCCGCCGGAGATTGTGTTCTATTTCCGCAGCCGCGGCGTGGACGAGAAGACCGCGCGCGGCATGCTCACCTACGGCTTCGCCGAAGACCTTGCCGGGCGCATTCCCGATCCCGCGCTCCGCAGGCAGTTGGACGGCATCATCTACCGGCGCTTCAGCCCCGGCATCAACGGATAAGTTCATGGCAGCATCGGCACTAGAGAAGCCCCCCGCCCCTTACGACGTGGAGCGTGTGCGCGGCGATTTCCCCATCCTGTCGCGCACCGTCCGTAATGGCAAGAAGCTGGTCTATCTGGACAATGCGGCCACCTCGCAGAAGCCGCAGTGCGTGATCGACGCCATATCGCGGTACTACAGCCAGGACAACGCAAACGTGCACCGGGGCGTGCATTACCTGAGCCAGCGCGCCACCGACCTGTATGAGGAGGCCCGGCACAAGATTAACGGCTTCCTGGGCACGGTGGTGGGCTGTGAAACGATCTTCACGCGGGGCGCCACCGAGGCGATCAACCTGGTGGCCAACGGCTTTGGCAAGGGCTTCGTGAACGCGGGCGACGAGGTGCTCATCTCGCACATGGAGCATCATTCGAACATCGTGCCGTGGCAGATGCTCTGCGAGGCCCGCGGGGCCACGCTGCGCGTCATTCCGATCAATGACGACGGCGAACTCATCATGGAGGAGTTTGATCGGCTGCTGAACGGACGCACCAAGATGGTCGCCGTAACGCACGTGTCCAACGCGCTCGGCACGGTGAACCCCGTGGCGGAAATCTGCCGCAAGGCCCGCGAGGCCGGCGCGAAGGTGCTGATCGACGGCGCGCAGAGCGCGCCCCACATGCCCATCGACATGAAGGCCATCGGGGCCGACTTCTTCGTCGCCGCCGGGCACAAGATGTGCGGGCCCACCGGCGTGGGCGTGCTCTACGGCCGCGCCGAACTGCTCGACCGCATGCCGCCCTGGCAGGGCGGCGGCGACATGATTCTGTCCGTGACTTTCGAGAAGACGGTGTACGCGCACATTCCGGCGCGTTTCGAAGCGGGCACACCGCCCATCGCCGAGGTCATCGGCCTGGGCGAGGCCGCCGACTATCTCACCAAGCTCGGCATGGACAAGGTGGCCGCGCACGAGCACGATCTGATGGTCTACGGCACCGGGCAGTTGAAACAGGTGCCCGGCGTGACTATCATCGGCAACGCAAAGGAGAAGGCGGGCGCCATATCGTTCACCATGGACTGCGCCCACCCCCACGACATCGGCCAGCTCCTCGACGACGAGGGCGTGGCCATACGGGCCGGGCACCATTGCGCCCAGCCCGTCATGCAGCGCTACGGGCTCGCCGCCACGGCCCGGGCGTCCTTCGGCCTCTACAACACGCGCGCCGAAATCGACGCGCTGATCGCCGGCCTCCACAGGGTCAGGGAGATGTTCGCCTAATGTCCGACGTGCGCGCCATGTATGAGCAGGTCATCCTCGACCACAACAAGAATCCGCGGAACTACGGCCGGATGGAAGCGCCCGACCGCATCGTCGACGGCTTCAACCCCCTCTGCGGCGACACGCTCAAGGTCTACCTGAAATTCGACGGCGACACCGTCGCCGACGTGAAATTCGAGGGGCATGGCTGTGCCATTTCCAAGTCCTCCGCATCGCTCATGACCACCAGCGTCAAAGGCAAAACCCGCGCCGAGGCACAGGCCCTCTTCGAGGCCTTTCATGCCATGCTCAAGTCAGACCACACCGCCCCCGTCGACGAGGCCGCCCTGGGCAAACTGCGCGTCTTCGCCGGCGTGCGCGAATTCCCCGTCCGGGTAAAATGCGCCACCCTCCCCTGGCACGCCCTCGCCTCCGGCCTCATCCACGACCTCCCCGAAGAGACGGTCACGACCGAGTAAAAAAGCCATGCGGCAAAATGCCGCCTCCCATCGGCAACCCCACACGCAGACGCGGCATCCTGCCGCATCTTATGTACTATCCCAACGTAGACGCGGCATCCTGCCGCGTTCTTCCTTTACCCTGGGAGCGCCGTTCTCCCGAACGGCTCCCGCCCCTCGCCAGCCACCGCGCCACCGGCCCCGAAGGGGTCGCACAACAATAGCCCCGGGCGACCCTAGGGAACCCGGGGTCAAGAACCCACAACACCCCGCCCCTGAAAGGGGCGAACAGCATCGCGCCCCTCTTTGCCCTTTGCCCTTCAGCCTTCGTCCTTGCATTTCCCCCCTTCCCCTTCACCTCTCCTATCTCCATACATAACTATCCCCTTGACATTTCTCCATTACCCGGCTAAGCTATCGGAATGCCGCCGCGCGCAAACCGCGCCCGCGTTGCGGCACCGTCAGGGGGTGCGCGGCGGGTGCAGCAAAAGAAAAAGCCCCAAACCTTGCGGCAGGGGCCAAAGGGGCGGTGCAAGCACCGGAAGCCCTACGTGATGACTCCTTACTGAAATCAGTCAGGAACCACCGCTCAGATATACTTGCGTTAGTGTAAACGGGTGGACAGCAAATGTCAAGGGGCGCAAACGCCCAGGAGAAACAGGGGATGACACAGCAGTTTGACAAGACCATTCTGGGGATAGATCTCGGCGCCAATTCAATCGGTTGGTCCCTCGTCGGGTTCAAGAACGACAGGCCCGCTGGCATAGTCGGCATGGGTGTGCGCATTTTCCAAGCGGGGTCTGACGGTAATATTGAGGAAGGACGGGACGAGTCCCGCGCCGTTCAACGGCGCGACGCGCGTCAGCGGCGCCGCCAGACCAAACGCCAGTCCTGGCGCATGATGAGTCTGGCCCGCGCGCTGCAAAAGCACGGTCTGCTGCCCGAAGGCGATGTGAAGACTGGAAAAGCACGGCACGACCTTCTGGAACAACTGGATCAGGACCTTCGCAACGCGTTTATCGCGCAGGGTATACCGGCCAACACCTCTGAGGGCTTGCGCGAGTTTCCCTATTTCCTGCGAGCCCGCGCGCTGGACCATCCCCTTGAACCCTTTGCCTTCGGCCGCGCCCTATACCATCTGGCCCAACGCCGCGGATTCCTGTCCAACAGAAAATCCGACAGGGATGAAAAAGAGCTGGGCGTAGTAAAGCAAAGCATTTCGGATCTCGAACAGGCCATGAACGCCTGCGGCGTCCGAACCTTGGGCGAATTCTTCCACCGCCTCGATCCGGTCATTGAGAAGCGCATCCGGAAACGCTGGACTGCGCGAAGCATGTACGATGCCGAATTCGAGAAGATATGGGCCGCCCAGGCGCAACATAACGCCGCACTGAGTAATGCCGACACCAAGAAGCATGTCCATGATCTCATTTTCAATCAACGCCCCCTCAAAAGCCAGACCGGACTGGTCGGTCCCTGCGAACTGGAGCCAAAGAAGAAACGGGCGCCCAAGGCCATTTTGCCCGCACAGCGGTTTCGCATCCTGCAAAAGGTGAATGACCTCCGGCTGTGCTTAGACGACGGTACGGCCCGCGAACTCACCCCGGAAGAGAGAAAGCTGTTGGCCGACCATATGGACGCGGTACGCGAAGTGACCTTCCCCGGACTGCGCAAATTGCTCGGCATTAAGAAGAGTGAAAACGTCGAGTTCAACCTTGAACGAGGCGGCGAGAAGAAACTCAAGGGCAATACCACCGCCGCGCCGCTGCGCGACGTGTTTGGCGACCGATGGGACTCCCTCTCCCGCGACGAGAAGAACGCCATCATTGGCGAGCTCATGGGAATCGACTCTTCCGAAACTATAAAGCGCCGTGGCCGTGAGGTGTGGGGCTTGTCTGCCGACAAGGCCGAGGAACTCGCCAAGGTCCATCTTGAGCCGGGATACGCCGCCCTGTCACGCGAAGCCCTGGCGAAAATGCTTCCTTTCATGGAGCAGGGCGTGCCCTTCAAGACCGCCGAAGACCAGGTCTACGGCCAGTCGGCCTGGGTGAAAAATACGTGCAGCAGATTAATGCCCGTTGCAGAGGCAGGCATAGCCGTGCGCAATCCGGTAGTCATGCGCTGTCTGACGGAGTTGCGCAAAGTCGTCAATGCCGTCCTGCGGAAATATGGGAAACCCGGCGAAATACATATCGAACTCGCCCGGGAACTCAAGAAGTCCCGCGAGGACCGCATGCGCATCTCCAAGGACAACCGCAAGCGGCAGGATTCGCGGGAGACTGGATACGAGAGGATTCAGAAGGAAACCGGCATCCCCAACCCCAAACGGGACGACATTGAAAAGTACCAGCTTGCCGTTGAATGCGCCTGGACCTGTCCCTATACGGGAAAGGGTATTGGTTTCGAAAATCTCTTCGGCGAGCATTCGCAGTTTGACGTGGAGCACATTATCCCCTTCAGCCGCTGCCTGGACGATTCCTTCATGAACAAGACGCTCTGCTATCACGAGGAAAACAGGCATGTGAAGAGGAATAGGACACCGTGGGAGTCCTACGAGCACAGCGACAGGTGGGATGAAATCATAGGACGCGTACAGAGGTTCAACGGGGATGCCGCACGGCAAAAACTGGAGCGCTTCCAGACCCGCGACGTCAGGGACTTTGAAGAGGTGTCCTCCACCAAGCTCAACGACACGCGCTATGCCTCCAAGCTGGCCGCACGCTACCTCGGCTGGCTCTATGGGCCGGAATATCGAAGCCGCATACAAACCAACACCGGCCAGATTACGGCGTACCTGCGCAATGCCTGGAGGCTCAACCGCATCCTGGGCGAAGGAGACACCAAGACCCGCGACGATCACCGCCACCATGCTGTTGATGCGCTGGTCATAGCCCTCACCACGCGCTCCGCTGTCAAGCAGTTGAGTGACGCGGCCCAAAAACAGCACCTTTTGAAGGGGCGCGCGCGCGGTTTCGGCAAGTTGGTTGAGCAGCCTTGGGATTCGTTCCTGGAAGACACGCGCGCGGCTGTCGAATCGATTCTCGTGTCCCACCGCGTGGACCATCGTGTTTCGGGGCGGCTCCATGAGGACACCTTCTACAGCAGACCCCGCACCGATGAGAACGGAAAGAACTACCACGTGGTGCGCAAGCCCCTCGGAGACATGTTCTCCGAGGCGGACATCGACCAGATCGTCGATCTCGCCGTCCGCGATGCCGTCCGTGAGCACTTCGAAGGAAACGGACGCAACGCCAAAAAGGCCTTTGGCGACCCAGCCAATCATCCCGTCTTGCGGAATGACGGCGGCAGCACACCCATTCATCGCGTGCGCATTCGCAAGTCCATTACGGCCTTCCCCGTCGGAGAAGACAAAGATCCGCGGTTCGTGACAACCGACTCGAACCACCATATGGAAATCATCGAGAGGAAAGATAGGAAAGGCCGTATCTCTTGGGATGGAGTCATGGTTGATCGCTTTGTTGCAGTTCAGCGCGTTCGTCTCGGGCAACCCGTAGTAGCCACGAACCATGGCCCCGATGCACGGTTAGTGTGTACCCTCTCGCCCGGCGATCTCTTTTGTATGAGCGCCGGAGATTCAAGAGCCTATTATGTCGCGCGTACCATCTCCGGGGTTAATATCGAGTTTGTGCGAATCAATGACTCCCGCAAGAAGAAGGATATAAAGGACGGAGGGCAGTGGGTAAAGCGTTCCATAGACGCTCTTCGCAATTTGGGTTTCGAGAAGATTGTCGTTTCGCCCTTGGGAGAACCTATCATCGCCCATGACTGACCGCATCCTCGATTTGGCGTCGGACCCCGCCCGTCTTTCCGTCAGCAATGGACTGTTGCTGATCGAACGGAAGGAAATGCCCAATCTGACCGTGCCCTTTGAAGAGATTGCCGTGCTGATTGGGGCGCACCGGCAGTTGACGTTCACCCAGGCCGTCTTTGCGAGGCTTGCAGAGATGGGCGGTGTATTTGTCGCCTGTGACACGAAGAGCCTGCCTGTGGCCATGATGCTGCCCATTGAGGGGCACCATTTGCAGGCGGAGCGTTTCGCGGCGCAGATTGACAGCGCGGTGCCCACGCGCAAACGCCTGTGGCAGGCCGTGGTGCGGGCAAAGATATGCGCCCAGGCCCAGGCGCTGGAAACGCTCCACGGAACGGATCGGGGCCTGCGCGCCTTGGCGGATCAGGTGCGTTCGGGCGACACAGCGAACATGGAAGGCCAGGCGGCACGGCGCTATTGGACGGCGCTTTTTGCCGATGAACCCAAGTTCATCCGCGACCGGGACCTGATGGGGCGCAACGCACTGCTCAATTACGGTTATGCCATGCTGCGGGCCGTGACGGCGCGCGCGGTCTGCGGCGCCGGCCTCCATCCGTCGCTCGGCATGCATCATCACAACCGCTACAACGCGTATGCCCTTGCCGATGACCTGATGGAACCGTTTCGCCCCATGATCGACCAGGCCGTGGCGCGGCACACCGCGCCGCCGAACCAGTTCGCTGAACTCGACAAGGACACCAAACGGATACTTTTCGGTGCGCTGCTCGAAGTGGTGCTGTTCGAGGGGGAGCGCCGAAGTCTGTTCGACACGCTGGCCCGCATTGCCGCGTCGGTGGCGCAGGTGTATCAGGGGCAGCGCCGCGAAATACTGTTGCCGGAGTTCTGAACATGAGCGAGACCACACTCGCACTGTCGGAGTACAAAGGCATGTGGCTCTTCGTGCTGTTTGATTTGCCTGTCACCTCGGACGAGGCAAAACGCAAGTATGTGCAGTTCCGCAACACGCTGCTGAAGGACGGCTTCTCCATGTTGCAGTTCAGCGTGTACGCCCGTTTCTGTCCCAGTGAAGAGGCGAGCGGTGTTCATCGCAAACGGGTGAAGCAGGCCCTTCCCCCCAAGGGACAGGTGCGCATCCTTGGCGTCACCGACAAACAGTTCGCCAAGATGGACAGCTTCGTTGGAAAAACGCCCAAGAATGTCGAGGACGCTCCGGAGCAACTCCTTCTTTTGTAGCGCGCCGCGCGCGCTATCCTGGCCCCTGTCAAGGGGTTACACAGGAAATAGTATATCTGAGCGGGGGTTCCGGACCAACTACAGCTGGCGAGCATCATCGCAACCTTGTTTCTGGAGTATATCTGAGCGGGGGTTCCGGACCAACTACAGCAGTGTGGACAACGGTCAACTATCGCGGAACAGTATATCTGAGCGGGGGTTCCGGACCAACTACAGCTTTGTGGCGCAGATTGTGCGTGAGGGGATCAGTATATCTGAGCGGGGGTTCCGGACCAACTACAGCGAATAAGTGCCCACGGTAACAGCTTTGTAGAGTATATCTGAGCGGGGGTTCCGGACCAACTACAGCGAATGTTCTAAGGGTAGCGAGAATCCCTCGAGTATATCTGAGCGGGGGTTCCGGACCAACTACAGCTATAGGGCGTTCTAGAGCTATTAGCAGTAAAGTATATCTGAGCGGGGGTTCCGGACCAACTACAGCCCAACATTTGAGCAGTTCCGCGGTAATTAAAGTATATCTGAGCGGGGGTTCCGGACCAACTACAGCCGACAGCGTGCGCGAGTCGCCCAAGCGGTTAGTATATCTGAGCGGGGGTTCCGGACCAACTACAGCACCAGATGTTTCCCGGAATTTCAATCTTTTAGTATATCTGAGCGGGGGTTCCGGACCAACTACAGCCCACCTTAGCAGATCTTCCTTTTTCGTCTTAGTATATCTGAGCGGGGGTTCCGGACCAACTACAGCAGTCCGAGGACGGCATGGGCTTCAACAAGAAGTATATCTGAGCGGGGGTTCCGGACCAACTACAGCACCGAACACCGGATATAGTTGCCTTGACTGAGTATATCTGAGCGGGGGTTCCGGACCAACTACAGCGACCCCCGTACATTCAGGGTGATGATAGGAGTATATCTGAGCGGGGGTTCCGGACCAACTACAGCCTTGGGATTAAGTCGATTGCCCAGTCAAGAGTATATCTGAGCGGGGGTTCCGGACCAACTACAGCCGAAACGAACTGCACAACCATACTTACGAAAGTATATCTGAGCGGGGGTTCCGGACCAACTACAGCATAGGAACCGGGTACGTCAAGGGGAAACTTAGTATATCTGAGCGGGGGTTCCGGACCAACTACAGCAAAACAATGGACAGTTGATAATTGACAATTGACACTCGGCTCTGTACGACTGTTCGGAGGATGGGAATGAATAACTAGGGAACAGTCTTAGGGCAATTGTATGCTGACAACGCTGATGCGCAGTTCTCCGGTCCAGTCAGGGGGGAATATGCCTTCGGTGGGCGGGAGGGGCACGGAAAAGACGGCGGCCTGGGCCGGGTCTAGGTGGGGTTGCCAGGGGGTGCCATCGGGATAGTTGAGGACGCGTTTTTCGGCGGTGACGAGGCCTTTTTGGTCGAGAAGGGCCACGCGGACATCGAGGACAATAATGGCTTTCTTGCCGCGATTTAAGACGCGGGCGCTGGCTACGTGAAGGTCGGGCCGGGCGTCTATTCCGGGAAGCCAGCCGACCCAGACGTCTTCGACGGATACGTATTTCTGGAGGTATTTGCTCTCGGGGTCAACGTATTTTGGTTTGGGGGCGGCGTATGCGGCGGGGCCGCTGCAGGGGGTCCCGGTGAGGACCGCAATGCCGGTGATGAACACCGGCAAGAAGAATTTCAGGCGGCGCTTCATATGTTCACCTCTGTTGGATAAAACAGGGTGGATGTTGGGGTTCATTCCGGGGGGAAAGGGAAGAGGAAGAGTGGGGGCGTTTGCGGAAATTTTTTTTCGGGGGGAAGGGCAATCGCATTAAAATGCCGCTGCGACTAAAGGCGGGTGCCGCGAAGCGGCGGGGGATGTGGAGCCGGAACCGGGACCAACATCCCCCTAAATCCCCCTTCGAAGGGGGACTTAAAACTGTATCTTGCCTACGGCAACGTGGGTTTCTCCGGGGCTGGTGCAGGGGGAAGGGAGACAGGAATGTCTCCCCCATATTGAAAACGGCCCGGTTTCCATGGATGGGAAACCGGGCCGGAATATGTATCGCCGGGACTTGTCGTGTCAGATGCGGATGGGCATGACGACGTTGACGTAGTTGTCCTGGGGGGCGTCGGTGTAGGGCTTGATGATGCCGGGACTGGAGGTGTCTTTGAGGAGGAGACACACCTTTTCGCCGGATATGTAGCGGAGGACGTCGAGGATGAAGGCGGGGTTGAAGGCTATTTCGACGGGTTCGCCGTCGTAACTGGTGGGGATTTCATCCTCGAATTCGCCGACTTCGGGGGTCTTTACCTGGACTTTCAGGGAGCCATTGCCGGCAACAACGCGAACGCTGCGGAATTTGTCGCTGGTGACGGCCAGGGAGAGGCGCATGGAACGGATAAAGTCGGTGGTGGTAAGGACAATTTCGCGGTCGTGTTTTTTGGGGACAACGGCGTCGTAATTGGGGAAATTGCCCTCTATCAGGGCGGAAACGATGCGCAGGCGGTCGAAAGCGAAGGCCGCGTGGCTCTCCTCCACCCACACATCGACGGTGGAATCGCCGTCGGAGGCCAGGAGGGTCTCCAGTTCGTGGATCATTTTGGCGGGGACAATGACGCGGATGTCGTTTGCATCCACTTCCTCGTCGGCCACGGCCATGCTCATGCGGCGGCCGTCGGTGGCCACCACGGTCAGCCTGCCGTCGCGCAGCTCAAAGAGGAGTCCGGTGAGGTTGTAGCGCGACTGGTCGCTGCAAATGGCAAAGGAGGTCTTCTGGAAGATGTTTTTGAGCATGGACTGCTTGAGGACCATGGCGCCGGTCTCGGGAAAAGCCTTTACGGGCGGGAATTCATCGGGGGCCTGGCAGAAGAGCTTGGTGCAGACCTTGCCGCAGCGCAGTTCGGCCACGTTGTTTTCGATCAACTCGAGCGTCACGTCGGCGTCGGCGGGCAGCTCGGCCAGAATCATGGAAAGGCGCTGGCACTGGACCGTCATGGCGCCGGGACGCTCGACGGCGCAGTCTGTCTCCGATTCAATGCTTATTTTCAGGTCGGTGGCCGTCAGCTTGACCGACGACTCGCCTGTTTCCAGGAGGATATGGGAGAGAATGGGCAGCGCGCTCTTGGAAGCGACCACGCTCTTGACCTTGTTGACCGCCGCCAGCAGATCTTGGCGGGAAAGGGTGATCTTCATAAGACATCTCCATCTTTTGAGGTTGTCTAAAACTTGTGCCTGTTTTCAATAGAACGATCTATAGATAACCCGTAGTACCAGTCATAGGCCTGTGGATACGGTTAAGAACCGATCTAAACATCCTTCAATAAACTGGTTACAACTTTAATTCCCTGGGGATAACGGGGAAACTTATCCCCCGCCGTCCACAAAAGTCCGGTGGACCCTTTTTCACTGCGGGATAACTTGGGTGAATCGGTGGATAACTTTGAGGAGTTATCCCCGATTGTGCCGATTTACTCCACAGGCCTCCGGTTCAAATTGTTCCACGACCTTTCACGGAGGTTATCCACCGCGTCTTTCTTAGTCACCATTCAACTTAGGTGTTTTCACTGAACTGTTTTACAGTGTCCGTGGAACAATGTTATCCACCGGGTGCAGTGTCCATTTGTTCAACTATCTCGATATGTGCAAAGTCTTGTATTAAAACAACTTACGCATTCATCCGTCTTAGTGTGATCGATCTGCTAACACTATTCTAACTTGTCTTGGCACAACAACTTGTGCCAGAAGAACTGATTTTACCTCTCCACGCTGCTGCACCACCTTCACGACTTATCAACAAGTTATCCACATGATATTGGGCCGGGTTTTACCCCAACGCGTCCCCATGCTAGCAAAGGATCGCGATAAAAGCAAGAAGAAACGCACCCTCTTTCCGTCTTTTTTTTGGCTGCAGGACGGGATTGGAGAGATATGCTGTCCGGCGGGGCTTTAGACGCTGTTTTTCGCGGATGACCGTTGGCGAGACATTATAGATCCTGGTAGGCATTCCACTGGGGGTCATTTTCGAAAATCCAGCGATAGTATTCCTTCTGTTCCAGAAAGTCGCCTGCCGCCTCATCGACCACCACGGTGCAGTTTGCGTGCAGTTGGAGGGCGGTGGCGGAGATCATGGAGGTGACGGGTCCCTCGACGGCCTTGGCAAGGACGCGGGCCTTGCTCGAGCCGGTGACCAGCATGAGGCACTGATCGGCTTCGAGAATGGTGCCGACGCCCATGGTGATGGCCAGGCGCGGCATGTCGGCGGGATTTTGGAAGAGCGGTGAATTCTGCTCGACCGTTTTGGGTGTAAGGGCTTTTACCCTTGTGCGTGAGAACATGGCCGAAAGGGGCTCGTTGAACCCGATGTGACCGGAGGCACCCACGCTGAGGAGCTGCAAATCAATGCCGCCCACGTCCTTGATGAGCGCGTCATAGGCAGCGCCGGCCACTTCGGGATCGGCTGCCATTCCATCGGGCAGGTGTGTGTTGCGCGGGTCGATGTTCACCTTGGAGAAAAGGTGGTGGTTCATGTAGTAGCGGTAGGAGTTTTCGTGGTCCGGGGACAGGCCGACGTATTCGTCGAGGTTGAAAGTGACCGTCAGGGAGAAATCGAGCCCCTCTTCGCGGTGCATCCGCGCCAGGCGCGCATAAAGCGCCTCCATGGTGCGGCCCGTGGCGAGGCCCAGCACGCTGTTGGGCTTGCGCCGAAGCTGTGCGGCGATCACGCGCGCCGTGAGTTCGACGGCCTTGTCCTTCGTCTCCAGCAATATGACCTGCATGATGGTGCCTCCGTTCCTGGGCCTATTATGGCAGAAGCGGACGGGAAAGGGCACCCGTGCGCGTTTAGCGCAACGGCCCCCAGACATTGTGCAGGATGCCGAAGAGGATGATTGCGGCGAGCAGGGCGATTAGCGCTCCATTGCGGATTTTAATCGCCGGAAGGCGCATGATTCCGAGCACGCGGAAGGCGTAGGCCGTGTAGGCGTAAATTGCCGCGGGTATGAACAGGAGGATGGCGAGAGGATTGAGCCGCAGTGCCGCGATGAAATGGCCGTGAAGCAGTTCGTGGAGCGCCCGCTGGCCGCCGCATCCGGGACAGTACCAACCGGTTATCCGGTGAAAAGGGCAGGTCCAGAATCCGCGCGAGGTGGCGGGGTCTAGGAAGTAGAAGATCAAGACTACGGCTATGAGAATCACGGTCAAAAGGGCAAGTGACCGGCTTTCGCGCTGCGGGCCACTGTGGGAAATTTCGTCCGGTCCGATTGTTTTGCCGGGATTTGTCTGGTTCATAATGGCATACACTATACTCAACGGGCGGGTGCGTTGCGCAGTGTTCGCGGTCCCGGTCTTTCATTTTTTCCGACGTTCGAGGTGCCGGGCGATTTCTTCGGTCCTGATGCTTTCGTAGGCCCGCGCCAGCTTCGCGCAGGAAAACCAATGCAGGAATAGGCCAAGACCCCAGCCAAAGAAAGGCCAGAGAACCCAGAGGTATCCAGGGGTTGTCAGGAGATTCACGACGACGAGGAGAAGGATGACGCACACGAACACCGTGGTGTGGATATACAACCCCAGCGTAATTCCAGCGCGGCGCGATGCCCGGATGTATATGTCTTCCTTATCCTGCGGCGTGAGTTCATTTTTCGGGATGAGGTCCTCGGATGGGTCTACTGCCTGTTCACGTTCATGAATGTCCATCATTTGTCTCCCAACGAAGTTTCAGGTTGATCTTCAAACTGCGATTGCAGTCTTTCATAACAGTTGCCGCAGACCAGGCGTTGCGGAGGTGGCGGCCCATGGGCCAACCGGACGTTTGTGCCGCGTGCCAGGACTTGGTTGCAGACCGCGCAGCGGCCGTTCCGCATCACCATCACATCGCTGAAAGCCGTGGTTGACCGCAGAAACTCCGGCGCGCCTTCGCCTGTGGGTGTTTCGGAGAAGCGCTCCTCCAGGTGGCAGCGGACCAAATCCGACACGGACATGTCCCGTGCGGCGGCCTCGGCCTTGATTCGCTCCATAATGTCGCTTTCAACCCGCAGGTGCAGCACGGCATCCTTCTTGAGTTTCCGTTGCGCCCATCGCTGCTCTTTCACATCCCGTTCGAGTTGTTTGGCTGCTTTCCGGTCATCGTGCTTCATTTGTCAACCCTCCTCTGCGGTTTGGGCCGGGGCATTCACCGGTATCCCTGGCAGGGACAAGGGAACCTGCGCACATTCATGCGGACCTGTATTTCGTCTCGTTGTGGTCGGCATTGCTGTCTCAAGCGCAAGAAAGCAATCAGGCGAACAACCACATGTTTGCGGGTCTTTGCCGCCGGGGGAAATCCATCGCCCCGGACTTGTATACCATTATGCACGATTGGTATACGTGTGTCAACCACAAGATTGAGCCGCGCATTTGAGCTCCAAATGAAACGGGTGTCTGGTCCACAAAGGTTGTCTGTGGGTCCCTTGAAGCCCAACCGACTTCACGTGGATGGGAGAGTCTTCGCCGTCCTGTCGGCTCAGCGGAGCGGCTGGCCGGGGCGCAGGGTGGAGGCGAGAGGGCAGCCTTCGCAGCGGGGGTGGGTGCGGCAGTAATCTTTGCCGGTCCACACGATCAGGCCGTGGTATTCGCGGTAGGTGTGGAGGTCGGGGGTGACGTGGGTTTCGAGGAGGGCGCGGAGCGGCTCGTAGCCGATATTGGGCTCGATCAACCCGTGCCGGGAGAGGATGCGCCGCGTGTAGGCGTCGACCACGAAGACGGGCTTGTCACAGGCGTAAAGCAGGATATCGTCGGCGGTCTCGGGGCCAATGCCATGGAGCGCGAGCAGTTCTTCGCGCAGTTCTGGCAGGGGCCGGGCGGACATGCGCTTGAGCGAGCCGCCATAGTACGCTGTGATATGTTCGCAGAAGAGGCGGACCCGTTTTGCCTTTTGGCGGAAATAGCCCGAGGGGCGGAGCGCTGTTTCGAGCGCCTCATCGGAGGCGGCGAGCATGGCTTTGGGCGAAAGCAGGCGGGCCGCCTTGAGGTTGACGATGGCCTTTTCCACATTAGTCCAGGCGGTGTTCTGCGTGAGGATGGCGCCGATGGCGATCTCGAAGTCCGTGTCGCCGGGCCACCAGTGGGTGGGTCCGTAGTGGGCGGACATGCGCCCGTAGAAATCGCTCAGGCGGGCTGCCAGCCGCTTTGATTGGGCGGGGCCGCTCATGTGAAGGTCTTTCCCTCGCGCAGGAGCCGGTCGAGCAGGAGGATGCCGATGACGCTGAAGGCGTCCTGTATCTCGCCTGCGGTGACCATGCGGACGGCCTCTTGGAAGGGCACACAGCGCAGGGCCAGCACTTCGGTGCCTTCGGGCTCGGCTTCGCCCTCGTGGAGGCCGGTGGCCACAAACAGCCTGCCCCTTTCGGAGGAGTGGCAGTTGCTCATGTGGGTTTCGCCGCCGATGGCTACCCAATGGTCGGCAGTCAGGCCGGCCTCTTCGCGCAGTTCGCGCTTGATGGCGGCCAGCGGCGACTCGCCGGGGTCGGTGCCGCCTTCGATGATTTCCCAGGAGTATTGCTCCATGGTGTAGCGGTATTGTCCGACGAGGTAGAGCCGCATGTCGGGCGTGAGCGCGAGCACGCCGGTGGCGATGCGCGTTTCGACCACGCCATAAATGCCGGGCGCGCCGTCGGGACGGATGACCTGGTCCTCGCGCACCGTGATCCAGGGGTTGGTGTAGACGATGCGGCTGTCCAGCGTTTTCCAGGGATTTGATTCGGGCATGGGAAAGACTCCTTGAGTGACATGATAGCGCGTGTTGGCGGAGAAGGGAAAATGGGGGGTGAGGGGCACGGAGAGGCACGGACGGTCGCGGATGACGGATGGAGCGCAGGGCGGTTGCCACCACGGGTGCAGCCTCCGGCGGGGCTTTGCGTTGTCTATTTGAGAGTGTAGTGAATCACCGCCGCGGCGGGTTTGTTGGCGAGGCTTATGTCGAAACCGGCCGCGAGGTCTTTGCCGGTGATGTCGCGCGGCGGGGAGCTGTCCCAGTCGGTGAGGGTGTAGGTTTTTTCCGGGTCGAGACCGCGCGGCGAAACGTGGAGATGATCCTCCGTGCAGTCGTCGCGGCGGAAGGCCAGCAGCAGGCCCTCATTGCGCTTGTCATCGTGGTACTGCCACGCCGCCCAGCGGTCTTTGTCGAGGCTGCACGGCATGAGCGGATAGAAGTCGGCGGTGAACAGGTGGCGTACGGACTTGACCTGTTCGACCATTGCGGCGGCTTTCTGCCACATGTCGGATTCGTGGTACCAGTCAAAGGGCAGGCTGATGTGGGGACCCATGCCGCCGCGCATGAGGTAGGGGTCGGGAACCACCGCGCCGATGCCGACATAGGGCATCCATAGGGAGAGGGCTGGCGTCATTTGCTGGTCGGCGATGGGATCCCAGATATGGTCGCTGCGGGTGAGGGTGAGGGCACGGCGCATCATTTCAAAGTCGATGCGGCGACCGCCGCTGGCGCAGTTGTCGATGAGCAGCCTGGGATGGTCGTGCATGAGGGTGTCGTAGAAATCATAGAGGCCCATGATGTGGCGGATTTCGTTCATGCCCTGGCGGTTTTCGGGCTCGCCGTTTTGCCAGTACCAGAGCGGCGAGAGGTTGGCGTCCTGTCGGTAGATGTCGATGCCGGCCTCGCCGATGATGCGCGAGTATTCGGCCTTGACCCAGGCCAGGGCTTCCGGATTGCCCAGGTTGAGCATGTGGAACTTGTCGTTTTCCTGGTAGCGCCAGGGCATGGGCGTATTTGCGGGCTTGAGGAGCCACTCGGGGTGGTTGTTGTAGAGCCAGGTGTCGGGCATGACGCGCTCGGGCTCGAACCAGACGAGGAAGCGCAGGCCGTTGGCGTGGGCCGCGTCGCCGACGGGTTTGAGGCCGTTGGGATAGCGGGTGGGGTTGGCGGTCCAGGTGCCGACGGCGCGGGCCCACATGTCCTGCGTGCCGTTCCATCCTGCGTCTATCCACCAGGTGTCGACCGGGAACTTGTGGGCGGCGATGTTCTTGATGCCCTCGACCATGTTGGCTTCGGTGCTGCCCTCGAAGGGAATCACCCCATGGGGCGACACGGCAAAGGGAGGTTCGACCGTTTTGCCGCCGGGGCGGGGGCTGTAGTGTTTCAACAGCAGCGCGCGCAGCAGGTTGTTGCCGCGCAGGGAATCGGCACCGGACCAGAAGAGGAGCAGCGTGGCGGGGGTGCGGATTTCCTCGCCGGGATGAAGCGTGAGGTGGGTGCGCTCCATGCCTGCGCGGAGGCGCATGCCGTCGGCGGTCGGGTCGAAGGAGGCCGCCCATTGACCGGTCCAGCCGATGCCGAGGATCATGCCGTCCCCGCCGGGTTTGGAGAGGTTGAAAAAGGGCATGACGCCGTCGGAGGAGCGGCCGCCGTCGGGTGCGAAGAGCATCGACTGGTCGAGGGCGCTTTCCTCCGGGGTGAAATCGCGGGCCTCCTCGTGGCTGCCCCGGGCGTGCAGCAGGCGGAAGGAGCCCTTGTTGGCAGGAGCGTCAATCAGCGTGTCGAGTGCCTGCACATCCTCCAGAATGGGCGTGTCGGCCCTGCCGGTGTTCTTGAACCAAAGTGTCCATTCCACGGCGGGGAAGTCGGTGTATTCGGCGGCGACACAGCGCACGGCGAGGCCGGTTTCGGGATCGTTCCAAGTGAGGGTGTTGTATGTGCAGTTCTCGGCGGTCTCCTGGGATATGGTGATGCTGTTCCAGGCCTTCAGCAGCGCGCCGGAGGATTTTCCGCCGTAGACGAAAGAGAACGGGGGCGCGGTCAGGGTTGCGAGGTGCGCCGCCGCCCACGTCTTGGATTGTGCCAATTCCCCGGAGTTCGGCGTTGCGGCGACGGCGATGGAGGCGATGAGGCCAAGCATGAGTGAGCAGAGGCAAAGTGAACGCATGACATGCCTTTCTTGGAGTTTCTGTGACGAAAATGATTATGCTGACGGAAGGAGGAAAATGCGAACCGGCGGAGATGGTTTGCGCGTTTGCCCGGGAATATGGTTAGATTGAGGTGGAGACAGGAATAGACAAATGAACACCGCATCAACAGAACTGGCGATAGCCGAGGCGGGTGATTCTGTTTGGCTCCGCCGCAAGGGGTGACATGGGGCCGGACAGCGATCTTGATTTTCTGGTCGTCATGCCTGATGGGACAGGCTGCATTTCCGTTACGGGCCGCATTCACCGCGTTCTGCGGGGCTTGGGGTCCGCCAAAGACATTGTGGTGGTGTTGGAAGACGATGTGGCTGTTCATGCGCTTAATCCCTCGGTAATCATCCACACTGTGCTGGCGGAAGGTCGGGAGCTCTATCATGCAGCCTAAAACTCCCGGAAGCGTCCGGCTCTCACTAGACGCAAAACCCTAGACCCAAGACCCTACTGCATGCGCAATTCAGCGCGGACTTCCTCGCCGAGGGGCTTGGTCAGGGTGAATCCGACTTTCTTGCAGAGGCGGAGCATGGGCATGTTTTCGGGGTGGATGACGCCGATGACGCGCTCAAGGCGCTCCGCGCGGGCCACGGCAATCAGATGTCTCAGCAGGACCTCGCCCAGGCCGCGCCCCTGAAAGGCATCGCTGACCACCAGGGCAAAGTCGCAGTTGTGGGTGCCGTGAATTTTGACGAGGCGCGCGATGGCGAGGATGCGTTCCTGCTGAAGTTCCTGATCATACTCCACGGCGACGAGGCCGATGTGGCAGTCGTAGTCCACGAAGCAGAGCTGGGTCAGGCGTTCATGGCGGATGCGCTGGTCGAGCGACAGCAGGCGCAGGTACCGGAAGTAGACGGTGTCGCTTGAAAGGGTGTGGTGGAAGGCGACCATGGCGGACTCGTCTTCGGGGCGGATGGGACGGAGGGTTACCCTGGACCTGTCTTTGAGCGGCGCGGACGTGACGTATTCGGAGGGGTAGGGGCGGATGGCCGGACGGGGCAGCTCCGATTCGGAAGTGCCGGGGTCGTGCAGGGTGATCCAGGCGTCGAGCGCGACGACACCCTCGGCGCCGATGACCACCGGATTGACCTCGATGGAGCGAATCCAGGGCTGATCCAGCAGGAGGTCGCCGAAGCGGACGAAGACGCGCTCCAACTCGTCAAGCTGCGCGCAGACGTTGCCAAATCCGGCCCTCAGGGCGCTGTAGATGCGGGTGCGTTCCATGGTGCGCCGGGCCAGGGTGGAGTTGATCGGGGGCAGCGCGATGGCCCGGTCGCGGAGGATGGCGCCGAGCGGGCCGCCGGATCCGAAGGTGAGGTAGGGGCCGAACTGGGGGTCCACGCTGCCCGCGAAGGCCAGCGCCAGTTCGTCGCGCTCGGCGGGCCGGTCGGACACGGAAATGCCATAGGCCTGGAGTATGGAACGGCTTTCGCTTTCATCGAGCAGGGTGCGGCCGGCGCCGCGCGCGGCGTGGATGATTTCCGCCGCCTTTGCCCAGGCCCGCAGTTCGGAGCTCTTGTCGGTGCCGGGGCGGGGTGTTTCGTAGAGGCCGTGCAGGGTTTCGCTGTAATGCCACATGGCTGCGAAGATGCGGGCGGCCGCGTCGGGATAGGTGAAGTTGGGCACGAGCCTTTCGGTGAGCACGTGCGCTCCCGGAGCGACGGTTGCGCCGCCCATCCAGGAGGCCAGGAGCGGCTTGCCCTTGCCCGCGGCGGCGTCGGCGACGGCGGTGGCGGTGCGGGCGGCGTCGGCGCTTGCCTGGGGCGTAAGGATGACGAGCAGCCCGTCGCTCTCGGGGTCGCGTATGGCAATGTCCACGGCGGCGGCATAGCGCGCCGGGTCGGCGTCGGCGACGATGTCGACGGGGTTGCCGTGGTTCCAGTAAAAGGGCAGCGCCTTGTTGAGTTCCACCATTGACTCGGGGGAGACGGGTGCCAGTTCACCGCCTGCGGCGATGAGGGCGTCGGTGGCGAGGATGCCGGGGGCGGCGGCATTGCTGACGATGGTGAGGCGCGGGCCCTTGGGCCGGGGCTGTTTGCCGAGCACGTCGGCCATGGAGAAGAGCGTTTCCACGTCGTCCACGCGCAGCACGCCGCAACGGCGCAGCGCGGCGGAAAGGACGGCGTCGTCGCCGGTGTCGGTGGCGGAATAGCCGGTGGCGCGGGCGGCGCGGGCGCCCTCCTCGGTCTGGCCGGCCTTGAGCACGATGATGGGCTTGGACAGGGCCACTTCGCGGGCGGCGGACAGGAAGGAGCGGGCGTCGCCGACGGCCTCCATATAGATTACGATGCTGCGGGTGCCGGGGTCGTTGCCAAGGTAGTAGATGAGGTCGCTCCACTGGACGTCGACCATGCCGCCGAAGGAGACGAACTTGCTGAAGCCGGTTTTGGTTTCGCGGCTCCAGTCGAGCACGGAGCGGCAGATGGCGCCGCTCTGGCTGATGAATCCGACGGTGCCCTGCAGGGCTATCTGGTCGGCAAAGGCGGCGTTGAGCCCGAGAACGGGGTTCATGACGCCGAGACTGTTGGGGCCGATGATGCGGATGCCGCCCTCGACCACGCGCCTGCGGATGTCGTCCTCCAGCGCGCGGGTGGGCAGGTCGCCGCGGTTGAACACGGCGGAGGAAATGATGGCCGCCTTGACACCGGCGGCGATGCAGTCGTCAAGCACGTCGGTCACGGTGTGCGCGGGCGTGATGATGATGGCCAGTTCGGGCGGGTCGGGGATGTCGCGAACGCTGGCGTGGGCGGGAATGCCCAGCACATGGCGGCGCTGCGGATTGACGGCATGCACCATGCCGCCGAAGGGATTGTTGATGAGGTTCCAGAAGATGGTGCGCCCCACGCTCTCCGGTCGTTCGGATGCGCCGATGACCGCCACGGAATGGGGCGCAAAGAACACGTCGAGCGGGTGCCGCAGCGTCTCCTCGCCGGGCTGGCCGTAGGCCACGGGACTGGTCGAAGACATGGGACGATCCTCCTGAAGGCATTGTAGCATAGACAAAGGCTGAAGCTTGAAGGGCGAAGGACAAAGTAAAAAGGGCAAAAGGGGAAGACACTTTGTGCTTCGTCCTTTAACCTTTGCACTTCTTGCCTGCTGTCAAAGTCGTTGGGATTCGTCCTCCAGGGGCGTGGACGGGACGAGTTCGATGACTTTGTGAATCCAGGCGTCGCTGCGGAAGAAGGCCCAGGTGAGAAGGAGGCGGGAGGCGTGGCTGACGAGGATGGCCAGCCAGATGCGTTCGGGGGTGAGCGACCCGGCCAGAAGGAAGCCCTCGCATATGCTTAGCAGAACCACGATTTGCGTGACGAAGGCGATGTACATGGGTGTTTTTGTTTCGCCCGCACCCTGCATGCCGCCGGTGAGCGCGAGGGCGCCCGCCAGGGCCACGCCGGAGAAGCTGAGGTAGTGCAGCAGCGAGGTGGCGTAACCGTGGGCCGGTTCATCGACGAGGTTGAAGGCGCGCAGGAAGGGGTCGGAGGCCGCCCAGAAGAGGAGGCCCACGGCGACGGCCCATGCGGAGCCTATATACGCCGCGAGCCAAACGGCGTGCTTTCCGCGCTTCGGGTCGCCTGCGCCGATGTTTTGGCCCATGAGCGTGCTGGAGGCGGCGCGGAGACCGAAGGAGATCCAGGTCACGAGGGAAAAGAGCTGGGCGTAGCAGATGCTGTAGGCGGCCTGGGCGGCGGAGCTGAATTCGAGCAGGCCGATGAAGCGCAGCAGGCACACGCCGCCGATGTTGAGCAGCACGCCCTGGATGCCGGTGGGCAGGCCGATGCGCACGACGGTGGCGACTATGCTGAGGTTGGGCAGCAGCAGCCAGCGGCGGGGCGGCTGGATGATCATTTTGCGGCGGATGACGAGCGACAGGGCGATGGCCACGCTGACGAAGGGCGCGATGACGGAGCCGAGCGCCGCGCCGGTGGTGCCGAGCGCGGGAAAGGGGCCGCGGCCGGGGATGAGCACCATGCTGATGGAGATGTTGAGCAGCGTGGTGAATATGCCGAGTTTGAGGGGCGTGCGCGGGTCGCCGGAGGCGTTGAACGCGCCGGTGACCATGAACATCAGGAAGAGCGGCGCGCCCATGACGAAGAGGATGCGCAGGTAGGGCAGGGCGTGGATGCGCACATCATCCTTTGCCCCGACGAAGGACAGCAGGTGCGGCGCAAGCCACCAGCCAAGTGGGGCCACAACACACACGAGGAACGCGACGGCGCAGAGGAAGGAGGAGTAAAACACTTCGCTGAGCGTGTCGCGGTCCTGCCGTCCGGCATAGCGCGCAACGAGCACGTTGGT